>JAOEVD010000001.1 GCA_028383305.1 Candidatus Puniceispirillum sp.
CTGAACAGGCTGAAACCGTGATTGACGCCATTGATATTCAGGTTGGCCGCACGGGCGCGCTTACGCCTGTGGCACGGCTTGCCCCCATTTCGGTTGGCGGGGTCATTGTCTCAAACGCAACTTTGCATAATGAAGATGAAATCGCGCGCAAAGATATCCGGATTGGCGACCGCGTTGTAATCCAGCGGGCTGGTGATGTGATCCCACAAATTGTCAGGGTGCTAAGTGACGCTCGCAAAGGCAATGAGACCGTCTTTGACTTTCCTGATTCATGTCCCGTTTGCCATGCTGCCGCAATCCGGCCCGAGGGCGAAGCGGTGCGGCGATGCAGTGGCGGGCTGAATTGCGCCGCCCAGCTGTTTGAAGGGCTAAAACATTTTGTTGCGCGTGATGCCTTTGATATCGAAGGGCTTGGCGCCCGCCAGATCGAACAATTTATTGACCTTGGCTGGGTTCAAACACCAGCTGACATCTTCCAGCTTGGCGACAAATCAGCGGCCATGATCGCGCTTGACGGCTATGGCGATTTATCAATCAAGAAACTGCTATCAGCCATTGCTATTCGGCGCGAAATTGGTCTTGAACGCTTCATCTATGCGCTTGGCATAAGACAGGTTGGACAGGCAACGGCGCGTCTGTTGGCGCTTCATTACGGATCTGTCGAGGCAATGCTGGCAGCGCTGAATCCCAATGCCGATCTTGACGCGGCGCATCAGGCGCTTGTTGAAATCGACCAGATTGGCGCGGCAATGGCTAATGACGTCACCGCCTTTTTCGGCAATCCTGACTTGTATCAATTGATTGTTGATCTTGTCGCAGAGTTGACCATTTTACCACCTGAGCGCCCTGCCGAAAACAGCGCGATTAGCGGTAAAATAATCGTATTTACCGGCACCTTGACCCGCATGTCACGCGCCGAGGCCAAAGCCAAAGCCGAATCTCTTGGTGCCAAAGTATCAGGCACTGTTTCAGCACAAACCGATTTTTTGGTCGCGGGTGCGGATGCCGGATCAAAAGCGCGCAAGGCAGCCGATCTTGGCATTACCGTTCTTGATGAAGATGGCTATTCGGCGCTGCTTGGTAACCAATAGCATCTTACCAATATCGCCCTGCCAGTATCGTTTAAATCTATAGTGGGCGGCAGGCGGCCTCTAACCATGATTTGGCCATTAGCGATAGATGCGAGTGTAATTGTTCGTAAACCGCGCGATGATAGCGGTCAATCCAGTCTATCTCGTCAGCATCAAGACGCGTTTTATCAATCAGGCGGCGATCAAGCGGGCAAAGAGTGATTGTTTCAAATTCTAAAAACCCCGTTTGTTTTACTGGTGTCACGACGATCAGATTTTCAATCCGAATGCCCCAATCACCTGTCTGGTAATAACCCGGCTCATTCGATAAAACCATGCCCGTTTCAAGCGCCACGTCACCGCGTTTGGAAATGCTGGCAGGCCCTTCATGAACCGATAAAACATGACCAACACCATGACCGGTGCCATGCGCAAAATCCAGCCCCGCCGCCCATAGCGGCGCGCGCGCAATCGCATCTAGCTGTTTGCCATTCGTGCCTTCGGGAAATTTCGCCATAGCGAGGTGAATATGGCTTTGCAGAACATGGCTATAGGCCGCAACCGCGCCTTTGGGCGGCGTTCCAATCGCGATGGTACGGGTGATATCTGTTGTGCCATCATGGTAATGGCCGCCCGAATCCAACAACAAAAGATCATCGCTTGCCAGTTCGCGATCTGCCCCCCGCAATGGCCCGATAATGCACAATGGCGCCATTCGGGCCTGATCCGGCAATGGTGTTAAAGCTTGGTGTTAGAAACCCGTCTTGCTGTTGGCGAAACGCCAGTAATTTATCGGCAAGATCACTTTCGGTAATGCTAGAAGATAGAGTGGATACCGCCTGATCAAGCCAGCATAAAAATTCAACCATCGCCGCACCATCACGCTGATGCGCGGCGCGAAACCCGCGCAATTCAGCCGTTGTCTTGCGGGCTTTTTCGATGGTCAGCGGACAATCTGCCTCAAATGTTTGCACACAGCTTGCCACAATCTGTTCAAACAGCATTTTGGGAAGGCTTGCGGCTTCAATCATCAAACGGCCATCACCCATATCACCAAGCATTGCTGGCAATTGGGTCAAAGGCGCAACGGTGATATCAGGCGTTAAAACCGGCTGAAGGCGCGATTGATCACCTAAAATGCAAAGACCGGCTTCGCGGTGATACAGCGCAAAACAGAGATTGACCGGCGTACAGGGCAAATCCCCGCCCCGCATATTCACCAGCCAATTCACCGAATCCACCCGCGTTAGCAGAACCGCAGCGCAATCTTTGGCATCAAGATAGGCGGCAAGATCATCGCTCTTTTCAGCAAGTGACTTACCGGCATTTTCAATTGGCATCTGCCAGCTTGCCGCTGGCGGCAAAGTCGGTCGATCAAGCCATTGCTGATCAAGCAGGTTTTCGTGGTGACAAACAAGTGTTCCACCTGCCGCAAGAACGGATTTTTCAAAGCGTCTAAAGCCTGAAACCGTGACCAGCCTTCCATCAATGGCGATGATTGCACCACTGGCTAACCCCGCTGTTTTCAGCCAATCTTCGCATGTCACATCGGGAATTGTACTGCAATCCCACGTGGCTGAATTGGTTTGTGCGGGCATTTGCAAACTATAGCGGCCATCACTAAACAGCCCCGCCCGATCGCCAAGCACCACCGCAAAGCCAGCCGATCCGGTAAATCCGGATAAATAGGCAAGCCGTTCATCACCAGCCGGCACTTCTTCGCCCTGATACATGTCTTCGCGGCCAACAATCCAGCCATCAAATCCGGCCGCAGCCATTGCGCTGCGAAGCGTTTCTAACCGCTTGGCGCGGGTTTGATCCTGCTGGCTCACCGTCCATTCCATAATTGCGGCATTGTGCCTGCCGCCGATGGCCGCATGATGATTGTTGTCCAATCGCCAATACGAATTCGATGCCACACACGAAGCCGCTGCTGCCGATAGGCCACCTCAACTGCGGTTGCCTGCCCATTTAGAATACCTGACAAAACAAGCCAGCCGCCCTTTGCCAATCGCGGTGCAAGATCAGGTGCCATCCGGCATAGCGGGCCAGCCAGAATATTGGCAAGCACCAAGTCATACGGCGCATGATTGCAAACAATTCGACTGCCAAATCCTTGCGAAACGGCAAGCCACATTTTGACCGGTGCAATGGCATTCAGCGCCCGATTATGCGCCGCAACCCGAACCGCAACCGGATCATTATCAGCCGCAATTGTCTGACAGGATGGCCAAAGCCGCGATGCCGCCATTGCCAGAATTGCCGACCCACAGCCCATATCGAGAACCCGCCGTGGGGCAATCCACCGAATCATCTGCATTGCGCGCAAACAGCCCTCGGTTGTCGGATGCGTTCCCGAGCCAAAGGCCAAGGCAGCATCAATCAATAAAGGCAGGCTTGCCGCCGGACGGGACGTGGTGACATAACTTCCGTAAACCCAGAAACGGCCAATATGCAATGGCGGAAAAGCGGCACGATTTTCGGCAAGCCAATCGCGCTGTTCAACCGATGATATCGTGATTGGAATTGGGGTAATCGTTTCATGCTGATAAAGCGGTGCCAGCATCTGATCAATCATGGCCGCATCAGGAGTGAAGGTGAACAGGGCTTCGATCTGCCAATCACCGGCATCATCACGCTGGAATGATGTGGCGGCGCTGTCTAAAAGCTCGCTAAAAACACCTTCAAAGGCAGCCATTGCCCGATCATCAAGCCGCGCCGGCAAGGTTAAAACGACTGATTGAAGTGCAGTCATGGCTTGCTCACAAATCCTGATACCACTTTTTTATGACCTGCTTTATCGAATGAAATCAATAGCTTGTCTCCATCAATTGTCAAAATATTACCCATGCCAAATTTCTGGTGAAACACACGGTCGCCGATTGTAAATTCGGTCTTGTTATTAGCTGGTTCCCAATTGCCATCAGCCGGTTCAGCGCGCCGTACCGCCATTCGTCGCCACCCCGCACCATAGCCGCCAGCACTATAATCACCAGCCCCATAGCCGCCATTCGCGCCAAAGCCATTCGTACCCGACGCATCACCAAGCCGCGCCGCGGTCACACGGCCAAGCCCCATGCCTTGTTCCATATTTTCGATAATATTTTCTGGCGGCAACTCCTGAACAAAGCGTGAAGGAATTGACGATTGCCATTGGCCATGAATACGCCGGCTATTGGCAAAGCTAATGAAAAGATCGCGCCGTGCCCGGGTGATGCCAACATAGGCCAAGCGGCGTTCTTCCTCGAGACCAACAGCGCCATTTTCATCCATTGTGCGCTGGCTTGGAAAAACCCCTTCTTCCCAGCCGGGCAAAAACACCGCATCAAATTCCAGCCCTTTTGCCGCATGAAGCGTCATCAGCGTCACCTCGCCATGCTCAGGGTCGGCATCACCATCGGTAACAAGCGCGATATGTTCCAAAAACCCCTGAAGCGAGTCAAAATCCTGCATTGCATTGATCAATTCGGTCAGGTTCTCCAGCCGGCCTTCAGCATCGGGTGATTTATCAAGCTGCCACATTTGTGTATAGCCCGATTCATCAAGCACCATTTTGGCAAGATCCGCCTGATGCGTTGATCCGGCAAGATCGCGCCAACGTTTAATATCCTGCACAAAACTGCCAAGCGCGTTACGTGCCGCAGGACGCAATTCTTCGGTTTGCACAAGATCAATCGCCGCAGCCAAAAGCGGCTTATCCGACGACCGCGCCTGAATATGAACCGCCTGCAAACTAGCCGTGCCAAGGCCGCGCTTTGGCGTATTGATAATCCGCTCAAACGCCAGATCATCGGCGGGTTGGGCGATAAGCCGCAAATAGGCAATGGCATCGCGAATTTCTGCGCGTTCATAAAACCGCGCACCAACCACCCGATAAGGAAGGCCAATCGCAATAAACCGTTCTTCAAATTCACGGGTTTGAAATCCGGCACGAACCAGAACGGCAATTTGCGAGAGATGAACGCCATCTTTCATCATTGTTTCGATCTGGCTGGCGATATTTCGCGCCTCGTCAGGCCCATCCCAATACCCATTGACCCGCAGTTTTTCGCCGTCATCTGCCGATGTATATAAGGTTTTGCCAAGCCGCGTTTCGTTATACGCGATGATTTTAGACGCCGCTGCCAGAATATGACCGGTTGACCGGTAATTTTCTTCAAGCCGAACCGTCTTGGCACCGCTGAAATCGCTTTCAAAACGTAAAATATTGCCAACTTCGGCACCTCGCCAGCCATAGATCGACTGATCATCATCGCCAACACAGCAAAGATTGTTACGGTTGCCGGTCAATAGTCGCAACCATAGATATTGCGCAACATTCGTATCTTGATATTCGTCAACCATAATATGGGTGATGCGGTTTTGATAATCGGCCAAAACATCGGCATGGGTGGTGAAAATGCTTAGCATGTGAAGCAGCAAATCACCAAAATCGACAGCATTCAGTGTAATGAGGCGGGTTTGATAACGTTCATAAAGCGCCCGAACACGCCCATTGGCAATATCACCAGCCTCGGCGAGCCCCACTTTTTCTGGCGGCAGCCCACGGTCTTTCCACCGCGAAATCACCCCGCCAAGCATCCGCGCTGGCCAGCGTTTGGGATCAATATCTTCGGCTTCCATCAATTGTTTCAGCAGCCTGATCTGATCATCAGTATCAAGAATGGTAAAATCAGCCCGCAAACCAACAAGATCGGCATGGCGGCGCAACATTTTGGCAGCAAGCGCATGAAACGTGCCAAGCCATACTTGCTCGGCCATCGGCCCAACCAGACTGCCAACGCGCAATTTCATCTCGCGTGCAGCCTTGTTGGTAAAGGTCACCGCCAGAATATTCCACGGCTTTGCGGTACCACTGGCAACCAATTCAGCAAGGCGCGAGGTCAAAACACGTGTTTTACCGGTACCGGCACCCGACAAAACCAGCAATGGCCCATCAAGGGTTTTCACAGCTTCGCTTTGTGCCGTATTAAGCCCATCAAGCCATGGGCTGGCTGGCGTTTTTACAAGTTCCTTCATAATGTGTTCAAACTCGCAAATGCAGATGGGTGGGTCAATCGCAATGCGATGTCTTGGGTCACTTATTTTTTCATAATTTTCCCAGATTGCTATTCGCAGAATGCCGAATCATTTTTGCATTCAACCTTTATTGCGATATGTTGAACACTCAACTTTGCAACCCACGAATGGACAGCTATGTTTGCCTTATCAAAACGCAGCCTGAACCACATTTTAGTCGCTCCTTTTACGGCTATCTTGCTTTTGGCGGCATGCAGCTCTGTTCCCGAAACTAAGAGATCGGATGCGCGCGATCCTTATGAAGGATCGAATCGCAAAGCCTTTGCCTTTAACATGGGTCTTGATACGCATGTTTTGGAACCAGCCGCCAGTGGCTATCGCAATGTCATGCCACTTGCCGGACGCCGCGCCATTGATAACCACATTGACTGGACAGGGCTTCCGGCCACAACATTCAATTCAACATTGCAGGGGCGGTTTGAAAATGCGGGTCTATCGACGGTGCATTTTATCGTCAACAGCCTGACACTGGGACTGGTTGACCTGACCGAAGATCCAAAAGCGGTCAAAAGCCAGGATTTCGGCCAAACCTTGGCATCGTTTGATGTGCCTGAAGGCAATTATCTGATGGTGCCTGTTCTTGGTCCAAATACCAGCCGAAGTCTAACCGGCCGGGTCGTTGATTCAGTAACCAACCCGATGTCGTTTCTCAAAGCCGGTGATGCCCTCCAGACAATGCAGACATTGCGCCCACCAGTTGCGGCTGTATCAACGCGGGCTAACCTGTTTGAAGCATTTAATGATGTGAAATATAATTCGCTTGACCCTTACGCCCGCACCCGCTCGCTTTATTATCAGGGGCGGGCTGGCCGCATTAATGCCACAGTTGGAAAACCAACCAATAATCGCACCACTGATGACCTTTTTGAATCATTCCTTGAGGATCCTAAATGACACGCAACCGCCAAATTGGGATTTTGACCTCTAATTTGCCAGCTTGGCTTCGCAGCGGATTTGTTTGTCTATGTCTGTTACCGCTGTTGTTGACCGCTTTGCCAGCTCGTGCCAGCGATCAGATTACCGCTGCCAATGATGTTATCACAAGCATGATCAGTGAAGTTGAAACCTATCTGGAAACAGATTCAGGCAATATTGAAAAACGAACCAAAAATATTACAAAACTTCTTGATAAACATTTTGATTTACTCGCGATTGCCCGCTTTTCTGCCGGGCCTTACTGGCGCGCTGCCAATGAACAAGAGCGTATTGATTATGTCCAAACCATGCGTGATGTTGTGATTGGCACCGTCGTTCGCAATTTCGATCAATTATCGGGTCTGCGCTTTACAACGATTGATAGTCAGGCCAAGGGTGACAAGATGGTTCTGGTGCGCGGTTTGTTTAATGACTCAACCGGCAAGCGCCCACCTGTTTCGGTTGGCTGGCGCGTCATTACACCAGCAATGGCACCGGCAAAGGTTTTGGATGTCGAAATTGAGAATATTTCAATGCTTGTGACTCAAAAACAGGAAAATGTCACCATCATTCGCCAGAATGAAGGTCGGTTTTCAGCGCTGGTTGAGACAATGCGCAAACGCCAGCAAGCCCCATAAAAAGCCAATAAAACAGACATTAAAAAAGCCGGAAAATTCCGGCTTTTTTATCGGCGCGATATGCTAGTTCTTTTTAATTATCTGCCTAGCGCGAGATTGGCTTATATTTAATACGGGTTGGCCGATCAGCATCGGCACCAAGACGCCGCTTTTTATCCGCCTCATAGGCTTCATAATTGCCTTCAAACCATTCAACATGGCTGTCGCCCTCAAAAGCCAGAATATGCGTTGCAATCCGGTCAAGGAACCAACGGTCGTGGCTGACCACAACCGCACAGCCGGCAAATTCCAAAAGCGCCTCTTCAAGCGCGCGAAGCGTATCGACATCAAGATCATTTGTCGGCTCATCGAGAAGCAACAGATTGGCCCCCGATTTCAACATACGCGCCAGATGCACCCTGTTGCGCTCACCGCCTGATAGCTGGCCAACGGTTTTTTGCTGATCGCCGCCCTTAAAATTAAACTGTCCGACATAGGCACGCGATTGCATGGTGCGTTTGCCAAGCTCGATTTCTTCCATGCCGCCTGAAATGACCTGCCAAACCGTCTGTTTATCATCCAACGCATCGCGCGATTGGTCGACATAGCCAAGCTTGACCGTATCACCAACAGAAAAATCACCTTCATCAGCCGCTTCATCGCCGGTAATCATTCGAAATAGCGTGGTTTTACCCGCGCCGTTCGGGCCAATCACCCCAACAATACCACCTGGCGGCAGGCGGAAAGACAAATCATCAATCAACAGCCGATCGCCAAAACCTTTGCGAAGCCCATTGGCGTTAATCACCACATCGCCAAGCCGTGGGCCAGCCGGAATCGAAATCCGTGCCACATCAACCTGTTTCTGCTGGTCATCGGCAAGCAGCTTTTCATAGGCATTGATCCGCGCCTTGGATTTGGCCTGACGTGCCTTTGGTGCAGCACGCACCCACTCCAATTCGCGAGACAATGATTTCACCCGCGCATCATCGGCACGACCTTCTTGTTCAAGCCGCTTTTGCTTTTGTTCAAGCCAGCCCGAATAATTCCCCTCATAAGGGATACCGGCACCGCGATCGAGTTCAAGAATCCAGCCAGCAACATCATCAAGGAAATAACGGTCATGCGTAATGGTGACAACGGTGCCCGGGAAATCATGGAGAAATTTTTGCAGCCATGCGACTGATTCGGCATCCAAATGGTTTGTCGGCTCGTCAAGAAGCAGCATGTCAGGCGCGCTAAGCAATAGCTGGCAAAGCGCAACGCGGCGCTTTTCACCACCTGATAATTTTGTGACATCGGCATCGCCCGGCGGCACGCGAAGCGCATCCATCGCAATTTCGGCTTTGCGCTCTAAATCCCATGCGTCAATAGCATCAATTTCTTCCTGCAGCTCGGCCTGTTCGGCAATGACGGCATTCATTTCGTCATCGCTCATTTCTTCGGCAAATTTCGCGCTCACGTCGTTAAACCGGTCAACAAGCTGTTTAGCACGACCCATGCCAGCAAGAACATTGCCGGTCACATCCAATAACGGATCTAATTCGGGTTCTTGCGCCAGATAACCGACTTTGATGCCATCGGCAGCCCATGCTTCACCCTGAAATTCGGTTTCAATTCCAGCCATGATTTTCAACAAGGTTGATTTACCCGATCCATTCAGACCCAAAACGCCAATTTTGGCACCTGGCAGAAATGACAGGCTGATATTTTTCAGAACTTCCTTACCACCGGGCCATGCCTTGCTTAAGCGGTTCATTACATAAACATATTGATGGCTAGCCATGATTTTTCCAGTTCTCTTTCGGGTCGCATCAGGATTTTTGATACTGCATTTTCAAGGATGCATGGCGCGTCAAAACGGGCAAATCCAGCCCGGAAATGACAAACCGGCACTCACATCGTTCTTGTGTATCGTTTTTTAAAGCAATATACCAGCCCCCGATCAATTATGGCTGCCGCTTTTCATCACGCAGGCGCAGGATCTTGGGCTTGCGTCGCGCGCTGTATTCGGTTTTTATGGTGGCAGATAAAATCCAGCATCAATGATCGCGATTTGGAACCATTTGCATGATTACAACCACCCCTCCGATCGGCATTTTGATTGATCTGCCTTTTGGTTTGCTGATGTGGACCAGCTTTCTGCATTTTCTGGTGATCATTGTGATGAATGAAGATAGCGGCTTTTCGCCGTTACGGCTGTTGCGCGCGCTGAATGCCCCAATCTATGCGGTGATCAGCTTGACCAAGCCAGCCTTTATCATCAGTCGCCTTTTGCCACTTTACGCTGCGGGCATCCTGTTTATCATTCGTTATTACGTTTTGCCGCTGGCGATCGGGTTTGATGTGTGGAACTTTGGCGACATGCCGCTAGAACGGCTGCTTTTATCGGCTAAAGCCGATTTGGGTCTATAGGTAACACAGGCGTGATTGGCGAATTTCACCGCTGGGGCGTGACGCGGGTTTTGCGCTGAATTTTACCCGACGCGTCTAGCTGCCATAATTGCTGGCCGCTTTTATCTTCGATAATGACAACCATTTGCCCCTTAGCGCCAAGACTGGCACCGGTAATCTGGCTATCAGCAGGAATAACAAGCTCATTTTGCTGGATTGCCTTGGCCGAATTGGCGGCGGTAAGCCGGCTATAGATTGTCACGGTAATGACCGCCAATGCCGCCACGATCAAAATTGCCATGATGATGGCCATGGCCTTAATCAGCCCAAGGTTTTGGACAACAGCTAATGGCGCTTCGGTGTTTGTTTCAGAAGATTGTGGGGCTGTTGTATTTGCCGCTTTTGCTTTATTGTCCTGATCCATGACCTATTCCTCTGACGATCCAACAACCCGTCTTGTTCACCTTGCCGCTGACGATATACCTGCAGACCGCGTTGACCGGTTTCTGGCGACCCATTTTGGCACGCCAAGCGAGCCTTTATCACGCAGCCGGCTTAAAGCGCTGATCCTTGATGGGCAGCTACGCGAGGATGGGCGCACCCTAACCGATCCATCAGCACCGGTCAAACCCGGCGCAAGCTATGCGCTGATTTTGCCGCCGCCGGTTGATGCCGTGCCAAAAGCCGAAAATATCGCGCTTGATATTCTATTTGAAGATGCGCATTTGATTGTCCTGAATAAACCGGCAGGGCTAGTTGTGCATCCGGCACCGGGGTCGCTAACCGGCACTTTAGTGAATGCGCTGATTGCCCATTGCGGACCATCGCTTACCGGCATTGGCGGGGTCATGCGGCCGGGCATTGTTCACCGTCTTGATAAAGACACATCTGGCACGATGGTAGTGGCCAAAACAGATGCGGCGCATCACGGCCTGACCGGAATGTTTGCCGCACATGATATTGACCGGCGTTATCAAGCGCTTGTTTGGGGAACCAGTGTTGAACGTGACGGCACCATTGACCAACCAATCGGCCGCGCCAGCTATGATCGCAAACGCCAAGCCATCACCACCAAAGGCCGTAACGCGGTAACGCATTGGCAATTGCTGCGCCGTTTCCCGCCTTTTGGTTCACATGTTGAATGCCGTCTTGAAACTGGTAGAACACATCAGATCCGTGTTCATATGGCGCATATTAATCATGGGGTGATCGGCGATCCATTATATGGACGGGCACCACGTTCGGGACAAATGCCGGATAATCTGGCGCGTACCGGCCTGTCGCAGATGCGCAATTTTGGCCGTCAGGCACTGCATGCAGCGCGGCTTGGCTTTGCCCATCCGATTACCTGCAAGGCCCTGCAATTTGAAACACCGCTTCCCAACGATATGGCGGGTCTCCTCGCCTTGATGGAACGCACTGTTTCCGACCGTGCGACTGGGAAAACCCATCCTTCTGGCTAGAGTTGATTTTTGCGATTACTGCGCGTAGTTGTTGGGTTTTAATCACCTATATGTGCGAAAATTAGAATTATTGAAAAAGAGTTTTGCAAAAAATAGCCTTAATCTAGCCCCGATTAGATGGTTTTATACAAAGCTTGAATAATCTGCGCAGCGCGAATTGCGCCAAAGTGAGGCGAAATGACTAGCGATATGAGTCCGATCCCGAGGAGAAATGAAAATGGCTGCTAAATCGATGCTCCCTGCGCTTAGCCCAGATGGAAATCTGTCGCGCTACCTTGAGCAAATTCGCGCCTTTCCAATGCTGGAGCCGGGCGAAGAATATATGCTAGCAAAATCATGGAAAGACAAAGGTGACGTCAAGGCAGCGCATAAGCTCGTGACCAGCCATTTGCGGCTTGTCGCCAAAATCGCAATGGGATACCGCGGTTATGGCCTGCCAGTTGCCGATCTGATCTCTGAGGGCAACCTTGGCATGATGCATGCGGTCAAAAAGTTTGAACCTGAAAAAGGCTTTCGGCTTGCCACCTATGCCATGTGGTGGATTAAAGCGGCAATTCAGGAATATATCTTGCGGTCATGGTCGTTGGTCAAAATCGGCACCACCGCCGGACAAAAGAAATTGTTTTTCAATCTGCGCCGCATTAAAGGACAGATCCAAGCGATTGAAGATGGCGATCTAAAGCCCGAACAGGTTACCCAGATCGCCACACAGCTAGATGTGTCCGAAACTGAAGTGATTTCAATGAATCAGCGCATGGCTGGCAATGACAGGTCTTTGAATGTACCGCTTAGCCGCGATGGCGATGGCAGTGGCGAATGGCAGGATTGGCTGGAAGATGACAGCGTTGATCAGGAAACCAATTTTGCCGAACAGGAAGAATATGGCGCGCGCCGCAATTTGATGGTTGATGCGATGCAGGGGCTAAACCCGCGTGAACAACGTATTCTTGAAGCACGACGGCTTGCCGAACCGCCTCTAACACTCGAAGATCTGGCCGCCGAATTCAGCGTCAGCCGCGAACGAATTCGCCAGATTGAAGTGCGCGCCTTTGAAAAGCTGCAAAAAGCCGTTCGTGACAAGGCCGAAGAAATGCAGCTATTGCCGCATCACAGAGAAGCTGAGGCCTAGCCTTCAAACGGGTCGCGAACCAGAATCGTATCGTCGCGTTCGGGGCTTGTTGATAGCAGCGTAACCGGCAATTTGGTCAATTCTTCAACACGGCGAATATATTTGACCGCATTAGCTGGTAATTCAGCCCAGCTACGCGCGCCATAGGTGCTGTCTGACCAGCCGGGTATTTCTTCGTAAATTGGCTTGCAAGCGGCCTGTGCGTCAGCATCGGACGGAAAATAATCCAACACCTTGTCGCTGCCGTCAATTTGATAGCCAACGCATATCTGTAAAACATCAAACCCATCAAGAACATCAAGCTTGGTCAAAGCCATGCCGGTGATGCCCGCAACATGACCTGCCTGGCGAACCATAACAGAATCAAACCAGCCACAACGCCGCTTGCGTCCTGTGACCGTGCCAAATTCGCGGCCTCGTTCGCCCATACGGTCGCCATCGGCACCAAAATCCTCGGTTGGGAATGGGCCACTGCCAACACGGGTTGTATAGGCCTTGGTAATGCCGAGAACAAATCCGATATCGGTTGGGCCGGTTCCCGCACCCGTTGCGGCCTGACCCGCCACAGTATTGCTTGAGGTCACGAAAGGATAAGTGCCGTGATCGATATCAAGCATCACCCCTTGGGCACCTTCAAACAAAACCCGCTTATTTGCCGCGCGCGCATCGGCGAGGCAACGCCAGCTTTGACCGGTATAAGTCAGCAATTCGTCACGCATCGCCAAAAGATCGGCCTTCATCTTGTCAGAATCGGCAAGCGGCCGTTCGGCGGCGGCAAGCCAGACATTGTGATGCGCCACCAGCGCCGCCAGCTTTTCCTTTAGAACATCTTCGGATGCCAAATCGCCAAGACGAACCGCGCGGCGGGCAATTTTATCTTCATAGGCAGGGCCAATGCCGCGGCCGGTTGTACCGATTTTACCAGCACCGCGCAACGCTTCACGCGCCGCATCAACCGCCTGATGAACCGGCAAGATCAAAGCCGCAGATTCAGACACTAAAAGGCTTGCCGGACTGATCGCTGCGCCCTGACTTCGCAAAATGCCAATTTCCTTGAGCAAATGCGCCGGATCAATCACAACACCATTGCCAATGACCGATAATTTTCCCGGCCGTACAATGCCTGATGGCAAAAGCGATAATTTATATTCAACACCGTCAATGACAAGCGTATGACCCGCATTATGGCCACCTTGAAACCTGACAACAACATCGGCGCGGCTTGACAACCAATCGACAATTTTGCCTTTGCCCTCATCACCCCATTGCGCACCAATTACCGCTACATTTGCCATGAAAGAACCTTTGTCCCACCAAGGGGATCAACATCAAGATCGAAAGACAGGAAAGACGCCATGCCGCTGCGACATTGCAACGGGTCAAGTTCGCCTACCTTGAAACCATAGATCATGCCGACGGGCCGCATGAACCGCGGCCGTTTATAGCAGAGTTCACGCGGCGAAGGCAACGGTGCCATGCCAGTGGCAGAGGTTAATTTATCAGCATTCCATGCCAGCCATAGCCACAGCCGAAACGCGGCCTGTCGGCCAGCAACAATCAGCAATTAAATATCAAGCGCGAAATGCAGTGCGTCTGCACGCACCACCTGATCCAGCGCGCGGATTTCAGGCAACATGGTTTTGGGCAAGCCGCCATCAATCTCGACAAGGGCAATCGCCTCGCCGCCAGCTTCACGCCGCCCAAGATGGAAAGTCGCAATATTGATCCCATGCTTGCCACAAAGGCTGCCAAGATCACCAATAAAACCCGGCTTGTCATAATTGCGAAGATACAGAAGATATGGCGGGAAATCTGATTCGACAGCGATATGCTGCACCTCGACAATCCGCGGCTTATCACCGCCAACCAAAGTTCCCGCGATCGTCCGATCACCTGTTTTATGCGCGATTGTTACCCGAAGCAGAGTTTCATAGTCGCATTGGCGATCATGGCGAACTGTCGATACGGCAATGCCATTTGACGAGGCGACCGCAGCGGCATTGACCATATTGACCGATTCCATTGCCGGTCCAAGAAGCCCTGCCAAAGTTGTTGCCACTACCGATTCTGGGTTTAGTGCGGCTGCTTTGCCGTCAAATTCGATTACCACCGCGGTGATGCCATCGGCTTCGACCTGCCCCAAAAAGCTGCCAAGTAAGCCGCCAAGCGCCATGTAAGGCTTTAGAATCGGGGCTTCTTCGGCTGAAACAGATGCCATGTTCAAGGCGTTGGTGACTGCCCCTTTCATCAGATAATCAGCCATTTGTTCAGCTACCTGAAGCGCCACTTTTTCCTGCGCTTCGGTTGTGCTGGCACCAAGATGCGGCGTGGCAATGACATTATCAAAACCGAAAAGCACATTATCGGTGGCGGGTTCTACCTCAAACACATCAAAGGCGGCACCAGCGACATGGCCACTTTTCAATGCTGCCGCCATCGCCAGCTCGTCAACAAGACCGCCACGCGCGCAATTGACGATCCGAACGCCCTTTTGGGTTTTGTTCAACGCATCGGCGCTAATGATATTACGCGTTGCATCGGTCAATGGCGTGTGAAGCGTGATAAAATCTGCCCGCGCCAATAATTCATCAAGCTCAAGCTTTTTAATGCCAAGCCGGGTCGCATTTTCAGGGCTAAGATACGGGTCATAACCAATAACTCGCATTTTCAGGCCTTGCGCGCGTTCAGCAACAATCGTTCCGATATTGCCACAGCCAATCAGACCTAATGTTTTGCCGGTAATTTCGGTTCCCACAAAGCGTGATTTTTCCCATTTACCAGCTTTGGTGGATTCATTGGCATCGGGAATTTGCCGCGCCAAGGACAGCATCAAGGTAATGGCATGTTCGGCAGTTGTAACCGCATTGCCATACGGGGTATTCATCACGATCACACCGCGTTTGGTTGCCGCCGCAATATCGACATTATCCACCCCGATCCCGGCACGGCCAACGACTTTCAGATTTGTTGCGGCGTTCAAAATATCAGCCGTCACCTTGGTCGCTGAACGGATCGCCAGCCCATCATAATCGGCAATAATAGCCTTTAGCTCATCAGGTGAAAGCCCCGGCTTGACATCGACATCAATGCCATGTTCCTCAAAAATGGTCGCCGCACGCGGGCTTAATTTGTCACTAATCAATACTTTTAGCATGGTCTCATCTCATTCATTAACTGGCTCCAAAAATAGGGCAATTCATGGCAATCAAAATTGGCATCGGTACAAAATTGCCACCACCGTAGAATTCTGGTCGTCGATATCGCAGATCAGGCAGCAGCCGATCCGGCTTGGCGGATTTCGGCATAGGCCCAATCCAGCCACGGCAATAGCGCCTCGATATCACTTGGCTCAACCGTTGGGCCAGCCCAGATGCGTAACCCGGGAGGAGCATCACGATATGATGCGGCGTCAAGCGCAACCCCTTCTTTTGCCAAGGTTTTTTCAAGCCGCGAAGCAACTGCCTTTTTTGCCGCATCATCTAACGCGACAAACCAAGGATCAGTGATCGACAGGGTGATGCCGGTGTTTGAAATTGTCGCTGGATCTTGTGCCAGAAACCCAAAATATGGCGTTTTCGCAACCCATGATTTCACCGCATCAAGGCTGGCATTTGACCGCGCGATTAACGCTGGCAACCCGCCAATTGACTTTGCCCAATTCAACGCGTCAATTGCATCTTCAACGACCAGCATTGACGGGGTGTTGATCGTCGCAGCGTCAAAAATGCCTTCATTCAATTTGCCCTTAGAGGTCAGGCGGAACAATTTTGGAATTGGCCATGACGGGGTATAGCTCTCAAGCCGTTCAACAGCCCGTGGAGACAGGATCAGCACGCCATGCCCACCCTCACCGCCAAGCGATTTCTGGAAACTAAAGGTCACAACATCGAGCTTTTGCCATGGCAAATCCATCGCAAAACAGGCAGATGTTGAATCGGCAATGGTCAAACCGGCACGATTATCGGGAATCCAGTCGCCATTTGGCACTTTGACGCCAGCCGCGGTGCCATTCCAGGTAAAAATGACATCATTATTGAAATCGACTGCATTCAGATCAGGCAATTGCCCATAAGGGGCAACATGTGTCACCGGATCAATTTTCAGCTGGCTTACTGCATCGGTAACCCAATTTTTGCCAAAGGCCTCCCACGCCAAAAGTTCAACGCCGCGGGCGCCAAGCATTGACCACATTGCCATCTCAACCGCGCCCGTATCCGAGCCCGGAACAATGCCGATGCGATAATCATCAGGCAGACCCAGAATCTCGCGGGCGAGGGTCATCGCTGTTTGGATTTTATCTTTTGCAGATCCTGAACGATGCGACCGACCGGTGCAAGCATCTTCAAGTGCGGCTGGAGACCATTCCGGACGTTTCTTTGTTGGTCCGGAAGAAAAATACGGCATAACCGGACGGTTTGCCGGTTTGGCATATGTTGACATAACACATTCTCGCGCTCAGATTTGGCTATCCGTTGGGGGATAGCGGCCCGCAAAAGAAATCGCATAAAATGATGTCGCAAGTCAACATGCTGCCTGACCGGTAGAGGGAAATAAATTCCTAACCAGCAAGCATTTGTTTTTAATATATTTTGTTAAGGCTCGGCGGTAATGCGCAAAATTAACGCATCCATTGCCTCGGTTAAAAGCGCGTCAGTTTCGGCTTCGACCATCACGCGAACCAAAGCTTCGGTTCCAGATGGGCGTACCAGAACACGCCCCTTGCCGTTTAGATTAGTCTCAATATTGGCAAGGTCGGATTGCAGTTTTTTATCCTCAAGAATCTTCGGATCAATTCCGCGCAGATTTTCCAGCCTTTGGGGGTTTGGCGAAAAGCTGTTGAACATCGTGCTGGCTTTTTTGCCGCTTGTCTTGAGCAGGGTTAGCATCTGCAATGCCGTCAGCAAGCCATCACCCGACCGCGCAAAATCGCTCATCAGCATATGGCCTGACGGTTCGCCACCAAGATTCAGCCCATCTTGCCGCATCTTTTCAAGAATATAGCGATCACCAACAGCAACGCGGTGCAAGTCAATCCCTACCTTGCCAAGTCTGGCCTCAAGGCCGCGATTAGTCATCACCGTGCCAACAACCGCGTTGTTGGCAAGCGTTCCACGTTCCTGCATGGCAAGCGCAAGGCAGCCCAGAATCTGATCACCATCAATAATCTTGCCAGTTTCATCAGCCATGATCAGCCGGTCGGCATCACCATCAAGGCCAATCCCCGCATCGGCACCATGTGCCACCACTGCCGCTGCCATCATCTGCGGATGAACCGCACCGCAATTTTCATTAATATTGAAACCGTCAGGCGATACCGCCAATGGCACAATTTCGGCACCAAGTTCATAAAGCGTATCCGGCGCAGTGCGATAAGCAGCGCCATTCGCACAATCAACAACCAGCTTTAGCCCATCAAGACGCGTGCGCCCGGGCAAGGTGGATTTGGCAAATTCAACATAGCGACCAACCGAATCAAGCATGCGGCGCGCACGACCAAGATCAGGCGCGTCAGCAAGCGCAATGGAACCGGCAGCCAATGCCGAAATTTCAGCTTCGATTTTGTCATCAAGCTTAAACCCATCGGGGCCAAACAGCTTGATGCCATTATCATGATGCGGGTTATGGCTAGCCGAGATCATCACGCCCAATTCCGCCCGAAGCGAGCGCGTTAAATGCGCCACCGCTGGCGTTGGGATCGGGCCAAGCAAACGGCAATCAAGTCCAATTGAGGTAAAGCCTGCAACCAATGCCGATTCCAACATATAGCCTGAAAGGCGCGTATCTTTGCCAATGACAACAATCGGGCGTGCATGGCTAGACCGGTCATTATGATCGGCAAACCAACGCCCCGCGGCCAATGCCAGCCTTACAACGGCTTCGGCAGTCATCGGCCCCGTATTGATGCGCGCACGTACGCCGTCGGTACCGAATAAACCTGCCATGATATTTCCCTTATCACTTTGTTGATCACATTTTGGCAATCGCATTTGCGGCCAAATGGCTGCTTGGGTTTAGGATAGAATAGCTTGCCCCTATTTCACAAGCACTCAAAACAATCCAAAATCAGCTGTCGGTGGCACGCAAGGCTGCCTCGACCGCCAGCGCTTGCGCCGTTTCGGCAACATCGTGAACGCGAATAATTTGCGCGCCCTGCCGCCATGCCGCTGCAGCCAATGCCAATGATCCAGCAAGCCGCGCTTCGGCCGGTTCGCCAGCCGAGATTTTTGCAATTGACGATTTACGACTAGCACCAAACAGAACAGCAACACCAAGCCCATGAAATAGTGACAACCAATTCACTAACTGCAAATTATGGGTCACTGTCTTGCCAAAGCCAAAGCCGGGATCAATGGCAATTGATGATGCCGGAATGCCAGCAGCAATGGCCGCGGCAACACGCTGTTTCAAAAATTCGTAAATTTCTACCGGTGCAAAATCATAAACTGGATCCTGCTGCATGGTTTCGGGCGTCCCCTTCATATGCATCATGACCACTGGCGCACCGCTTGCCTCTGCGGCCTTCATCGCATCTTTGCCCTGCAATGCCTGAACATCATTAATGATTGCTGCCCCAGCCGCTGTTGCCCGTGTCATCACCGCGGCATGGCGGGTATCAACCGAAATCAGCAAATTAGCCCGCACCAATGCGGTAATCGGCGGAAGAATACGCGCCATTTCCTGATTACGGCTAATCGGCTCGGCGCCCGGACGGGTGGATTCGCCGCCAATATCAATGATTGACGCGCCTGCCGCTGCCATCGACTTGCCAGCGGCAATTGCCTTGGCTGGGCCAAGATTAACCCCCCCATCTGAAAAGCTGTCAGGGGTTGCATTCAGCACCCCCATCAAATGCGACTGGCCCATATCAAGCCCTGCAAAACGCGGCCGCGCAACGGTCAAATCATCAATGGCCTTGCTTGCCATATTCCGATCATCGGCAAGGGCAAAAAGCTGTTCGCAATCCATCCTGGCTGCCACATATCCATCATCACCATCAGCCATGACGACATCAAGCTGGCGAAAGCTAGCATGTCCGCCTGCCAATTTATGCTGGCCGCCAGATGTGATGATGGGGCGAAGCCATGTTGGTTGGCAAAAAGGCGGCACTTTTGGCGCCGCCTCATCGGCCAGTTTGGATGTCGTGTCTGTATTCATCAAAATACAGGCTCAGGCAGGTTCGCTGCCAGGCTTTTTCTGCCGACCAGTTCCAGGAAGGCCAGTCCGCGTCTTGCGCTTTGGCTTTTGATTGATTGGCGTGTCCTCAGCATCTTTGCGAACAAGCGTGCCACCTTCAACGATAATCTTGATTTCATTGCCATCAAGCGTTTCATATTCAAGCAAGCCCTGCGCCAAGCGTTCCAGATCAACATCGTTCTTTTTGAGAATTTTGGTGGCGTCTTTATAGGCCTCATCAACAATCCGGCGCACTTCAGTGTCAATGATCGACGCGGTTGCATCAGCAACATTCTTTTGCTGGGACACTGACCGGCCAAGGAAAACTTCCTGCTCATCCGCGCTATAAGCTAAAAAGCCCAGCTTGTCAGACATGCCCCATTCAGTCACCATCCGGCGTGCCATATCGGTAACCATACGGATATCCGATGACGCACCAGTGGTAATCTTGTCATGGCCAAAGATCAAATCTTCGGCAATTCGGCCACCACAGGCCACCCGCAAATCGGCGTGAATTTTGTCACGCGCCAGTGAAATACGATCACCTTCTGGAAGCCGCATCACCATGCCAAGCGCACGTCCGCGCGGAATGATGGTAGCTTTATGGATCGGATCAGATGCAGAGCAATGCAATGCCACAACAGCATGTCCGGCCTCGTGATAGGCTGTCAGGCGCTTTTCTTCATCAGTCATTACCATTGACCGGCGCTCGGCACCAAGCATGACCTTATCCTTGGCCTCTTCAAATTCGGCCATTGAGACCGTGCGGCGGCCTTTACGCGCTGCCAGCAATGCCGCCTCATTCACCAGATTGGCAAGGTCAGCACCCGAAAAGCCCGGGGTGCCACGAGCGATTACGCGCGGCTCAACACCCTCAGAAAGTGGTGTTTTGCGCATGTGAACCTTGAGAATTTTTTCGCGGCCGATCACATCTGGATTTGGTACAACAACCTGCCGGTCAAAACGACCCGGGCGAAGCAACGCCGGATCAAGCACGTCAGGACGGTTGGTTGCGGCGATCAGGATCACCCCTTCATTCGCCTCAAAACCATCCATTTCAACAAGCATCTGGTTCAAAGTCTGTTCGCGTTCGTCATTGCCGCCGCCAAGACCGGCACCACGATGCCGTCCAACCGCATCGATTTCGTCAATGAAGATGATACAAGGCGCATTTTTCTTACCCTGTTCAAACATATCGCGAACACGGCTGGCACCAACACCAACAAACATTTCGACAAAATCAGAACCTGATATCGTAAAGAAAGGCACATTGGCTTCGCCAGCAATCGCCTTGGCAAGCAAGGTTTTACCGGTACCCGGAGGGCCAACAAGCAAAACGCCTTTTGGAATTTTGCCACCAAGACGCTGAAACTTGCCCGGATCCTTTAGGAATTCGACAACTTCTTCCAATTCAGCTTTGGCTTCATCAATACCCGCCACATCTTCAAAAGTGACGCGGCCTTGATGTTCGGTCAGCAATTTCGCTCGCGATTTGCCAAAGCCCATCGCGCCGCGTGAACCGCCCTGCATTTGCCGCATGAAGAAAATCCAGATGCCAATAAACAGCAGCATTGGGAACCATGACAGTAAAATCGAGAAGAAGCTCGGCATGCCACTGTCTTCGGGGGTTGCAACGATGCGAACATCATTCTCATCTAGAATTTTTACAACATCGGTTGATGGCGGCATCACAGTTGTGATTACCCGTCCGGCGCTGGATTTACCGCGCAAATTGCGACCATCGATCAATACTTCTTCGATCTGGTTGGTTTTGACCTTCCCCATAAAATCGGAATAGGCAACCTGATCGGCCGGTGTTCCGGTTGACGGGGTTTGGAACATATTGAACAGCCCCATAAGCGCCGCGCCAAAAATGAGCCAGATGATAATATTGCGTGCCAGATTATTCACCAGATTTATCCTATCAATGTATCAGCAAGAAACGTTGGACGTCTTGCCATCCCTAGAAACCGCGCCGCCATAGTGGCTGGCAGTTGTGTGCTTTCGTACCCTTTTAATTGGGGATAAATCGACCCGCCGTCAAGGGTTGTTAACACAGGAATTGCCTGTCTTGCGCGATGCGGTAGCAAATGCCAACCATCCGGCATGGATTTGACATTCAAAGCAGCGCCGGAATCACCCTGTATTCTGGTCGCATTGGCAAATCCATGCAGCATGCCCGCCTGCCCGCTTTTGACCAACCAACAACCGGCAAAGACCAGTTCTTGGCCAGCGGCAATCGGCGTGGCAGTTACCTTGCGGCCCGTTTCGCGAAACAGATGATAATTGGCCCCTGATGTGTGGCGTGATGACGGCGTGGTAATTGGGCTAAAATGACAGCCACCAATCGTTGCCGAAACACCATCATCACAACGCTGGCGAAGCTGATCTAGCGCCATTCTTGCCGCCCCATATTGCCCACCACCGACCGCCATAATGAGCCGGCGCATGATAAGCGCCCAAAATGATTGCGGCAGGTCGGCAAAGGCGGCCATGGTCACGCTGGCATAACCCGCCGGATGCCAGTCAACCGCTTGCTCAATAATCCGATCACAAGCCTCGTCAGCCGCTGCGCCTAGCCGCGCTGCGCCAACACCAAGACGGCGCAATTGCCCTGAGGACAGCGCGATATCACCTGTTGCGGCATCTTGGCGATCAAGATCAGCCAAAAATTTTCGGATACGAACGCGTTCAAACTGGTGATTTTGGTTACTAGGATCAATTTCAAAATCGCAATCAAGATGGCGGCAAACCGCCTTTAACTGATCAGGCATCCAGCCCAAAACCGGCCGCGCAACAACAACATCATGCTGCAATCGGTGGCAAGCAATCCCGCCAAGACCGTTTAAACCCGATGATTTCAACAAGCGCATTGCCACGGTTTCAGCCTGATCGCTGGCATGATGCGCAAAAAGCAAAGCAGCCTTTTTTTGCCGTGCCACTGCTAATAGCGCGTGATGCCGGTTGATCCGCGCCCATTCCTGTAATCCGGCTGTCGGACACGGTTCGGTAATCTGGATAATATCGCTGCCAATGCCAAAGCGGTGCAAGCGCGTTTGCACCCTTTCTGCCTCATCGCTCGAGCCTTCACGCAAACCATGATCGACAATCACCGCATGATGATGCTTGTCGGTTACATTAGCATAACGCTGCGTCAATAAAGTCAGCGCGGTACTATCGGGCCCACCCGACAATGCTGTAACATAGCCTGTGCATTGATCAAGCCCCAGCCCCGCCATGACAGCGGCGAAACGGGCGTCAAAAGCCGCAATCGGGTTAGCTTTTACACTTGGCAGCATCAATAAGGGCGGCAAGCTGGGTCATGAAAGTTTCAGGCGGCGTATCGAGAAGCTTTGGCAAGGATGCATAGATTTCACAGGCCTGTTCTGCAGGTGCGAACTGCGAGACTGACTCGGCGATCCACATGGTCGTATCAACAAGGCGTGCATCATTCGGATAGGTGCTGTTAAATTCGGAAAATGTCATGGCGGCTTTTTCATATTCACCGCGCATGAACTGCACCCGCCCCAGCCAGAAAGTGGCATCGGCCTCACGTTCGTGATCTTTGTTGAAGACCCGAAATTCGGCAAAGGCCAATTCGGCTGTTTCCAAATCATTCTGCAAGGCTCGCCCAAGCGCAAAACGATATTGCTCTTCAGGGCTAACCGCAGGCAAAACCTCAGGTTCGGCGGGTTGCGCAGGAACAACTGGCACATCATTTGTCGCAACATCGGCGTTCAGGGTGCCTGCATCGCCAGAAACCGCATTATCAGCAGGCAATGCGTTGTTATTGGCTGTTTCAACACCATCTTTGGCGGCGGCAGTATCGGGTGCGTTGGCAGTGTCGAGTGATTGAAGCTCGCGGTTGAGCGCGCCTTCTTCAACCGACCATTTGGTGACACCACTGTTGCTTTCGCGGGTCATTTGTACATTTGCGGGCGCATCGGCGGCGGTTGTTTCCTGCTGTGCTGCCGCATTGGCAAGATCATTGCCACCAAGCGAGATCAGCGTTTGCACTCGCTTTTCCAACCGCAGCAAACGGAATTCAGTATCAGATGTGATTTCAAGCGTCCGTTCCATCCGGCGACTGGTCATCGCCAATGTATCATTCAGCTTTTCCATCTCATTGCGAAGCGCATTCAGATCAGCCACCTGCGCAGTGCCAGCCTGTGCCGAGCTTGACCCAAGCTGTTCAACCTTAAGCTTGATTTCGCGAAGATCCTGTTCAATGACCCCACGGATTTCTTTCAAACCCTGCTCCAGAATATCCATGCGTTGCTGTTGGCGTGTTAACAGCGCGCTGGCATTTGACGATATCGCATTATCGCTTGCCGTGCTTTGCGCCATCGCATTTGCTGGCAGCAGCAAACTAGCCAACACCAAAAAGACTATCCGTTTATTCATCACGTCAATTCCCAACGACAAAAAAAATTGATGATTGCAATCATCTGTTGCAAACATACTAGAGGCGGTTTTAGGCAGAAATTAGGCAAAAAAAAGAGGAGCGATTGCCCCCCTTTTTAAATCAGGTCAAACTGTCTAGTTCAGGACAGTAGCAGCGCGGCGGTTCTTTGCCCATGATTCTTCGTTTGAACCAGAAACCGCTGGACGCTCTTTGCCGTATGATACGGTGCGGACGCGGGCGGCGTTCAGGCCTTTGGCGAGGAGATAATCACGAACAGCCACGGCGCGGCGATCACCAAGCGCAAGGTTATATTCGCGGGTGCCACGCTCATCGGCGTGACCCTCAATGATAACAACCATGGTTGGGTTCACATTCAAGAAGGCGGCCTGACGATCTAGAGTGGCTTGCGCCTCTCCGGCCAGCTCAGAGCTGTCAAAACCAAAATACACCGTGTTACCAACCTTTGCCAGCTTTTCAGCATCGCTCATCTGTGTTGCTGTTGTTGAGCTACTTGCTGAGTTGCTTGCTGAGTTGCTTGCTGTCCCAGCGGCTGTTGCACTGCTTGACGAACTGCCAGAGGCACTGTCACCAGCAACGTTTGACGCGGTTTCACAAGCGGTGAAAAGAAAAGCTACTGCGCAAATAGCGAGGAGACGTTGAAACATCTGTATGCTCCCAAATTGTTTGTCCGGCACACCGGATGGTTTCTATTTCGCGTTATTAGGTGACCACATAAATAACTTGTCATCTAAATGTCACGATGCTCATCTAACGGACGCACCTACTTGACCAAAATGCATTAGCCTAAATACTTAATATTCAATAACGTAAATTCACAGCAATTGAAACTAAAAAATTGACCAATCGCCTATAAAACCGGAATTTTTGGAAAGACCGTTTATCTTTGCGCCGATTGATATGATGATGATTACCTTGTCCAAACATTATCAGATAAAGCGAAGCCGTTTCCCAAGGCATGCAAACAAAGATTGTAAACTTTCTATTAGCTCGCCAAATTCGTTTGGTTAGCGCAATATCGGCGACCATGCCGGATCAGATGCATCCGATGGGGTAATGATACGCTTTTCATTGAATCCAGTAATATCGATCCGGTAAACATGAGTATCACCGCCACTACCATCGGTTTCAAAGGGCTGTTGTTTGAAATACATCAAGACGCGGCCATTTGGTGCCCAGGTCGGCCCCTCAACAAGAAACCCACTTGCAAGAAGCCGCTCATCAGACCCATCAACATTCATCACGCCAATGTAAAATTGGCCATTCGCCATTTTGGTAAAGGCAATGATATCGCCGCGGGGCGACCAAACCGGCGTTGCATAGCGGCCTTGGTTAAAGCTAATACGCCGAACATTGGCACCATCAGCATCCATCACATAAAGCTGCTGGCTGCCGCCACGATCAGAATTGAACACAATTTTGGAACCATCGGGTGAATAGGATGGTGATGTGTCAATCGACGCCGATTGCGTTAGGCGATTGATTGCTTGGGTTCGCATATCCATTTCATAAATGTCGATCATACCATTTTGCGCAAGACTCATGATCAATTTATCGCCTGATGGCGCAAAGCGGGGCGCAAAGGTCATGCCCGGAAACGAGCCAAGCCGTTCGGTGCGGCCTGTCGCAATTTCGAATAGATAGACATTTGGTTCATCATTGAAATAGTTAAGATAGGCAATTTCATTGGCTGTTGGTGAAAAGCGCGGGGTCAGAACCAGATCAGCACCTGACGTCAAAAATTGATGATTATGTCCATCCTGATCCATAATGGCCAACCGCTTTAAACGGCGGCTTTGCGACCCTGATTCAGCAACATAGACAACGCGCGTATCAAAATACCCCCCGTCACCAGTGAATTCCTCATAGACGAAATCGGCAATCTGATGCGAAATCCGGCGAACAGCATTTTGATCGGCATTGCCGCCACCGCCAGTGATGTTGCGCTGGATCACTACATCCCACAGCACAAATTCCACCTGCAACATGCCCGCCGAGTCAATATAGGCCGAGCCGACGAGAAGCCCCTTGACCCCCAACGGGCTCCAATTGGTGAAATTTGGCCGGATTGACGGCGCTTTTGGCGGCTCGATAAAGGCCGCGCTATCAACGGGCGCAAACAGACCCGAACTTTCCAGATCTTCGGAAATAATCTGCGCGATTTGTTTGCCAACCTCGGACACGACACCATCAGGGCCGGTAAAATTGGCGATCGCGATCGGTGTTGGCGCGACCTGGCCTTCGGTTATGTCAATGCGAAGCTGGGCATTGGCGATATTGCCGAATAGACCCAAACAGGTCGCAATCACAGTTACCAATCGCAAAAACATCATCATCGCTAATCTATTCCTATCTTTTTCCCTGCAACTATGCGCTGTGTGGCGCAAACCATGTCACATCATTATCGTGTTAAAAATTTCGGATCAAACCCGAAGACAAAGCTTTTCCATTGTTCATATTTATCCAAAGGCACTGGCAAAGGCGAACATTTAAACATTGTGCGAATGGCCTCATCAGCGGCAACCCGGAATGTTCGGTCGGTCGCAAGTCGCATTTTATTGTCAACCTCGGCTGTCAAAACCTTTCCGTCTCTATCTAACGTGACAATTATGTCAACAATTAGCGTGTTTGCACCTGCCGTGCCAATTGGCGGCGACCAGCATGATGACACGTGCTGGCGAATACGATCAATGTCGGAAAGACCAAGCGGGCCAACAACCGGTTTTTCGGGCGCGCGAGTGGCATTACCGGCCGCCGTTGTCAAATTGCTAGTCAAAGTTTCAGCCGCTTCTTTACGTTCTTTTTCGCGCCGTTTCTTTTCGGCATCTTCGGATACCGCCTTGACCTTGGCAAGATTTTGCATCACCCCGCTCAACGCGTCTTCGCGCTGTTTTTGCAACGCTTTCTGGCGTGCCAGCTTATTAATGCGTTTGGGCGGTGATTGCGGCAGGCGTTTTGGCGCTTTCAGATTCGCGGTGGTTTTTGGCTTTGATTTTGGCGGTGCTGGTGGCTGGGCAATTGCCGGCTTGGGCTTGGGCTTGGGCGTGGTTTTTTGTGGCAGAATTTCTGCTTTTGGATCAGGCGCTTTTGGGGCTGGCTTGGCAACGGGCTTTGGCGCGGGCGGTTTTACACGCGGCGCGGCTAGCGGTGGTGGCGGAGGTGGCGGAGGTGGCTTTTTTGATTTTACTGCCTTTTGTTCCTTTTTTGCTTTATTCGGCTTATCGCCTTGCGTCAAATTTGTCGTTGGCACTAATTGCACCATTTCCATCACCACGATGGGTTGTTCGGCGGGAAGATCGCGCTTGATTGACGGTAAGCCAATCCACGCCAGTGCTGCAACACTGACGTGCAATCCAACCGAAATAATCAGCGAACGACGATCCATCTCTAGCGTTCCACGCAAATTTCCATCATGCAGCCATTATTTCGCTTCAGGAAGCTGGGCCACTAATGCAACCTTTTCAAATCCGGCTGCCTGAATGCGACCCATAACACCAAGCACATTGCCATAGGTCACTGCCTGATCACCACGGACAAAAATACGAACATCAGGATTGGCGTTGGAAATGGCCTTCAAGCGCGGGATCAAAACCTCGGCGTCAACCGCGGCTTCTTGCAAATATAGACTGCCATCAGCTTTGATCGAAACCACCAAAGGCGCTGCATCAGCATTGATTGCCCCAGCTTTGGTTTTTGGTAAATCAACCTCAACTCCAACGGTCAAAAGCGGTGCTGTCACCATAAACACAATCAGCAGCACCAGCATAACATCAACAAAGGGGGTGACGTTAATCTCGCCCATTGGACGATGCCGCCGCCCGCCGGTTGATCGTTTGACTCCCGCTCCCATTATTTGCCGCCTTCATCAAGCTGGCGCGCCAATAGCGTGCTGAATTCCTGCGCAAATGTTTCAAGCCGCGCGCCAAATCGTTCAAGATCACCAGCAAATTTATTATAGGCAATAACCGCCGGAATGGCCGCGGCTAGCCCAAGCGCGGTGGCGAAAAGCGCCTCGGCAATTCCGGGCGCGACAACCGCAAGGCTAGTGTTTTTTGACTCGGCAATCGACTGGAACGAACTCATGATCCCCCAGACCGTGCCAAGCAAACCAACAAAAGGCGATACTGAACCAATTGACGCCAGAAGATTCATCCCGCGTTCCATCCGTTCCATTTCACGCGTGATGGTGAAATTCATCGACCGGTCAATCCGGCTGACCAATGACGCGCGCAAATCGGCACGGCCAGCATCAGCAAGCCCGCGTGATGTAGCCCGTCGCCATTCACGCATCGCCGCAACAAACACAATCGACATTGCATCGCGCGGATTAGCACCTGTATCGTCATACAGCTTGTCGAGCGATCCACCTGACCAGAAAGCATCTTCAAAGGCCTGCGCCAAACGCCGCTCACGCCGAATGATAGTGATTTTTTCCACCACAATCGCCCAGCACCAAACCGATGCCAAAACCAAAAGCAACATGACCAGCTTGACGAAAGGATCCGCCGCCCAGAACAACCCCATGATGCTAAGATCTGCACTTGAATGGGTTACCGTCAACTCCACAGAATTCATTAATTCACCCTCTGTTTTTGTCCAAATAGCATATGCATTCGCACCTTTCGCCGGTGCTACTTATCCAACTGACAATGCCAGTTCGGAAAATTTGGCTTTGACCGCCGCCGGCAGCCGACATATTTTTGGCCGCGCCCCATCGGCCAGCGCGACAAGCCCTATGTCTACGACAAGTCGGGCAAGAATATGGCGATTTTCACGATTTATGATTTTTTGCTGTAGTTTCAGCGATGCGCCGCCAAGCCGAAGCAAGCCGCTTTCAACATCAAGAATATCACCAAGACCAGCAGGAAGATAAAAATCAACCTCGATCCGGCGCACCACAAAGCCTAATCCGTCATCGGCAAGCATCGCCGGCTGGTCAATGCCAAGACATCGAAGCCACGCTGATCGGGCGCGTTCGGCAAAGGCCAGATATTGAGCATGATAAACAATGCCGCCAGCGTCGGTATCTTCATATTGAACACGAAGCGGATAAAAATGATTGCCAGCGTCGAACCGGCCATCAAGCATGGCATCGGCTACCAGATTGGCATGATCGAAGGTTCCTGCCTGATTTTTTTGCCGACCACCCACCATCATACCCTATTCGATATCTGCCTCATCACCGACGATTTGCGAGAGAAGATCAAGCTGTTTGGCAGCCGATGCAGGCGGCGTCATACCAAGATAGGCCCAGCCACCAACCGACAGGCACCGCCCACGCGGGGTTCGCATCAGTAATCCGGTTTGCATCAAATAAGGTTCAATCACTTCTTCCAAAACATCACGCTGTTCAGACAATACCGCCGCCAGCGTTTCCACACCAACCGGCCCACCAGCATAGGACTCAGCCAAACAGGCAAGATAGCGCCGATCCATCTGATCAAGGCCGTTGGCATCAACTTCAAGCCGGTGCAAAGCGGCATCGGCAATCGCCGCGGTTACGGTTCCAGCGGCCTCGACCGCAGCAATATCACGAACCCGCCGCAATAGTCGGCCCGCCACACGCGGCGTTCCGCGCGCACGCCCAGCAATTTCGGCCGCGCCATCAGCGCCAAGATCAAGCCCAAGCTTGATCGCCTGTTTGGTCAGAATAAGTGACAATTCATCAGGGGTGTAAAACTGCATCCTCATTTGAATGCCAAACCGGTCACGAAGCGGGGTTGTTAATAGTCCCGATCTTGTGGTCGCACCAACAAGCGTAAATGGCGGTAAATCAATCCGCACTGAACGCGCCGACGGCCCCTCACCGATGATCAGATCAAGCTGAAAATCTTCCATCGCCGGATACAGAACTTCTTCAACCGCAGGCGCAAGACGGTGAATTTCGTCAATAAACAACACATCGCGTGGCCGTAAATTGGTAAGCAGCGCTGCCAAATCACCCGCTCGCGCAATCACCGGCCCTGATGTTGCCCGAAAGCCAACACCCAATTCAGCGGCGATAATCTGCGCCAAGGTTGTTTTGCCAAGACCCGGCGGCCCGTGAAGCAGGCTGTGATCCATCGCATCACCGCGATCACGCGCGGCATGAATGAATGTTTCAAGATTGCGGCGTCCATTGCCCTGCCCAATAAATTCGGAAAGCGAGGTTGGCCGCAAGGCATTATCACTTCTCTCCTGACTATCAGCGCCAATCAGACGGCTGGCGTCTTCTGCATGGGTCATGTTCCCATCTCCCGCAAGGCCGCCGCAATCACATCTGAAAGATTGTCACCGCCTGCCTTTGCCTGAACCCGCATTACCGCGCTGTGCGCCTCGGCGCGTCCACAGCCAAGATTGACCAGCGCCGAAACCGCATCACCAAATAACGCAGCGGCGGCACCGTCAAGCCCGCCAGCCGCACCACGAGCCGTGCCAGCGGCAGAATCACCAATCGCCAAAGCACCGCCAAGGCTGGTGATTTTGCCAATTTTTTCGCCAAGTTCATTGACCACACGCTGGGCAATTTTGGGGCCAACACCGTCGGCGCGCGCCACCATTGCCTTGTCACCTGCGGTGATGGCATTGGTTAAATCGCTTGGTGACAACACCGACAAAATCGCCATCGCCGCCTTGGCACCAACACCCTGAACCGTGATCAAAAGCCGAAACGCATCGCGTTCAGCCAGATCAAGAAAGCCAAACAGCGTCATGCTGTCCTCGCGAACCTGCATTTCGGTTAAAAGCTTAACCTCGCCTACCATGGTGCCTAGCTGGCCTTGCGTGCGGCCAGAAATATTGACTGCATAGCCAACCCCCTGAACATCAAGAATCGTCTGCTGATCATCAGTTCGCACTATAGTGCCACGCAATTGCGCAATCATGTCTTGCCCCCATTGCTGGCATCATCTCGGGCAAGCGCCGCAGCAATAGCCGCCGACAGACCCCCAGTCGTCTGAACCTTGCCCACCTGTCCTTGGAATAACTCTACCCCGACTGACGCCGCTGTACCAGCCTCATTGCTGGCAGCGATAGCAATTGCCAGCGCATCGGCAGCATCGGCATTTTGTGCCGTGACCGCCAACAGGCGCGTGACCATATCTTGGATTTGCTTTTTATCAGCAGTGCCAGTGCCAGCAACAGCCTTTTTGACCGCGCGCGCCGAAATTTCGCCAACGCCAAGCTGATTGACGCCGCAAGCAAGAATGCCAACGCCGCGCGCCATGCCAAGCCGAAGCGCCGATCCGGCTGATTTTGCCACAAAGATTTGTTCAATTGCCGCCTGATCGGGCTGGTGAAGATTAATCACCTCGCAAAGCCCATCAAAAATGGATTGCAGTCGTGACGCATCATCAAGCGTGGGTTTGGGCTGGATGGCACCATTGGCAATATGCTGCAACCGCCCGCCATCAAGGGCAATAACGCCCCAGCCGGTGCATCGCAATCCGGGATCGATGCCAAGAATTCGTATCATCGACCCCACTCAGGCAAGCTTGGCAATGACATCATCCGAAATGTCAAAATTTGACGACACATTCTGCACATCGTCATTATCATCAAGCGCATCAAGAAGCTTTAACAAGGTAGCTGCCTGCCCCTCATCAACGGCAATTAAATTTTGCGGTTTCCATGTCAGACCCGACTCTTCGGGCACACCAAACACGGTTTCCAATGCTTCGCGAACGGCGTTGAAATCATCTGGCGCGCAAATCACTTCATGAACATTTTCATCTGATTCCACATCTTCAGCACCGGCTTCAAGAACCGCTTCAAACATTGTATCAGCATCGGTCACATCAGCCGGATAGACAATTTGGCCAACCCGATCAAACATAAAGCTAACCGATCCGGTTTCGCCAAGTGAACCACCGAATTTATTAAAGGCGGCGCGCACTTCTGATGCGGTGCGGTTTCGGTTATCGGTCATAGCATCAACGATCAGCGCCGTGCCACCCGGGCCATAGCCCTCATAGCGAATTTCATCATAATTTTCACCCTCACCACCCTCAGCGCGTTTAAGCACGCGTTCGATATTATCCTTGGGCATATTGGCAGCACGCGCCGCCGATAGGGCCGAGCGCAAGCGTGGGTTTGAGTCAGGGTCAGTGCTGCTGCGGGCGGCAACGGTCAGCTCTTTAATAAGACGACCGAAAACCTTGGCGCGTTTTTTGTCCTGCGCACCTTTGCGATGCATGATATTTTTAAATTTGGAATGGCCTGCCATGATCTCTTGCTGATTATCTGCTTTATTGACGGGTTTGCTTGTCTATTTTCGGCTCATGCCAACGGCAAGACCCGATGCGAAAATGTATAGCAGATCAAAGCTTGGGGAACCAGCCTTGCCACTCATTTTTCGTCACGACCATTATCGCTGGCATTATGGTTGGCATCATGGTTGGCATTATGGTTGGCAAAGATGCTGGGTCGGCTAGGCTGACGACAAAACCCCGCCACGGCGAAGCGGATAAATTGCGTTTGCAAGGCCAGTTTCGGCTGTTTCCACAACCACACCGCTTAGCGTTACAGGTTCAAGCGCGACCGAAAGACGGCTATTGCCACGCCCAAGAAAGCGGTCGATTGCCGCGTCCTTATCCATGCCAATCACACTATCATAATCGCCGCACATACCAGCATCGGTCTGATAGGCCGTGCCGCCCGCCAAAACACGGTGATCGGCCGTTGGCACATGCGTATGCGTTCCCACCACAAGCGACGCTCGGCCATCAGCATAATGGCCAAGCGCCATTTTTTCTGATGTTGCCTCGCCATGGACGTCAATCAAGATGAAATCGGCATCACGGCCAAGCTTGTTGCGAACCAGCGCATCATTCAATGCCGGAAAAACCGGATCATTTGCCGCCATAAACAGATTGGTCATCAAATTCACCGCAACAAGCCGCTTGCCAGAAGCATTCGTTACCTGAACTATGCCTTTTCCCGGGGTGCCTTCAGCCATGTTCAACGGCCGCAGCAATCTTGGTTCAGACGCGATGTAATCAATAATTTCCTGTTTGTCCCAAACATGATTGCCGGTTGTCAGAACATCAGCGCCAGCGGCAAAAAGCGCATCACAGATTTTCGGCGTGATCCCAAACCCGCCAGCCGCATTTTCACAATTTACCACGATAAAATCGAGCGCCAGTTCATCACGAAGAAGTGGTAATTGTTCAGTCACATCATTGCGCGCCGTCCGGCCAACAATATCTCCCAGAAACAAAACACGCATTACATTATATCCTCACTGATCTGCCGCCTATCTGCGGTATTTCTTGGCATCTCACCATCACCTAGGCGCCTACCGCCCGTAAATATCCAAAAGCGGCAATCAAACCACGGTCATCAAATCAATTTTGCGGAGGCACCGGTGTGAGCAAACCGGTTCCGCACAGAACCGCATCAAGCGGCATGTCATAGGGGCCAAGCGGTATTTTGTCCAGCTTTTGCCCATCATAGGCAATGCCAATTACCGATAGATGATGCCCTGCGCCCCTGAGAACAGCAAGCGTGCGATCATAATAACCACCACCATAGCCAAGCCGCCAGCCGGCCGCATCAAACGCCAGCATCGGCGCCAGAATCACATCAGGGCGGCAAAGCGGCTGAACTGCAGACGGTTGTTTGGTGCCATAAGGCCCATCATCAAGCCGATCACCAACCGCCCAGCGATGAAAGCGCAAAGGCTGACCCTCGGTTGGCGTGATGGGCAAAGCGGTCGCACAGCCCAAACTGGCAAGCCGCGCCAATAGATCAAGCGGCGACAATTCACTTCGGATAGGGAAATAGGCAGCATAAATGCCTTTGCCAAACCGGTCAATCAACTGCTCGGCATGCGTTGCCAGCAAGGCCGCGGCATCGGTTTGACTTGCGGCAAGGTGATTGCGATTTTGCGCCGCCAGCTTGCGGCAGGCCGCTTTGGCTTTGGCTGGATCAAGATTGGCTTTGGACAAGCCAGACGTCTTTTGTGACATGCAAGCCTCGTGGCCAATAGCAAGAAAGCGGCGACAACCACCTTAACCGTCGTTGTATCATCCTCTGTGACCTGCTTTGCAGGTGGGTGCCACATAACCAAACCACGGCTCGGCCAGAGGCAGCTCCCGAGAGAAAATTTATGGCCCCAGGGATTGAAAAACTAATCGCGAAAAAGCAGTCGTCACCTAAGGCATCATTTAGGGTTTTGTCGCATCAAATGCAAGCTTTGATGTCAGCGTGGCAATCTTTGCCGCTGCATCTTCCAAACGCGCCGCAGCCCGATCTTCGGCTGCGCTCGCATCATCGGCTGATGCGCCTGCTGGCGGGGCGGCTGGTGCCGCCGCATTGGATGCGCCATTTGCCGCTGCGGCCGTGCTGGCGCGATCGGCCAGAATAAGTGCCACCATAGCCAGCAACCGCGCTTCGCCAATTTGGCCAACCGAACCGACAAGCGACTGCATGATCGATTCAACTTCAGCTCCCAAATTGGCAACATGATCTTCTTCACCAGCACCGCAGCCGATCTGATAAGGATGGCCGTTCAACCGAATGGTGACAACTGACTGGCTCATTCCCTGTCTCCGTTTCCGATTTCGCCAGCATTCGCCGCACTTGTTTGCGCCGCATCAATATCGGCAATTACCTGCATGGCTTCGCCAAGCTTGGCCTCAATCCCGCTAACCTCGTCAATCAGCGCGTCAAAATCAGCCTTTGAGGGAGTCGCCGCAATGGCGCTTGATGCAAACGCCTCGATCGATGATTCAACTGCCGATTCCAATGCTGCAAGGGCATCGCCTAGCTGTTTTTCGGCATTTTGCAATCGCGTCATTACCGGCCAAATCTCTCTTGGTTACCGTACCTATTGTTTTCCTGTGGTATGCATTACCGCCAAAACAGACAAAACATTAGGCCAGTTTTTTCTCTAAAACATAATATGTTACGAACCGAAGCTTGCCTGATTCACGAATCGAAATAAAGCGCAAAATATCACTTAACCCAGAAAGATGCCCTGTTTGACCGCGCTAATCTTGGCGTTGATGCATTGACGAACGCGCCCAACAAGGGCAAATTGCGGCTCATCAATTACTTGTCGATTATGCCGAAAAAAAAGGGGCATGATCTTGCTTGACATTCAAACCAGCAATCTTTGGAGGCTATCATGCCGAATTCGTCTCAACGTCAAACAATGGCAAATGCGATTCGGGCTCTTGCAATGGATGCTGTCCAGGCCGCCAATTCGGGCCATCCGGGCATGCCAATGGGCATGGCCGATGCGGCAACCGCGCTATTTTGTGACCATCTGAAATTTGACGCGGCCAGCCCTGATTGGCCTGATCGTGATCGGTTTGTCCTATCTGCCGGACATGGTTCAATGCTGATTTATGCGCTTTTGCACCTGACGGGTTACGAAGACATGACCATCGAGCAGATTCGCAATTTCCGCCAGCTTGGTGCCCGTACCGCCGGACATCCCGAATTTGGTCATGCCAAAGGCATTGAAACCACAACCGGCCCGCTTGGTCAGGGCATTGCCAATGCTGTTGGCATGGCAATGGCCGAACGCCATATGGCCGCACGTTATGGCGATGATCTGGTTGATCACCACACTTATGTTATTGCGGGTGATGGCTGTCTTATGGAGGGCGTTAGCCATGAAGCCGCTTCAATAGCAGGTCATATGAAGCTTGGCCGTTTGATCGTCCTGTTTGACGATAATAATATTTCAATTGATGGCAGCACTGACCTGTCAACATCGGATGATACAAGCGGCCGGTTCGAGGCCTATGGCTGGCAGGTGTTTAGCTGTGACGGGCATGATATGGACGCCGTTTCCGCCGCGATCAGCGCCGCCCAAGCCGATGACCGGCCAAGCCTGATCTGCTGCAAAACCATAATCGGCTTTGGCGCGCCCAATAAACAGGGCACATCCGGCGTTCACGGCGCCCCGCTTGGAGATGCCGAAATTGCGCTGGCACGCGAAACAATTGGCTGGCCACATGCAGCATTTGAAATCCCCAACGATATTCTGGCCGAATGGCGCGCTGTCGGTGCCCGCGGCGCGGCAGCGCATCAATCATGGCAAGACCGGCATGCGGCAAGCCAAAATAAAACCGCCTTTGACGCCGCCATTGCCAATGATTTTGACAAGGACGGTGCCGCTGCGGTTCTTGCGTGGAAAAACAAGTTGGCAAGCACCCCGCAAAAACTGGCAACGCGCGTGGCCAGCCAGAAAGCCATCGAAGCCATTTTGCCAGTATGCCCAACCCTGTTTGGTGGATCGGCCGACCTGACCGGATCTAACAATACCCGGGTTGCCGATCACACGATTTTCGACCATGAGAATTATGGCGGCACCTATATTCATTATGGTGTTCGCGAACATGGTATGGCGGCAGCGATGAACGGCATTGCCCTTCATGGCGGTGCCATACCTTATGGCGGCACCTTTATGGTGTTTACCGATTATTGCCGCCCCTCCATTCGTTTGTCGGCACTGATGGAACAGCGCGTTATCTATGTCATGACACATGACTCCATTGGCCTTGGCGAAGATGGCCCAACGCATCAGCCGGTCGAACATCTTGCCGCGCTTCGCGTCATGCCAAATTTATTCGTATTCCGCCCGGGCGATTCTGTGGAAACCGCCGAAGCATGGCAAACCGCACTCGAGGCCAAAACCACACCATCAATTCTGGCATTAAGCCGTCAAGGGCTGGCACAATTCCGGCATGGTGATATGGCTGAAAATAAAACCGCAAAAGGCGCTTATGTCGCTGTTGATTGTGACGGCATACGCCAGATCACTCTGTTGGCTTCAGGATCCGAAGTCGGCATTGCCATTGACGCGCAAAAACAACTTGCCGATAGCGGCATCAACACTGCTGTTGTTTCGGTGCCTTGTCTTGATCTTTTTGCCATGCAGGATGCAGCCTATCGCGCGCAGGTGCTTGGCAAAACGCCGCGCATTGCTATTGAGGCTGGGCTGCGGCAAAGCTGGGATTGGCTGCTTGACGAAACTGACAGCTTTATCGGCATGACCGGCTTTGGCGCCTCGGCGCCGATTGATGATCTGTATAATCATTTTGGCATTACCGCTGACGCTGTTGTTGCAGCGGCCAAACGCCAAATTGGATAAATGGACGAACCATAAACAGCATAATTTTGAGATGATATCTGGCCGAGGTGTGATTGGTCAGCCGAACAAATCAAGGAGATAGTCGTGTGACATTAAGATTGGCGATCAGCGGATTTGGCCGTATTGGCCGGATGACACTTCGTGCTTTTCAGGAAATGGGGTATCAGGACATGGAAATTGTACTGATCAACAGCCCCGGGCCGGTTGAGACCTCGGCACATCTCTATGAATTTGACTCGGTTCATGGACGCGCTGTCGGCATAGTGACACATGGCGAAGATTGGATGGATGTTGGCAGTGGCAAAATCCATATGAGCCGCGAACGCGATCCGGCCAATATTCCGCATGCCGCACATGGTGTTGATATTGTTCTGGAATGTTCGGGAAAGTTCAACAGCCGCGAAGCATCGGCCGCGCATCTTGCCGCTGGCGCGAAAAAAGTGCTTGTGTCCGCACCCTGCAAAAACGCCGACCAGACCATTGTTTTTGGCGTCAATGACAGCCTGTTAACGGCTGATGCCGATGTGGTGTCAAACGCGTCCTGCACGACCAATTGTCTTGCCCCTGTTGCCAAGGTTCTGGCCGATAGCGTTGGCATTGAAGCTGGCTATATGACAACAATCCACGCCTATACTGGCGATCAGCCAACGCTTGATTCAAGCCATAAGGATTTGCGCCGCGCTCGCGCCGCCGCCATGTCAATGATTCCAACCTCAACCGGCGCCACAAAAGCTGTTGGCGAGGTTCTGCCGCAGTTACAAGGCAAGATGTCGGGATCGGCCATTCGGGTTCCAACGGCCAATGTTTCGGTTGTTGATCTGGTGGTCACAACAAGCCGCGATACATCACTTGAAGAAATTAACCAGCTACTCACCGCCGCTGCAAATGGCTCAATGAGGGGTGTTCTTGGCATCAATGAGCGCCCGCTTGTTTCGATTGATTTTAACCATGATCCGCATTCTTCAGTTGCCGATCTGACCCAAACAAGCGTACTGAACAAGCATTTGGTGCGAGTGCTGGCATGGTATGACAATGAATGGGGCTTTTCCTGCCGGATGCTGGATAATGCCGCCGCTATTGGCAAATTTTTGTAAATACGGATAGACCTTTGCTGCAAACCGCAACGATGCGAACAAGGATTTAGCGATGAAACTCAACGGAAATGCCGTCAAACCCGGCAATGTGATCGAACATAATGGTCGTCTTTGGACAGCGGTAAAAGTGGCGCATGTCAAACCCGGAAAAGGTGGCGCCTTTGCCCAGATCGAATTGCGCGATATCCGCGATGGAACCAAATTGAATGAACGCTTCCGGTCATCAGAAACGGTCGAACGCGTAATCCTTGATGAAGCTGCCTGTACCTTTCTTTATGACGAAGGCGACCATCTGGTGTTCATGCATTCCGAAACCTTTGAACAAATCAGCATCGTCAAAGACATGGTTGGCGAGCGCGCCGCCTATTTGCAAGATGGCATGGTCGTGACCATGTCCAGCCATGAAGGTGATCCAATTTCAGTTGAACTTCCCGATACGGTTGTGATGGAAGTTGTCGAGGCCGATGCTGTTGTCAAAGGCCAAACCGCATCATCATCATATAAGCCCGCTATTTTGGAAAATGGCGAGCGTGTTATGGTGCCACCGCATATCGAATCTGGTACACGCATTGTTGTGCGGCCGGAAGATGCAAGCTATGTAGAGCGTGCAAAGAATTAATTTTTAGCGTCACAGGACTTTTTATGGCAACCCGCTCCGCCCTCATCAATGTCATGCACAAGGCGGCCACCGCCGCTAGCCGCAATATGCTTCGCGATTTTGGCGAAGTCGAAAATTTGCAGGTTAGCCGCAAAGGGCCAGCCGATTTTGTTTCGCGCGTTGACACCAATGCCGAACGCATCATCAAGGCTGAATTATCAAAGGCACGCCCCGATTGGGGATTTGAGATGGAAGAAAGCGGCATCACCGCTGGTGCCGATCCTGATGCGCCTTGCTGGATTGTTGATCCGCTTGACGGCACCACAAACTATCTTCATGGCATTCCACATTTTGCCATTTCGATTGCTGTTCGCGACAAGGGCAAAATCACCGCAGCCTTGGTCTTTGACCCGCTTCGCCATGAATATTTCTTTGCCGAGGCCGGATCAGGTGCCTATGTCAATGACCGCAGATTGCGCGTTTCCGGACGCCGCCAGATGGGCGAATCTATTTTTGCCACCGGCATTCCATTTATCGGGCGCGGCAGTGATGAAGACCATGCGCTTTTTGCCCGCGAATTATTCAATATCATGGGTGTCAGCGCTGGTGTGCGCCGGTTTGGTTCGGCCGCACTTGACCTTGCCTATGTCGCCGCAGGGCGCTTTGACGGCTATTGGGAACATGGGTTGAAAAGTTGGGATATCGCCGCAGGTATCCTGTTGGTTCGCGAAGCTGGTGGCTTTGTGTCTGACTTTGCGTCGCGTGACCGTGTTTTGCAAAGCGGCGATGTTGTTGCTGGCAATCCGGCCATCCATGCCGAATTGCTAAAGCATCTTGCCAAAGCGCGGACATAGGCCCTTTTCTTTTCCTGCCATATTTTTGAACATGGTCAAAAGCTGCTTGGTTGTTGCTGTCCAGAATCAGGATGATTTTCACGCCGTGATTGCAATTTCATCCGGCAAGACTTGCGAATATTCACAATCCTGCCATTGTTTGATGGCAAGAGTTTACGTTATGTGGATTTTCGTGCCTGTCTGGTAGATGATTTCATCCGCATAAAACTGCCGTGACCGACAATGCCTAGGAGATAAGATCATGGAAACCAACCCAAGACGTTATCTTGTCAGAATGTTCCTCTTTTTGCTTGGGGTTGGCATTATTGCCTCGCTTTTAGCCGCGCCGTTACAAGCCGCCTTTATGGGAAATCCAGCATTAAATGGCGTTATTCTTGGTGCATTTGCTATTGGCGTTCTATATGTAATTCGGCAAACATTACGGCTGATGCCTGAGCGTAATTGGCTGCTTGTGGTCAAATCGACCGGCAAATTGGATTTAGCAGAGCACCGGCCCGTTGTTTTGGCAACGGTGTACGCGATGTTGGCAGACTCGCGCCATGATGCGCAGCTATCGGCGTTGTCATTGCGATCAGTATTGGACGGCGTCGCTGCCCGCCTCGACGAAGGCCGCGAAATTTCCCGCTATATGATTGGCCTGTTGGTCTTTTTGGGATTGCTTGGCACCTTTTGGGGGCTGCTTCAAACAATTGGCGCCGTTGGCAATGTTGTTGGGTCAATTGACACGAATACTGGCAATTTTGAGGCCATGATGAAGCAATTGCGAGTTGGCCTTGATGCACCCCTTTCAGGTATGGCGACTGCATTTTCGTCTTCATTATTTGGCCTTGCTGGCTCTTTGATACTGGGCTTTCTTGACCTACAGCTTGGGCAGGCGATGGGCCGGTTTTTTAACGAACTGGAGGATTGGCTGTCAGCCTTTGCTCGTTTCAACGACGGAGGCCCATCAGCAGAAAAGGGACAAAGCCCACTTGCAAGCGGCATGAGCGAAGAAGCCGCCCGCGCGGTTATCGCTTTGTCGCAATCAATTTCAAGTGGCGAGGATAACCGTGAACGCCTGCTCGTTCAGATATCACAATTGACTGGCACGATGGCGAATCTGAACGAAGCCTCGGCCGATGACCGCCGCATTCGAGAGCATCTGGCACAGTTAAACGCCAATATCATGCAGCTATCCGAAGATTTGCGCGCTGATCGAAACCAGCAAACAGATATTGTGGCCAGTGAATTGCGCGGCCTGTCCTCATCAATCGCCGCGATGATTGACGTCAAAACCCGTCGCGGCAAAGGGGAATAGCCACAATGGCGCTGGCACGAATTGGCAATGCACGGCGGGTCGAGAATTTTACCTGGCCTGGATTTGTTGATGCATTGGCAACTTTGCTTATGGTCATCATTTTTGTGCTCATGGTCTTTGTGCTTATACAGGTGAATTTGGCCTATCGTTTGTCGGGGCAAGATGCCTCGCTTGGCGAGATGCGCCAACAGTTAATATCGCTTGGCGAGCTTTTGAATCTTGAGCGCCGCGCAAGTGCCGACCTCGCGGCTAATCTTGAGCAGGTCAAAAACCAGTTAAATACCAGCAATGCCAACCGTGATGACCTGCAAACCCAATTGACAAGTGTTCAAACTGCTCTTGGGGAGCGAAATAGTGAAATATTACGCCTAGAAACACAACAAGCCAATATCAACGCCGCCCTTGTCGCCGCACGTGCTAGTCTTGAAGAACGATTGGGCGCACTGCAGCTTGCAGAAGGACAACTGGCAATCGCACAAGCAAAAAACAAGAGCGCCGCGGGCACGATTGATGGACTCCGCGCCGAAACCACTGCTTCAAAAGTTGAAATTGCGCAAATGACTAACGCCTTAGCAGCCTTGCGGACTCGCCTTGAAGAACTAACCAGCCTTCTTGCTGAAAAAGACAGGCAAACGGCGCACGATAAGGTAGCCATTGCTAGTCTTGGGCGTTCATTGAATAACGCCTTGGCAAGCCGTGTTCAGGAATTACAACGCTTCCGATCAGAATTTTTCGGACGTTTGCGTGAAGTACTGAAAGGGCGTGATGATGTTCAGATTGTTGGTGATCGGTTTGTATTTCAATCCGAAGTTTTGTTTGCTCAAGGACAGGCCGAAATTGCAGCAGAGGGCCAAGACCAACTTGCCAAACTCGCCATTACGCTTGCGGATATTGCAACGAAAATTCCCGCCGATATCAATTGGGTTTTGCAGATTGATGGCCACACGGATGATGTACCAATTCGCGCAGGCCGCTATGCTGACAACTGGGATCTTTCAACCGAGAGAGCGCTATCAGTGGTGCGCTTTCTCAATCAGAAGGGTTTGCCAGCTAATCGATTAGCCGCCGCTGGCTATGGCGAGTTTCAGCCACTTGATAACGATGATAATGACGATGCTCGTCGTAAAAACCGCCGAATTGAATTAAAAATTACACAGCGCGTTGCAGTTAAGTAACCCTCCGTAAACGCCAGAAGCGCTGTCTATCAGCAGCCGATCCATTATCATATCCAGTTCAAAGGCTATCAAAATGATCGAGCAATTCAACAACCAATAACTTGGCTGTTGAACTGCTTACCGAACTTTTGGGATTGAGAACTGTAATTCGGCAAGTGTGCGATACAGCGCAGATTCAACCATTAGCGATTCATGCGTTCCAACCGCCAGTAATCTGCCCCGATCCATCAGCAAAATACGATTAGCCCGAACAACGGTTGCCAGACGGTGCGCGATCACAAGGCTTGTCCGATCGGCCATCAGGTTTTCTAAAGCATGCTGAACCGCCGCTTCGGACTGTGCATCAAGCGCGCTTGTCGCCTCATCCAGAAGCAACAGACGAGGATTGCGAAGGATTGCGCGGGCGATGGCAATCCGCTGGCGTTGCCCACCTGAAAGCCGAACGCCCTTTTCGCCGACAAAGGCTTCATAGCCGCCATCAATGGCCATGATGAAATCATGCGCTTGGGCCTGTTTTGCTGCAGCGATAATGGCCGCATCATCGGCATCTGGCTGGCCAAAGGCGATATTTTCGCGAAGCGTTGCCGAAAACAGCGCCGAGTCCTGTGGCACCAAACCGATATGGCCGCGCAAATCAGCAAGCGACAGATCACGAAGGTCAATCCCACCAACCCGAACCGCCCCATTCACCGGGTCATAAAATCTGAGAAGAAGATGAAAAATCGTTGATTTCCCCGCCCCGCTCGGCCCGACAATCGCCACACGCTCGCCAGCCTTGATGGCAAAGCTTACATCGCTGATTGCCGGCCGGTTCACCGCGGCCGGATAGGCAAATTGAACAGCGGCAAATTCGCATGCTGTTACAGCCGCCATATTGATCGGTTGTGGCGACATTGCTGCGGGCAGGCTTGCCTTGGTGTCCAGTAATTGCGCGATGCGTTCAGCTGCACCCGCCGCCCGCTGTAAATCGCCAACAAGTTCGGATAGAAAACCGGTCGAGCTTGCCACTAGAAAAGCATAAAAAATGAAAGATGACAGGTCGCCAGCGCTAATCCGTCCCGCCATCAAATCCTGCCCGCCAATCCACAGAATGACACCAATTCCGCTAAAGACCAGAAAAATCACAATGCCGCTTAACAGACCGCGAAGCCGAACTCGTGCAAGACCAGCGTCAAGCGACAGATCAACTGCCCGTTCAAAATGCCCTTTGACGTAATCTTCGCGGCCAAAGGCCTGCACCGTGCGGATAGCGCTAACCGTTTCTTCGGCTTCAACCCCGACATCGGCAAGGCGATCTTGTGCTAATCTTGAAGCAGCACGTAACCGGCGTCCCATGAAAATCAACGGCAACACAACTAGCGGCACAACGATCAACACCACAAGCGACATTTTCGGACTGGATAGAACCACCATCACAAGCCCGCCAATCAAAAGCAGGAAATTACGCGCTGCCATTGACAGGGTCGAGGTCATGACAGTTTGAACAATGCTCGTATCGGTTGTGATTCTGGATAACACATCACCGGTTCGGGCATTTTCAAACCATCCAGCCGATAAGGTAATGGCATGGCCAAAAATAGCACGGCGAATATCAGCCAGCACCATTTCACCAATTTTATTTACCATGCTAGTGCGAAGATAACTGCCAAAGGCCAGAACCACAGCAATCATCGCTGTTGCCATCACCGCACGATCAAGCAAGGCAGGGTCACGTTTGCCAAGCCCTTCATCAACAAGATAGGCAAGCCCACGCCCCATTCCAAGAAGCGCACCAGCAACAAGCACAAGCGCCAAAATGGCAAGTGCGATTCGGAGACGATGCGGCTGAAGATAGGGCCAAAAGACGGCCAATAGCTGGCGGCTGGTGTAACGGCGCGTTGTTTCTAGGGTCTGATCCGCCAGAGTTGTTGTCCGGTGATCAGTTTTCTGCCCGTTATTCATTCATCAACCCCAATTTTCGTTCACCCAGCCCGCTAACCATTTATTTTCTACGCCGGGGGCTTGCTTATCATCGCTATAGGGGATATACCACCAGCGCTGTTTGTTGGCGAGGATCATTCTTCCGCATGGCAAATCTAGCATAACGAACAGGCAGTTAAGCGTAAAACCGGAGACCGGCATGAAAAAAGATATTCACCCAGATTACCACGAAATCACCGTTGTAATGACCGATGGCAGCGAACATACAACGCGCTCGACTTGGGGAAAGCCTGGCGATGTGTTGAAACTCGATATTGACCCAAAGACCCATCCAGCATGGACTGGCCAGCACCGTATCCTTGACTCAGGTGGTCAGGTTGCCCGCTTTAACAAGCGCTTTGGCGGTCTTGGCATCAAATAAGGCTGTTCCAGCCCGATTTGAAACCCAAATCTACCCATCGACAAAAGCCAGCAATTGCTGGCTTTTTTCTTGTCCTACCCCTTTTGATGGCGAGATGCCTCTTTTGATGGCAAGGGGCCGTACCGCAACCGAACCGGCGGCGTTTTTGCGGTAGCGGCTTATGCCGATAATCGGCAAGAATTAATCGGTTCGGCGGGTTTTAATCGTGGCCTGCGCAGCGGCAAGACGCGCCGCAGGAACGCGGTAAGGCGAACAAGACACATAATCAAGACCGACCTTTTCAAAAAACAGAATTGAATCGCCATCACCGCCATGTTCACCGCAAATACCAAGCTTGATATCGGGGCGGGTTTTGCGGCCACGCTCAACCCCCATTTCAACCAAACTGCCGACCCCTTCAAGGTCAATGGACACAAACGGATCAACCGGATAAATCTCTTTATCAGCATAATCATGAAGGAAAGATCCGGCATCGTCACGGCTGATGCCAAGCGAGGTTTGCGTCAGATCATTTGTCCCAAAGGAAAAGAATTCGGCCTCAACCGCCAGATCAGCCGCGCAGATTGACGCACGAGGCAATTCAACCATTGTGCCAACAAGATATGAAATCGTAACGCCGGTTTCCGTCATCACCGCAGCCGCAGCCGCGTCAATCTCGGCCTTGCAAAGCGCAATTTCCCGTGCGGTTGCCACAAGGGGAACCATCACTTCGGGAATTGGTGATGCGCCAGTATTTTTGGCAACAGCGCAGGCTGCCTCAAAAATAGCGCGGGCTTGCATCCGACAGATTTCCGGATAAGTCACCGCCAAGCGGCAGCCACGATGGCCAAGCATCGGGTTGGTCTCGGCAAGCTTGACCGAGCGTTGGCGTGCCGTCTCGATTGTGACGCCAGCGGCAGCAGCAACTTCGGCCAATTCATCAGCCGAATGTGGTAAAAATTCATGCAATGGCGGATCAAGAAGCCGGATGGTAACTGGCAAGCCAGCCATGATGGTGAATAATTCTTCAAAATCACGGCGCTGCATCGGCAATAGTTTGGCAAGTGCCAATTCACGGCCTTCAGTATCGGTAGCCATGATCATTTGGCGCATGGCAATGATTCGATCAGCATCGAAAAACATATGTTCGGTTCGGCAGAGGCCGATGCCCTGCGCGCCGAAATCAAGGGCAACACGCGCCTCGGTCGGGGTTTCGGCATTGGTACGCACTTCCATGCGGCGCACCTCGTCAGCCCAGCCCATCACGCTGGCAAAGGCACCTGACATTTTCGGCTGGATCGTATCGACTTTTCCGGCATAAACCTCGCCGCTGGTGCCATCAATGGTGATGATATCACCTTCGACCAAAACCTGATCGGCGATAAAGACCTTGCCGCTCACCTCATCAAAGCGCACGTCGCTTGCACCCGAAACACAGGCCCGCCCCATGCCACGCGCAACCACTGCCGCATGGCTTGTCATGCCGCCACGCGCCGTCAGGATACCAGCAGCAGCATGCATACCGTGAATATCTTCAGGGCTGGTTTCAAGACGCACAAGAATCACCGCCTCGCCGCTGGCCGCCATTTCCTCGGCACGATCGGCATTCAGCACAATCTTGCCGCATGCAGCGCCTGGTGATGCGGGCAGACCGCGTGCCAGAATGACCTTTTCAGCATTGGGATCAAGTGTTGGATGAAGCAGCTGGTCAAGCGCGTTCGGATCAACCCGACATAGAGCTTCGTCACGGGTGATCAGCCCTTCATTGGCCATTTCAACAGCCATGCGGAGCGCGGCTTCGGCAGTGCGTTTTCCACTACGGGTTTGCAGCATATATAGCACGCCCTGCTGGACGGTAAATTCAAGATCCTGCATATCGCGATAATGCGCCTCAAGCTTTTTGCGAACCGCATCAAGCTGATCAAAGGCCGCTGGCATGGCTTCTTGCATCGACAAAGCATCGCCGCCGCCTTTTTTTCGGGCAGCCGCCGTCAATGGCAATGGCGTGCGGATACCGGCGACAACATCTTCGCCTTGTGCATTGATCAAAAACTCGCCGTAAAAGCTGTTTTCACCAGTTGATGGATCACGCGTGAACGCAACACCGGTCGCGCAATCATCGCCCATATTGCCAAACACCATGGCCTGAATATTAACCGCTGTTCCCCATGCCGCAGGAATGTTATTCAGCCGTCGATAGGTGATGGCGCGGGTATTCATCCAGCTGGTAAATACCGCCCCAATCGCGCCCCAGAGCTGTTCCCATGGATCTTGCGGAAAGCCGGTGCCAGCCTCATCTTGAACAATGTCCTTATAGCTGGCGACCAGAGCCTTTAAATCATCACCGGTCAATTCAGTGTCTTCATAAACGCCACGTTGAAGTTTCATATCCTCAAGCGCATCTTCAAACAGGCCGTGGTCGACCTCCATCACGACATCGCTATACATCTGGATAAACCGGCGATAGCTGTCATAGGCAAAACGCGCATCATTGGCGCGGCTGGCAAGGCCTTCGACAGTGACGTCGTTCAGCCCGAGATTGAGAACCGTATCCATCATACCCGGCATCGAGGCACGCGCACCCGATCGAACCGAAACAAGAAGCGGGTTAGCAGAATCAGCAAAACGTGTGCCGGTTTCGCTTTCGATTTTTGCAATGGCGTCACGCACCTGCTGATCTAAAGTGTCAGGATATGTTTTGTCATGATCATAAAAATGCGTACAGACATCGGTACTAAGGGTAAACCCGGGCGGAACCGGCAGGCCAATACCGCTCATTTCGGCGAGATTAGCACCCTTGCCGCCAAGAAGATTGCGACGCGATGCATCGCCATCGGTTCCGGTTTTACCAAAATTATAAACCCATTGTGTCATGTCTCTATCTAGCCTTCTATTTTCGTGAAATCAGCCACAGCCAACATTTTTTCACGAATCATTGCCAATAGCCCAAGTCGGTTCAGGCGGATCGCCGGATCATCATCATTCACGACGATTTTTTCAAAAAACAAATCAATGGGGGAACGCAACGCACCAAGCGCGGCAAGCTGCAACTCAATATTGTCCTGATTCACAGCCATTGTCGATAATGGATCAAAAAGCGCTTTTTCCGCTTCGGTAAATAGCGCCGGATCAGATGTTGCGGCAAAGGTGGTTTTGGCCTTTTTTTCCTCAGCAGCAAGGATGCTGCTGACCCGCCGCCAACCAGCCATTAATCCGGTGCCATCGGCGGCGGCCAAAAAGCCAGCAAGCGCTGATGCGCGTGTCGCCATCAAATAGATATCGTCACCATCATCATCGGCCAAGGCCGCGGCAACCACATCATGCCGCATTTTCTGATCACGAAGATAGCCGCGAAGCCGGTCACGAATAAAGGGCAACAGATCGGCATCAACTTTGGCAAAGCCATAGCCGCTGGTACTCACCTGCAAAATCTTGCCAAGCGGGATGGTTAGCTGTCCATCAACAATAATGCGGATAACGCCCAAGGCCGCACGGCGAAGCGCAAACGGATCTTTTGAGCCGGTTGGTTTGGCATCAATGCCAAAAAACCCGACAAGCGTGTCAATCTTATCCGCCAGCGCAACAACCATGGCTTCGGGTGTTGCTGGCAAATCATCGGCCGGGCCTTGCGGCCGGTAATGCGCGGTGATGGCATCACAAACGGCTTTATCCTCGCCGCTGGCAGCCGCGTAATAACCGCCCATGATGCCCTGCAATTCAGGAAACTCAACGACCATACCCGTGACAAGATCAGCCTTGGCAAGACGGGCAGCGCGTGATGCAGCTTTTGGGTTAGCAGATGGCATATGCGGCGCAATGGCGCTTGCCAGCTTTTCTATACGGATTGCCTTATCGTGGATTGAGCCAAGCCCCTCATAGAATGTGACATCGCCAAGCGCGGGAAGATAGCTTTCCAATTGCCGCGCCTGATCCTGTTGCCAGAAAAATTCGGCATCGGCCAATCGCGCTCGCAACACACGCTGATTACCGGCGATAATCACCTTATCGCGAACCGCATCGCCAAGCCGGTTTGATAGAACGATAAAATTTGACGAGAATTTTCCATCAGCATCACTAAGCGTGATGTATTTCTGATGCGTTGCAATTGTGGCTTGCAGCAATTCCGGCGGCAGCACCATGAACCGGTCTTCGATCTGACCCATAAGCGGCGTTGGCCATTCGACCAAGCCAGCAATATCGGCAAGATAATTTCCAAGCTGAACCTCATTGAGATGGCATGACTGGCTAGCGGCTAGTTTTTTTGCCTCGCTGATAATCGCGTCATGGCGTTCATCTTGGTCAAGCATCACATAGCCAGCCCGCAATCTGGCCTTTACATCATCGAGGTTCCTAACGCCGGCAAGGTCAATATCGTCAGGTGCCTCAAAATAATGGCCGCAACTGGTCGCGCCAAAAGTGATTGCATCGCCACCACCCAGATCCAGCGCACCGGCAAGCGGTTTGCCATCAAACAGAATATTGATCCGGTGGAGCGGGCGCACCCAGCGGAATTTGCCACGACCCCATCGCTGGCTTTTCGGCCAAGGGAAATGGGTCAGTATATCAATAATAATCGGCGCCAACAGCGCAGCCGTATCACCGCCGGTGATTTCGCTTCGCGCAAATAAGAACCGGCCTTTTGGCGTATCTTCTTCAACAAGCTCTTCGCGGCTGACCCCAGTCGATTTCAAAAAACCAGCGATCGCCGCCTCGGGCGCATCAACACGCGGCCCACGTTTTTCGATGATGCGATCCGGCTGCGATGTGGCAATATTGGTAACATAGGCCAGCAAATGACGCGGCGCACAAAGGCCGGTTGCCACACTGTTATCATGCCAGACGCCAAGCGTTGCTAAGGCCGTTTCAATAAGTCGTGCCAGATCACGGCCAGCACCAGCCTGCATACGTGCAGGAATTTCTTCTGAGACAAATTCAATTACCAGATCAGCCATTGGTTGTGGTCTCCGTCATTCCCATCCATGCTTCGCAGCATCCTTTGGCCAAGTTCCGAACACGCCCGATATAGGCGGCGCGTTCAGTCACCGAAATCACCCCACGCGCATCAAGCATATTAAACAGATGGCTGGCTTTCATACATTGATCATAGGCTGGCAATACGAGTGGTGTTTCCAGCACCAGCAAGCGACCACATTCCATTTCGGCATCACGGAAATGCCCAAGAAGCATATCGGTATCGGCATGTTCAAAATTCCAGCCGGAAAATTCAACCTCAGCGCGTTTGAAAATATCGCCATAAGTTTTGCCACCTTCGGCCGCTGGCACACCATCCCAATCAAGGTCATAGACATTTTCAACGCCTTGAATATACATCGCCAGCCTTTCCAGCCCATAGGTAAGTTCAAGCGGCACCGGATTACATTCAATACCGCCAACCTGTTGGAAATAGGTGAATTGGGAAATTTCCATGCCATCACACCAGACTTCCCAGCCAAGACCCCATGCGCCAAGCGTTGGCGATTCCCAATCATCTTCGACAAACCGGATATCATGCTTGTCGGGGTCAAGCCCGATTGCCTTTAACGAGTCGAGATACAGCGCCTGCGATTCCGCTGGCGATGGCTTGAAAATCACCTGAAACTGGTAAAAATGCTGCATCCGGTTTGGGTTTTCACCATAGCGCCCATCCGAAGGCCGCCGCGATGGCTGAACATAGGCCGCGCGCCAAATATCATCGGGGCCAAGCGCCCGAAGCGTTGTTGCTGGGTGAAATGTACCCGCGCCAACCTCCATATCATAGGGCTGCAAGACAACCGCGCCCTGCTTTGCCCAATGGCGTTGTAAATTCAGAATAATCGACTGGAAATCGGTTCTAATTTCGTCGCTTTGTGATGTTGGCATCCGTCACGATTCCTATTGCAAAAGATGCACGGAAATTAGCCGGAAACCACATCAAAAGGCAAGCTGTTGCTGCCGCTAATAGGGACAGTTTTCCCGATCACAGGTCTCGCCGCTTACCCATGCCCCGCAAATTGTGCATTCCTGCAAATCAACCGATGCGTCATTCGCGCCTTTTTTCGCTGCTCCGGCCGTGTCGCCATTTTTGTCTACTGGCTGATCAGCACGGTTTTTCTGGCGTGCCTCGATAAATCGAAATGCCATCCAGACAAGCCAGATCAGGGCAAAAAGACCAAGGATTTTCGGAAGTGAGAGAACCATGATTCAAGCGTCCTTTAAAGGCGTAATCCGACATGCGTAATGCAACCGGCGTGATGCTGGATTTTGCGGAAAGCCAGCGATTGTTCTGCCAGCAACGGCGAATATGGCGCTATCCTGACATAACCGGTTTGGCTTTTACAGCCCGAAACGCGAAAAATAAGCGCGCTCAATCGCAAGATCGGCGGTTTCCTGCACAAGTTGGCTGCTCATTGCCGGAAGCCCAAGCGGCAGGAATTTGCGCTTTGGCTCAACAAACATCACGTCAGTGTCATCACCAAAACGTTGAAGCAATGTTTGGCGACATTCACCAAGCCCATCAATCAATCCCAATTCAAGCGCACGTTGACCTGTCCAGAACGCGCCGCTGAATAATTCACCATGCGCGCCTTTCAGCCGTGACCCACGACGCTGTTCGATATGGCTGATAAATTGTTTGTGAATATCGGCCTGCAATCCTTTCAGCCGGTCAATTTCTTCATCGCGTTCAGGCTGAAACGGATCAAGCGTCATTTTGGCCTCGCCAGCGGTGTAAACCCGCCGGTCAATGCCTAGCTTGGCAATGGCCTTATCAAAACCGAAACCGGCCGAAATCACCCCAATAGACCCGATCACCGATGCCGGATTGGCATAAATCTCATTGGCTGATGCCGCCAGCCAATAGCCGCCACTTGCCGCCACATCCTCGCAAAACGCCAAAACCGGCACATCGGCGCGGTTGGCAAGATCACGAATGCGCTGGCCAATCAATGATGATTGCACTGGCGAGCCTCCGGGCGAGTTAATGATGATGGCAACCGCCTTGGCACGCTTGACCGAAAAGGCCTTTTTCAATTGCGGTTCAACCGATTCAAGCGATAGGCCACGCCGCCCAAGACTGCCCGATTGCGAGATCACACCGCTTAAGCGCACCACTGGCACAACCGACCTGCGGCGTCGCCAAAACATTATTTTGGACAAAAGTCCCATTTCACCTATTTCCCTTCATCTGGCATCACTGCCAATCACACCCAGCAAATCACACCCAGCCAATCACGCTCTGCCGATTACGCTATGCCAATCATCCACTGGCAATCAACCACCGGCAATCACGCCTAGACCCTGCGGGCAGGATGCACCATATAAAGACCTTCACCATTCATAATGCGGCTAGCGGCTTCGGTAAAGCTGCCATCATCATTATGCATGATAAGACCGGGTAAAATCGCGCCCGGGCCAGACACCGCCTTGCGGACCTGAATGATCACCCGCCCAGCCGGCACCATTGGCCGCGGCCAAAGCGGGAATTGCAGAATTTCTGAAGCACCCGCCATGGTAAAAAGATGGATTAATTCATCCGCCCGATCAGCCCGGCAAATAAAGCTGATCCGTCCGCGCGGTTTTGCCGCCCACATTGCCGATTTCACCCAATCACCAAGTGCCAGACCTTCGCCGATATGCGCCAAAGCCCGCCGTTTGTCGCGCGGCCTTGTGCCGGTTGCGTAATGATAGGGCGGGTTACTAACAACATGATCAAAACTACCCGCCAGAACAGGTGGCATTTTGGCAATATCATCGCGCAGAATTCGAAGCCGGTCATCAAAATCATTGGCCGCGACATTCCGCTGCGCCAATGCCGCCATCACTGGATCAATCTCAATCGCGGTGATCTGCACCGCATCAAGCCGCCGTGCCAAACACAGACTGACCCCGCCAACCCCTGCCCCCATATCCAGAATACGGCCACGATTAACCCCAATCGCCGCCGCCAGAAGCACCGCATCCGTGCCAACGCGAAACCCACTTTTTGGCTGCATAATCGACACGGTTTTGCCAAGCAAATGATCATGTGTTACCGCCAAATCATCAAGACCATCAGGCGGTGCGCCATCGTCGGTTTTGGCATCATTTCCAATTGTCGGATCTTGGCTCATGTTTTTGTCACCCATAACGGGGGCTGGCTCGGCTGGCTTTGCTGCCACCCGCCGGACAAACGACCATGATCAATCATCATAAAATTCATTTGCATCCTCAAGCAACGTTTTTGCCGCCAAAAGCCGTTTCGTTGACACCATAATCCGGCGCGGAAAAGCCCCAATGCCAGCCTCAAGCGCCGAAATATTTGCATCAAACACATGCGCCTTAATGCCCGCATCACGCAACAGCGCCAGCAAAAATGACAGGCGCACATTATTGGTTGTGCTAACAAGATGTCCCATGACGCCGCATCATGCCGCATTTTTGGCGAATTACCAAGCGTTGCAACGACAAAATTCGCCGTGGGCTGGCCTTTTTTCCTTGCTAGTCGGTGATGTGGCATCGTAATGAATGGGAAAGGTTTTAGACACGCCATCCATGCGCGCCAGCAATGGCTAGCGCAATGACGCTGCCGCCAAAAAGCCAAACGGCTTTAAATTGCGCAAATACATATTTCCGGTAGGAAGATGGCAAATCGCCATTTGATAGGTTGAAAGAATGAGTGCTAATCCTGCAATCGAGAATCACGGCGAATTGGTTTCGCTTGACCCGCTGGTCAATCTGCTTGCCGATGATATGAAAGCCATCAATGCAATGATTTTGCAGCGGCTAGCCAGTGACGTGCCATTGATCCCGGAATTGGCCGGACATTTGATTGCCGCTGGCGGTAAACGCATCCGCCCGATGATGACACTTGCCGGCGCGCAAATTGCCGGTGGCAGCGCGCATGCTGTAGGGCTGGCAACCGCTGTCGAATTCATCCATTCGGCAACGCTTCTTCATGATGATGTGATTGATGAATCGAATTTGCGACGTGGCCGCGATACGGCAAATGCGCTGTGGGGAAATGAGGCGTCGGTTCTGGTGGGTGATTTTCTGTTTGCCCGCGCCTTTGAATTGATGGTTGAGGCTGGTGATATTACGGTTCTAGGCCAGCTGGCAAATGCGTCGGCGCGGATCACTGAAGGCGAAATCAAACAAATGACCATCGCCGGCATGCCTGACACGCCACAAGATGCCTATTTCGATGTGATTACTGGCAAAACCGCGATTTTATTCGCCGCCGCCGCCGCCGCCGGTGCCAAGCTGGCAGGCGCAAATGATGATGATGTTGCGGTGATGCATGATTACGGGCTGCAGCTTGGGCTGGCATTCCAGATCATGGATGATGCAATGGATTATGGCGTCAGCAGCAGCGCCATGGGCAAAAATACCGGCGATGATTTCATCGACCAAAAAATCACCCTTCCGGTAATTCTGGCATGGCAGGATGGTGATGCAAATGACCATGAATTCTGGCAACGCACATTGGGTGATGGCAATTTTGCCGATGGCGATCTTGCCACCGCACAGGCCATTCTTGCCAGCCATGATGCCATTGACCGTTCGATTGCGATTGCTTGCGATTATGCCAATGCAGCCATTGCCGCGCTATCGCGGCTGTCATCACCTGGTCAAAGCCAGATGCCCATCATCGCCGCGCTTGGCGCCGCCGCTAGATTTTCAGCAGCGCGGCAAAATTAGGCACCCAATCTATCCACGCCCAATGATCTGCGCCCTTATTGCCGCGCTTGCAGCAAGCGACTCAATGATTACCTAAAAAAGGCATCTCGTGCAAACGGGCGCACTGATGCCTATTTACAGCAATTCCTGCATCGCGGAACACCGTGTCGCCTTCCCGAAGATGTGCGGCATCGACTTGCTGCTTTTCTTGAGATTGATCAGTCACGGCTGGCCGGTAACAATTCAATCATCGGCGCCAGTCCTCACCAATCACGCCAATTTGCCGTGCCGTTCTTTGATCTTTTGGCAAGTGTCGGCGGCGGCGCGCAAATCGACCTCGCCAGCAAGACGGCACAAGATCCTGATGATCAATGGGTTTTTCCACGCCAATGGCTTGCCAAGCTTGGCCGTCGTCAAACCGCTGCCTAGCGCATGATTTCTATCAGTAGCGATTCGATGGTTCCACTTCTTGAACATGATGACACGGTGATGCTTGATTGCAGTCAAATCCACCCGTCACCTCCGGGTATTTTTATTCTTGATGATGGTGTTGGCCTTGTTGCCAAGCGCATTGAAATCATTCCTAGCACCACACCGCAAATGCTCCGTATTTCCTCGGCAAATTCAGCCTATAGCAGTTACCATCGGCGTATTGATGAGGTACATATCATCGGGCGTGTGGTATGGTTTGCGCGCCGCCTGTAATGAAGCATTTTTGATTAAACTTTTTTAATTGGGCGTTTTCTCTCTTGCGCCTAAAGGCGCTTGTCACATTTTAGCAATAAGGGCGATCAGCAAATGGCACGCCAATCCAACCGAAAGCCAAACAAGAAACGGTCGGCAAAATCGAACCAGATGGCTGGCCGTCTGCCACGCAATGCGCCGCCAATCGAGGTGACAATCAGCCATATTGGCGGGCGCGGCGATGGCATTGCCAAAGCGCTTTACACCCATAATTACAGCGAGGCCGAACATGATGTATTTGTTCCGGCCAGCCTTCCGGGCGAGCGTTTGTTGGTTCAGCCACTTTCGCTGACATCACAGGGAATCAAGGCGCGCATTATCGAGCTATTTACACCGTCACTCGATCGCCATAAACCGCGCTGCGATGCCTTTCCAGCATGTGGCGGCTGCCGGTTCCAGCATTGGGATGAAACCGAAATCAGCAACTGGAAAAGCGCCCTTGTTGCCAATTTCCTTGATCGTGCCAAAATCAAGGCTGGCACGATAAGGCCGCTTTACCGCTCACCGCTGAAAAGCCGAAGACGCGCCAGCTTCCATCTGAAATGCATTGCTGATGGGGCAATTGTCGGTTTTCGTGAACATATGGGTCAACATATTGTCAGCCCTGACGGCTGCGCTGTTCTTCACCCAAACCTGTTGGCCCTGCAAGGCGCCTTGCAGGATTTTGCCAGCGCCCATCTTCCCGCTGGCTTTGCCGCAGATGCGCATGCCAACCTTCTTGACCGCAGCACTGGTAACGCTGAAGACAGCAATATCTGCCTCTACATTGAGCCAATTTCAGGGGCGCAGCCCTGGAGCCCAGACGTGCTTGCCAAATTGGGCGATTGGGCGGCAAGCATAAGACTGGCACGGCTATCAGTTAACGATCACGGCAGTCCAATGACACTTTTCGCCCCTGAAATTCCTTTGGTTCAATTTGGCAAGATCGGCGTTTCGCCTCCTCCGGGGGCTTTTTTGCAGGCTACCCGTGATGGTGAGGCTATGTTACAAAATGCCATTGCTGAAATTACCGGATCAGCGAGCCAGATTGTCGATCTTTTTGCCGGATGCGGCACGCTTAGCCTGCCACTGCTGGATAATATTACCAATCTTCTAGCGGTTGAGCAAAGCGAGGATGCCCTTGCGGCGTTGCAATTTGGCGTCGATTCTGGGGGCATTGGCGGGCGGGTGAAAACCGCCAGCCGCAATCTGTTTGACGCGCCGTTAATGCCTGATGAGCTGGAAGGCTTTGACATGGCCATTCTTGACCCACCACGAAGCGGCGCTGCTGCACAATGCCGGATGCTGGCACAATCCGGCATTGCAACAATCGCTATGGTATCATGCAATCCGGCAAGCTTTGCGCGGGATGCGGCTATTTTGACAGAAAGCGGGTTTCAGCTTGAATGGGTTCAGGTCATTGATCAATTCTCATTCAGCAATCATCTTGAGATGATTGGCGCTTTCCGCCGCTAGCACAATCACTGGTAACACCTCAAATCTTCGCCAGGTTTGATTTGGCCAAAAACGGGTTTGCCAAAAAGGGCCTCTAAAGCGCATGATATTGCGATGATGATCAAACGATCCATGACCATTCACGGGCACCGAACAAGTGTGTCATTGGAACAGCCTTTTTGGGACATGCTGCAGGATATTGCCGCCAGCCGTGGGCAATCCCTTGCCAGCCTTGTGCAAAATATTGACCGCAAACGTGATGGCGGGCTGTCATCAGCCTTGCGGCTATTCGTTCTAGCCGAATTAAAAAAAGAAACTGCCGTTGTTAAGACAGATACAAAGCCGCTAGATCACTAGCCTTTTTGGAATTATAAGTCATTTTGGGATCATAAGCGGTTTTGGGTTGGTGTTTTAAAGCCGCAGATAAACGAGCCCTGCGAATAGATAGGAACCATCGCAAATGCATATCGCAATTCTTTTGGCGGGTCATACCAACAAGGCGATGCCCCAGCGCTTTCATGACTATAATGATATGTTCACCGATCTTTTTGCCAGCCTTCCGCTTGGCAAGCATTTCCGCTTTACAACATTGGCCGTGGTCGATGACGTATTTCCGGCGCAAATTGACGATTATGATGGCTATCTTGTTTCAGGTTCCGCATTTGGTGTTTATGACGATGCGCCATTCATTCCAAAATTGATGGATTTTCTGTGTCAAATATATGCTGCCAAAAAGCCGCTAGCGGGCGTTTGTTTTGGCCATCAGATCATTGCGCATGCGCTTGGCGGCTATGCCGGCAAATGGTCAAAAGGCTGGGGCCTTGGCGTCAAGGAACTGGCCTTAACCGACCTTCCGGACTGGATTGATACCAGCCCTGACAAAATCAATCTGATTCATGTTCATCAAGATCAGGTGACCAGCCTTCCCGATGGGGCGCGGCGTATTGCCAGCGCCAACCATTGCACAAATGCGGCTTTTGTCATTGGGGATGATGTTTTTGCCATTCAGGGTCATCCCGAATTTGACGCTGATTATACTGATGCGCTCTCGAACCTGCTGGTTGATCGCGCCGGTGCCGATTGCGTCAATGAAGCACGTCAATCACTTGCCACATCGCATGACGGCAAATTGGTTGCAAGCTGGATTTTGGCGTTTTTTGCCAAACATGTGCCAACCGGATAATCGCATTTTCTGGTGATCGGCGTAATTTGTGATCTGGCACCAAACCAAAAGGAATAATCGCATGTCACTTGTAATCGGCCTTGATACCGGCGGCACCTACACTGATGCGGCACTTCTTGATGTCGATCGCGGTGTTGTCTTGGCAACTGGCAAGGCACTGACCACGCGCGATGATTTGTCGGTTGGTCTTGGCGGTGCCATTGCCAAAGTTCTTGCCGATTTCGACGGTACACCAGATGATATCAAGATGGTGTCACTGTCGACAACACTTGCCACCAACGCTGTTGTTGAGGGTGTTGGCGGGCGCGTTGGCCTATTTTTGATCGGATTTGACGAGGCCGCGCTTGAACGTGCCGATCTGGCGCGCGCACTTGGACAAGATCCGGTTTACTTCATCAATGGCGGCCATCGCCCCGATGGCGGCATTCAGGCACCATTGGACATTGCCGCGCTAGATGCTGCAGCAGACAAGCTGAAATCCGAAGTCTCGGCCTTTGCGGTTGCTGGTCATTTTGCCACACGAAACCCGCTTCATGAGACCGAAACGCGCGATTTACTTCGCGAAATAACCGGCCTTCCCGTTACCTGCAGCCATGAATTATCCTCATCGCTTGGCGGGCCGCGGCGCGCCCTGACCGCGGTGTTGAATGCCCGCCTGATCAATCTTCTGGAACGGCTGATCACCGCCACGCAAAACATCATGTCACAACAAGGCCTGGCCTGCCCGCTGATGGTGGTCAAGGGTGATGGATCGTTGCTTCATGCCGATTTTGCCCTATCGCGTCCGGTTGAAACCGTTTTGTCGGGTCCGGCCGCCAGCCTTTCCGGCGCAGCGTTTCTAGCTGGTGCAAAATCAGCCTTGATTACTGATATTGGCGGTACCACAACCGATATTGCCTTTTTGCATAATGGCACGCCGCGTTTGAAAAAAGACGGTGCCTTTGTTGGTGGCTGGCAAACAATGGTCGAGGCCGCCGAGATACGAACCTCTGGACTTGGCGGCGACAGCGAGGTTATGCCGATCTTGCGCGGCAGAACGGGCGGGCTTAGCCTTGGCCCAAGACGGGCAACGCCACTGTCTTTGCTGGCGCTGCGCTGGCCAACATTAAAAGACCATCTTTCGAGCCAGCTTGATCTGGCCGTGCCAATGGCCACGGATGCGCGGTTTGTCTTTCCGATTATGCCTGATGGTGTTCCACAATGGCTTACACGGTCGGAAATCAGGCTTGCCGAAAAGGCCATTGCCGCTGGTCCCGCGCCAGTTGCTGAACTGGCGGCAACACAATTGGCGCTTGGCGCAGTTGACCGGTTGATCAGCCGCGGGCTTCTTGGCCTGTCCAGCTTTACCCCCACTGATGCGGCCCATGTCACAGGTGCCTTTACCGAATTTGACGATGAGGCCGCCATACTTGGCGCAAAATTAATGGCACGCCAACGCAATGGCGCCGGCATTGCAATTGCGGCAACGCCGCTAGATCTTGCCGAAATGACACTTGACGAATTGCACCGGCGGTCGGCTCTGGCCTTGATGGATGCGGCATTGGCGCATGAAGGCGGCGGCGAAGCGGCAGTTTCATGCAACCCGCTTTTGGCACAATCATTTCGCAGAACACCTGCCAGCAACGACCAGCTTGTCTCGGTTGGGGTAAAATTAAATACCGACCTCATCGCGCTTGGCGCATCAGCCGCCACCCATTATCCGTCAATCGCCAGTATGGTTAGGGTTGCGCTGACGGTTCCTGATCATGCCGATGTTGCTGGCGCGGTTGGCGCGGCGGCCGGATCGGTTCGCCAGCGGGTGATGGTGTCGATTACCCAGCCTGCCGAAACAAAATTCCGCATTCATCTTGCCGATGGCCCGATTGATAAATCCAGCCTTGACGACGCGCTTGCCGCCGCACGGATTGCCGCCAAACAGCTTGCCAAAGCGCGCGCCAAAAGCGCCGGTGCTACCAAAATTGATCTTCATCTTGAAGAAGATATAAAGCTGGTGCCGTTATCATCAAACAAAGACTTGTTTATCGAGGCGCTTATCTATGCCACTGCCGAAGGCCGCGCAACTTAAGACCTCTTGCCCGCTAGGACAAACGCTGGCGCATCACATCACAATCAGCGGTGAATAATTGTGCACCTCATGCCAATGCCCGTCAACCTGAACGCGACCCGAAACGCGGTTTAGCCGAATGCTCATTTCATGTGCATTTGTTAGCGTTTCAACATAGGGATCATCGCCGTTAACGGCAAAGACCATTGGTCCTGATTGCAAAAGCTTGCTGATCCATAGACCATCTTCGCTTGTGGTAAAATCAATCAAATCACCATTGACTAGCCGCGGCATATTTTTGATAAAATTCAATGATGCCATGCGGCGGTTTTGCTCAATCAGGAACATCCCCACGCGCGACACATCCCCACCATCAAGATCAACAGTTACATAGATAGAACTGTAAAATTGTTCGGTTTCGGTGATTTCACCGCGCATCCGTTAAACATCAAAAAGGCCATTACAAACCATCGAAACCGTATCGGCCGCGTGGGAAGGCCTCTGATAAGTGCCTTCGTTTCTTGGATGTCAGTCGTCGGCTTCATGCCCAGCATATTACCAAAGGTCAGCACCAGCCACAATCCGTTCTTTCAAAAAAACCTAACTCAAATATCTGTTTTATATAATCTTTTTCTTTATTTCCTTACCTAAGCAGCGCCTTCACAGAGCAGCAAATGGGCAAGGGAAAATAATGGCTGAGGGCTTGAAAGCAAAGGTTGGTGGGCCCGGCAGGACTCGAACCTGCAACAACACGGTTATGAGCCGTGGGTTCTAACCAATTGAACTACAGGCCCCCCCTTTGGCGGGTTAATGACAAGCGCAAGCACTAGTCCCTTTTTCCCGCAACAGATATATTCACGGCGCGCCCCATCAGGACATGCCGCATCACCCTAGCTTTCGAGAAAGCTACGCAATTTACGCGACCGTGACGGATGCTTTAGCTTGCGAAGCGCCTTGGCCTCGATTTGCCGGATACGTTCGCGCGTTACACTAAATTGCTGGCCCACTTCTTCAAGCGTGTGATCAGTATTCATGCCAATGCCAAACCGCATGCGCAAGACGCGTTCTTCACGCGCTGTCAGGCTGGCTAGAACCCGCGTTGTGGTTTCGCGCAAATTGGCATGGATGGCGGCATCAAGCGGCTGCACGGCATTTTTATCTTCGATGAAATCACCAAGATGGCTGTCTTCTTCATCGCCAATTGGGGTTTCAAGGCTGATTGGCTCTTTGGCAATCTTCAAAACCTTGCGCACTTTATCAATCGGCATTGACAGTTTTTCGGCAAGCTCTTCAGGCGTTGGCTCGCGGCCAATTTCATGCAGCATCTGGCGCGAAGTGCGAACCAGCTTATTGATTGTTTCGATCATATGAACCGGGATCCGAATGGTGCGCGCCTGATCGGCAATCGAGCGCGTGATAGCCTGTCTAATCCACCATGTTGCATAGGTCGAAAATTTATAGCCACGCCGATATTCAAATTTATCAACCGCCTTCATCAGGCCGATATTGCCTTCTTGAATAAGATCGAGGAATTGAAGGCCGCGATTGGTGTATTTCTTGGCAATCGAAATCACCAGCCGCAAATTGGCTTCGACCATTTCGCGTTTGGCGCGCGCTGCTTCGCGCTGGCCACGCTGGATGGTTTGGATCACTTCACGAAATTCAGGAACCGACAGACCAATATCATCAACGACAAGCTTGATCTTGTCGCGCAGTTCGGCAATTTCATCCGCACTATTGGCCAACAGCTTTTTCCAGGCCTTGGTGTTATAGCCGGTGCCGGGCCAATCTTCACAAACCTCACGGCCGTTCCATGCGTCAATCATTTGAACGCGGGTCACGCCGTTATCAGTGGCAAGGCGCATCAGGCGGCCTTCGATCTGGGTAACATGCCGATTCAGAGTAAAGACCTGCTCGCTCAAGGCTTCAATCCGGTTCGGATTAAAAATTACCCCTTCCATCAATTCACACAGCTTGACCTTAATCTCGAAATGCGTTGTTTCGCTTTTTGCGACAATCGGCTGTTCTTTGGCCATGCGGGCAAGACGACGATCCTGACTTTTGACAAAGGCCTTGTAAGTTGTGCCAACTTCGTCAAGAAGCGCCATCACATCATTACGAACGGCATCTTCCAGCGCGGCAAGCGATAGGTTCAGATCATCATTTTCATCATTATCATTGTGCGAATCACGGGTTGATGTGTCGGTATCGCTATCTCCGCTTTCATCATCCTCATCTGCATCTTCTTCATCTTCAATTTCTTCTTCTTCGTCTTCATCATCCTCGAGATCATCCTCCGGAATGTCATCGCCAAGCGGGTTGACGGTATTCTGGTCGATCAGGGGGTTGCCATTGATTTTGGCGTAAGTGGCTTCAAGATCGATAATATCACGAAGCGGGACAACGCCATCGGCAATCTGGTCACGCCAATGCATCAGGGCGCGAATGGTCAATGGCGATTCACAAATGCCACCAATCATCATTTCGCGGCCAGCTTCAATCCGTTTGGCAATGGCGATTTCGCCCTCGCGCGACAACAGCTCGACACTGCCCATTTCGCGAAGATACATCCGCACCGGATCATCGGTACCCGAAACATCACTATCCGACAGATTGCCAGCGGCGCGGCCTTCTTCGGCGGCTTCGTCATCACTATCGCTTTCGGCGCTGTCAACAACGGACACACCCATCTCGCTTAAAGATGACATCACATCATCAATCTGTTCGGATGTATAATCTTCGGCAGGAAGCGCCGCGTTCAGCTCGTCATGCGTAACAAATCCGCGCTCCTTGCCAAGCTTCATCAAGGTTTTGATGGTTTGCTGGGCTGCGTCAAGGCTGGCCGCTTCGGCTGCTTCTGAGGCGTTCTGATCAGGTTCGGCTTGTTTTTTTGCTTTACTGGCCATTTTGTTGCTCATGTTCCTGTCCGGCTGTGCAAGCAACCAGATGCGCTTGATCCGGTGTTGTTGCATCAAATGTCATTTGCCTGCCATTTCGGCAGAGCCTGTGGGCAAACGCCCGGTATTATCTATTTTTTTGGGGTGCCGGCCTGCGAAAACAATCCGGACTTACCGCCGACAAGTTGAAGTAATTCATCTAGATGTATCGCAGCTTTGTCATTTGACAATTGGCGCGGATCAAATGGCAGCCTGGCTTTCATGTCATCCCCCGTCACTGCCGTCAATACATCACCTAAATTCGATACTTGTAGATGATAGATTATCGCTGCTGCGTCAAGGTCTGGATCGCGTATTACCGCGTCAATAAGTACTTTTTTCAGACTTTCGAGTGATTGATCCCCCGAATCGAGCATCAACAAAGCCTCAAAATTGGCAGAAACCAAGGATGGGTGCGCCAATAAAAGTGCCACAACCGCACGATGTCGATTAATCAACCCTGTTTGTGGCCGAGACGCACGCCGCGGCGCCACCATTGAAGATATGCCGCGAATTTGATTACGCATTGCGGCGATTCGGCTTTCGATTTCATCACCATAGGCACTTCGCACCTGATTATTGCCAATGCTGCGAACATGGCCGCGAACCGCCTGCCAAAATTGCGCACGCGCCTCGGGCTGGCGAATATCAAATTCGGCCTGACTCTGTTCCCACAAACTATCAACAAGTGACCGCGCCGTGCCAATCACTTTGCGAAACCCCTCAGGCCCGCTTGCCGCGATCAGATCGTCAGGGTCTTTGCCTTCGGGAAGCACCGCCAGCCGCGCCGATCGTCCGGGCTCAAGAAGCGGTAAAATCCGCTCAAGCGCCCGCGTTTGCGCCCGCTGTCCGGCAGCATCACCATCAAAACACAAAACCGGTTCATCATGCAATTTCCATAACAGCGCAATCTGTTCGGGCGTCAAGGCGGTGCCAAGCGGTGCCACTGCCGCGGCAGCGCCACTGTGATGAATGGCAATCACATCCATATAGCCTTCAGCAACGACAAGTTGCAGATTCCGGCGAAGCCCTTCACGCGCTTGAACCCAGCCATATAGCATGGCTTTTTTCGAAAAGGTCGGCCCCTCGCTCGAATTCAGATATTTTGGCTGGGCATCACCAAGCGCCCGCGCACCAAAGGCAATCACCTTGCCTTGTCTGTTTTCGATTGGAAACATCACGCGGTCACGAAAATAGTCATAAAGACTGCCATCACGATCCGATTTGCGGATGACACCGGCGACAAGCATATCCTCATCGGAAAAGCCCTTATCCTTTAATGCGGCACGCAGCCCCATTCGCGGCGAATAGCCAATCCGGTAGGTTTTAACAATCGCCGAATCAAGCCCGCGCTGCTTTAAATAGCGGGTTGCATCGCGGCCATCATCACGCCGCAATGCGGCTTCAAAAAACAAGGTCGTTTCTTCCAGAATATCAAGCGCGGCCTTGCGCTGACGTGATACGGCCGGATCTTGTTGCACTGTGCGCGGCACAGCCAATCCGGCCATTTCAGCAAGACGTTCAACCGCTTCCACAAATTCCAAACCGTCCATTTCACGAAGAAACGAAATCGCATCGCCATGAACGCCACACCCAAAACAATGATAGAAACCATCATCGTCAACAACGGAAAAAGACGGCGTTTTTTCGGCATGGAACGGGCATAGACCGCTATGACGGCGGCCTTTGCGGATAAGCTTCACCCGCCGCCCAACAACATCAGACAGTGGCACGCGTTGGCGAAGATCTTCGATAAATTCGGGCGGTACCGCCATAATTCAGAGCTCCGCTTGGCTGGTCAGCAAAAGGGCGTTAAGTGATGGGGCCACTGCTAGCCAGCAACCGTGGGTTACCGATATCATAGATCGAGGCGTCAAAACCACCAAATTTGGGTAAGGGCGATTATTATAGCATCAGGCGCGCCTGATCAGAATGTTGCAAACCCGCAATGAATAACGAGACTCTTCGGCATGGTGAAAAGACCGATCAGCCTTTTCCCATCAGGGATGTCTTGACCGCCTGACTGGCAGCCGAAAAATCCATCTGGCCAGCGTAATTGCTTTTCAAAAAGCCCATGACCTGCCCCATGTCCTTGACCGATGCCGCACTCGTTTGTTCAATGGCTGCGGCAATTGCCGCGCTCATTTCGTTATCACTTAGTTGGGCTGGCAAAAACCGTTTGATGATGGCAATCTCGGCTTCTTCAGCGGCGGCCAGTTCGGGGCGCTCTCCATCATTGTACATTTTTGCTGATTCGGTGCGTTGCTTTATCATCGTCTGTAACAGGCCAAGGATATCATCATCGCTGATGCCATCAGGATTGCCATTGCCTCTTGCCGCGATGTCACGATCTTTCAGGGCAGCCATGATAAGCCGCATCGTGCCTAGGGCCGCCTGATCCTTATCCTTTAATGCCTGCTTCATTGCTGCTGCAATATTTTCGCGCATGAGAATGTAATCCTTTATGAAACCAATCGAGGTGTCGCCCCAACCAAACGACGCGGTTTTACGCGACTATAGCAAATGCCGCAAGTCCTCCTGCTTTGGCTTGACCAATGGCGTCCGCTCGGGTAAGACAACAGCCGTTTGGCGAACGTTGATTTGCTAACGGTTTTCTTATAACAGGATATGGGATCAAATGGGGCAGAAAATCAAGTCTGGCCAGTATTTTGCTGCGCTCCGCGCCAATCGGGATAATCCGACAGCAGCCCTCGTTCTTGAAGATGGATCTGTCTTCACCGGCTTTGGATTCGGTGCCGCCACCACCAATGTTGGCGAAATATGTTTCAACACATCAATGACTGGCTATCAGGAAATTCTGACCGATCCTTCCTATGCCGGACAAATCATCACCTTCACCTTTCCACATATTGGCAATGTTGGCGCAAATGATCAGGATTTCGAGACCATTACACCGGCCGCCTTGGGATTGATCGTTCGTCAAGCCGTCACCAATCCGGCAAGCTGGCGGGCGACAAGCGATCTTGACAGCTGGTTGAAAAAGCATAATTTGCCTGGGATTAGCGGCATTGACACGCGCGCGCTGACCCGCCGCATCCGCGATCTTGGCGCACCACGCGGCGCGTTGTGTTATGCGCCTGATGGCAATATTGATATTAACGCGCTAAAGGCACAGGCTGCCGCATGGCCTGGTCTGAAAAATATGGATCTTGCGGTTGATGTTACCTGTGACAATCCACATGATTGGCATCAGGGAAGCTGGCAGATGGACAAATCAGCCCCGCTTGAAACGCCATCCAAATATAAAGTTGTGGCTATGGATTTTGGCTGCAAACACAATATTTTGCGCAGTCTTAAAGACGCCGGCTGTGCAGTTCATGTTGTGCCAGCTAACGCTACAGCTGACGAAATCATGGCTTTGCAGCCAGACGGGGTGTTTTTATCGAATGGCCCAGGTGATCCAGCTGCAACAGCCGCTTATGCTGGCCCACAGATTGCCAAGCTGATTGATCAAAATATGCCGGTTTTTGGCATTTGCATCGGTCATCAGCTTATGGCCTTGGCGCTTGGTGCCCAAACCCACAAAATGCACCGCGGTCATCGCGGCGCTAATCATCCGGTCAAAGACCTTGCCACTGGCAAAATCGAGATCACCAGCCAGAACCATGGGTTTGTGGTCGATCCGGGCAGCCTGCCTGCCAATCTGGAAGTGTCGCATATTTCGCTATTCGATCAATCGGTCGAAGGGCTGCGCCATACCAGCAAACCTGCCTTTTGTGTTCAATATCACCCTGAATCATCACCCGGACCACATGATTCGCGGTATCTGTTTGAACGATTTACCGACCTGATGGAAAAAACGAGAGCTTAAGGTATGCCGCGCCGCAACGATATCAAATCTATTCTCATTATCGGCGCTGGCCCCATTATTATTGGGCAGGCCTGCGAATTCGACTATTCTGGCGCACAGGCCTGCAAGGCACTAAAGGCCGATGGCTATCGCATCATTCTGGTCAATTCCAATCCAGCAACGATCATGACTGATCCGGACATGGCCGACGCCACCTATATCGAGCCAATCACCCCGGGCACCGTTTCCAAAATCATCGAAACCGAGCGCCCCGACGCATTATTGCCGACAATGGGTGGCCAAACCGCGCTGAATACCGCGCTTTCGCTTTATAATGATGGCACTTTGGAAAAATACGGCGTTGAAATGATTGGCGCACGAACTGCCTCAATCGAAATGGCCGAAGACCGCGAATTATTTCGTCTGGCGATGGAACGGATTGGGCTTGAATGCGCCCGCGCCAGCACGGTCAATAATTTCGCCGATGCACTGGCTGCCCTTGATAAGGTTGGTTTGCCAGCGATTATTCGCCCATCTTTCACCCTTGGTGGTGAAGGTGGTGGCGTTGCTTATAACCGCGCCGAATTTGAAATCATCGTTGGCAATGGCCTTCGCCTGTCACCAGTGTCAGAAGTGCTTATCGAAGAATCGCTTCTTGGCTGGAAAGAATTTGAGATGGAGGTTGTGCGCGACACGACCGATAATTGCATCATTATCTGTTCAATCGAAAATATTGATCCGATGGGTGTCCATACCGGCGATTCGGTTACGGTTGCACCCGCGCTGACCCTGACCGACAAGGAATATCAGGTGCTTCGTGATGCTTCATTGGCGGTGCTTCGTGAAATTGGCGTCGATACTGGCGGGTCAAATGTGCAATTTGCCGTTTGCCCAAACACCGGCCGTGTCATTTTAATCGAGATGAACCCGCGCGTCAGTCGCTCATCAGCGCTTGCCTCAAAAGCAACCGGTTTTCCGATTGCCAAAGTCGCTGCCAAATTGGCGGTTGGATATCGGCTTGACGAGCTGGTCAATGACATTACCGGCGTCACCCCGGCTAGTTTTGAGCCAACCATTGATTATGTTGTAACCAAAATTCCGCGCTTTACCTTTGAAAAATTTGCCGGTGCCGAACAGAATCTTTCGACCTCGATGAAGTCGGTTGGCGAGGCCATGGCGGTTGGCCGGTCATTTGAAGAAAGCCTGCAAAAGGCGCTTCGCTCGATGGAAATTGGCCTGACAGGTTTGAACAATGTCGATATGCCTGCACCTGATAGCGCGCTTGGCGAAGACCCGCTTCGTGGCTGGCTTGGCGAGCTGGTTCCAAACCGAATTTTACGCATTGCGATGGCATTGCGAAGCGGCATGTCAATTGCCGAAGTGCATAGCGCAACAAGCTGGGATATCTGGTTTCTGGAACGAATTGCGGCCATTATTGAGGCTGAAAGCGCCGTTATCGATAATGGCTTGCCAGATGATGCGGTATCGCTTCGCCATCTGAAATCACTTGGCTTTGCCGACAGCCGCCTTGCCGAGCTTGCCAATCTTGATGATGCCACCGTTCGGGCGATGCGCGTAACCGCAGGGGTCAAACCTGTTTATAAGCGGATTGATACTTGCGCTGCCGAATTTGCATCTGATACCGCCTATATGTATTCAACCTACGAAGTCAACGGCCAGGCCGAATGTGAGTCTGATCCAAGTGAGCGGAGAAAAATTGTCATCCTTGGCGGCGGGCCAAACCGCATTGGTCAGGGAATCGAATTTGACTATTGCTGTGTTCATGCTTGCTATGCGCTGTCCGAGGCGGGCTATGAAACCATCATGATCAATTGTAACCCGGAAACGGTTTCAACCGATTATGACACGTCCGACCGGCTGTATTTTGAGCCTTTGACCGACGAAGATGTGATTTCGGTTATCAAGCGCGAGGCCGAAAATGGCGATTTGCGCGGCGTTATTGTTCAGCTTGGTGGCCAAACCCCATTGAAAATCGCCGCCGCCTTGGAAGCCGAAGGCATCCACATCCTTGGCACCAGCCCGGATGCAATCGACCTTGCCGAAGACCGTGAACGTTTTCAGAAACTCTTACAAAAGCTGGATCTGTTGCAGCCCGAAAACGGCATCGCCCATTCGGCTGAAGAAGCCCGCGCAATTGTTAACCGTATCGGCTTGCCGGTTGTCATCCGGCCATCCTATGTTCTTGGTGGGCGGGCAATGGAAGTCGTTCACCAGGTCACCGATCTTGAACGCTATATGCGTGATGCCGTTGTTGTATCGGGAACCAACCCTGTATTGATTGACCGTTTTCTCAATAATGCCATCGAAGTTGACGTTGATGCGTTATGCGACGGCACTGACGTCTATATCGGCGGCATCATGGAACATATCGAAGAAGCGGGTATTCATTCTGGCGATTCGGCTTGTTCTTTACCGCCACAGCATTTGTCTGACGAAATTCTTGCTGAAATCCGCCGCCAAACCTCCGAGCTTGCCTTTGCCTTGAATGTTGTCGGTTTGATGAATATCCAATTTGCCATCCGCGAAGATAAAATCTATCTTCTTGAGGTGAATCCACGCGGCAGCCGCACGGTGCCGTTTGTGGCGAAAACCACCGGCGTTCCGCTTGCCAAAATCGCCTCACGCGTGATGGCTGGTGAAAAGCTAGCAAGCCTTAATCTCAAAGATCTTGATTTGCCGCATGTCGCGGTGAAAGAAGCGGTTTTCCCATTTGCACGGTTCCCCGGTGTTGATGTGTTCCTTGGCCCTGAAATGAAATCAACGGGCGAGGTCATGGGCATTGACCGCAGCTTTGGCGCGGCATTTGCCAAAAGTCAGCAAGGTGCCGGTGTTGATTTGCCGCTATCAGGCACTGTCTTTATTTCGGTCAAGGATGAAGACAAACAAGCCTTTGTTGAAATTTGCCAAAACCTTGTCGAAGACGGCTTTAAGATTCTGGCAACCGGCGGTACTACCGATGCCTTGAACTCGGCAGGGGTTCCGGCAACACGGATCAATAAGGTGATGGAAGGCAGGCCGCATGCTGTTGATGCGATGCTGTCTGGCGAAATTCAGCTTGTTTTCAACACCGCCAAGGGTGCTGGGGCTATCAAGGATTCTTTCTCGCTTCGGCATAATGCCCTCACCAATAAAATCCCCTATTACACAACGGTTTCCGGAAGCCGCGCCGCAGCTGAAGCCATTCGCGCCCTTCGTCAAGGACAACTTGGTGTCCGCACCTTGCAGGATTATCTTGCAGATATTAAGCGTTAACCGTTAACCTACGGTAAGAATATTAGGTAACGCCGCGTTGCGGCTCGCGTAAATGGATTTGTAAAACGATGGAAAAAATACCTTTCACCCCACAGGGGCTTGATGTAATTAAAGAAGAGCTTGCACATCTCAAAGGCACCGAGCGTCAGGCTGTGATCAATGCCATTGCCGTTGCTCGCGAACATGGTGATCTGTCGGAAAATGCCGAATATCACGCTGCACGTGAAAAACAGTCATTCATCGAAGGGCGTATTTCCGAGCTTGAAGATGTGACAAGCCGCGCCGAAGTTATCAATGCTGAAAAACTAAATGGTGAAAAGGTGACATTTGGCACAAGCGTTGGTGTTGTTGACGAAGAAACCGACGAAGAATCGCTTTATCATATCGTTGGGCCTTACGAGACCAACATTTCCAAACGCATGATTTCAACATCATCACCTGTTGCGAGGGCCGTCATTGGCAAAAGTGTTGGTGACTCGGTTGAGGTGCAAACCCCGGGCGGCATGCGGTCTTATGAGATATTGTCAATCGCCTTGTTTGACATCACCAAGGTATAGGAAAATCAACCAAGCTTGAGCAAAACCAAACTAGGCTTGGCAGTCGCTAGGCTTGGCTTATTGGCACACCAACAAGCTGTTTTGCCGACCGGATCGACAAGGCGGTTTTCACATGGCTGACATTTTTTGCTGGTGTCAGATGGCTGGTCAGAAATTTCTGAAAATCATCCCAATCATGCGCAACGATTTTCAATAGAAAATCGGTTTCGCCCATCAGCATATGGCATTCGCGCACTTGCGGCCATGTGGATACCAGCGTTTCAAAATCCTGCAAATCGGTTTCGGCCTGGCTGGTCAGGCCAACAAAGGCAAATACCTGAACGCTATAGCCAAGCGCGTCCGAATCAATATCGGCATGATAGCCTTTGATAATACCGGCATCTTCAAGCGCGCGAACCCGACGAAGGCACGGCGGTGCCGAAATACCGGCATTTCTGGCAAGATCAACATTCGTCATGCGTCCATGATCCTGCAAATCATTCAAAATCTGTCGATCAACCGAGTCCAGTTTGATTTTTTCAGCCATAAATACAGCGCCAGCATTGATAAAGCGTTATGGTAAGTTCTGCATAGTAAACGCGCCACCCATCATTCGACAAGCGATATTGCGTAATATTATTGCCTGAAGACCGCGCCCAAGTTACTTATAGTTATCAGCTCGACCAAGATGGAGTCATTACCTTGCCCGCATCCACCCCTTTGCCACCTTCGGGCAAAACCGCTAAAACCATCGGTAAAAATGCCCAGATTTGGGTGATTAGCGATGGCACGGCAGGCATGCGGCTGCAGGCGATTGCGCTTGGCGAGGCGTTGATCGCTGCCGATAAAACAAATCAGACTAGCCTTGACGATATCATTATAAAACCATCTTGGTGCCTTCGGCATTTGCCTCGGCTTGTTCCTTTCCTGCCAAAGGCCTTGCTATCACCATGGCTTGGGTCAATTGGCGGTCGCCTAAGCAAGGACAAACCGGCGATCATCATCACTTGTGGTCGGCGTATGGCGGGAACTTCGATTGCGCTTAACCGGCTTTCAAAGGCGTATGCGCTTGGCACCCGCACAATCCATATTCAAGATCCGCGCCTGTTACCAAATTATTTTGATATTTTGATCGTGCCGCAACATGATCCGGCACGCGGGGCAAATGTCCTGACAAGCATGGCATCGTTAAACCGTCTTGATATGCCAAAAATCGCCGATGCGGCAAGTCAGCTTGGCGAGAAATGGCGCACCCTTCCCGCACCGCGCGTGGCGGTGCTGCTTGGCGGAACCAACCGGCGCTATGCTATTTCGGCGATGATGGCAAAGGGTATGGCAAAACGGCTTGCCGATTTTGCCACCAAAACTGGCGCTAGCCTTGCGCTCATCCCATCACGGCGCACACCTGTTAGTCTTGTGACCCAACTTACAGCCGCGCTTGGGTCCTTGCCCTATGCGGTCATGGATCAAGCCGAAAATAACCCCTATCCAGGGATTTTGGGGCTCGTTGATGCGGTAATTGTTACATCTGATTCGGTCAATATGATTTCTGAGGCGACAATCACCGGCCTACCAATTCTGATTGCCGAATGGCAAAGAGAAACCGGCCGAATTGGCGCGTTCCATGATGCGATGATGGCAGCAGGGCATACTGCACCATTGCGCGACCAGCTTCCGCAAGACGACTTTACTCCGCTTTTTGAAATGCCCACAATTGTAAAATCGGTTTTGGCGCGGCTTAACAGCTAAAGTGCCATCAGCCGTGCTACGGGTGACTCGTGAAATAAAGGGTGATTAGTGAAATAATTTGCGGTCATCATTGGGGAACATGCCATCATAAAGACCGGCAACCTGTTCACCATATCCGTTATAGAGTTGCGTTCTTACATTCTTGTTACTGCCAAGCAGCCGTTCGGTTTTTTGCGACCAACGCGGATGCGGCACATCGGGATTCACATTTGCCCAAAATCCATATTCATTCCCATTCAACTGTTCCCAAAAAGACACGGGCTGTTTGTCGGTAAAGGTAAAGCGCGTAATTGATTTGACCGATTTAAATCCATATTTCCACGGTGTCACCAACCGGATTGGCGCGCCGTTCTGCGCTGGCATTGGCTTGCCGTAAATGCCGGTTGCCAAAAAGGCCAGTTCATTTGTGGCTTCGGCAAGGGTTAGCCCCTCAACATAGGGCCATGGATACCAGCTTTGCTTTTGCCCGGGAGCAATTGATGGGTCAAGAAAAGTTTCCATCTGCAAATATTTGGCTTCGGGCTTTGGATTTGCCAGCTTGACCAAATTGGCCAATGGCACGCCGCTCCACGGCACCGCCATCGCCCATGCCTCAACGCATCGATGCCGGTAAAGTCGTTCTTCAAGCCCACCTGCCTTGGCAATCAAATCTTCGGAATCAAGCTGCATTTCAGTTTCAACCAAGCCGTCAATTGTGACCATCCACGGATCAGTAACCAGCTTTTGCGCCCGTTTCCAGATATTCTTTGATGATCCAAATTCGTAAAAATTTGTATAGGTTGTTGCATCATCTTCGGGCGTGATATCGCGGTCGAGCCGATAGGCCATATTGCGCGGCGCTGGATAACCTTCAATGGCAGCGGCCGCCGCCGCCACAAACCCACCAACGCCAGTCAGGGCCGTCGTTAGCCCAAGACCAGCAAAACCTGCGGCGCGAAGCCATTCTCGACGGTTTAGGTAGATATGTTCAGATGTTGCATCGGTTTCAGCCATTGCCCAACTTGGGCGTTTTTTAATCAGCATTGGCTATCTCCTTCGGCGATAAGGCGTTAGTGATGTCTATATTTACCCAGTTAATATGGCAAAGATGCGGCATAATCTTGCGGTACCCGCACCGATCGCGACATCAGACATTTCACGACAGGCTGGCAGTTACTTTGGCAATTCTTTGCATCGCATCGGCCAAAACATCATCCGCCGCAGCATAAGAAATTCTGAAATAAGGTGACAGACCAAAGGCAACCCCCGGCACCACCGCCAATTCACCCGCCTCAAGAAGATAGCTGACAAAATCGCTATCGCTTTCGATGATTTTACCATCAGGCCGCTTTTTCCCGATCAATTTGGCAATCGAGGGATAGACATAAAAAGCCCCATCGGGAAGCGGACAATCAATCCCGTCAATTTTGTTCAGCGCTTCACAAACAAGCTGGCGACGACGGGCAAAGGCAGCGCGGTTTTCAGCCATGAAATCCAACGGTCCATCAAGTGCGGCGATCGCCGCATATTGCGCCATTGAATTCGGGCTTGATGTTGATTGCGATTGCACCTTTGCCATTGCCTTGATCAAGGACACCGGCCCACTGCCATAGCCAATGCGCCAGCCAGTCATGCAATAGGATTTCGACACACCATTGACGGTTAGAATACGGTCTTGCAGATCGGGTGCAATCGTTGCCATGGTCGTAAATTTGAAATCGTCATAAACCAGATGTTCATAGATATCGTCGCTGATCAAATGCAATTGCGGGTGGCGGCGCATGACCGCGGCAAACGCCATCAAATCATCCTCATCATAGCCAACCCCGCCTGGGTTTGACGGGCTGTTCAGGATAAGCCATTTGCTATTTAGCGTTATGGCCGCTTCCAGATCTTCGGCGCTAACCTTCATGGGATTGGCACCGCTTCCCCTTACAAAGACCGGTTTTGCCTCGCAAATTTCGACAATGCCGGCAAAACTAACCCAGTAAGGTGTTGGGATAATCACTTCATCGCTTGGGTTCAGACTAGCCATTAGCGCGTTAAACAAAACCTGCTTGCCGCCGGTGCTAACCGTAATCATATCGGCCGTGCAGCTAACATTGTTTTCGCGCGTAAATTTTCGGCAGATCGCTTGCTTCAATTCGGGGATACCGTCAACTTGCGTATATTTTGTTTTGCCTGCTTTCATCGCCGCAATCGCAGCATCCTTGATATGCTGCGGCGTATCAAAATCAGGTTCACCAGCAGCAAGCCCAATCACCTTGCGGCCTGCGCCTTTCATATTCAATGCCATGTCGGTAATCGACACCGTTGGTGATGGCGCGATGCGGTTTAGCCTGTCCGAAATTAGACCCATTGATCCGGTCTCCTTTTCCCTTTGAAATTTATGGGGTGCTTTGTGGTTTAGGACAAGTGCTTTTCGCCGCGCCCCCTTTCTTCTTTGGGCGAACATGCCTATCTTAAGGGCATGAACGAAACCAATAACGACAATCTCATCATCACCCGATCAAGCGGCCGAGCAAATTTTGACCTAACATCAGAATTTAAACCGGCTGGTGATCAGCCAACTGCGATTGCCGAACTGATCGAAGGCATTCAAACGGGCGAACGCGATCAGGTTCTGCTTGGGGTGACAGGATCAGGCAAAACCTTTACCGCCGCGCATGTTATCCAGAAAATCAAGCGGCCAACGCTGATTTTGGCGCCAAACAAAACATTGGCAGCCCAGCTCTATGGCGAGATGAAGTCGTTATTCCCTAAAAATGCGGTCGAATATTTCGTTTCCTATTATGATTATTACCAGCCCGAAGCCTATGTGCCGCGTTCAGATACCTACATCGAAAAAGAATCTTCAATCAATGAACAGATTGACCGGATGCGCCATTCCGCAACCCGCGCCCTTCTTGAACGTGATGACGTAATCATTGTCGCGTCGGTATCATGTATCTATGGCATTGGTTCAGTTGAAACCTATTCCAGCATGACGATGAAACTTAGCACTGGTGAAACTGTTTCACGGCAAGATTTGCTGCGCCAGCTAACCGAGCTTCAATATCGCCGCAATGATACAAATTTTGTGCGTGGCACATTTCGGGTTCGCGGCGACTCGGTTGAATTATTTCCGGCACATCTTGAAAATAGCGCATGGCGCATTTCACTTTTTGGCGATGAGATCGAAGCCATTTTTGAATTTGACCCGCTAACCGGTTCAAAAAATGCGAAACTGGATAGCATCACAATTTTTGCCAATTCGCATTATGTGACGCCGCGACCAACCTTGCAGCAGGCCTGCAAACAGATCAAACAGGAACTCAAAAGCCGCATTGCCGAATTCACCGCCAATAATCAGCTTCTCGAGGCCCAGCGTATCGAACAACGCACGCAATTTGATGTTGAAATGATCGAGGCGACTGGTGCCTGTGCCGGTATTGAAAACTATTCGCGCTATCTCTCTGGTCGTGGGCCGGGTGAACCACCGCCAACGCTGTTTGAATATCTGCCAGAAAATGCGCTTTTGATCATTGATGAAAGCCATGTCACGGTTCCCCAGCTTGGCGCGATGTACAAGGGCGATTTTGCGCGCAAATCAACCTTGTCAAATTATGGCTTTAGGCTGCCATCATGCCTTGATAACCGGCCTTTAAAATTTGAAGAATGGGAAGGATTCAGGCCACAAACCATTTTTGTTTCAGCCACCCCGGGCAAATGGGAGCTGGAGCGAACCGGCGGTGTCTTTAGCGAACAGGTGGTGCGGCCAACAGGATTGATTGATCCAGATTGTATTGTGCGGCCAACGGTCAATCAGGTTGATGATATCATTGCCGAATGCCGCGACGTTGCCGCCAAGGGTCAGCGTGCGCTAATTACAACCCTAACCAAAAAAATGGCCGAAGCCTTGTCCGAATATATGTATGAGTCGGGGCTACGTGTTCGCTATCTGCATTCAGACATTGATACGCTGGAACGGATCGAAATCATGCGCGATCTGCGCCTTGGCGTTTTTGACGTGCTGATCGGCATTAACCTGCTTCGTGAGGGGCTTGATATCCCCGAATGTTCGCTTGTTGGCATTTTGGACGCTGATAAGGAAGGCTATCTTCGGTCGCGAACATCACTTATTCAGACCATCGGGCGCGCTGCACGAAATCTCGATGGGCGCGTTATCCTATACGGCGACCGCGTAACCGATTCAATGGAATATGCGCTGGATGAAACCAACCGGCGGCGCGAACGCCAAACAGCCTATAACAAAGCCCATGGCATTACGCCTGAATCGGTTCGCAAAGACATCGCTGATGTTCTGGATTCGGTTTATGAACGTGGTGACCATCTAACGCCAAAAGCTGGTGCAAAGTCAGGCGATCTGATCGGCAGCAATTTCAAAACCGTGCTTGCTGATCTTGAAACCAATATGAAAGCCGCTGCGGCCAATCTGGAATTTGAGGAAGCAGCAAGATTGCGCGATGAAATTCGCCGCATGGAAGCCGCCCAGCTTGGCCTGTTTGAACCCGGGGTTCCATCCGCCATCGCCGAAAGGCATGGGTTTCCTGCTGGGGGCACCTCCGGCGCGCCAATTAAAAAGCGTGGGCGGCGGCGCTAAGGCTGATAAACGCCAAAGAACCAAGGCGTCACATCGCTTTGCGCCAATCGCAAAAATCACCGTAAAACAGCGGCTAATCGCCAGTGGTTTTGCACAAGTTCTGCAAAAATGCATTGATTCGGTTAGGTGGCTTTAAAATTTACGCCAATTGAATGTCTTTTTACCCTTGAAATATCTTAACTATCTGTATTTATTATTTTTTAATTTTATGCCTATTTTTTAGGCAAAGGGTAATTTTTCTCAGAAAAACAGTACACCATAAAAAAAATTAGGGGTTTTTCCACAGGTTTATCCACAGCAATCGGGGAAAACAATTTTTAGCATTTCCGGAGATAAAATCTAACTGATTCGCAAATTCCGCATTTACGCAGCGGGACAGCATCCATATCCTTGTATTCTGGCGTAAATCATCGATCGATTATAGATCAATCGCGGTCAAGGATCACCAGCATGACTTGAAAATCACTTCATTGCCGACTGCAGCAATGACTTTGCTTGGGAAATTTTTTATACTGCTGTCCGAGCCAGGTCGAACCCCGAACCTCCGTCAAAAATTCGGCAACCATAAAGCCAGCAACCAAAGCCAGAACCGCGGCCAAACTCCAATAGGTGAAACATAAAGTGGAAGACGCACCGAACATGCCGCCAAATTTGAAACGCGGTATTGCCTATTTGAAAACCGAGCTTAGGACTTTGCCAAGTCAGCCCGGGGTTTACCGCATGCAAAATGCGGCTGGCGAGGTGCTGTATGTTGGCAAGGCGCGCAATCTTGTCCGCCGCGTCACAAACTATACCCAACCAAATCGCCTATCCAACCGGATCATGCGCATGGTTGGCGAAACCCAAAAATTAGAAGTCATTGTCACAAAATCTGAAATCGAAGCGCTGCTTCTTGAGTCAAATCTGATCAAGAAAATGCAGCCACGATATAATATCCTGCTTCGTGACGACAAAAGCCTGCCGCAAATTCTGCTAACCGACGATCATGAATTTGGCCAATTAACCAAACATCGTGGCCGGAAAAACCGCAAAGGCGATTATTTCGGGCCATTTGCCTCGGCCGGATCGGTCAACCGCACCGTGGCCGACCTTGCCCGCGCCTTTATGCTTCGCACCTGTTCTGACAACGTGTTTGCAGGTCGCACGCGCCCCTGTTTGCAATATCAAATCAAACGTTGCTCTGCGCCCTGTGTCGGGCTTGTTAGCCGCGAAGATTACTCCAAGCAAATGGCGCAAGCCCGCCGTTTCCTAAATGGCGAATCTGCCAATGTGCAACGCGAATATGCCGCCCGCATGCATGCGGCGGCAGAAACGCTGGAATTTGAAACGGCGGCCATCTGGCGCAACCGCATTCGCGCCTTGACCGGTATTCAGGCCAATCAAGACATCAATCTGCCAACTGTTAGTGATGCTGATATCATCGCTGCGGCGCGAAGTGGCGAGCGAAGCTGCATTCAGATTTTCTTTATCCGTGGCGGATCAAATTATGGCAACCGGTCCTATTTTCTGACGCATCTTGCTGATACCCCGGCCAATGAGGTAATTGGTGCCTTTATCGGCCAATTTTATGAAGACAAAGAACCGCCTGCCGAGATCATGCTTAGCGAAATGCCCAAAGATCACCGCCTGCTGAGCGAGGCATTGACCCGTAATGCAGGCCATAAGGTCACGCTTAGCTGTCCAGTGCGCGGCAACCGGCGCAAAGTCACAACAATGGCACTTAAAAATGCCGAAGAAGCGCTTGCCCGCCATCTTGCGAATGCATCATCACAACGCCGTCTTTTGCGCGAACTGGCAGCCGCGCTTGATCTGGGTGAACCGCCAACGCGTATTGAAATTTATGATAATTCGCATATTCAAGGCAAGCATGCGGTTGGCGGCATGGTTGTTGCGGGGCCCGATGGTTTCGAAAAGGGCGCCTATCGCCGCTTTAACATCAAGGATGAAGGAAAATTTGCAACGGCCATTGGTGATGATTTTGCCATGATGCGGCAGGTGATCCATCGGCGATTTTCACGCGCCTTAAAAGAAGATGCCGACCGCCAGTCGGGCAATTGGCCTGATTTGCTGTTGATTGATGGTGGGGTTGGCCAGCTATCGGCCGTGCATGAGGCACTTGATGATCTTGGGCTTGTTGATCTAAAAGTTGTTGCTATTTCAAAAGGGCCTGACCGGCATGCCGGACGCGAACAATTTCATATCCGTGGCTGCGCCAGCTTTACCCTTGCACCCGACAGCGCAGCCATGCATTTTTTGCAACGGCTTCGTGACGAATCACATCGCTATGCCATCGGCACGCATCGCGCCAAACGAACCAAGACCGAATTCACCAATCCGTTAGACGCGGTTCCGGGCATTGGGCCAAAGCGCAAAAAGGCACTTTTGGCGCATTTTGGCTCGGCGCGCGCGGTTTCTGCCGCTGGACTCAGCGATTTAGAGGCTGTTGAGGGAATTTCGAAAAAATATGCTCAACAAATCTATGATTGGTTCTATAGTGGCTCTTAGATAATCCAGCTAGTTCACCTGAACCATCTTTAAGGGCTAGATTATAAACAAGGCTTTTCGCAAAGGATCGCAGGCGCATTCATGTTTACACTTGCTTCGCTTCCAAATTGGATGACCGTTATGCGCATTGCCATCACGCCGCTGATTGCGGTTTTGATTTGGAGTGACGTCGCACCCTTTTATTACCAATTGGCGCTGTATCTCTACACAATCGCCAGCGTCACCGATTATGTCGACGGCTATATTGCGCGGCGGCTTAAAGTTGAATCGCCGTTTGGCGAGATGCTGGATCCCATCGCCGATAAATTGCTGATCGCAGCAGTATTGCTGGCGCTTGCCAGTGTGCAAACTAGTGGATGGCTGTTTTTAGTACCGGCTTTGATGATTCTCATTCGTGAATTTATGATTTCGGGATTGCGCGAATATCTGGCAAAACAAAATGTATCAGCACCTGTCACCAAGCTTGCCAAATGGAAAACAACCGTGCAGATTTTGGCGCTTGGCTTTTTGATGGGCGCGCCAGGCTTTCCGGGCTTTCCTTTCGCGCATGAGATTGGGCTAATCCTTTTATGGATTGCCGCGATTCTGACCGTGCAGACAGGGTCAGGCTATGTTAGGGGTGCCTTGGGGCATGTAAATAGCCTTCGCTAGGCTGCATCATTGCCGCAAAATCACGATTAGGCCTTGATTGACCGCATTAGCTGTTGAATCATAGCAACGCACACTTGGCAGCTTCGTGATTACCGACTGCCCAACAATGATAAATGAGACCATAGATAATGAAAATTATGTATTTTGCATGGCTAAAGGAACATACCGGCTGTTCATTCGAGGATATGCCTATCCCAGATGGCGTTGATACCGTTGGCGCATTGATCCCGCATATCACATGCAAATCAGCCGGTCATAAAACCGCCTTAAAAAATCTTGATGCGGTTCGGGTTGCGGTAAACCGTGTTTATGGTGACCTTGCCACACAAATTGGCGATCATGACGAAGTTGCCTTTTTCCCACCCGTTACAGGCGGCTAAGAAAAAGCCACGGACCGCATGCGGTTCGTGGCTTTTGCAATCTTCAGATCATTTCGGACGTTCGGTCTATTAGGCGTGAACCAATGCGCTATAGCCTTCAACCATTTTGCGGCAAATTTTACCCGGAGTGAATTGATAGTCACCGATCCTGGAAACTGGCGTAACCTCGGCTGCCGTGCCAGTTAAAAAACATTCCCGCATCGCGCCTAAATCATCGGGCTTGATATGCCGTTCGACCACTTCAATTTGCATTGATTTGGCCATGGCAATCACGCTTTGGCGGGTGATGCCATTCAAGAAACAATCGGCAATCGGCGTATGAAGCGTGCCGGCATCATCAACAAAAAACACATTGGCGCCGGTGGCTTCAGCAACATAGCCGCGATAATCCATCATCAACGCATCTTGAAAGCCTTTGCGCTCGGCCTCATGTTTGGACAGCGTACAAATCATATAAAGACCGGCTGCCTTGGCATGAACAGGTGCTGATTCAGGCGATGGCCGTTTCCAGCTAGCAATATCAAGCGTAATGCCCTTCATCTTGGTTTCAGGGTCAAAATAACTTGGCCATTCCCATGCGGCAATCGCCAGATGCGCGGTTGTTTGCTGCGCCGAAATCGCCATCATTTCGGAACCGCGCCAACAATAGGCCCGCACATAACCATCAACAATGTTATTGACTTCAATAACCGCCTGTTTGGCAACATCCACCGCATCATCTGAAATCGGCAGATCAAAATCCAGCAATTTACTTGATTGGCGAAGCCGAACCGTATGTTCGCGCCCTTTGAAGATTTTACCGGCATAGACGCGCTCGCCTTCGAACACCAAACTGGCATAATGCAGCCCGTGACTTAACGTATGCGCTTTTGCATCACGCCATGGCACAATTTCACCATCCATCCAAATGCTACCATCGCGATCATCAAACGGAATCAATGCCATATCCTGCTCTCCCTAAAAACAGCCAAAGCTTTTATCTCACGAATTTAAATGGTTCCATTTCGGCCATTTCATGCTAAAGACTACAGGTCTTTTTACCATTTACATTCTATATTGGTCAACATGGCTGACGTAAAACCAATTGGCAAGGCTCTTTTTCTCCGCGAAGAAGAATTGCGCCGCGGCATTGAATTAATGTTTTTCGCTTACCGCGATTTCACCGGTGAAGCCGACTCCATTCTTGCTGAACAGAATATGGGGCGTGCGCATCATCGGGCAATCTATTTTATTGGTTGCAACCCCGGAATCACGGTCAGTGATCTTTTGACCATCCTTTGCATCACCAAACAAAGCCTGTCGCGTGTTCTGTCTGGGTTGATGCAAGATGGCTATGTCACGCAAAAACCGGGGGCAACTGACCGCCGCCAGCGTTTACTGTACCTTACCGAAACCGGCATCGTGCTTGAATCACGCCTAACCTCGTTGCAGGGGCGCCGTTTTGCCGCCGCCTATCGTGAAGCCGGTGTTGATGCGGTTGATGGATTCCAACGGGTATTGCGGGGATTGCTTGATAGCGACACGATCGACCAGATCGACCAGCAAGATCAGACAAGCTATATCTGATTACGATCATTGCGCCAGTCAAATCGAAATGACCAGAAAAGCGCTAAATGAAATGACGCTAAATTGAATTGACGTGAAATTGAGTTAAATTGACTGGCCTTAAATTCACTTAACCCAGCATTCAATCATAGAGGGGCTTTATGTCAGAGCATCACATCCTTGTCATCGATGATGATGAAAGACTTCGCATTCTGCTTCGCCGGTTTCTCGAAGAAAGTGGCTTTCGCGTCACTGATGCTGGCAATGCCAGCGAAGCGCGCAAAATTCTGCAAGGCATTGCCTTTGATCTTTTGGTTGTCGATATCATGATGCCTGGTGAAACGGGGCTTGAATTTCTGGCTGATATTCGCAAAGACAATGCAGTGCCGGCGCTGTTTCTGACAGCAATGTCCGACACAGAAAACCGCATTGAAGGGCTGGAGGCGGGTGCTGATGATTATATGTCAAAGCCATTTGAGCCTCGCGAACTTGTGCTGCGGATCAAACGTATTCTCCAGCGCAACCGCAGCAATGACCATTTTGACATGCAAATCAATTTTGGCCCGTTTCTGTTTGATCCCGATACCGGCATATTATCGAAATCAGGCGACCGGCTGCATATCACAACGGCCGAGCAACAGCTTTTGACCAGTTTCGGCAAACGCCCCAATCAAATTCTATCGCGTGATGATCTTGGCGCAACGCTTGATGGGCGCATGGAAGGCCGGTCAATTGATGTGGCTGTTGCCCGACTTCGCCGCAAGCTAGAGCAAGACCCCCGCCATCCTGTTTACCTGCAAACTGTGCGGAACCGTGGCTGGATGCTGCGCACCGACAGCGCCGCACCAAAACGTTAGGCAGGGCTGATCATGCAATTGCGCAAATTTCTTCCCAAAACCCTGTTTGGCCGCATGCTGTCAATCATTTTGGTGCCGATGATTTTTGTGCAGGTCATTACCGTTTTCATTTTCTATGAACGTCACTGGGATACTGTCACCCGCCATATGGCGCAAAACCTAGCTGGTGAAATGGCCTTTCTGATTAGTGATATTGGCACAAATCCAGATCCTGAGAGTATCACGGCCATTACCGAAAAAGGCTGGCAATATTTTAGCTTTCCGATCGATTTTCAAGCGGGCGCGGTTTTACCCGCCACCTCAATCGCCCCGCCGGAAACCTATGCCGAAACCATGCTTCGGCGTGAGTTGAGACGGCGGATCAAACTGCCCTGGATTCTTGATATCAGCACTGACCCAAATCTGATTTTCATCGATCTGCAAATGGAAAATGGCGTGTTGCGGATCTATGCAGGTCGTAAACGAATCTTTAGCTCAACAAGCTGGACCTTTATTGGCTGGACGGTTGGCAGTTCGATCATTTTGTTTGGCATTGCCTTGGTTTTCCTTCGCGGACAGGTGCGCCCAATCCACCGTTTGGCCACAGCGGCACGCCAGCTTGGCCTTGGACGCGCTGCCCCCGATTACCGGCTTGAAGGGGCGCGTGAGGTTCGGCTTGCCGGCCGAGCGTTTCAGGCAATGCGCTATCGCATCATGCGGCAATTGAATGAACGCACCGAAATGCTTGCCGGCGTTAGTCATGATTTACGCACCCCACTGACCCGCATGCGTCTTCAACTGGCCTTGATGACCGATAATGAAGACACCAAAGCCATCAGCAGCGATATTAGCGAGATGGAAGAAATGATTGACGGCTATCTTGCGTTTGCGGCTGGCGAGGGTGATGAGGTGCCGCAAGAGCTGGCAATTGATGACCTTTTGAACCGGCTGGTTACACAAGCGCAAAAAAGTCACAAATTTGATATCACCCTATCACCGGTCAAAGATGATATTCCGGCGTTCCCAATGCGGCGCAATGCCATCCAGCGTGCCTTTTCCAACATCATTTCCAATGCCATTCGCTATTCAACCCAAACCATTGTGGCAATCCGCATACGCAATGATGAAGTGATCATTACCTTTGATGATAATGGTGCTGGCATTCCGCAAGAACGCCGCGCCGATGCAATACGCCCCTTTTTCCGGCTTGAGGAGTCGCGCAACCGACGCACCGGCGGTGCCGGTCTTGGCCTGTCGATTACCAGTGATGTGATCCTAAGCCATGGCGGCGAACTAACGCTTGGTGACTCACCGCTTGGCGGACTTCGTGTTGCGATCAAATTACCTGTCTAAAACAGTTTTCCACCATCTGGCACCGGCTGATCTGGCGTGACCAGCACGACCTCGCCTGCGGCATCTGGCACGCCAAGCGTCAAGACTTCTGACATAAATGGCCCAATCTGGCGCGGTGGAAAATTGACCACTGCCATAACTTTTTTGCCAATCAATTCGTCTAGCTGGTAATGGGTGGTAATTTGCGCTGATGATTTGCGCGTTCCAATCGGCGCGCCAAAATCAATCTCCAGCTTATAGGCGGGTTTGCGCGCTTCGGGAAAAGGCGCGGCCGTAACAACTGTTCCGCATCTGATATCGAGTTTCAGAAAATCGTCAAATGACGCCTCAGTCATTATCAACACCATACCTCCCCGCTGATGCATCATCATGATGATCTTGATCGGCATGGTCGCCATGCTTGCCGCCAAACAGGCGAAGGCTGACGCCCCATTCTTCGGCTTTCACCATCCGTTGATCAAGCATTTTCATGGTTGCTGCAAGATCAGGGCTGTCATCTTTCATCCAAACGCGTGCTGTTGCCAAAAATACCGCAACAACTCCTTTGACCCGCAACATGCCTTTTAACCCATGCGCGGGGTCGCCAGCCATCACCAGAATACGCCAAACCACGGCTTCCAGCCCATCGAGTAAGCGCAACGCCAATTCAGGGTGATGGCGAGCCGACCGATTCAACTGATCAATCTGCGCACGATATGGGACATAGGTTTCAAACCGGTGCAGCAAGCCTTCGATGATTTTTTCGCGGATAGACACCTCGCCAGCATCTTCAATATCGTCAAAGCTTTCCATGACTGATTGGTGATCCAGCGCGGCTATCTTGGCCAAAACCAGCCGTTGCACACTGCCGCCAAGCGCGCCTGCCAACCCATGCTCAATACCTGCCATATCGGCAACCATATCAAGACCAATCTTATCGATTTCATGCGTGGCCAAAAGCGTCCATGCCGCATCGGCAAGCGCGGCGCGTTTTTTATCATTTGAGTGCGGCGAGGCAGAATCCTGTAACATCAGACATCCTTTTCACAAATTTGTAAAACAGTCTGAACAGATGATGGTACCGTTCAGCAGCTGCGGCGAATATAGCACAGATTCGGCATGAAATCTAAATAGAGGGTATTTTGACCGTCTTTTGGCCTATTCGCCAAGTTCGATTGACCGCCCTTTTGCCGCGGCAACTGCCTTTATCATCAAGCTTGCCAATCCGTCATCGGCCATCAGAACCGCCAGTGCCGCCGCCGTTGTACCGCCTTTGCTTGTCACATTTTCGCGCAGAATAGCCGGTGCTGTATCAACCGCCGCCATCAGCGCGCCAGCGCCGCAAACCGTTGCCTTTGCCAATTCAGTTGCCAAATCATCGGGAAGCCCTGCTTTGATACCTGCCTCGGTCATGGCTTCGACCAGTAAAAACACATAGGCAGGTCCTGATCCAGACAAAGCGGTAACGCCATCCATCAGGGCTTCATCTTGAACATGCACAACCTGCCCAACAGCCGCCAAAAGCTGGCTTGCCAGATCACGCACTTGATTGGGCGCCTGATTGGGCGCATCGGCATAAAGCACGGTAATGCCTTTGCCAATCGCCGCCGGTGTATTCGGCATCGCCCTGATGACAATCGCCGCATCACCAAGCCGTTGTTTCAACCAATCTGTTGAAATGCCAGCAGCGATCGAAAGATAGGCGCAATCAGCATGTTTCATCACGCCAAGATCAGCAATGGCGTCATCCATCATTTGTGGTTTAACGGCAAGAACGATCATTGTGCTAACTGGTGCGCCATCGGCAATCGCCGCCGCACAATCAGCATAAAGCCGAACAGTCTTTTGCCCTTGTAGCCAACCAAGATGGGTTTGATGCGGTTCGATTATGGTAAAATTGGCGTCAAGGTTAGTGTCAGCAAGCCAGCCTTCCAGCATTGCGCTTCCCATCTTGCCACACCCCAACAGCGTGATCTGCTGCTGCGCCATGATAATTAGGCCTCGCCATCGGTGGTAAATAATGCTGCCGCTGCCGCATCACTTGCCGACAGCTGGTTACCCGCCACCTGAAAAATTGCTGGAAAACAATGTTCACATTCTCCAAGCATGATATCGACAACATCTTCAATCTGTTCAGGTGTCGCTCCACCAGCCCCGCGAAGCGGCAAAGTATGCCGCAATTCCAGCTCGCCAGTGCCAATATCGAGTGCCAGATGCCCCATAAATATCTGCTGGTTCAACAATGCAGCAAGAAGCGCGATCTCGCCAAGACGGTCAGTTTCACATTGAACATCGATGCGGCAAGTGACCTGCATCGCTTCTTCATTGTTCTGCCATGTAACAGCCAATTGGTAATCACACCATTTTCCCGGCACCTCAACAAGAACCGCATTTTCGGCACGCCGTTGCAACAGCCAGTCCTGATTGGTGACGAAACGCGTGACCAGTTCGATGGGATCGCCAAGAAGGATATCATGCTGATTTTGGCTAGGTGCCATGCGATGCATTCCGAAAATCTGGGATCGGCTTCATTGCCGATGACCAGCTTTAAAATGCCAAATTCGGATCGCGCGTTCAATCTAATTCAATACAATATTTTGTGGCTCAAACAGACATGACCCACATCAAATTGTGTTTTTCCCGCCTTTTCCGCTGATTCGCGGCAGGTTCAAACCGTTGATTATTTTCCGGTCTTTTTTGCCGCTGACTTGGCTTTTGCCGCTGGTTTGGCAGCCGCAGCAGCCTTGCCCGCCGACTCGGCCGATGATGCCATTGTCGATTCGAGAAATGCCAACCGCGCCGCAAGCGCTTCATGGCGGGTACGAAGCGCGTCAAATTCTTCGCGCGTCACAAGACCGCGGGCATTCAAGCTTCGTTCCATACGCTGGCGAATCAGATTATCCACTTCTTCGCGCATCCCGCCAAAGGCTGACGCCGCACCATTTGCCATTTGCGCAATATCGGCCATGAAATTTGAACGCGGTGCCATGATATCTCTCCTACTCGGTTTTCACCGTCCGGTTTAAGTAACCAGTGATTGTTACGATCTTTTCGCGTGACTGATGTTTCTTATCATAGATAATGCCGCTAGAGTAAGGTTGCAATCGCTGTTGATGGCGACAAATCGTGTCGCCGATGCATGTTTTGATGACAAATGCCATTGCGGCGCTGCCAAAAGACCGAAAGACACGATATGACAATCCAGCCGAAACCCGTTGAATTTCTCCATAGCGCCATCACGCTTCCTGAGTTCAATGTCTTTGCCATTGATTTTGGCGGGTTTGGCATTCGTTGGTATGCGCTTGCCTATATCGCTGGGTTGCTTATCGGCATTTATATTCTGCGCCGTGAAACGCGGTCACCTCATGCGGTGATGACAGCCGAGCAGACGGATTGGCTGCTTAATTATCTATTGGTCGGCATCATTCTTGGTGGGCGGCTTGGTTATGTGTTTTTCTATAATACTGCCTATTATTTGGAAAATCCACTTTCGATCCTGCATGTCTGGCAGGGTGGCATGTCCTTTCACGGCGCGTTGATCGGCGTTGGGCTTGCACTTTTCACGATGGCAAAGCGGCATAATATTGCGTTGCTGGCCTTAAGCGACAGGGTGGCGATGGTCACACCGATTGGCCTGTTTTTGGGGCGCTTGTCCAATTTTATCAATGGCGAGCTTTATGGCCGCGTTACCGATGTGCCTTGGGCGATGATCTTTCCGCATAGTGATGGCCTGCCGCGTCACCCAAGCCAGCTTTACGAGGCTGGACTTGAAGGGGTTCTGCTTGGGCTTGCCATGTATCTATGCTGGCGGCGGGGCTGGCTAAAGGCAACCGGACGGCTGACCGGCCTGTTCCTATTTGGCTATGGTCTGGCGCGGTTTCTCGTCGAGTTGGTGCGCCAACCTGACGCACATATCGGTCTTCTTGCGGGCGGGCTTAGCATGGGGCAAATATTGTCATTGCCGATGATGCTTTTGGGATTATATCTGCTTCGTTATGCCTTGCGGCCAAGCCATGATGAAAGCCATGATCAAAGGCGTGATTATGAATGAACCGCATCCTTCGCAAACCGCAAAAGACACTGCCCTATTTGAAGCAATCGCCAACCAGATTGAACAAGACGGGCCACTATCTCTCGCGAATTATATCGGCCTTGCGCTTTTTGATGCAGATCACGGCTATTATCACAAAAAAGACCCGTTTGGGGCAGACGGCGACTTTACCACTGCACCTGAAATTTCCGGCCTGTTTGGCGAGATGTGCGGGCTTTATCTAGCGCATATGGCCGACCTGTCAGGCCATGGCCAACCGGTCATTCTAGAGCTTGGGCCGGGTCGCGGCAGTCTGATGGCCGATATGCGGCATGTCTGGTCGCAAATCATGCCGCAACTGGCCAAAGCCCCGGTGCATCTTGTCGAAACCAGCCCCGCACTTCGCCAGCGGCAAAAAGACCGGTTAGCGCCAGCCGATCTTTATTGGCATAAAGATCTTGACGATTTACCAGCCACACCAATTTTTGGCATTGCCAATGAATTTTTCGATGCCTTGCCAATTGATCAAGCGATTTGGCGCGACGGTCAAAATGGTACCGCCGGTTCATGGCGGCACCGGCTTGTCGGGCTTATCGATGGGCGGCTTGGCTTTGTTGATGGCGCACCGCTTAGCAAAGCCGAAATCGACATTTGGCATTTGGCGTCACGACCCACACCAGCCGATGGCAACATTGCCGAATATTGCGCGGTGGCGGATGCCTATGCGGCCAAGTTGGCAACACATATTGCATCTTATGGCGGGGCTTGTTTAGTTATCGATTATGGACGTGATGGGCCAAGTGGCGACAGCCTGCAAGCCGTTGCCAATCAACAGCCCGTTGACGTGTTTCACCAGCCAGGAGATGCCGATTTGTCGCATTGGGTTGATTTCGTTGCTTTGCGTCGAACCGCAACAAATTGCGGCGCTCGCCTTGTGGGGCCCGTAACACAAGGTGATTTTCTGCAAGCCATCGGCATTGCCCAACGAACCGAAGCAGTCGCAAAACTTGCCGGTGCCGAAACAAGGCGCGGCCTTTATGCCGCGGTTGACCGGCTTGTCAGCAGCCAGCACATGGGATCGGCTTTCAAAGTTGCCATGATACTTCCATCTGGAACCGGCCTGCCCCCCGGCTTTGCAGCTGCCGATGATCAAGGATCAACAGCATGATCGCCACGGTGCCAGTCAATCTTGAAGGTGGACCCCAATGTTATCAGCATGCTGGCTGGCAGGATGACGCGGCGCGGAGATGGCACATAAGGCATGGGTTTTTCACCGCCACTGGCGGGGTAAGCACCGGTCTTTATCAAAGTCTGAATTGCGGTTTTGGATCGAATGATGACCCGGCATTGATTGCCGAGAACCGGCGACGCGTTGCCAACAGCCTTGGGTTTCAACCTGACCAGATGTTTGGCCTTCGCCAAACGCACTCGGCACGCGTTGTGACGATTGACTCGGCCAGCGACGCCAGCATTGATGCTCGCGCCGACGCTGATGCGCTGATCACACACAAATGCGGCTATGCACTTGCAATCCTGACCGCCGATTGCGTTCCGGTGCTGTTTGCCGCACCGGAAATGGGGGTGATCGGTGCAGCGCATGCCGGATGGCGCGGCGCGGTTGATGGTGTATTGGAAGCAACGATTGCCATGATGGCCAAACAAGGGATTGCGCCCGATCAAATCGAAGCCGTCATTGGCCCCGCCATTCAACAGGCCAATTATCAGGTTGGTGATGATCTTCGCTATGCCGTTCTTGCAGCGCATGATGATGCTGAGGTTTTTTTTGACCCCGATCAGAATATGGATGGGAAATACCGGTTTGATCTTCCCGGATTTGTCCAATCCCGCCTTCGCCAGGCCGGGATGGGCAAAGTGACCGATCTTGGCATTGATACTTATGGCGAATCATCTGGCCTGTTTTCGCACCGTCACGCAACGCATGCCGCTTTGCCTGATTCAGGCCGCCAAATTTCAGTGATCGGCCTTGTGCAAAACCCAATCCCAAAAATGACCTAAAAGAGACAATAACCATGCCGCATCTCTATATTTTCCTCGGATTGATGTTTCTTGCATTGATGGCATCTTGCTTTATTGCCTAGGCATGGTGCGACAGTTTTTAACAAAATTCTGGCATATCTTCTTGCCCCGTCCGACCGTGATTGCTATAGCAATCGTCCAAGACAAAGCGGGTCGTCCTACACAGGTTTTTGACGCATGAAGATTTTATCCTGCAATAGCAATCGACCGCTGGCTGAGGCCATCGCCGCTTATTTGGATGTTCCCCTTACCAAAGCCGATGTAAAACGCTTTGCCGATATGGAAGTTTTTGTCGAAATTGGCGAAAATGTCCGCGGTGAAGATGTGTTTGTTGTGCAATCAACATGTTTTCCGGCAAATGACAATGTGATGGAACTCTTGGTGGCACTTGATGCGCTTCGCCGTGGATCTGCTCGCCGGATTACCGCTGTCATCCCTTATTATGGTTATGCACGCCAAGACCGTAAGTCTGGCCCGCGTACGCCAATCTCAGCGAAATTGCTAGCCAATCTTATCACCTCGGCGGGGGCTGATCGTGTTTTGACGATTGATCTTCACGCTGGGCAGATTCAGGGCTTTTTCGATATCCCAACCGATAATCTGTTTGCCGCACCGGTTTTTGTAAGCGATATCAAAGAACGTTATGATGGCTCGAAACTGATGATCGTATCACCTGATGTTGGTGGTGTTGTGCGGGCGCGGTCATTGGCACGCCGCCTCGAAGCTGATCTTGCCATTATTGATAAACGCCGGCCAAAAGCCGGGGTTTCTGAAGTGATGAATATCATTGGCGATGTCGAAGACCGCCATTGCATCATGGTTGATGATATTGTCGATTCCGGCGGCACGTTATGTAACGCTGCGGTTGCCTTGATGAAAGCTGGTGCGCTTTCGGTTGATGCCTATGTGACACATGGTGTTTTGTCGGGTGGTGCAGTTAGCCGTGTTGCCGCCTCACCGCTGAATTCGCTTGTCACAACCGATTCGATTCCGGCCACCGAAGCGGTTCGGGTTGCCCGCAATATCCGGCAATTATCGATTGCGCCACTTCTCGGCGAAGCGATGCTTCGGATCAATGAAGAACGGTCAGTTTCGACGCTGTTCTAGGCGGCCTTGTGAATCACTGCTGAAAACGCAAAAACGCTTGTATTTTCCCGATAATAAGCCTATTAATCCGCTGCCGCGCACCCCTGGAGGCGCGGTACATTGTTTTTAAAAAGGAGTTAGCAATGTCTGACAATACAACCATTAGCGCAGAACAGCGCGAACGGGTCGGTAAGGGGTCCGCCCGTGCGGTACGCCGTGCAGGTCGAGTCCCTGCCGTCATTTATGGCGACAAAAAGGACCCATTGGGCATCACCCTAGAGACGCGTGAGATCACTAAGCTTGTTCATCAGCCCGGCATTTTTGGTCGGCTTTTAGATATTCAGGTTGGCAGCGGTAAACATACTGTTCTTACCCGTGATATTCAGTTTCATCCGGTGACCGATAATGTCCTTCACATGGATTTCCTCCGCGTATCAGGCTCGGCCAAAGTGGCTGTTGCTGTTGCTGTTGAATTCATCAATGAAGATGAATGCCCTGGAATTAAGATTGGCGGCGTATTGAACGTTGTTCGTTACGAAGTTGAACTGCTATGTCCAGCAACGACAATCCCGGAAAAAATCACGGTTGACCTTAGCGGTTTGAAGATTGGTGATTCGGTTCATATCAGCACCATCGAATTGCCAGATGGCGTTACCCCGACAATTACCGATCGTGACTTCACGGTTGCGACCATCGCCTCGCCTGGCGGCGGCGTGAAGAATGAAGATGGCGAAGATGCCGAAGCTGGTGAAGGTGAAGACGCCGGCACCGCGGACGATAGCGCATCTGACGACTAGGCTTTTGCCAATCCAACCCGAACGGGACAATCATGCGTCTATTTGCAGGACTGGGAAACCCCGGATCAAACTATGCCATGAACCGGCACAATGTCGGTTTTTTGGTTGTTGATCGTCTTGCCGACCGGCATGGATGTTCACCATGGAAAAAAAAGGGGCCATCGCTGATTAGTGATGGCCGCATCGGGTCTGAAAAAATCATCCTTGTGAAGCCGCAAAGCTTTATGAACAAATCTGGCTTACCAATTGCCGAGATTGCGCGGTTTCACAAGATCGATACCAATGATATTTTTGTGTTCCATGACGAGCTTGATCTTGCAGCCGGAAAGCTGCGCGTCAAAACGGGTGGTGGCCATGGCGGTCACAATGGGCTTCGTGATATCGACCGGCATATCGGTGTTGATTATTGGCGCGTCAGAATTGGCATTGGTCGCCCCCCGCATGAGGCGATGGATGTCAAATCATGGGTTCTGGCCGATTTCGGCCGTGATGAACAAACGGGCTGGCTGCCAACGCTTTTATATGCAATGGCGGATGAAGCCGACCGGCTTGTTGCGCATGATGATGGCGGCTTTATGAGCCGCGTTTCCTATCTTGCACCAGCACCACAGCCAAAAGGCGATAACGGCGAAGACAAACCTGCTGGCGCCGGATCAAAACAAAATTAACCAAAGACAGGATTTACCGGATATGGGATTTAATTGTGGCATTGTTGGCCTGCCAAATGTGGGAAAATCAACCCTGTTCAACGCTTTGACCCAAACAGCGGCGGCCGAAGCGGCCAATTATCCGTTCTGTACAATCGAGCCAAATACTGGACGCGTTGCGGTGCCAGATATCCGGCTTACCGCATTGGCCGAGCTTGCAAATTCTAAAACTGTTATTCCGACCCATCTCGAATTTGTTGATATTGCCGGCCTTGTTCGCGGCGCATCCAAAGGCGAAGGGCTTGGCAATCAATTTCTTGGCAATATCCGCGAGGTCGACGCGATTGCGCATGTTTTGCGCTGTTTTGAAGATGGCGAAATCACGCATGTTGATGGCGATGTTGACCCGGTTCGCGATGCTGCCACTGTTGAAACCGAATTGATGCTTGCCGATATTGATTCGCTTGAACGCCGAATGACGGCGCTGGTGAAAAAATCACGCGGCGGTGACAAGGACTCAAAGGCCGATCTGGCCCTTATGGAAAAGATCTTTGCCCATCTATCAGATGGCCAGCCTGCCCGCAGCACCCCCGGCCTGACCGACGATGAGACTGCCCGCCTTCCCCATTTGCAGCTATTGACCGCAAAGCCTGTTGTCTATGTCTGTAACGTTGCCGAGAGCGATGCAGCAACCGGCAATGCCTATTGCCAGCTTGTTGCCGACAAGGCCGCTGCCGAAGGCGCCGCCTATGTGATTGTCTCGGCTGCGATTGAATCAGAAATCGCCCAGCTTGACGAGGCTGACAAGACTGAATTTCTGGGCGAGATTGGGCTTGAAGAAGCCGGGTTGGCGCGGCTTATTCGTGCTGGTTACAGCTTGCTTGACCTTTTGACCTTTTTCACCGTTGGCCCAAAAGAGGCACGCGCATGGACGGTTGCCAAAGGCGCAAGCGCACCACAAGCGGCAGGTGCAATCCACACTGATTTCCAACGTGGCTTTATTCGGGCGGAGACGATCGCCTATGCCGATTATCTGGCCTGTAAGGGCGAAAACGGCGCTAAGGAAGCTGGTAGATTACGCATCGAAGGAAGCGACTATAAAGTCGTTGATGGCGATGTGTTTCATTTCCGCTTTAACGTCTAGGCCGCCAATTAGGGTAGCAGTTGAGATAGCCGTAGGGCTAACGCTTAAGCCACCAGCACAGGCGCGATTGCTCATAAGCACCAGCGATATGATCATTTACCAACCATTGCCCACATTTTGCTGCCAATTGCGCTTGGCCATTGGCAGCATTTTGCCAAATCAGCAAAACCTTAAAACAGCTAAGGCGTAAAAGCTGGCAAGAAAAAACCCCGTCACAAGAACGGGGTGATTTATTTTCAATATCTAGCCCTTTAATGGAGCTTGTCGCTTAATGGACGTCAGCCCATACGCGGCGTTTTGCCATATATGACACCATCACAAAGATGCCAAGGAAGAACACCGCAGCCACACCTATGCGTTTGCGGACTTCCATCTTTGGCTCGGCAGCCCACATCAAGAACTGCACTAGATCATTTGAAATACCTTCAATCGAATCATCAGCATCACCGCTATAGGTCACATCTTGACCATAGAGTGGCTGGGGCATCGCAATCAGATGACCAGGATAAGCCGCGTTATAATACATGCCGTCTGGCACTGTCATGCCTTCAGGCGCATCTTTATAACCAGCAAGAAGGCTGAACAGATAATCTGGGCCATTACCACGTGCCTTGGCAATCAGTGACAAATCGGGTGGCAGGGCACCGTTATTGCTGGCACGTGCTGCATTGTCATTGGCATAGGGAGATGGAATACGGTCGGCAGCAATACCGGGACGCATAAACATTTCGCCATCGTCATTCGGGCCGTCCTGCACTTCATATTCGGCTGCAATCGCCTTGATCTCGTCATTGTTATAACCAAGATCGGCGAAATTGCGGAATGCAATCAGCTTCATGCCATGACAGCCAGCACAGACTTCACGATAGGCCTGAAATCCACGCTGCATGGCGGCTTTGTCAAAAGTACCGAACGGGCCAGAAAAGCTCCAATCGCGCTTTTGCAATTCAACATCGCCACCAGCGGCCATCGCTGGGCCTGCCAAAGTCAAGGCAAACAATGCTATAAAAAGACGTTTCAACATTACGCTGTCCTCCCCGATGATCCAAGCACCGGTTCCGAAATCGATTTCGGCAAAGGTTTGGTTGTTTCAAACATGCTCAACAGCGGCAAAATGGCTAGGAAATGCAGGAAGTACCAAGCCGTCGCAACGCGAGACAAAATGACGTAGATTCCTTCAGCAGGCTTGCCGCCAAGATAGCCAAGCGCGATGGCATTGACAAAGAACAGCCAGAAGAAAATACGGAACAAAGGCCGGAACCGTGCCGAGCGAACCGGTGATCTGTCAAGCCAAGGCAGGACAAATAGAACAGCAATCGCACCAAACATTAACAACACACCACCAAGCTTGTCAGGCACCGCCCGCAAAATCGCATAGAAGGGCAAGAAGTACCATTCAGGAACGATATGCGCCGGCGTCTGCAAGGCATCTGCCGGGATATAATTGTCTGGATGGCCCATTGCATTCGGGAAGAAGAACACAGCCATCGCCAGCAAAAGCAAGAATACCGCAATGCCGAACACGTCTTTGATTGTGTAATAAGGGTGGAATGAAATTGTGTCTTGCGGGCCTTTTGTATCAATGCCAATTGGGTTGTTTGACCCAAATCTGTGCAAAGCAACAATATGCAGAACCACAACACCAGCAATGATAAATGGCATCAAATAATGCAAGGAGAAGAACCGGTTCAATGTTGCATTATCGACCGAAAAGCCACCCCACAGTAGGGTAACGATGCTTTCACCTACATAAGGAATGGCCGAAAACAGGTTGGTAATAACGGTCGCACCCCAAAAGCTCATCTGACCCCAAGGCAGAACATAGCCCATGAACGCAGTTGCCATCATCAGCAGGAAAATAACCACCCCAAGCATCCATAGCAATTCACGCGGTGCTTTGTAGGAGCCGTAATAAAGCCCCCTGAACATATGGAGATAAACAACAATGAAGAAGAAACTCGCCGTATTCATGTGAATATAGCGGATCATCCATCCATGGTTCACATCGCGCATGATCCGTTCGACTGAGTCGAATGCGTAATCAACGTGAGCCGTGTAGCTCATGGCAAGCACAATACCTGTCACAATCATAATGGCCAGCGATAGGCCTGCAAGGCTGCCAAAATTCCACATGTAATTGAGGTTTTTGGGCGTTGGATAATCATGCGCTGTATGATGCAACATTGAAAAAACAGGTAGCCGATGATCAATCCATCGTACTACCGGGCTTTTAAACTGAGTGGCAGACATCGTTTTTGCACCTTTGATTTTCAGTGATTAGATAAACAATTAGCCGACACGGACAACCGAGTCGGATAGGAAACTATAAGGCGGGACTTCAAGATTTGTCGGCGCAGGGCCTTTGCGAATCCGGCCTGATGTATCGTAATGTGATCCATGGCATGGGCAGAACCAACCATCATAGTCACCACGCACCTCGCCAGTTTTCTGACCAAGTGGAACGCAGCCAAGATGCGTACAAACACCAACCAAAACTAGATATTCAGGCTTTTCAGCGCGTGCCGTATCAACTTCTGGGTCACGCAGATCGTCGAGATTAGTATCATTTGCACGGGCAATTTCATCAGCGGTGCGATGCCGGATAAACACCGGCTTGCCACGCCATTTCACAGTGATCGACTGGCCAACAGCAATTTTCGAGATGTCAACTTCGATATTGGCAAGCGCCAAAGTATCGGCAGCTGGGTTCAACTGATCAATCAGTGGCCAAGCAACCGCTGCAGCGCCAACGCCTGCCATCGCATAGGTTGCCACAACGATAAAATCGCGACGTCCAGGTTCTTGAACATCACCTTTAGCGGAGTTTTTGTTTGTATCCGAATTAGCCATCTTGTCCTCTTTAACGCTGTTTTCCGAACATGTTATTCGACATGAATAAAAGTCGTTTCGATCTTGCTAGATCAAACATGCCGACTGGCAAAATTTGTTGGAGTTTTCCTAGCATGGTCAAGCCCTGTTTTCCTACCCTAATTTTGCATGATTCGCGCAAAAATTTGCCTAAAACTAGTCAGTTTAATGATTCCAAACACCAAAACCATCACGGCCAGCGCACTTCAGGCGGTAAACTCATCAAAATCGCTTCGATATTGCCTCCAGTTTTCAAACCGAATAACGTGCCTCGGTCATAAAGCAAATTAAATTCAACATAACGGCCACGGCGCACAAGCTGGGCATGACGATCTTCGTCAGTCCAGGGTAAATCCATGCGGCTTTTGACAATCTCGGCATAACCATTTTTAAATGCGGTTCCAACATCGCGGGTAAAGGCAAAATCCTTGGCCCAATCGCCGCTATTCAAATTATCATAGAAAATCCCGCCAGCGCCACGCGGCTCATCCCGATGGGGTAAATAAAAATATTCATCACACCATTTTTTATATTTTGGATAATAATCAGGATGATGGCTGTCACAGGCGGCTTTTAAAGCTGCATGAAATTCAGCGCCTGCTGCCGCATCGGGCAAAAGCGGGGTTAAATCACCACCGCCGCCAAACCAGTTTTTCGAGGTCGCAATAAATCTTGTATTCATATGGGCAGCTGGTACATGCGGATTGCGCATATGCGCTACCAATGAGATGCCGGACGCCCAGAACCGGCCATCATCTTCAGCACCGCTGATTTGGCCTTTAAAATCATCTGAAAATGTGCCAAAGACAGTAGAGATATTCACCCCAACCTTTTCAAACACGCGGCCATGCAAAAGGCTGATCTCGCCGCCACCGCCGCCATCACGCTGCCAGTTCTTGCGCGCAAAACGGCCAGCCGAACGATCATCATCCCGGCCGACATCTTCAATCGCTTCAAAAACTGCGCAAATCTCATCACGAAGCGTTCGAAACCAGTCGCTTGCATCAGTCTTTTTCTGCGCAATTGATGGCGTGGATTGGCTTGCTATTGCGGCCATGATTACCTTCACCTAATTTCCAAAAAGCCATTCCAGCAACGTTGCTTTTCCGAGCGTGAAATTTGACGTCACCCATCGGCGTTCGGCGCCTCTTAACATCTGGCCCAGACCCGGACCATTGTCAACGCCGTGCGACAATAAGTCTGCACCGCAGATAGGGTTTTGTGGTGGCGTCCATGCGGTGAATTCGGCGAGGCGCGACGCATCTAGCACTTGGCCATTGCGCCACGATTGAACGGCGAAAAGCAACGCCGCCATATCGCCAAGATAATAGACAGCTTGCCGCCATCTTGCGCCGCTTAACATCGTCATGTCATCTTCGCTAAGTCCACGATCAAGCCGGGTAAGACAACGTTCTTCAGCGCGGCTTAGCCGCAGCCGCTTTGCCAAAAGCGCGGCTGATCCAGACGGCATGGCCACAGCCAAATTGACCAACCACGCAAAATCGACATTCTCGCCAAGACCGGCAATCATTGACCCGATGTCATCATCATTTGCCAAGCGTGATGGGTCAAGCGATAGGCCGAGTGCAGCTTGGTCAATTTTACTTTCTTGCATCAGACCAATGACATCTTTGAGGCGACCACCAAACATAATGCGCCGCATTTCATTGGCCACACGCTCACCAGACAGGCCAGCGCATAGGTTGGCATGTTCGCGCAACGCCTTTTCGGCATGCGGCTCAATACCCGTCGCGGCAAAGCGCGGCAAAAACCGGCAATAGCGAATCATACGCAAGGCATCTTCTTGTACCCGCAGGCCAGCATCACCAGCAAAGCGCAACCGGCCAGCCTGCAAATCTGCCCTGCCGTCAAGCGGATCAAAAATGCCGCCATATTTATCAAGATATAAGGCATTGATGGTGAAATCGCGCCGCGCCGCATCACGCGCCCAATCCTGATCATGCGCCACGATTGCATGACGCCCATCGGTTTCCAGATCGACGCGTGTTTGGGTTAATTCGATTTGATCATCATCGTCATACAGCGTGATTGTGCCATGTTTCAGGCCGGTTTCAACAACGCGCATGTCGCAAGCCACCATATGAGTTGCCACGGTTTTGATTGGCAAATTAATCGCCATATCAATATCACCAACCGGATAATTGGCAAGCCAATCACGAACCGCCCCGCCAACAATGCGCGCCTCACCGCCTAGCGCCTGCGCTTGGGCAAAAATTTGCATGACAAGCGGCCGCCGCGCCCAATCGGGCAAGCCGCCAAAATCATGGTTACTTCGGCTGCTCAAAACCGCCCCCGGTCACTGTTCCATTTTCAATTTTAGCGGGCGAGTAGGTTGCATTCGCCGGTGCGCTATCTGACTCAAGCCACCAGACGCCAAGCGCAAAAACAACGAATCCAACAAACGCCCCCAAAATATAATTATTAGTGATCGCTTTAACTGGCTTGCCGGTTTTGATGGCCTTTCGCATCTGCCAGTTTCGTACATATCCCATAACCAGAAATGCCGCACCAAGGGCGGACAAAATTACCAGTAAGGCTCGCATCTTGAATCCACTCCAATGTTGTTTCTATTTCGTGTCACCATTTTGGTGATTAGCTTATCGCCATATCGATTATATATGGAGTTTGCGCGCGGCAAGATCAAACAGCCATGCCAATACGCCGATGAAGATCGTTCAACACGCGCGCCGAAAGCCCCCAAATCAGATGATCATCATGGTCAACAACCCAATAATCATTGCGCCGACCGTCGGTTTCGCGCGGTACCAAACGGAAATTTCTGGGATTGATGACATGCGACAGGGTAAGGGTAAAAATTAAATCAACTTCGGCCGGATCAGCCACCAAACCATCCAGACCGTCATCCCCACCAACAATACCAACAATAGGCTGGACGATAAATCCCGCCGGACTGCGCACCGCGTCAAGCCCGCCAGCGATGCTAACCGATTGTGGCATAAGGCGCACTTCTTCAAAAGCCTCACGAAGCGCCGCCGAAACCGGCCCATCATCATCAGGTTCGACCTTACCACCTGGAAAGCTGATCTGTCCTGCGTGATGCGCCAGATGTTCGGCGCGCTTGGTCATCAAAACATGCCAGTGTCCCGCCGATCGCAGCAACGGAACCAGAATCGCCGCCGGCCGATCGGGCACTGGCGCCGCGTCAAGCCCCATTGCCGCCATATCGGCAAGCGGGTTCAAACAGGCATCAAGACGCTGTTGCAAATCCAGATGGGTGATTTGCAACGCGGTGCTTGTCGTTGTGGCTGGATTATCAGACAAGCGGGACATCAGGCCTCCAACGCAAAAAATTGATCATGGCTCCATACACCAAGCCGGCCATCTGGCCCGACCTCGGCATAATCGGCAAGCTGGTAATAGACCGGCCGCGATAATTTGGCCAGCAAACCGTCACGCACCTCAATGTAGGGGCGAAGATCGGGCGATTGCTTGGCAGCGCGCAATTGCAGCGGGTGCTCAATGTCCAGCAAAACCGTTTCATCAATATTGCTGTGAAAGCATATTTCATTTTGCTGGGGTTGGACGCCAGTTTTTACCGTCATATCACGAATGATAAAAGGCGCGTCATCAACCGTAATCCGCCCCTTTTCGGCAGGCGTTGCCAGCCAGTAATCACCGTCGTCATCAAGAACCAGAATTGAAGCAAATAATTTGACCAGCTCAAAACGGCGAATTTCATCACCGTCATGGAACCAGCGGCCATCACTGGCAATCCGAATGTCAAATTGCTGCGCGGCAACATGGCGCAAACGCTCAAGGCTGATTTTAGGTGAAATTGGTGTTTTCATGGCCGCAGTTTAGCAACTCTTGATCTCATACCAACAAGATTTTGCAAAAAATACATCACAGAAACGCATGATCCGTCGCATGGCGCGCAAAATTTTGTCGCGCGCAGAAACCTTTTATAAACCCTTTTCTGGCATGCTTCGTTTTGGGGCTAGCGGTCAAGATGCTTTTTTACAAGAGCCCAATCCCCATTCGCCGACGGTTCAACGGCTAGGGCAGTGATTGTTATATGCGAGCAAATATTACGATAAATGATGCTGGTATTATTCTTGCTGCTTCTAATGCCCCACCGCCAATTGGCGGCGCAGCCGTCTCACGCGTTAATCAGAAAATGTCCATCACGCTTGGTGCCAAGCCAGCCTTGCCTGCCTTACTATCATTGATCCGCGCCCTCAGAGCTGTCAAAACCACGATCGGACTTTATCATTCTGACGAAAATGACGGCACGCAAATCATCCAGACTAAAGTTTGCATTCATCTGGCGCAAATGGCGCTGTCCAGTTTGGAAAGCGAACATCGCAATTTATTTCAAAGCAAAATCGAATTGGTAACACCGCAGCTTTTAACAGTTGGCAATGTGCCCGATGATCTGTCGCGGCTGGCGCGCATGCCGCTTGATACACCCGATGTGTTATCGGCGCTGATCAAGGTTTATGATGCGCGTATGAAAAATCTTGTTCTTGCCGGCCAGTCATTATCAATGAAATTATGTTTTATCGTTGTTCCCGAAAATTTGGCTTGGCCAAAGCCGCCGCCTTTATTGGCGCAATCACTCGAACATTGTCTTGACCTGACCTTTAATTATTGGCTTGCCATTATCTATGAAACGGCAATGGCCATCCGCGGGCCGTTTTACCAGCATGGCATGATTCGAATTGATCAATGGCCAGAACGCCAATTTAAACGCATTATCTATCCAATCATTCCGGCCAATGAACGCGCCAGCAACCACCGCATTCTGTCAACAGTCCGCCTTTTGGATGATCCATATACGCCAATTATCTAGGGTTAGACAGGGCTCAAACATCCCAGACCACCCCATCAAAAAAAATAAACCCTTAAAAAGGTTAGTCTAATTGTAAAAAATGCAATTAAATTCAAATTATTCCGCGATATTAGAGGTTTCCTAACTTTTCTTTTATAAACTCAACCATGGAAGTCGCAAAAATTTGAAAAGAAATCAGGAGAACAAAATGGCAAGGTCACCTTACTTTGAAGATGAACTGTTAAAGGTCACTTCAATATTAAGAGCAATCGGCAACACCAAAAGGCTATGCATCCTGAATGAATTATCAGATGGTCAGGAACGATCCGTGTCTGAGTTGGGAAATATAATCGCAACACTTAGCCAATCGGCTTTGTCGTAACATCTAGGTCGATTGCGACGCGCCAACATCGTGCGAACACGCCGCGAGCCGCAGACGATTTACCACTCAATTGATGATCACGATGTGCTTCGTGTTTTGCGCTTATTGTCGCATATTTACGAAGATGACCCAGTGATGCGCCGAACCCGTCATTAACCGAATTTTGGCGCAGATTTATCTAATTTGTTTTTCACAAAGCAACGCAATTCAATGATTTTATAGCTTTATCGTTGCTTCATTAACCCCTGCGTCAAAAGCTTTTGCGCCCTTGCCCGGCCAAATTAAATTTGCAGATCAAACCAGAAATCAACCCATTTCGGCGCAAGCAAGGAGCAAACCAAAGAGGCGGATTGCCCTTGCATCGAATGGCACTCTATGCGAAACCGGATTAGTAAAACAGTTTTATGTTTTTTGGGGTTGCTCCGACCTGCCCTTTTGCGTCAAATCCACATTCCTGATGCTGGCATCAATGTATATTTATTTACCTATTGCTGAAATTTCGATGCATATCGGCATCATCATCGGTCTTGGCGGTGGTGTTGGGTTCCTATCCGGGCTTTTCGGCGTTGGTGGCGGCTTCTTGATGACACCATTATTGATCTTTTTTGGTATTCCGCCAGCGGTTGCCGTTGCGACCGAAGCCAATCAGATTGTGGCATCATCAGTATCGGGCGTTTTGGCGCATATGCGGCGCGGCAATGTTGATTTCAAAATGGGCGGTATTTTGCTGCTTGGCGGCGTCATTGGGTCATCGCTTGGCGTGGTGCTTTTCACCACGCTTCGCGAAATGGGTCAGATTGATCTTGTGATCAAGCTGTCTTATGTGGTGTTTCTTGGCATCATCGGGTTTTTAATGCTTTTGGAGAGCGTCCGAACCATTTTACGCACGCGTCGCCCGGGCAGCCGCAAAACCAAATTGCATCAGCATAATTGGCTTCACGGCTTGCCGTTAAAAATGCGATTCCGCCGGTCAAAGCTCTATATCAGCGCACTTTTGCCACTTGCCATTGGCGCCTTTGTTGGTGTTTTGGCAGCGATCATGGGTGTTGGTGGCGGCTTTATCATGGTGCCAGCGATGATCTATCTTCTTGGCATGCCAACCTCGGTTGTTGTCGGCACATCTTTGTTCCAGATTATTTTTGTGACAGCAAACGTCACTTTCTTGCAATCGGTACAAACCCAGACGGTTGATTTCATGCTTGCCGGATTGCTGTTGTTTGGCGCGGTTATTGGTGCGCAGTTCGGCACAAGGGCAAGCGCATTATTGCGCGGCGAACAACTTCGCGGGCTATTGGCGCTGATGGTGATGGCAGTCTGTATCAAGCTTGGTTTTGATCTCGCCCTTCGGCCTGATGATCTGTTTAGCGTGGAGCTGTTGAAATGATCCGCGCACGCCATTTCATGCTCAGCTTTATTCTGCTGCTCGGCATGACCAGTCTTGCCGCGGCAAATTCCAGCCATCTGGTTGCTGACCTATCAAAATCAAATATCGCCATTACCAGCGGATTCCACGGCACCGATTTATTGTTATTCGGAGCGGTTGATGGCGCGGTTGGTGATGATATTCTGGTCGTGATTAGCGGCCCGCCAACCAATATCGCCCAGCGGCGCAAAGCAAATCGTGCTGGCATCTGGATTAATGTCGAAACAAATATTTGGCAAAAGGCACCAAGCCTTTACACCATTCTTGCCACCAGCCCGATAGACAAGATTGCCAACCCTGAAACGCTTGCCTCGCTTGCGATTGGCACAAATAATATTGGGCTGGAAATCGCGGCCGAGACGCCTGTTGCTGGCCAGTCAAAACCAACGGCAAATGAGTTTATTGCTGCGCTTCAGGCCAACATGGCAAGCATTGATTTATGGCCAGATCAAACTGGTAATGTCACCTTGACCGAAAACGCCCTGTTCCGCGCTGAGGTGAAATTGCCAGCAAATATTCTGTCCGGTGCTTATAATGTACGGGTCATGCAATTCCGCAATGGTGTTGCAATCAGCGAAGACATCACCAATCTTTATATCAAGAAAGGGGGATTAAGTGCTGGCATTTACAATTTCGCGCACAATTATTCAGCACTATATGGAATATTTGCGATCCTATTTGCGGTTGCTGCTGGCTGGTTGGCCGCAGTGGTATTCCGGCGCACATAAACCTTCATGCCCCCGATGATTGTGGAGATCTAGATATTATGGCAAAAGCAAAGGCAAAACCAAAACAGCCGGTCTTTCTTGTTGTTGTTGATGATAGCGAGGAAATGCATCAGGCATTGCAATTTGCCTGTGGACGCGCCCGTTCGGTCAGTGGTCGCGTAGCATTAATGTATTGTATTGTTCCTGCTGAATTTGAATATTGGGCTGGTGTCGGTGAATTAATGCGCGAAGAAGCGCGTGAAGAAGCCGAAGCAAAAATGGCCATCCATGCCGATTATGTTAAAACGCTGACCAACGGAACGCCAATCCTCTATGTCCGCGAAGGTGATATTCGTGATGAATTGTTGGAATTGATTGATCAGGAACATGAGATTAGCCTTCTTGTTCTTGGTGCCGACACGCAGTCGGAAACGGCTGGCCCTCTGATTACATTCCTGATGGCACACGGCGCATCACGTTGCCGTGTTCCCATCACTGTCGTTCCCGGGAATCTGTCAGACGAACAGCTTGATGCGCTGTTCTAGTCACATTCCCTTTTTTGCAAGGATTTTGGTATGAAGTCTTTTCTATTACGCATGCTAGGAGTTGGGTTTTTAATTATGAGTGAAACAAGCGTGGCCGCGACCGGCTCAAATCTTCTACTTGAAACAAGTCAGGGACAGATTGAAATCAAACTGCTTCCCGACATTGCCCCAAACCATGTTGCCCGCATTTCCGAACTGGCAGCGTCTGGATTTTATGACGGCATTATTTTCCATCGTGTGATCCCCGGATTTATGGCGCAGACAGGCGATCCAACAGGCACCGGCATGGGTGGATCAGGAACCAAATTAACAGCCGAATTTAGCGATTATGAATATCGCAATGGCACTGTTGGCATGGCACGTTCAATGAGCCCTGATAGCGGTGACAGCCAGTTCTTTATCTGCTTTGACGGCTGTGGCCACCTAACCGGCCAATATACCGTTTGGGGACAGGTTGAAAAAGGCATGGATGCTGTTCAAAAGCTGGCTGTTGGTGAGCCGCCTGCCGAACCCGATCAGATCATTTCAGCAAAATTAATTGATTAGGCAATCGCCAATCGCATGATCGCAAAACAAAAGCCGGACTTTTGTCCGGCTTTTTTGCATCCCACGTCAAAGCACCCGTATCAAAACGCCCCATTATCAAGACGCTCAAATGTTACGGTGCCGGAACGGTAAGCCTTGCCACCCGCGCCCGTGTTGTAAAATAAACTGCAATCCCAATCCATATCAGCCCAAAAGCCACTGAATCACGCGGCATAAATTCCTCGGAAAAAACCACCACGCCAAGCAAAAGCTGCATGGTGGGATTGCTGTAAAACAATAGGCTTGCCATCGTCATATTCAAAGCGCGATTACCCTTTAAAAACAGCACAAGCGGCAAAACCGTAATGCCACCAGCCAGCAGCGCCAGCGCAATATTGACCGCACCACCGCCAAAAAACGGCGCTTGCCCATTTGCGGCCATCCACAATAGAAACCCAATGGCAAAGGGCAGTAAAAATAGGGTTTCAATAAATAGCCCTTGCAACGGATCCATATCTATCTGTTTGCGAATAACAGCATAAAGCGAAAAGCTGCCTGCCAGCGCCAAAGAAATCCATGGCACATCCATAATCATCATCGCCTTTGCCATCACGCCGAGACAAACGAGCCCAATGGCAAGCCATGCCCATTTATCGAGCCTTTCGCCAAGCACAAGAATGCCAAGCAACACTGTGCAAAGCGGATAAATGAAATAGCCAAGCGCTGCCGACACCACCTGTCCGGTTTGCACGGCATAGACATAAATCCCCCAATTTAGCGATAAAAACAATGTTGTGATAAAAAAATTTAACAAATTCTTAGGCTGCTTGATCGTGATCCAAATCTCGCCAAGCTGGCCCGCAATCCAGCAAATGATAAACAACAATACAGCCGACCAAAGTGACCGATGCACGACAATTTCATAAGGATCGTCAGCATCAATAAATTTGATATAAAGAGGAGCAATTCCCCATAAAATTCCGGCGCTTAGCGAAAAGCAAATACCCACAAGACTGGTTTTCTTGGGATTTTCCATAAATCGGCATCCACCACGAAATTACGACAAATAATGGTCATTCAGATTGAAATCGGGGCATCGCTTTGGGCATTGCCACCACTTCATTTTCACGCAGATAAACCGGCCCGACGTCAGCACTCAAGCCATCGAGGATCATTTATTGTTTGACTTTATATATTGCTGTTCCCATATGTATTTTGCCGAAAGGGCTTTATGAGACTAGAATCCAGCAAAGGTTCGAGGCCGCATAGAAGTCGTGTTAAAAAGATAATGGGCTGCGATCACCGGCAGATCAAGGCTGAAGTTGGAGACTAGACAATATGGCACAGGGTACTGTGAAGTGGTTTAACACCCAAAAAGGTTATGGCTTTATCAATCCGGATGATGACGGCAATGATGTATTTGTACATATCACTGCTGTCCAGAATTCAGGCCTGAACGGTTTGAACGAAGGTCAGAAGGTATTTTACGAACTCGAAGAACAGCGTAACGGCAAAATGGCCGCTGTTGGTCTTTCAGTCGTCGAATAAGCTATCGCCTTTTGCTATAAAACAAATTGTACTTTGGCCATGTTAATCATGGACTAAATGCAGGTGGGTCGCCCGATGATTTGGGGCGACCTTTTTTGTTATTCGGGCTCGGCCAGATTGGACAACAGCGCAGCAGGATCATGAATCTGATAGCGAATCACCAAATAATGAAGCACCCCACTCCATAAGGGTGATAGAAACAGGCTTGCCGCAATCACCGCCAGCAGGAAATCCGCTTCAAAACTTGTAAAAATGTCTGATGCGACCCCGCTTGTTGTCAAAAACAAAGCTGAATTCGCTGATTTGCGGGGTGACAAGCGATGACACAAGCGCCCATCCAAGCAGGGCTTTGATAAACAGGACACCAAAGGTCACACCGACAACCACCCCCAATGGCTTTTGACATATTCCAGATCAACAAGCAGCCCAATCGAGACGAAAAACACCACAAACAATAGCGATTGCACCGGCTGAATTGCATCCAGAACGGCTTTACGTAAATTTGTATGGGCAAGCGCCAATCCGGCGCAAAACGCGCCAAATACAGGTGATAATGCGATATAGCCAGTCAGGCTTGCCGCCAAAACACAAATGCCAAGGCTGAACAGGATCACCAACTCGACATTCCCTTCCAGCAGCACTGCCATAGGCAATCTTTGACGGGCGGTTTTGCCAATCCTTATCAGCAACGCCGCCAATATCAGTAATGCAATCACCACCCGCACCAGCAATAATGGCCATTGCTGGAACACATCAGCGCCCGATTGTGCAAAAACCAGCATCGGCACAACCGCGATATCCTGCGCCACCAGCACACCAACGGTCAGCTGGCCTGCACGGATGCGGCTTTGGCCAAGCCGTTGCAATACCATCAAGGCCACCGCCGTTGATGATAAAGTCAGAATAAAACCGATCAGCAGGATTTGTGGCAATGTCCAATTGAAATAGGCACTCACCGATAGCGCCATAAAAATACAACAACAAATCTGGCCAAGCGTCGCAACCACCGCCGGCCGCAAAACCCATAAAAAAGCCATCACCGATAATTCAATACCAATGACGATCAGCAGCAAAATCACGCCAAATTCGGAAAGCGATGAAATTTTATCCGAATAATCAACAAGGCCAAGCCAGGCAGGCCCAAAGGCCAGCCCAGCCAGAATATAACCAACCAATGGTGGCTGTTTAAGCCAGCGCACGATCAAGCCAACGCTAACTGCGCTTAGCCTCAAAAATGTTGTTGGTAATATTTCGCTTTCATGGCCATGCATATCTTAACGCTAGCCAAATTCATGATTAAATTAAATGAGTCTAAGCAATAATTTAGCATAGGAACGAACATCAAAAGACAGCGCCAATGACCAAACAGACAATCGCGCTAGCAATCTTGTCTATGCGAAATGGCCAGTTCAATGTGAATAGCTTTGCATGACCATTTTCATGTCCCCCTCACGCAATCAATCACGTCATCACACGCGCAATCCTCAGGCAATCCTAAAGAAAAGGAAGCAGCACTATTCGGGCTGACCGCGGGCCATCATCCATATGGATTGTTACTGTTTGGCCCTTGTCGATCAGGGCGGTTGACACCATACCAACACCGATGTTTTCACCAACGCGGGGTGAATAAACACAAGCGCTGACATAGCCAGCATTTTCCCTATCAAAGCTGATTAAAAGCCGGTCTTCATTTGTTATCACAAGGGCGGGGCCATCAATGATGAACCCCATAAACCGGCGGCTGATACCCGCCTTCTTCATGGCGATCAGCGCATCCTTGCCAATAAAATCATGCGGCTGGTCGAGCGCGATGAATTTATCCATGCCAAGTTCAAATGGGTTGGTTCTGGAGTCAGTATCAGCACCATAGGAAATCAGGCCGCTCTCAATCCGTTCGATGTAATTTGGCGTTCCGGGCCCGATATCATACGGCTTGCCAGCTTCGGCAACACGCACCCACAAATCATCGCCGCGGCTAGAATCACGAAGATACAGCTCATAGCCGCCTTGCTTTGACCAGCCAGAGCGCGCCACAACCAGCGGAATGCCATCAAGTTCAGTGACGCGAAATCCAAAATATTTCAGTTCACGAACCCAATCACCAAAAAGGTCAGACACAACATCAACTGCCTTTGGCCCCTGAATGGCAAGCGGCGAGACATCTGGCTCATAAACGTCGACATCCAGCCTTAACGTGCCGGCAACCGCGCTTGCCCATAATTGAATATCGCTATCGGCAATCGACAGCCAGATTTCATCTTCAGCCACTTGCAGCAATACCGGATCATTGATGATTGCGCCGCTGTGATTGCAGATTGGTACATATTTTCCCTGCCCAATGACCAAACCATCAAGATTGCGCGGGGTCAACAACCGCGCCAATGCCAGCGCGTCCGGCCCTTTCAGCGCAACCTGCCGCTCAACCGCGACATCCCACATGGCAACACCATTGATCAGCCGATCATACTCAGCCGCCGGATCGCCATAGCTTGTTGGCATATACATATGATTATAGACACTAGCCGCGGCCAGACCGGCCTTACAGCTCGACTGAAAAAACGGGCTTTTGCGAACCCGCGCACCAATGGATAATTGTACCGCCATAACAGCCCCTCAAAAACAGATGATCCCACCGCGCTCGAACGGCGCGATAGTGCCATAAGTTAGGCCGAAACAATTATTCCCTTTACGCCATCTTATCGGCTGTTTTTGTTCAAATGCGCCCTATTGAAAAAAATCGGCGAGTTCAGCAGCAAATTGATCAGCTGCTTTCACATCAATATCAAGATGGGTAACAAGCCGGATCACGCGATCACCACCGCCAAGCAAAATACCGCGCGATGCGAGATGCACCCGAAGCGGGTCTGCCGCCCCTTCGGGAACCGTTATAAACAACATATTTGTTTCAACCAGATCAGCATCAACTGCGATTGGTCCAATTTTATTCAATTGATCGGCAAGTCGCCGCGCCATGGCATGATCATCGGCAAGCCGGTCAATATGGTGATCAAGCGCATAAATGCCTGCCGCCGCCAGAATGCCAACCTGGCGCATGCCACCACCAACCAATTTGCGCATCCGGTGTGCCCGCGCAATAAAATCATGCGCACCAACAAGAACCGATCCTGCCGGTGTGCCAAGTCCCTTTGACAGGCATAAGGACACACTATCAACTGAATCAACAATCTGTTTGGCAGGCACGCCAAGCTTGACCACGGCATTCATCAGCCTTGCCCCATCAAGATGCACGCCAAGCCCGCTATCTTTGCCAGCTTTGGCAAGGCCGTCAATAACCCCAACATCATGTACATGACCAGATATGGTATTTTCAAGACATAGCAAACGGCTAATCGGACAATGCGGATCATCTGGCTTAACGGCCTCGGTGATTTGTGATGGTGTCATCAAACCGCGATGGTCGGTTCCAATCGCCTCCATCATCACGCCGCCAAGAACCGAAACCCCACCAGCCTCATAACGATGAACATGATAGCAATCACCGACCAGCAATTCATCACCGCGCTGGCAATGCGATAAAAGCGCAACAAGATTAGACTGGGTACCACTCGCAACAAACAGGCCAGCCTGTTTGCCAAGAAGCGTGGCAACCTTGTCTTGAAGCTCATTAACCGTGGGGTCATCCCCATAAACATCATCACCCACTTCGGCTGTTGCCATGGCTTGGCGCATTGCCGCTGTTGGTTTTGTTACAGTGTCGCTTCGAAGATCTATAAATGCCGGTTTGTTATGCAAGGCCACGTCCTGATAATTCATTGTTCATTCCCCGCTGCAACAAAACCTTTGAGATCAAAATCGCCATTGCCAATATCGTCAGGATCAGGCGACAGTCCAAGATCAAGACATTTTTTGCCAAGCATATAGCCCGCCGGATCACGAACAGCCTCAACCGCGGCCAATTTTCCATTGTCGCCATAGCTCCAGACGGAAAAACCACCTTCGCGTTTTCCAGATCGCAGTTGATGCCGAAGATCGGGCGATGCCAGCGGCACAATACCTGCCGATTGCAGACGAACATCAAATTGTTCCGACCAGAACCACGGCGCTGCTATTGCCGGTTGGGCAAGGCCGCAAATGGCAGCCGCAGCGCGCGCAGCGGTCATTTGCGCATTATTAACCGATTCGATTCGCAAAGCCGCACCATCAATCAGCGCCACATCACCAATCGCAAAAATATCCTGAACCGAGCTTTGCATCATTGCGTCAACTAGAATGCCATTACCCGCCTCAATCCCGGCCGACGCTGCCAGATCCAGATCAGGCAGAACGCCGATCCCGACAAGCAGTAATTCAGCCGCAATCTGGCGACCATCATCAAGCTGCACGCCATTAAAGGCACCGTCCTTTTGCAAAATGTCCTGACAATTTGCGCCGATATGCAGCCCAACATCATGGCTTTGATGCAATTCGGCAAAAAACGCCGAAATCTGCGGGCTTGCCACCCGCGCCAACAGCCGGTCAGCCATTTCGATCACATCAACGCGAAGCCCAAGCTTGGTCAAACTTGCAGCAACCTCCAGCCCGATATAACCGCCGCCAATCACCACCGCATGCTGGCGACCCGAAACCGCCTTGCGCAAAGCATATGCATCATCAGGATGGCGAAGCACAAACACTCCATCAAGACCCGCCGCCGCCACAAGCTGTCGCGGAACCGCCCCAGTGGCAAGCACCAGCTTGTCATAGTTATGCTGACTGTCATCATCGAGATTTAGCTGTTTTTGCAGCGGATCAATCAACACCGCCTCCCGCCCATCAAGCAATTCAATATCATGCGCGGCAAACCAGTCGGGTCGCCGTAAAAGAAATTTGGCATCATCTTTACCATCAGCCTGCAAAAAAGCCTTTGATAATGGCGGGCGTTCAAGCGGCGCATCGACCAGCCGGTCAATGATGCAAATTCGGCCAGCATAACCATTTGCCCGCAATTGTTCAGCGCAGGAAACCCCTGCATGACTGGCACCAACGATAATGATTTGATCTGCCATGAAAATCCTATCCGCAAATTCCAGAGTTACCGCAAAGACCGGCGCGCCATTAAGGCAGGTAATTGATCAATCCTGCCAATAACATTCTCGTGATGAATATCTTGATGTGGGCGGTTGTCAACGCTGTCGGCAATACAGATGAAATCACCTGCCTTTGCCGCAATGGCCGCACCATAATCAGCCATCGTATCCCCAACCATAATGCTTTCCGCTGGTGTCACACCGGCAATCTGGCAACAGTGCAAAAACCCATGCGGCTCGGGTTTTGACCCAAAGCCACTATCCGCACCAACCACCGTACAAAATAAATCCAGAACGCCAATATCCTGCATGTTTCTTTTGGCGCTGCTCTCACTGTCATTGGTCAAAATCGCAAGCTGATAGCCATCCTTGTGAAGCTGGCGAAGCGGCGCTTCAACCTCGCCTTTTGGCACGGTCTGATTGCGCCCATGCCGATCGACCAATATTTGCACATCCTGCTTATAACGATTATCCTGATCAAGCTTGATCATATGGCTTGGCAGCATTTTCTGCCAACAGCTGCGAATATCGGCAAAGGAACCGGCGGCAAATATACCGCGTGAGTCAATTTGGCCAGCAGCTTCATCAACGCCAATAGCCGCCAGCAATTCAACCCCGCCAATATCGCCATCCCAATCATCGGGAATACGGCTTGCGGTATAATGCGCCACAGCCCGTGCCACCGGCAGCCATGTCGCCTCCAGATCAAGGATCACTCCATCTTTATCAAACACGATTAAATCAGTCATCAATATCCACAGCCCATAAACGGAACTCAATAAATGCGGCCCATAAAATGGGCGGAAAATCTCTTGCCGGCTAGAGTGAACGATTTTGACGCCATGACCAAGCCGCTTTTGCAAAATACCGCCAGCCCTGCACGCGCCAGTCATTCAATTGCCAATCATTCATTGGCAATGATAAAGCTTCGCCCGCCAAGCCGCGCATAGGCGGTCATGATCTGCCCGTCATCACACATTTGGCGAGCAAGAGTTGCACCGGCGGCAAGCGCATGATCAATTTCATCGGCGCTTAAAGGGCCAACATCAACCGTGACAAGCCGGTCTTTTAAATCACTATCTGGCACAAGGCTGGCCGCAGGCTGGCGTATAATTGCCGGTGACGATATGGTAATCGCATTGGCAATCAAACTGGCGGCAACATCGGCAGCCGCCGCGTTTTGCGCCAGCACGGTAACCGAATCTGCAATCCCAAGTGACAGGCTTCGCCCCCGCCAACCGCTTGTCGCAATGCCGCCAATGCGATCATGGTCATGCAGCCTGATCTGGCCATGAAGGGGCATATGCCCACCACCACCTCCCAAAGCGGCCATCGCAAAATCGCTAAGATGCGTGTCGCGGTCATCGGCAATGCCGATATCAAAAAAGGCATCCTTGCCGAGATAGAGCGCAATATCACCGCCATTATTGACCGAAGCCCGATCGAGCTGATTGCCCATTGCCAGCAAAATTTCATCAGCAGCGCTTCCCGCAACGGCAATCATTGGGGTGATGAAATCAGCCTTGTCATAGCGCGGCAAATGCGGGCTGATCGCCGCCACCATGCGTTTGGCAACGGGTCCTTTCAGGCGGTTGATGGTGTTGGAGTCGGCGGGCAATCGCAGCATCGTCAATTCATCGACCAACCGATCAAGCAGGCCGCAAAACGCATCGGCGGCGCAGGCATAGGCGGCAGCGACTTCGGCTTTGTCGCCTTCAGCGGTGATGATTAAATCAATCGGCCCATGTTGAAGATGTAATCGGTGATCAAGCCAATTTGCCATTGCCCCGCTTGGCATTCGAACCGGTTGCCCTACCACCGCAGGCAGATTCGCCGATAAAGCAGGTGGGCGAGCGGTTGTGGCGGCTGACGACAGCATGGCCTATCGCCTTATTGGCCAAGGATTTTGCGGCTGCTGGGAAAATCGCCTTTTGCCAGCAAGATCGTGATCATTTTGTGGCCCGACCTTGCCAGCCAGGACATCATCAATCGACATGATATGATCAACATGGCCGCCAAGAGCGATATAATCATCTTTACGCATGGTAAATTCGATTGGCGCAACCAATGCTGGGGTTGGCACATAGCCAAACGCATTTTCGGGAAGGCTTGTCACATCAACCATCAGCGTGATGCCGCCGCCAGGCCAGATAAAGACCGGCGCCCCGCCGCAGGTTACCCGCGTTAAAGCGTCTTTGACCGAACGTGTTAGCATCACCGGATTTTCGGTTACACCGGCACGAAGCGACCCGCCAGCCCCACCCATGAAACTGACCGAGGTCAATGCCGGTTCGCAATTTTCCTCAATCCGTTTGATTGATGGTTGCAAACGCACCGGCATGGCGGTTCCGACCGGCTGTAAATCTTGATCAAGTTCGTAATAGGCAAATTGCTCGCCCGTCGTCGAGACCATCAATAAAGACTGTCCGGGCGTGGCGATCTTCGGATCGAATGGCCCAAGAATGGCAAGCGGATCGGTTAGATTCGTGCCGCCCCATCCGGTGCCGGGCTCAGCCACCTGAAAATAACGGCCAGGTGTTGACCGGCGACCCAGAATTTTAATGCCAGTCGCAGGCCAGCCGATAACTTTTCCTGCCTGATGTTCAGACATCACGCCGGTAATATGGTCATCGACAATGACCACCTCATCGACCAGATTATGCCATTGTGCGGCAAACATGCCAATTGTTGCCGACCCGCACCCAACCCGCATGCGCGCCTCGACAACGCCATTGATCACTGGCGCTTTACCCGCCTGCAACACAAGGCTTGATCCATCATCAACCTGCAAATCAACCGCGTCACCATTGCAAAGCGCCAATAGGGTGGCACAGGTGACACGGCCTTCTTTTTTACCGCCACCGGTTAAATGATGCACGCCGCCCAATGACAGCATCTGTGATCCATATTCACCCGTTGTGACATGGCCAACCGGTTCACCATCAACCCGCACAAGCGCTCGTTCAGGGCCAATATGCCGGTCAGTGTCGATTTTGACCTTGGCACCGCAATAGCTGAAAATTCCTTCAGACACGACCGTCACCATATCAACATCATCAACAATGCTGCTGACAATAAAGGGTGCTGGCTTGTAATCGGGATAGGTTGTGCCCGCCCCAACCGCAGTCACAAACGCATCTTGCGGGGTAATCAGATCACCATCCCACGCGTCACTGCTATCAAGAAATGGCACTAATTCACCACCATCATCAACGCGGCGCTGCATCACCATTAATGGGTCAAGCCGGATAAGCTGGCCGCCCTCATTCGCATAGCGATCACAAGCCCCCGATTTGCCATCGGCGATATAACACATCACTGGACAGGCATCGCAGCGGATTTTCTCTTCAACGCGTTTGTCACGACTGGTTTTTGCTGTCATGACGGCCTGCCTTGGGCAGCCTGCGCTGCCACAACCGCCGCGCAAACTTTATCAGGTGTTGCTGGCAAATCATAAATCGCGGCACCCGTTGCATGGCGAATGGCGTTCAAAATTGCTGGTGCGGTTGGGATCAAAACATGCTCGCCAAGCCCCTTTGCCCCATAGGGGCCTTCTTCATCGGCAACTTCAACAATCACATGATCAAATTGCGGCACATCACCAATCGTCGGGATCAAATAATCATGCAGATTTTCAGTGCGGCCGGGTTGATAATCTTCCATCAAAGCCATGCCAATGCCCTGCGCAACACCGCCTTCGATCTGACCTTCGACAAGCAAGGGGTTAATCGCCCGCCCGACATCATGCGCTGTTGTGATCTTATCAAGCCGCACAAGGCCAAGCGCTGCATCAACCGACAATTCAACCATCTGTGCGCCATAGCCAAACACCGCATAGGGAATGCCTTGCCCCTTTTCATCAAGCGGGCTGGTTGGTGGATCATAGGTTTCTTCAGCCATAAACACATAGCCATAGTCATTGATCGGCATATCTGCTAATGCAATGCGCAATGTACCGCCACCAGCATCAGCCAGCGTCAAGACCGCACCATCAAGCGCGATTTTGGCATTGGCATCAACATTCCCGTGCCGAAGCACCATATCGCGCAAAGCCATGCCCGACAGCATTGCCGCCTTGCCCGAAACAAAGGTTTGGCGTGAAGCAGATGTTTTACCGCAATCAGGGGTGAGATCGGTATCACCGCCAAGAATTTGTACATCGTGAACCGGAACGCCCAACGCATCTGCGGCGATCTGGGTAATCACCGTATTGGCACCTTGGCCAATATCCATGGCGCCCTGATGCAGAACAATTCTGCCATCGGCAGTGATGCCCATGCGCATTGTTGACGGGTTTGGCAATGACGTATTGCCGCAGCCATACCAACAGCTGGCAATGCCAACACCCTTGCGCCATGGGTTGTCATCACGAATTGCGGTCTGGTTAAAACTGGCTGCAGATGCGACAGCGGCATGCCAGCTATCTTCAAGCGCGGCAAAACAATCATCAATGCCAACACCGCTGTTAAAGACCTGACCGGTTACGGTTGGCACGCCATTTTTCAATGCGTTCAAACGCCGGAAAGCCAATCGGTCTATACCTAGTTTTTCCGCAAGCAAATCAAAGGCGCATTCCTGTGCCACCGCTGATTGCGGCACACCAAACCCACGAAACGCGCCTGCTGGCGGTGCATTGGTATGAACTGCAACGCTATTGGCGCGGTAATCTTTTGTTGCATAGGGGCCGCTAGCATGGATCGGCACACGGTTGGCAACGGTTGGCCCCCAGCTGGCATAAGCGCCAGTGTTAAAAATACCATCAAACACAAAACCGCTAATCCGACCAGTTTCGTCACAGCCAACAGCAAGCCGGATATCGGAAGGGTGACGCTTGGTCGATGCTCGCATTGATTCGCCACGGCTATAGCAAATATGCGCTGGACGCCCTAACACCCATGCCGCAAGCGCAACATAGGGCTGAAAAGACACATCCAGCTTTGAGCCAAAGCCGCCGCCACAAGCCGATGGCACAACCCGAATGGCCTCAAGCTCCATGCCCATAATCTCGGCAAGGCTCTCACGATCCATTTGCGCCGCCTGCGTACAGCCATGAATGACAATCCGGTTGCCCTCACGGGTGGCATAGCCTGCCTCAGGCTCGATATAGGCATGTTCGATAAAGGGTGTTGTTGTATGAATCTCGACCTTATGCGCCGCCGCCGCAAGCGCCTGATCGGCGTCACCGGTTTCGACATAGCCACGAACAAGAATATTGCCATCACGATTTGCATGCATCTTGCGTGCGCCATCCGCCATCGCTGATGCAGGCGATAGCATCGTTTCATGCGGGGTCCATTTGATTGGAAAATCGGCTTCGTCAAAATGCCTTATCACATCGGCATCACCAACAATCGCTGCCACTGCATCACCGCGATATAGGGCTGTTGTTTCGGCAAAAACCGGCTGATCGGCAAAGGGCGGAATCACCCCAAAACAATTGCGGCCGGGAATATCGCTGGCATCAAGAACTGCCAAAATACCAGGATGGCTTGCCAGAAACTCTGTCTTATCGCCAATTTCAAAACTGCTGTAATGATGCGGGCTGCGGATTACCCTCACCAACAGCGCATCTTGCGGCACCGCGTCATCACCATAGATCAGGCTGCCATCGACTTTGGGCTGGCCATCGAGATGCCGGATGGGGCTGCCAACATTCTGCCCTGCCTGTGGTCGCGGCGATATTTTGGCATCGCCACCAACCGCCAGAACCGCATCAATGATCTTGCTATAGCCGGTACAACGGCACAAAACCCCACCAAGCGCATCTTCGACATCATGCCGGTTTGGTGCGCGGTTTTCAGCCAATAACGCCGATGCCGCCACCATCATGCCCGGGGTGCAGATACCGCATTGTGCAGCCCCATGCGCTAGAAAACTATCTTGTAATTTGGCAATTGTGCCATCAGCATGCAGTCCTTCGATGCTGGTCACTGCGGCACCTTCAACCTGCGCAATTGCTGTCAGGCAACTGCAAATCGGAGCGCCATCAAGAAGCACGCTACAAGCACCACAATCACCGGCGTTACAGCCAATCTTGGTACCCGGCAAATCCATTTCAGTACGCAAAACATCACTCAAGCGGGTGCTGGCGGGAAGCTGGCTGGTGACTGGCTTGCCATTCAAGGTAAAACAGGTCATGCCGCCACCCCTTTGGCAAAATTCGATTGCTGTTTGCAAAGCAGGCGGCGCGTAATTTCGCATGATGCCTGCAGCCGATAAGCGGCCGTTGCCCGCACATCATTTATTGGCGAAAGACCGGTGAAAAGATCTGGCGTAACCCGCGCGCTGGCGGTTGCCAATGCCGTATCACGCAATGCGTCCTCAAGCTGATCCATGCGTTTGGCAACTTCACTACACGCGCCAATCGACAAGGCCACATCACGAATGATGCCAGCTTCATCAACCGCCAGCCTCAATGCTGCCATGCTGATCGAAATCACCAGATAGGATCGCGCGCCAAGCTTTAAAAAGCCCGATTGTCCAGCTGTTGACGCTGCCGGTAACCGCAATGCGCTTACCATCTCGCCATCACCAAGCGCGGTTTTGCGATTGCCAAGAATAAACGCCGACAACGGCAAATAGCGCAATCCAGACGCACCGGCAATTTCAACCTCGGCATCAAGCGTCAATAAAGGCGGCACGCCATCTGCGGCAGGCGAGGCGTTGCATAGATTGCCAATAATGGTGGCGCGGTTTTGAATTTGCACCGACCCGACTTCACGCGCGGCGGCCTTTAACCCGTCAAAGGCAGGGGGCACATCAGCGTCAATCAGCGTTCGCCAGCTGGCAGCCGCGCCAATCCGCCAATAGTCACCGTCAAATGCGACTGTGCTAAGCGCGGCAATTCCCGAAATATCCAAGATCGCACCAGTCAATGGCCGATCCTGCAATCGAGGAAACACATCCGTACCACCGGCAAGAATGGTTCTTGGCCCTTTGGCAAGCGTGGCAATGGCTGCCTCTAGACTGTCGACCCGCACATAATCTGCGGCACCTGCGCCTATTTCGCCTTGCATAAAACTCTCCGCGCCACAACCTTGCTTTGCATTCTAGACCTCATCCAAAATCTTATCGCCAACGGCTTTGCGCTTCCATAAGATTTTGCATTGCGGCATTCACTTCACGGCTGTAAAGGCGTGCCATTTTACCCGTTGGTGGCAACGGCTCATCACAGAAAAATGACGGTAATTCATCATCTTCCTGATCAAAACCTGCGGCCTTGTTAAAGGCGGCTTCTAACCGCAATGTTTCAAAGCCAATGCCGGTGATAAATTCGGGCGTCACATCGGCGTCAAAGGAATCATTAATCGCATCGGCAATCAGTTTGAGATTATCATCTGTGACCGACCGACCAAACACGCATAGCCCAAAGGAATCGGCAACCGCGCTGTTAATTTGCATACGCAGGCTTTCGGCAACTAATTCATCAATGGTTTTGTCATCACATTTAAAAGATGGCGCATTGCCAACCGTATGATCAGCACCTTGCGCTGTTAGCATCATCGAAATGCCAGTCACTTCGATAATCCGCGGATCATAGGCACTGATGGCCTGCTGTTTGATCACCGGCACCCGCGCAACGTCAAACGCCTTGCCAACCCGCGCCGTTCCCGACGCATAAAGACGGCCACGTTCATTGCCGAGGTGGATATCTTCAAGACAAGATTGCATAAAGCCAACATCACCAAAAGCGCCAATGCCAGCCTCCATCAAAACACCAATGGTGGCACCAAGCTCGATACTATCAACGCCAAGATCATTTGCCGTTTCATTCAATCTTGCCACATCATCGGGATCATCAAGTCCACAATTTGTGCCAAGCAAACCAATGGTTTCATATTCCAGCGGCGAAACCAGTTCGCGCCCCGTATCATCAACATAAACATTGCTGCATTTGATCAAACAGCCAGGCATGCAGGCATGTGATGTATCACCGCCGCGCCCGCCATTTAATTCGCGGATAAAATCGCCACCCATGCGCAACGGCTCATCATCGGCACTGGTCAATTGGCCGGATGAAAAATTACGAACCGGCAAAGCACCAAGATGGTTGGTAAGATCAGCCACCATTGCGGTTCCAGTTGTTTTCAGGCTTTGCACCGCAACCGATTCGTCAAGCTTTTTGCCATAATCCTTGATCGCACCCATCAATTTCTTGCGGTCATTTACCGGCGGCATCCGATCCTTGTCGATGACCATCGCTTTGACCTTTTTGGCACCCATAACCGCGCCAACACCGCCGCGTGCCGCCAAACGTGACGGCCGGTTATCCGTATCCGAAAAGGCCACGCCAGCCATCAGGCCAAGATATTCACCAACCGGCCCACAAATCGCCAGTGAGGTTTTCTGACCATAGGTTTCATGCAGCTTTTTGGCACAATCGAAATTGCCAAGCCCAAGATAAGGCGTCGCATCATCAAAACTGATCTCGCGATCTTTGGTAATGCGAATAATCACCCAATCATCACTCGCACCTTGAAGGGTAATGCCCGAAATTAGCAATTGACCCATCGCAAAACCAAATGTGCCGCCGCTATTTGCCTCTTTAATGCCGCCAGTCAGTGGGCTTTTACAGCCAACGCTTAGCCGGTTTGCATTCGAAAAATTCGTTCCCGCAAAAGGCCCAGCCGAAAAAATCAGCGGGTTTTCCGGCGACATTGGGTCGATTGTGGCAATGTTCTGGTCAAGCAGCATCCGCGCAATCAGATAACGTCCAGATTCGGCAATTTCGCGACCGGACAAATCACGGCTGGCGGTTGTTTTGCTGCCAAGGTCGATAGTGATATATTTGCGCATAATAAATCCTGTTTGGCAGTGATGAGGCCTCAAATGATGAGCCTTAATTGAAATCAGATTGTCCGTGTTAATTCATTTGTATACTAACAATAATACATCTTGTAAACATCCAGCAGCGTCAATGCTTTGCGAACTAATGTCACATGGGCAATTACGTCAAAGCAAAATGATGGATGTTTCGCCAGTTTCGGGTTGATAAATGGTCATGTGGCAATTGCCGGCCAAACAATCATATATGCAATAATTACCTATTCAATGATTTCGGGCATATGCGTCGCTGGCGGTGTATTTCGGCTGCGGTTGGTGCGCACAATCCCGTCAATAATTGTCATGCCAACCCCGGGCAAATTGCCTTGATGAATGCTTTCCAGCATATTGCGCCCGGGCGCGTGCTGGGCAGTATCCATCAGCACAAAATCGGCACTGCGGCCAATTTCGATGATGCCGCAATCAAGATCACGCATGCGCGCTGTATTGCCGGTGGCAAAACAAAAGGCAATTTCCGGGGGAATGTCACCGAGGCTGGACAGCATGGCAATCATCCGCAAAATACCAAGCGGCTGCACTCCTGATCCGGCGGGTGAGTCAGTGCCAAGGATCACGCGTTCGGCCTGTTTGATCTCAAAGGCGGTTCGCATCGCCAACAAACCTGCGCGTTCATTGCCATTATGCACAATCTCAATGCCGCGATTACAGCTTTCACAAAGGCAGGTTATCTGGTCATCGGGAAGCGCGGTATGGCCGCCATTGATATGACCAATAATATCTGCATCAGCTTCAAGAACCACATCCTTGTCAATCAGCCCTGATCCCGGAATTGACGGACCGCCAGTATGGATTGTTGATTGAATGCCATATTTGCGCGCCCATTTGACCATCTGCGCGGCGGTTTCGCCAGCCTTAACCGAGCCAAGACCAACCTCGCCAAGCAGCTTGACGCCAGCATCGGCAAGCTCTTTAAAATCAGATTCGACCATGCCATCTTCAATGACCGGAGCACCTGCCAGCATTTTCACGCCTGATGGCCGGAAATTTTCATACCAACGCTGCGAGGCGATCGCCATCGCCTTTAATCCAACAATATCTTTTGGCCGTCCAGGGGCGTGAACCTCACCTGCCGAAATCATCGTTGTCACTCCGCCATGAAGGCAGGAATCAATCCAGTTTAGCTGTTGCTGGCGCGGCGTATAATCGCCAATCACCGGATGAACATGGCTGTCAATCAAACCCGGGGTCAATGTCACCCCATGCGCATACACCTTTACCGTCGCATTATCCAGATCCATATCCTTGGCATAGCCGATATCGGTAATCCGGCCATCGACCGAGACAACGCAATCACCATCAAGGATGGGCGCTTCCAGCTTACCCGACAGAATCTGGCCAATATTGGTAATCACAAGTTTTTCTGACGCCATGATATTATACCTCTTATCTTTTTTGCGATCATTTGCCAGCGCCGGCAGCATGAAATCATTATCTATTAGTCAGCAATCATGAGGCACCGGTCAAGGTAGATATTACAATCGCCCTTCGGCCTATAATTTATCAAGCAAGGTAAGCAGCCGCGCCAGCTCACGCTTGGTCAAATTTTCGGTTGTTTCCGTGGTGATGACCCGCGCCTGATCGATCGCCGCTTGAACTTTTGTTTGGCCTTCAAGGCTAAGCGAGATTTGCAACCGCCGCAGATCAGCACCATCTTGACGCGATTGCACCAGACCCCGATCAATCAGGCGCGAAATCACCCCCTTTGTCGTCGCTGCATCCATCGCAACAAGGCGACCAAGCTGGTTTTGTGACACTTCCCCAACTTCACGAAGCCGCACCAGAATGGAAAATTGCGTTGGCGTCATATCGGGAAGATGCCGCGAGAAAATCTCAAGATGACGCTGGCTGGCAAGCCGCAGCTTATAGCCGACCTGGTCTTCAAGCTGATAGTCATTAACCGTTTTCGGAACGGCAAAATGGCTGGGATCAAAAACATTCATAGCAAAGGCAAATCCGGATTAGGTCAAAATAAAATGCAAATTCAAGCAGTGTCTTTAGATGTAACATCGCCAAGGCAAAAAGGCCAGATTTCAAAATAATGTCATTATTTCAATTGCTAGCCATCGCCGTCCAGATCCATCAAGCGGAGTCTCACAACGGATATATCGTTTGACAGCAAACAAAATATATTTTTTGATCGAAGGTTGTGAAATCATCATTTAACGTCAGCAGCATCCGGCGGCAAAGGCATAGGGGAACAGATCATGGGATTGGCAAAAATTCGGAAAATCGTCACAATTGTCGAGGATACGCATGAAGAGGCAGGCCAGACCATTTCGCCGCCAACGCGCCGCGCCGCCGCCATTGCGGTGATCGAAAATCCTTTTGCTGGCACCTATCAAGATGATCTCGAGATGCTTATGTCAATTGGCGAAGAACTTGGCGGCCTTCTTGGTGAGCGCTGCGTTGCCGCGCTTGGCATCACCCCGCAACAGGCGCAAAGCTATGGCAAGGCCGCACTTGTTGGCGAAAATGGCGAGCTGGAACATGCCGCAGCCATTTTGCATCCCCGCCTTGGCAAACCGCTGCGTGCCGCTGTTGAAAAAGGGGCTGCCCTTGTCCCTTCAAACAAGAAACGGGGCGGTATGGGTCATCCCATTGATGTGCCGCTTGGTCATAAAGACGCTGCCTATGTCCGATCACATTTCGATGGAATGGAAGTCAGCGTCAATGACGCCCCACGCGCCAATGAAATTCTGGTTATCGTTGCGGTTGCTGACTCAGGGCGTCCCTTGCCACGTGTTGGTGGCCTGACGCATGATGAGGCTGAAGGCAAAGACGGGCTGCGCTAATCATGCATCAGCCACGCGTGGCATCATCATCTATTTGCCATTGGCAAGCTGGGTAATCACCAAGCCGCCAAGAAGCATGCTTGCACCGCCAAGCTGTAGCAGATTTACCGGCCGGATTGGTGCGCCAAACAGACCAAAATGGTCAATCAGCAGCGAAAAGATAATCTGCCCCGATACCGCCATGACAATGAAATTGGCAACGCCAATTTTGCCGGCCAGAACCGTGGCGCTAATCACATAGAAGGCAACAACAAAACCGGCCAGATATTCAACCGGTTGCAACTGCCTAAAATCACCAATATTAGGAAGCCCTCGCCCCGCCAGAACCGCCACTGTTATCGCCAAAAGAATGGCAACACCGAATAGCAGAACACTTGCATGAAGCGGCTCGCCAAGGGCGCGCCCAACACGGCCATTCAAAATACCGACAACCGGAATAAATGAGCCGGCAAGAAGCGCCCAGATCAGATATTTTATGTTAATCACCCTAGCATCTCCTCAAATGATCATGTCGATGCGGTGTTGCTACCCCTTTGCAATCAGGGATGCGGGCCCCAAGGCGCAGCATTCAACAACTGGTTTTGCTGACTTAGCAATAAAGGACGAAGATCACCGGCAAAATCCATAAAATCATCATTGGCAAAAAGGCTGTTCCAATGATTGCGACGATCGGCATCATCGTCAAATTTCCACAAATGCACAATCTGATGAAGTGGGCCGGTATCTGAAATGAAATACCCAACTAGCTTTTTGTCAAAGCCGCCCTTTTGTAAAGCTGGCCAGCCTTTTTGACTATAGGCCTCAACAGCATCTTTCATTTTCCCAACAGTGACCTGATAGGTTCGTAATTCATAAATAGCCATGATCAATCCTTATTTCAAAAATAAATCTAAACACCAAGCCAAGAACCGGGCGCGTCACGCCTAATTTTGCAGGCCTGCGGCGACCAGCGCTTGTTTCAGCTTGGCAATTTCATCGGCCGCAAGCTTTTGCAAAGGCGGTCTGACAATCGCCTGATCCAACCTCCCCAAAAGCACAAGACATTCCTTCATCCGGTTATGCATATCCAGAAACGGCGCGCGGTAAAAAGCCTGTGCCAGCGGGTAAATCCGATCATTGACCACCCGCGCCATTGCCAGATCATCGCGCTGCATCGCGTTGAATAGCTCAACCTGCAAATCGGCGATCACACTTCCCGCGCCCGACAGCAAACCAGCAGGCTTCATTGATAATGATGCCATTAACCATGATGAATGCGTTGACAATACATTCACCTTGCGCGGCAATGATTGAAAGGTTTTTATGTGACTTTCATGCAGCATCGGATCATTGCACCAATCCTTGATCGCAACGACGCTTGGCACTTCGGCAAAAATTTGCAGCATCGTTGTAAACGGATAGCCAAGGCCGGTGCTTGCCGGATATTGAAACAGAATCAGCGGCAGATCGGTTGCATCGGCAATCATTTTGAAATGGGCAATTGCCATATCGGGGCGAAGCTGGCCGCCCATGCTCATGCTGTTTGGCGGGAACACCAACAGCGCCGCCGCGCCTTCGCTAGCCGCCATTTTCGCCACCGCAACAGCCGCATGGCTGCCATCGGCATAAACCCCATTTACCAGCGGCAGCGCATCCCCCACCTCGTCAAGCGATTCGCCCAGAAGCTGCTGTTGTTCGGCAAAGCTGAACGCATGAATTTCCGACGCATGGCCATTGACCGTGATCGCACTAAGACCCGCAACATCAGCAACATCACGCAAATGTTTTCGCGATGCCGCAATGTCAATTTCAAAATCTGTCTCAAAGGCTACCAAAGTTGCTGGTATGACGCCTTCAGCCTTAAATTCCATTTAAATATTCACCTGATCAAGCGGTAACGATCGAGCCTCGTTCGATAACGTAGGTTCGATCAATAACACCGGCGACATGTGCATCGTTGGACTCGGCAATAATAATCGAAACGCCTTCTTGTTTTAAAGACGCAAGAATTTCACCCATCCGTTGCGCCAAAACCGGCGCAATCCCTTCGGTTGGCTCATCCAATAACAATAGCGTCTGGCCAACCATCAATGCGCGTGCCAACGCGACCAATTTCTGCTGACCACCAGAAAGCGACGTTGCCGGCATATCTTTAAATTTTTCACATTCAGGAATGATTTTATAGATCCATTCCAGACGCGCCGCATGGCCTGAAATATTGGTGGACCAGACAGGAACAAGGATATTCTGCTCGGCTGTCATCTCAGGAACAAGCCGCCGATCTTCTGGCATATACCCAAAACCCATATGCGCTCGGCGATAACCAGGCTCTTCTTTTAGGTCCTTATCATTGTGATAGATACTACCATCAACAATTGGCAAAAGCCCCATCACTGATCGAAGAAATGTGGTTTTCCCAGCACCATTCCGGCCAATCAGGCCAATAATTTCACCGGAATTTATCTCTAATCCAATACCTCGAAGTATCGGGGTCCCGTTGATATCAACGTCGAGAGCGTTAACTGCAAGCATGACTAGATCCTATTTCTTTTTCTTGTGGTGCTCTTTTCCAATGACAAATTCTTGCACTTTCTTATCAGCCAATGCGTCCTTTGGAGGCATGTCAGCAATAATTTCACCCTGATAGAATGCCAGCACGCGGCTAACGTAACGCTCAACAATTTCCATGTCGTGCTCGACGAAAAGAACGGTAACACCATCCTCTTTTAAAGCGCCCATAACAATGTCCATGAAATCAAACTTTTCTTCAACGCTGATACCACTTGTTGGCTCGTCTAATAAAAGAATGCGGGGTTTGCTGACAACTGCCATTGCAATATCAAGGAGCTTTCGGACACCTTGTGCAAGCGCACTCACTGTGGCGTCCTTTTGCGGCTCCAACCTATAGCGTTTCAGAACTTCATCAAGTTTTGAACGCAAGTCCGGCGTGTCCATTAAACCAAGCGCATCGGCACCACGATTATTCGCAATAGCCAACGCAATCATAAGATTCTCTGAGACTGTCATCGAATGGAAAACTTGAGACACTTGAAAAGAACGAGAAATGCCCGCATGTGTTATTTTGCGTGTTCCAAGACCAACTAATTCAGCCCCTTCAAATTTTATGCTGCCTTCAGTCGGTGCAAGATACCCTGTAACCATGTTCACAAAACATGTTTTACCCGCTCCATTTGCACCGATAATACCAACAATTTCACCTTGAGAGATGTCAACATTGATGTCTTTTGCGGCAACAACTGCTCCAAATGTTTTGAGCAAGTTGCGAACCTCCAGGATTGAAGAGCTATTTTTCATTTTTCTTCCCTCCCAACTTCTCAATCAAACTCCAAATTCCTCCAGGTAAGAAGAAAATGATTGTTAAGAACGTTGCGCCCATAATCAACTGCCACGCCTGTGGGGCTAATTCAAACGCGTAAGTTCTAAGAACTTCAAAAACCAGAGACCCGATAAATGGTGCAATAACATTGCCCGGGCCTGACAAGATAGTAACAAAAACAAGCTCGCCAGATACTGTCCAGTTAATCATCGACTCTGGATCTACCTGTCCAAGCGACATCGCCATTAGCGCACCGGCACAACCAGCCAAAATCGTCGATATGGTGTATTTCAGGTGGATTGCGTGAGCGACCGAGAAACCCAGATACTCAACGCGTATCTCATTGTCTCTGATCGCGGTGGTTAGTTTTCCAAAAGTCGTTTTCAAATAGAAATTCACCGCAAGTGCTGCCGTTAAACCGACAAGTGTGATGATCACGAACAATGGATATTTTGTCTCGGGCGAAAGCCCAAAGATGGTTGACGCCGAGATTGCAAAGCCATCCGTCGATCCTAAGGATTCGGTTTTTACCACAATGCCAAACAGCACCATCGATATCGCTGTGTTGAGCATCGCAAAGAAAATGTCGCGGTAGTTTCGCATGATGAAGCCGATTAAAAAACCAGCGACACCCGCAACAACAGCGCCTGCCATCAGGCGGAGAAACACGTCAGAAACGCCCAATTTACTGTCGAGGATCGCAACGGCATATGCGCCCAACCCAAAATAGAAAGCATGGCCAAAAGAGACTAATCCTGTGCGCCACAACACCATAAGACCAAGGATCGCAAGCGCCCTTGAAAATCCGAACATAAACTGGTTCACGATCCAGTTTGGCGCAAAAGCACCACCAACACAGATTACCAGCGCAGCCAACAATAAAAATTTTGCTGTTCTATCATTAAACATTTTAAATTTTCCTAGGTTTGGCTGGAGCAAACAAGCCTTCTGGGCGAAACACAAGGACTATGGCCATCACAGCAAACACAACGAAAAGCTCGACTTGCGGCAGTTCATGCACAGCAATTGCGCGCAAAATCCCAATGATCAATGAGCCAATTGCTGCTCCCACAATGGATCCCATACCACCAACGACAACAACCGCAAAAGACAGCACAATTACTTCCGTGCCAAGGCCGGGTGCGACTGAGATTGTTGGCGCAATATAGGCACCCCCTAGGCCACCCAAGATCGCGCCACCGATAAAGGTTAATGTGTAAACAAGTGGGACATTGATACCCATCGAGATACCCATCTCACGATCAAAAATAACGGCTTTGAGAAGGGTGCCCCATTTCGTTTTGTTCAAAAGCCACCAACAGCCAACGGCCACAACTGCCGCAACCCCAATTAGGGTCATTCCATAGACATCTCTGGTAATACCCCCCAATTCAACCGAGTCCAAAAGCGCCATCGGTTGATAGGCGAAGTAAGGGTCGGTTCCAAAGGCTATGAGGATGATATCTTCTAAGACGAGGAATAGGCCAAACGTCGCTAACACGATCAAAACTTCATCGCGCTCATACATGTGCTTTAAGATGCCTTGTTCGATGATGAAACCAAGAATGACACCAACAACAATGGCTGCCGCAACAATGATTAAAAAACCCAATGCGTCAGGCAAACCCATATCCGAAAATTTGCCAATAAAGAAGGCTGCAGTATATGCGCCCCAGGCATAAAAACTTCCGTGTGCCACATTTAGAATCTTCATCACCCCAAAGATGATGGTAAGTCCCGCCGACACGATGAACAGATATGACGAAAACTGAAGCCCGTCGAGAAGAATAGTCAGAGCCGCTTCCACAGCAGATCCCCCACAATAGAATGAAATTTAAAGAGTTAAACAAAAGCTCCACCAGCAGGCGTCGCCTGCTGGTGGAAAATTATCAGATTAGCACTTAGCGCCTTTCATACCGCCTTTGATCCAGTCAACACTGTTCTGGCCTTCAGGAGGTAATACGCATGATGCAGGGTAGAACTTGACGTCCTTAACCACATTCTCACCGTTTTCTGAGTCATATTCGGTGATGCCATATCCATTTTCGGTTGCAGCTTGGTGTCCATTACCAAGCTTCATCTCAATGGTGGTTGAAAATGATTCAAAGGTAATGCCGCGTAACGCGTCAGCAAGCTGTTCGCTGGTTGCATCGCTACCGGCCTTATCATAGGCGATTTTGGCGGCCAAAATTGCCTGTCCATATTGATAGGCTGGGCCTGATGGATAGATGCCGTAGATGTCTTTGTAGGTGTTGATGAACCACTGGTTCAACGTAGATTGGCGATCTTTCACAAGAATGCCGTATGGTCCTCGCGCGCCAAGAACAAGCCCATTCGGCAATTTCTTGCCAAGACGATAGGCTGCGGTTCCGCCAACTGTGAAAACACCGATTTTTTTCTTGAAAAGTCCGCGTGCATTACCCTGAAAAATAAACGCCTCAAGATCTCCACCCCAGAAACTGGTGTGGATCAAATCCGCCTTATCAAGTGACATCGCCGAAATCTCTGAGCCGTACTGACCAGCAAAGATTTTCGGAAATTGCGTTTTATCTGATGCTTTTGTATTTGGCATAATTTGTTGCAAGGTAAGGTCAAAATCACGCCAAGAATCTTGTCCCCAAGCATAGTTTTGATTGATACCGGTATACCCTTTCATATCAGGGAATTTTTCTTTGACATACATCGCGGCAGCGACGTTGTCAGCGGTAGCATGACCCATTGTTCTGAAAACGTATTTTCTTTCAGCTTCCTCAAAGATTCTTGGCGTTCCACAGGTCGCAAAAATGGTGAACTGCTTTAGTTCTTCAGCAACTGGCGCAAGGGCTTGACAATTTCCCGAAGAAATATAGCCAACGATCGCATCTACATTTCTTTTTTCAACAAGGTTTCTGTATTCCGCCACTTGCTTCGTGGCGCCACCACCTTCGTCAAGAGCGATGACATCTGCGGTCGCACCGCCAAAACCTTTGGTATTATAGGGTGCCGGAAGCTTTCCAGCATTAATGGCATCAGTGACCATTTTGGCGCCATTCATGGCAGGGATGCCAAATGGACCAGCTGCACCACCTGTCAAAAACGACGGCACCGCAATTGTAATTGTATCTTTAGCATGAGCAATCCCGCCCGCAAGAGCAACAGCTGAAACAGCTGCGATTCCCAATGCACCCTTGAGAAGTTTATTTTTCATTTCATTCCTCCCGATTATCGGATTTTTATTTTTAGCGTTGCCGCCAATTAAAGACGATATTTATAAGAGACATCGAATGAAGATTGGTCAAGTGCTGTCTGAAAACCATCTAAATTTATTTTCATGGTTGTTCAGTTTGCCGCTTGACCATTTCGCGCCGTTTACTTGATCGCCAATCCAGTCTTTAGCAGCCGCCAAAAACAGGCTTATATCTCAATAAACCTGCTGTTTCTAAAGATTATCTGGTGCCAGCTATCACACGTTTCAGCGCGTAATTTCTGGAGCAATTTCCGGCTTTGGCGCAGAATTTATTATATCAATATTGCCAGAGGGATGGATTTGATTAGAATAATGTAAATGACACAGCCCACCTGCCCGCGATTGATGATCTTAAAAATTGGATGCCAATGAAATTGGCGATTTCAACAAAGGTTTTGAAGATAGTGAACGACCAAAACACAATATCCATGATTGATTCGATTGTTGATGATTGGCTTTGCCGCTTCAACGCCGCCCTGCATCAAACATCATCATCTGCTGGCGATGCACCGGCGGGTTTTGCTGATCTATTTCACGACAACGGCTTTTGGCGCGATGCGCTTGCGCTCAGCTGGCAGCTTCAGACCGTCACTGGCGCAACAGACATTCTAAATAGCCTTCCCGCGGCGGCGGCCAAAGCCGGAATTAGTGAGATCACGCTTGATCCCCAAGCCACTGCGCCACGCCTTGTGAAACGTGCTGGCAGTGATGCGATCGAAGCCTTTTTCACCTTTACCACCGATGCCGCACATTGCCGCGGTATTTTGCGGCTTAATGCAGATGACAAACATCCTGACCATTATCGGGCATGGACATTTTTTACCGCAATCGATGCATTGATCGGCTTTGAGGAAAAAACCGACCGTAACCGGCCAACTGGGCAATCCTATTCGCGTGATTTTCGCGGAGCAAACTGGCTGGATAAACGCCTTGCTGCCGCCAGCTATAAAAATCATGATCCGGCCGTTATGGTTGTTGGTGGTGGGCAGGCTGGCTTGGCGATTGCCGCACGGCTAACCCAGCTTGGCATTGACACATTGATTGTCGATAAAAACAACCGCATCGGCGATAATTGGCGCAATCGCTATCATGCGCTGACTTTGCATAATCAGCTTCATGTCAATCATCTTCCCTATATGCCTTTTCCGCCAACATGGCCGACCTATATTCCAAAGGATATGCTGGCCTTATGGTTTGAGTCCTACGCCGCCGCAATGGAGCTGAATTTCTGGACGCAATGCGAAGTGACAAAGGCCAGTTATGATGACAAGGCTGGACGCTGGCAGGTTGCATTACGCACCGCCGATGGCGGCATACGTCATATGTCACCGCGCCATGTGATTATGGCCACCGGCGTTAGCGGCATTCCCAATCTTCCCAAAATTGACTCGCTTTCAGCCTTTCAAGGGCCAGCGGTTCATTCCAGCCAATATCATGATGGCGAAGATTGGTCAGGAAAACATGCCATCGTTCTTGGTTGCGGCAATAGCGGGCATGATATCTCACAAGACCTATATTCAAGCGGTGCCAAAGTCACCATGATCCAGCGCAGCCCCAGCCTTGTTGTGAATATTGAACCCAGCGCTCAATTCCCCTACAAACTGTATGACGAAGACCGTGGCACGGATGAATGTGATTTCATCACCACCTCAATGCCAACCCCACTTGTCAAACAGGCACATCGCCATTTCACCAAAGCCGCGCGCAAAACCGATAAGGCGCTTCTTGATGGTCTAGAAAATGTTGGGTTCAAACTAGATTTTGGCGATGATGATACCGGCTGGCAGTTTAAATATCTCACCCGTGGTGGTGGCTATTATTTCAATGTTGGCTGTTCTGACCTGCTTGCCGAGGGCAAAATTGATCTTGTGCAATTCGACCAGATTGACCAATTCACCGATCATGGCATGGTGATGAAAGATGGTCGTAAAATTGACGCTGATATTGTCATTATGGCGACCGGCTACAAACCGCAGGAATATCTTGTCAGTAAATTATTCGGCGATGAAATTGCTGCACGAATTGGCCCTATCTGGGGTTTTGGCGATGGCATGGAACTGCGCAACATGTATTGTCAGACCGGACAGCCTGGCCTATGGTTTATCGCCGGCAGCTTTGCTCAATGCCGGATCTATTCGAAATACCTAGCCCTGCAAATCAAGGCGCTGGAAGAAAGCATCATTCAGCCCCAACAGCCCTAACCCGCACATACTTGTACCTTTAGCAAAACGAGATATTACATGAAATTCGCAACGATCAACGGTATCTCCATTCATTATCAATTTGATGATGCTGGCGCTGCCAAGCCGCTTATTGTTTTTTCCAACTCGCTTGCCACCGATTTCCGCATTTGGCAGGATTGTGTTGACGATCTATCGGCTGATTATTCCATTCTTCGATATGACAAACGTGGCCATGGCTTATCCGGCATGGGAACACTGCCCTATCAGATCGATGACCATGTGAATGATCTTGTTGCCTTGATGGATCATCTTGGCCTATCGGGCGCGGCTGTTGTTGGGCTGTCAGTTGGCGGCCTGATTGCCCAAGGTCTGTATCACGCCCGCCCCGATCTTGCCAAAGCCCTAATCCTTTGCGACACGGCTGCCAAAATTGGCAATGCCGACATGTGGAACGACCGCATCGCCATTGCGCGTAATGGTGGCTTGGCCGCGCTTGTTGATGCTAATATGCAGCGCTGGTTCTCGCCAGCCTTTCACGCCGACCGCGCAACCGAACTGCATGGATATCGGGCCATGTTCACCCGCACGCCACTTGACGGCTATATTGGCACCGGCATGGCCATTCGTGATGCTGATTTCCGTGATCAAGCGCCCAATATTGCTGTGCCAACGGTTTGCGTTGTTGGTGATCAAGATGGTGCCACCCCACCAGATCTGGTGCGTGGTACCGCCGATATGATCTCGGGTGCAAAATTTGAACTGGTGAAAGATGCAGGCCATATCCCCTGTGCTGAACAGCCAGCCGCGATCATCAAGATCATTCGCGATATGATGGCTGGTCTCTAGCCACGATCGTCACCAATCCCATCAATACCGATCACCGGGCAGGCATATTTTGCCTGCCTTTTTTCATGGTCAATGATCGGGCTTTTTTGACAGGTTTAATCAGCTATTAAGCTGGTTTGGCGCGGCGTGGCTGCGCGGCGATCACGGTGGCAACCGCTGGCCGTGCGCGAATTTCATCAAGCAGGGCATTTAATCGCGGCCGGTTTTCACGCATTGCCGTTTTATCAAGATCCCAGCGGCTAAGCATATAAAGATAGAAATCGGCAGCGGTAAGGGTTTGCCCGCAAATATAAGGGTCAAGGCTGGCTTCAAGATGATCGAAAATAACCCGGTGTTCGTCACGCGCCTTTTGCCGGATCGTTTCAGCCGCCGCCGCATCGCCATAATAGCGGGTATGATGCTGGCGATGATAGGCCGGATAAACCGACGTCGCCAAAAGCGCCAGATATTGATGATAACGATCATTTTGTGGCGTGCCTTGAGGCGGTGCCAGATTGCCAAACCGGCTGGTGATATGATGAATGATCGCCAGCGTTTCAAAAACCTGCGTTCCGTCAGGACAAATCAAAACAGGAATTCGGCCAAGCGGATTTGCCGCAAAAAAATCAGGGCTTTTCACCTCGGTCGGATCGGGAAAGGAAATGTCATAATCAATATCGGCTTCGCGAAGTAAAAATTCGGCAATCAATGACCCCGCACCTGCCCTGCCGATGATGTGATAATTCCCCATTTTTCAGTCCTCACTCTTTTTACGCAATCACGCTAGGCGGCCAAAGGTTTAAGCCAGCTCTCCAAGATACCAATTTGATAACGATACCAAGCTTAAAAAGATATCCATCTTGTCTGGCACCCTATCTCTGGCTAGTCTAACGCTATTCTCACCCCACATTGCTAGCATAGGCAAGTCACATGTTTAATTCTGCTGTTGCCACTTTGAATGCGCCGCCTGTTTCAATCGTGCTAAACTGGAAGTCATCTTATGATGGTGCCAACGGGGCTTTGATTGATATGAGTCAGGCGGTTCCCGGCTATTCTGCACATCCCGATATTTTAGCGGCATTGGCCACGGGGGCATCTGATCCGGCATTGGCGCGTTACGGGCCGGTTGAGGGGGATCCCGAATTTCGCAGTGCCTATGCCGATCATGTAAACCAGATTTACAATGCCAAAATTGATCGCAGTGAAGTGCACATCACCTCGGGCTGTAATCAGGCCTTTGTCGCAACCGTATTGGCGCTCGCGGGGCATGGCGACCGTATCTTGATGATACGCCCCTGCTATTTCAACCATGAATCAACGCTTAGCATGCTTGGTGTTGGCATTGATTATGTTGATTGTGATGATGATGGCGGCCTGCTTCCCAATTGCGCTTTGATTGATGCTGCTATCGGGCCACAAACACGCGCGATCGCGCTGGTCAGCCCCAATAATCCGGCAGGCAGTATCTATCCGGCATCGCTTCTTGCCGATATTCTGGCCTTATGTCAAAAGCGCGGAATTTGGCTTATCCTTGACGAAACCTATCGCGATTTTATGCCGCTTAACATGGATGTACCGCATCATCTTTTTGCAGAGGATGATTGGCAATCATCACTGATCCAGCTTTACAGTTTTTCGAAATCCTATTGTCTTCCCGGACATCGGCTTGGTGCCATCATTGCCGGCCGCGACGTGGTCGCCCAATTGGCAAAAGTTATTGATAATATACAAATTTGCGCCCCGCGTGTGGCACAGCATGCCTTGACGCCAATGTTGGCATCCATGACAAGCTGGCGACAGGAAAATCGCGAAAGAATCGCGGCACGCGCCGCCGTATTTCGAACCGCAATGAATGATTTGCCCGGTTGGGATCTGCTCAGCAGCGGTGCCTATTTTGGCTATGTTCGCCACCCTTTTACCGGTGTTGGCTCGCGCCAGCTTGCCGAAACCATGGCGCGCAAGGCGGGGGTTCTTGTTATCCCGGGTGCCTTTTTTGGCGCTGGACAGGATGGCGCCCTTCGCTTTGCTTTTGCCAATGCAGGCCGCGATGTGATTGCCAAGCTTGCTGGCCGCCTAGCATCTTTGACACTTTAGGTTATTTTAAAGACGCATAAATGCGACAATCTGCTGATTGACGTCACCAAGCCATGCGGCGCGATCAAACCCCACCGGATCAAGCGCAACAGGGATCGTCTCCTCGCGCGTCACACGATCAGCAAAAGGCCGGATAAAGGCGAAATGATGCCCATCTTCCAATTCAACATGATCAATATCGCCAACATGATCTGGCCCCATCAAGGCGGTTAGGTGATTCGCATGATAACGTGGCGGCACATGCTGTTCATTGCGGATTGCCAGCACCGTGACCGCATCAATTTTCTTGGGCGTTGGTTGCAGGATCAGGCCGCAGCCAACCGGTGCAACAAGCACCATCTTGCCTGTTATCACCGAATCCTGTTGTTTGGTTCGTGACGCCGAATGATCTTTGCCAATGGTCTGAATTCACCAGCTTGTCATCATCGGCCGGGCCATGATCGGTCGAGCCATGATCAATCAGACAAGCAGCAAGTCTACAGTTTTCGCAGGATTAACCTTTTGCAGCAAAGCCAGTAAGCTGGCGGGCAAGCGGTGCCATTTGCGTCTTTTCGATCCGTTCCAATGGCAATTCACCATTGGCCAGCAGGATATCCTGTTTCAGCCCCATCAGATGCGGGTACCATTCACGCTGAAGCGGCGATTTCCAGAACCATAACAAAATTTCCAGCGCCGCCAATGCAGTTTCCACCGATGGCATGGCAAATTCGGCGGCAAAGCCATGAGGCGCATCGAAATAGGCTGCAATGTCAAAAAACGCATCCGGCACTGCTGCTGTTTGCATCAATTCGCACCAGTGTTTTTTGCCAGCCTCACTGCCGCGCCCAGCCTGATCGCGCGCTCCCGCCATCAGCCCCAAAAGCAGCAAATCAGTCTCGATCATACCTGTTGGATTCAGCATTATATGCGGCATGTCGGCACTGCGCCAAGGCCCAAGAAACAGGCGCCGCGGACAATAATCATTGGCATAAAAATTGTCCCAGATGATGATTGATGCCGGATCGAGATGCCCACCAGCATCACCAAAAGGACGCGGCGCAACAATATCATCACCGCAATAGACCACCTGATGCTGTGGGTTGAGATGGCCGGCAAATTGTTCAAGATAGGTTAAGGATTGCATATCATCTGGCGTGATCAGGCTATCGGCATAAATACGCGGCACAATGATGATCGGGGCGTCAATGGCCAGCCCAAGCCGGTTGGCAAGTGACGCATGCGCCCTGCCTTCATTTGTAAAACTACCTGATCGCGCCTTAAAATCAGCGGCGATATCATCCATCAATAGCGCAATCATGCTGGCACCATTTGCCAAAAACTGGCGCGCCTTTGTCACCAAAATGGTGAAATCATTTTTCTGATCCCTCGCCGCATCCAGACTGGCAAAATCAAAATCCAGCCCGGGTGCAATTCCGGCAATCAGGTGAATATTCTTGGCCGCTGCCGTGACGGCAAATTGGGTAAATTCAGCTTGCCAAGCCTTGTCATAGGGCTGTCGCCAAAATTGCCGATGACACGCATCTTCTTTTGGTGCGTAAAAATAGCTTGTCATCCCCGCTGCGGCAACGCCACCAAGAAGCCGGTTGCGATCACGCCAATCGAAAATCCTGCCATAATAGCCTTCGATATAGCCGGTGAAATTCAGCGTCATTATGCCCTGTCCCTTGCCCGTTTGCCGCGCATCATAAGATTGTTATTTGTTCCCGGCTTTGCATTCGCTATCATGGCATTATTAAAGCCTATTTCGAGGCGAAAGCAAAAGCTTTGCGATATCTATTTTACCATCGCAGGCGATCAAGACGGAGCCAGCAAATGAATATTGTGGCCATTGGCGCACATCCTGATGATCTGGAAATATTTGCCTATGGCTTTTTGGCAGCCGCATCGTCGCGCGGCGATAATCTGCTTCTTGGCGTTGCCACTGATGGTGCGGCTGGCGGTGTTAATCAAGGCGCCGAACTGGCAAGGCAACGCGCTGATGAAGCCCGAAACGGGCTTGCCGCGCTTGGCATGCCAACCTTGCTTGATCTTCCCGATGGCCAGCTTGCCGATACGCCAAGCGCCCGAAACCGCATCAGAGATTTCATTCGCGATGCAGCGCCCGATCTTGTGATCACCCATGCGCCCGAAGATTATCACCCCGATCATCGCGCGCTGGCGGCCTATGTTCGTGACGCTGCCGGATTCATCTGTCCGGTATTGTTTTGTGACACCTTGATGGGGGTCGGTTTTACGCCGGATTACTATATTGATATCACCCCGCATTTCGCCGCCAAGCAAAAGGCCATCATGGCGCATCATAGTCAGGATCCATCACGATTTGCCAGCGCCAGCGCGATCATGAACCGGTTTCGTGCCGCCCAATGTAACGCGCCTGACGGCCATTATGCCGAAGCCTACCGGCTTGATAGCCGGTTTCCATTTACCGATATCCGTGATCTGATGCCACCACCCCCACCTTACCGGCCATTTTATGTTCCGGGATCTGATGCGCTGATCTAAACCGGCCTGACCAGCACCCCGCCACAAACCGGTTGATGGCAACCGGTTGTTGCCGGAAATGATGTTGGCAATCCAGCGCTATACCGCGCTGCCAAAAATGCCATTAATTCGGCCTCAAGCATATCAGGCGAAAATAACAGCCTGTCGCCTGCAACATTGCCATCTTGAACGGCGCTGCCAAACCGGTTTTGCAAATGCGCCAAAAGGCAAAGATTGCGCCTGCCGCCACCGGCAATCAAAATTGTTCGCGGCGGCGCAGGCAATTGATCAATCGCCGCGGCGATGCTGTTTGCCGTCAGTAGGGCAAGACTTGCCATCGCATCGGCTGGCGCTTTGGCCAACAATCGCGCATCATCAAGGCAATGGCGAAACGCCTGACGATCAAGCGACTTTGGCCAATCAGCGGTAAAATAAGGCGTATCAAGCCACGCATCGACAAGCGTGGCATCGGCTATGCCGCTTGCCGCCAATGCGCCATCTTTGTCAAAATCAGCATCGCAATAAAGCCGCATATAATCATCCATCAACGCATTGCCCGGGCCGGTATCAAATCCGATCAAACCCGCGCCATTTTCCATCCCTGTTTGACTGGCAACCCTTGTTTGATCATTAACCCAAGTCAGATTGGCAACCCCTCCAATATTGACCAGAACTGCCGGCAAATCGACGGCAAGACGCGCCAGCATCGCCGCATGAAACACCGGTGCAAAGGGCGCGCCCTGCCCTCCAGCCGCCATATCGGCACGCCGCACATCATGCACGACCGGCAGGCCGGTTTTGGCGGCCAATAATGCCGCATCGCCAAGCTGGATTGTCGTGCGCCCAAGCGGGTGGCCATCATCACCCGTGGGATTGTGATAAATTGTCTGGCCATGAAAGCCGATCAATGTTGGCGATAGATTGCTGCGGTCAATCAATTGCAAAACCGCATTTGCATGGTCTTCGGCAATCAGCCGATCAAGATGCTGGCGGGCAGCAGCATCGCGCATGTGATCAAATGCGTTGGACAGCGCCGCCCAGATACCAGCGCGGGTTTCGGCTCGATAATCGAAAGAGCCTGACCAGCTGGTCGGTTGAAATCTCTGGCCGTCAGTTTGTAGAATCGCCGCATCAATGCCATCGGCACTGGTTCCCGACATCAAGCCTATAACAAGCGACCCTGCCATGCGTCTCTTCTCTTTTGCTGTACTGACGCCTATAGTGACGCGATGAGCATCAGAAATCGAGACCCAAATCACGGCACCACCGAAGATGTGCCGCCAACTGGCCGTCATGTTGATAAAATGGCACCATCGGCGGCGCTGTCGCTTATGCTTGACAGTCAGGCAGGTGCCATTCCGGCATTGCAGACCGCCTTGCCAGCAATCGAAGCCGCAGCAATTGCCGCGCATGACCGCCTCAGCCAAACAAGCAACGGGCGGCTAATCTATGCTGGTGCTGGCACATCGGCGCGGATTGGGGTTCAAGATGGTGCTGAATTGCCGCCAACCTTTAACTGGCCAAAAGACCGGCTTGGCTTTTTGATCGCTGGCGGGCCATCGGCGCTCTTGGGTGCCATTGAAAATGCTGAAGATGATGTCACCGCCGGTGCGGCTGGCTTTACCGCGCTTGATGGGGGCGCGCATGATGTGGTGATTGGCATCGCTGCCAGCGGCAAAACCCCCTATACGCTTGGCGCGATTGAGGCGGCGCGCAAATCGGGCGCGATAACCATCGGCATCGCCAATAATCCCAACACGCCACTTTTGAGCGCAGCCGAACATCCAATCCTGCTTGCTACTGGCGGTGAAATCATTGCCGGATCAACAAGGCTAACCGCCGGAACCGCCCAGAAAATCTGCATGAATCTAATCTCGAATATGATCATGATTCAAATGGGGTTTGTTGCCAATGGCATGATGGTGGCAATGGTGCCAACCAATGAAAAACTGCGTCACCGCCGTGATCAGATTGACGCCGCGCTAGGACAGCAATCGCGGATCGATTGATAGATATTGGTCTGCCTCCGCAAGACCAAGCAGGCTGATAAGATCATCACGATCCACCGCCACACATCCTTCCGTACTGGTTTTGCCAGCGGCAATACAATGCAGAAAAATGGCGCTTCCGCGTCCAGCGATTGGCGGCGCATCATTAAATCCCAGCATAACAACAAGATCATAAGCGCCGTCATCGCGCCACATCACCTCATGGCTGGCGGCAAAGGGCAACGTCACATGACAATTATAATCTTGATGCGCCGGATCATCGCACCAGCCACAATGCCGCGTGATCGCACTTGCCGAAATCACCGTATCAACCGCCCCTAGTAAATCCTGTCGATAATAGAGATGCCGTAATGCCCATCGGCCAATTGGTGTTGCCATATCGCCTTCGCGTTTGCCATCGGCAGCAACCAAACCAGCCCCGCCAATGATGGCGCGCCTTGGCATCTGATCACCAGCCTGCAACCAATAATCGCCAGCCTTATCACGATCAAGACACCAGTCCGGCATTGCATCAAACCTTTTTCTAGATAGAGTTATCTCACGGCTGGCTTGGGAAAACTGCTTTTTCCATTCTTGCCATGGGGTCTAACATAGCAAACGCAATTTGATGGAGCCATGATAATGCGTGATTTTATGACAAGTCTGGCTGCCTATCGCGACCGGCGCATGATCCGCATTCTACTTCTTGGCGTGATGAGTGGCTTTCCGTGGGTTCTAATCGGCTCGTCACTATCGCTATGGCTCAATGAAGATGGGCTAAGCCGGTCGGCGATTGGCTGGGCTGGGCTGATTTTCAGCATTTATGCCATTAATTTTTTCTGGGCGCCGCTGATCGACCGAATTCGGATTCCCGGACTTGCCCGCAAAATTGGCCAGCGCAAAGCATGGATTTTATGTTTCCAGATTGTCATTCTTTTGGCGCTTTTGGCTTGGAGCTTGCTTCGTCCGGCAGAAGATATCTTGCTTGTGATGGCGATTGGGCTTGTCATTGCCACCGCGTCAGCATCGCAAGACATCACGATTGACGCACTTCGCATTGAACAGATCGACGCTTCGGAAAAAAGCGCCATGGCCGCAGGCGCGGCAATCCATGTGACCGGCTGGTGGAGCGGTTATAAAATAGGCGGCATCATCGCGCTTTTCAGTGCCGATTTCTTGCAAAATGCCGGATTTGAAAATTACTGGCAATTGACCTTTATCGGGCTTGGCGGGCTGGTTATTCTGGCGAATATCGGGCTTTTATTCATTCCCGAAGCAAACGCCAATACGCGCATCGAAGCGCAAAACAAGGCCGAGGCCGATATCGTCAAAAAGCTTGGCACAAATAGCCATTTTGCCCGATTTATTGGTTTTCTTGGCAGCACGATCTGGGGGCCGCTTGCCAGTTTTTTCCGGCAGAATGGCGTTGCCATCGGGCTTGGTATTCTAAGCTTTGTTCTGTTGTTCAAAATCGGCGAAGCCTTCATGGGGAAAATGTCGTTGATTTTCTATTCTGAAATCGGCTTTTCAAAATCGGATATTGCGCTCTATTCAAAAGGCCTTGGCTGGATAACCACCGTTGCCTTTACCCTTCTTGGCGGGTTTTTTGCCATTCGGTCAGGTGCGGTTCGCGCTCTGTTTATTGCTGGCATTGCAATGGCGGCAACCAATGTCATGTTCAGCGTTCTTGCCTGGACAGGCAAATCTGAATGGGTGTTTGCGCTTGCAGTTTTGCTTGATGATATTGCCGCTGCCTTTGCCACTGTTGCGTTTGTTACCTTTATTTCGCTTCTTGTTGATCGCACCTATACCGCAACACAATATGCGCTTTTAGCCTCGATCGGCACTATTGGCCGCACCACCTTGGCAGCGTCATCAGGGGCAATGGTTGATGGGCTTGGGGGTAATTGGGGTTTGTTCTTCGTCATCACCGCGCTGATGGTCATTCCATCGCTTTGCTTGCTGTGGCTGCTTCGACACAAGATTCAGCTTAATGGTGGCTAGAATTTATCACGCCTGATCGGCCATTGGACGGCGAAGCGCCGTTACCGGCCCGTTGGTGATCGCAATACGCGCAATGGCATCATCTAGCGGCTCGCTTGCCACCGCCATATGATGCGCATTGGCGTGAAGTAGGGTTTTGCCGTCCTGCATGATGCCAACATGACCATGCCAAAACACCAGATCGCCGCGTTGTAATTGCGATAAACCGCCAATGCCATTGCCAATTTGGTGTTGCGGGCCGGAATTGCGCGGCGCATCAATGCCGCCTGCGGCCAAGGCCAATTGCACCAATGCCGAACAATCAAGCCCCCATGCACAACGCCCACCCCATTTATAGGGGCTGCCAACAAGCTTTTCAGCAATCGCCACCCAATCATCAACCCGCGTCACATCACCCAAAACATGACCACCCAACGTGTCGCCTGCCCCAGGTGACGCCAATGGCAAAAGATGCTGGTGCGGTAAAAAGCCAGTGCCGTCAGAGGTGATGATTTTAGCACGGTCATCGTGCAATGACGTGATTGTTACCAAGGCACCAAGCGACAGCACAAAACGCCCCACGCTTTTGATATCGGCTTGTGAGGTTACATTGCTCATTGGGGCAATGACCCGCGCATTCGGGGCGGGCAATTCACCAAGACAATGATCCGGAATCCAGCCTCGATATCCATCACTGGCAAGCCTGCCAAACGTAAATCCATTTTCCGATTGTTCGGCCTCGAATGGCTCGCCAAAAAGACATTCACTATCAAGTGCGGCATTGACGAAAGAGCCAGATCGCAAAGCTGCCGATGGGGTGATAATGCGAAACAGCGCCATCAATTTTACAAACCGATCTTTTCACACCATTGCCCGACATTGAAATTTGGACAGGTTTTATCAGTATAGTCAAAATCACGATGCCCACAAATTTCAGCATCAGGATAGGCATCACGCCAATCACGAAGAACGGTTTCCAGCGCGGCAAATTGGGCATCGGTAAAATCTTGGCGACCAATCAAACAGACACCAAGGCTGACTTCGTTAAAGCCTTTGACATGCGCGCCAATCCAATAATCGGGGCGGCCATGTTCAATGCGCCCATCGCGGCAAATCACCCTATGATAGCCGATGCCATTCCAGCCAAAACCAAGATGCATGTGGTGAATATCACTTGCATCAAGCGGCTGGTCATCGGGCGTATCGGCGCAATGCACCACGAGATAACGAATATTTTCAGCTTTCAGCATGAGTCATTGGTCCAATTCATATTCACCTTATCGCGCCCCCATCATGCCGTCATCGATAAGACCAATATGGCAATTCTGGTTTATGGCATTTTCCTTTGCGGTAAATCCATGCAATAGTCTGGCGGCTACGTTCAGGCAAATCATTGCACAGGTAAAAGCTGCATTCATAGGGAAATATTCATGCCATTATCATTGGTAAAATCTGCGGTTGAGATCAGCCAAATCAAGGCAATTATTTTTGATATGGACGGGCTTTTGCTCGACACTGAAACCTTGTCCTTTGAGTCGTTCATCGCAACGGCCGCCAGATATGACCTCCAAGTCGGGATTGATGATTATCGTGATATGATTGGGCTGAATGCGGCGACAGGCATTGATATTCTTCGTGCCATGCTGCCACCGCATTTGGACGCGGTTGCCTTCAAAAATGAATGGCTTGATGTCTATCGCCAGCTTTTGCTTGATGATGTGCCGGTAAAGGCCGGGGCGCACGCGTTTTTGGCAAGCCTTCACCAGATGGATATGCCACGCGCTGTTGCCACCTCATCATCAGGTCAAAAAGCGCGTGCCATTTTGCAGAAAACCAGCCTGATGCCCTATATCCAGCATGTCACCGGCGGGGACGAAGTTCCCGCTGGCAAGCCCGCACCCGATGTTTATCTGGATGCTGCCCGCAAGCTTGGCATCGACACAGGTGATTGTCTTGCCCTTGAAGATTCAAACAATGGCACCACCGCTGCCTTGGCCGCTGGCATGAAAGTAATTCAGATTCCTGACCTAGCCCCATCGAACCGGTTGCCAAACCCACCCGATTTTCAAATCTGCACCAGCCTTGCCGAAGCGGCCAGCCTGATTGGCCTTGAAATTGATATATCATCACCGGCAACCAGTGGCAAAAGCCGGCCATAAATCAGTCAAGACCAGACCGGATTACCGATTAGGGCAAACCTACAATAGGCTAGACATAGCATTGATTTGACGCCTATCATATTCTGGCGAAAGCGCTGGCAACATCTGGCGCGCATGAAACAAGGGGCAGACACATTATGCGGTTTCTTCATACAATGGTTCGGGTGCGTGATATTGACGAGTCACTTGATTTTTATTGCACCAAATTTGGTCTTGTTGAAATGCGCCGCAAGGATGTTCCCGAAGGCCGTTTCACCCTCATTTTTCTGGCAGCACCAAAAGACATGCAAACTAGCAAAGCTGGCGGCGCGCCCGAACTAGAGCTGACATTCAACTGGGATCCGGAAGATTATGATTATGGCCGTAATTTTGGCCATCTTGCCTATAAGGTCGATAATATCTACGAAAAATGCCAGCAACTGATGGATGCTGGTATTGTGATCAACCGCCCGCCACGCGATGGCCGGATGGCATTTATCAAGTCACCAGACAATATTTCAATTGAATTGTTGCAAGAAGGCGATTCCCTGCCACCAGCCGAACCATGGCTTTCAATGGAAAATACGGGACGTTGGTAGGCAGATTTGCAGCCAGTTAAAAGGAGATGAGCATGGCCTTTCAAACACATCAATTCCCCTATGGCGACGATAATTACGGGCTTTTGCTGCATTGCACCGAAAGCAACCTTACCGCCTGCGTTGATGCAGGCGACGCCGCGGCGGCCGAGGCAGCCCTGGCCGAAACCGGCTGGCAGCTTAGCCATATTTTCATTACGCATCATCATAGTGATCACACCGCTGGTCTTGCCGAATTGAAACAGCGTCATGGCGCCACCGTTCTTGGTCCGGTCATTGATAGCGCGGCAAGCGCCCTTTATGATATCCGGCTTCGCGATGGTGATCATTTTGAATTTGCCGGTCGCCAGATCGATGTCATTTCGACGCCCGGTCACACGCTCGATATGCTGAATTTCTATATTGCATCTGAATCGATGGTTTGCACTGGTGACACGCTATTTGTCATGGGATGTGGCCGCATTTTTGAGGGTGATCCCGATATGATGTGGGCATCGCTTGAAAAGCTGTTGGTGCTTCCTGACCAGACGGTCATTTATTGCAGCCATGAATATACGATTGCCAATGCCGCCTTTGCGCGGTCGGTTGATCCGGATAATGCCGCGCTTGCCGCACGCCAAGAGGCCATTGGCGAATTGCGTGAAAACGGCTTTCCAACCGTGCCAACGCGCCTCGATCTGGAAAAGGCAACCAACCCGTTTTTACGCGTTGAAGATGCCGCTATCCGCGCCCAACTCGGTATGGAAACAGCCAGCAATGCCGCAGTTTTTGCCGAAATCCGCAAACGCAAAGATCATTTTTAGCAAAGATCATTTTGGTAAAGACCGTTTTGGTAAGGACCGGCTATTCACAGCCATACGCGCCTTTGATCGCTCCCCAGACAAGAAGCGTTGCCGCTAGGTCAAGATTGGCTTCGGGGCGCGCCATCCATTGCATCGTTGTTGTATTTAACTGATCGGGCGAAACCCCGTCTGGAAGACAGAATTGGCGTTTTGTCCCGCTGGTCTTTTCCCCCATCAGATCAATCGTGGTGAAAGCATCAACGGCACCCGCGATATAAACAAAACAGACCCATATCCGGTGAGGCGTTTCATCATGATTCCCTGCCTGTTTGTAGAATGATTTTGGGGGGTGCCGTACCGTGGTGAATGTCCAGAAACGACTGCGCCCCCGCGTCAAGATGCCGAATTTCGGCCCAGCCCTTGCCGCTGATCTTGCCGCTGGTCAGCAAGGCCAAGGCTTCGGCAAAATCATCTTTGCGATAGCAATAGGTGCCTTGAAACTTAATTTCCTGCAAGGTGATGCGGCGCGTATCAAGGCCAGGTTCATTATCCTGCAATCCAATATGAACAATAACCCCGCCTGGCCGCACAAGCGCGCTTGCCGCACGACGCGTCGCCCCTGATCCGACTGCATCAATGATAATATCAATCCGGCTGGAATCAGGCGTTTCGCAAAGCGGATCATAGGCTCGCATGATTCCGATCTTTTCCAGCATTTCGCGGCGAAGCGCATTGGTTTCGGCAATCTGGATATTGCCATAACCATAAGCCTCAAACACCAGCGCGGCCAAAAGACCAATTGCCCCCCCACCAAGAACAACAATGGCTGCATCGCGATGATCGCCAGCTAACTGGCGGGCAAGTCGCACCGCATGAACTGAGCAGGCCAGCGGCTCGGCAAGCGCCGCTTCGGCAAATGGCAAATCATCATCAATCACGGTAAGATTACCAGAATCAATCGCCAGCTTTTCAGCAAAGGCACCTGGGACGCGCATGCCAATCAATTCACGGCTTGGGCAAAGATGCTCATCGCCACGATTGCAACAATCGCAATCACCACAGGTCATCAGCGGGTTAATGGCCACCCGCTTGCCGGCAAGCGCGCCGGTTTGAACAATGCCAACCGCCTCATGCCCAAGCACCAATGGCGGCACCCGCCGTTCATCATGCCCATGCCAAGCATGCATATCAGATCCGCAAATGCCACAAAATGCCAGATCAACCAAAACCTGATTACCGCCTGCAACTGGCATATCAACATCACGAATTTCCGACATTTGCGTGCCGGTATAAACAAGCGCCTTCATTTCGCTGTAAATCCCCCATCGACGGCAATAGACTGGCCGGTGACATAGCCGCTGGCATCCGATGCCAAAAACAGCAATGGCCCACGCATGTCCTCAAGCGCGCCATTGCGACCAATCGCCGTTACCGCTGCCAGCCTTTGCGCCACAGCCTGATCGGCAAATAACGGTGCGGTTAATTCGGTTGGAAAAAACCCGGGCGCAAGCGCATTGGCAGTAATGCCATATCGTGACCATGCTTCGGCCATAGCGCGGGTTAGTTGCAGGATACCGCCTTTGGCCGCACCATATGAAATGCCATTTTCAAAAGCGCGTGTGGATTGAAGCGAGGCAATATTGATGATACGCCCCCATCCATTTTGCTTCATATGAGGCACAAATTTCTGGCTAACCAAAAACGGCACATTCAAATTCAGATCTATCGAATAATGCCAATCCGATTCAGAAATATCATCAGCATGACGCCGCGGATTTATCCCTGCAGCGTTGATGATGATGTCGGGTTGCTGATCCATTGCAGAAACCATATCGAACAAATGGTCAGCCGCGCCACGTTCAACCAGATCAAGTGCGAATATGGCGCCGTTATGGTCGCCAAGACTGGCCGACAACCGGTCTTCGCGGCGGCCGACAAGATAGACCCGCACCCCAGCCTCGGCTAATGCCTTTGCCATGAATTGGCCAAGACCGCTGCCACCGCCGGTAATCAATGCGGTTTTGCCGGCAACATCAAACAGTTTCATGCCTGCATCAACCAAGATTTTCTCTGGGGAAATATTTGCGCAATCTTACATCGGCTGCGCGCGCATGACCTTCCATTCCCTCAAGCCGTGAAATGCGCGCCGCTGCCTGTCCAACTTCACGATTGGCCTCTTTGGTCATGCGCTGCGTTGTTACGATTTTCAGGAATTTATGAACCGAAAGGCCGCCAGTATAATGCGCCGCGCCTTTGGTTGGCAGAATATGATTTGTGCCTGAACATTTATCGCCATAGGTCACGGTGGTTTCCTCACCGATGAATAATGAACCGTAATTTTTCAGACGCGCAGTATACCATTCATCCTTATTGGTATGAATTTCCAGATGTTCAGCCGCATATTCATCCGACACTTGTGCCGCTTCTTCATCGCTATCGCATAAAATCACCTCGCCATAATCGCGCCATGCAACGGTTGCGGCATTGCGGGCGGTTTCGGGCAAGGCATTAATGTGACGATCCATCTGCGCCATCACATCATCGGCTAGCTGGCCTGATGTTGTGATTAGCCATGCCGGCGAGTCGGGGCCATGTTCGGCTTGACTGACCAGATCTTCGGCAACAACGGCCGCATCAGCGGTTTCATCAGCAATCACGGCAATTTCGGTTGGACCTGCAAACATATCAATGCCAACACGGCCATAAAGCATGCGCTTGGCCTCGGCAACAAATCGGTTGCCCGGCCCAACCAGCAAGCGGGCAGGCTTGCCGGTAAATAGGCCATAGGCCATTGACGCAATGCCCTGAACCCCGCCAAGTGACAAGATCGTATCGGCACCACATAAATTCATCGCATAGATAATTGCCGGATTTGGCCCTTCATTTCCATGTGGCGCGGTACAGGCCACCACATGTTCAACACCGGCCACTTTGGCTGTTGCGATTGACATGATGGCTGACGCGACATGCGCATAACGCCCACCAGGAACATAACATCCCGCTGTTTCGATCGGGATCAATTTCTGCCCCGCCCATAATCCGGGTGACAGCTCGGTTTCAAATTCATTGACCGACGCCAATTGCGCCTTGGCGAATTTGGTAACACGGTCATAGGCAAATTGGATATCGTCCTTTAATTGCGGCGAGACTGTTGCCGCAGCAGCGGCAATCACCTCGTCACTGACAATTGCATCACCAGCATAGCCGTCAAGATCACGACCATAAGCAAGCGCCACTGTTTCACCGCCTGCTTCGATTTTTGCTAGCATATCTGCGACGATATTACGCGTTTCGTCACTTCCAGTTTGTGGCGTTTTTTCTGCCTTTTTTAAATATTTAACTGCCATTTTAATTCCTGTTAATCGTTTGAATACATTTAAGGCCACAAAGTCATTTGCGAAATCAATAAAGACAAGTTGACGCCGGTGAACTATTGGTTACCCCGTCAAGGTCATATTATGAAATATTGATACCAGCATTACTTATTAGTTGGCCTCCAATATTAAATCAGATAGTTTCTCACCAATCATGATCGTTGGCGCATTGGTATTACCTGACGTAATACTCGGCATGATCGAAGCATCGGCAACACGCAGATTTTGAACACCATAAACCCGCAGCCTTTCATCAACAACTGCCATTTTATCCTGACCCATTTTGCAAGTGCCAGTAGGATGATATATTGTTGTTGCAGTATTTCGCGCCCATTCCAAAATGGACTCATCATCGTCATCAGCCACAGAGGCTCCAGGGGCATATTCTTCAGTTATCATCGATTTCACGGGTTCAGTTCGACAAATCTCACGGGCAATCTTAATACCGGCAACAATCGTGTCACAGTCAGTTTTGGTAGCAAGATAGTTAGGATAAATTGCTGGGTAATCTGCAGCATCAGCCGAGACAAGCTCAAGATGGCCCACGCTTTCTGGCCTTAATTGCAAAACTGATGCAGTAAAAGCTGAAAATTTATGACTTCCTTCAGCAACGCGGTCGGCGCTAAAGGGCTGCAGATGAAACTGGATATCAGGTGTCTCTAAACCGTCATGTGTTTTTAAAAAGGCCGTGCCAAGACTAGCCGCCATAGCCATTGGGCCTGTCCTTTTAATAGCATACTGAAGCGCGATTGACATTAGTTGAAGGGGGTTTTTAGTTTCCGTGTTAATCGTACTGGCGTTACATTTGAAAACAGGGCGCGCTTGCAAATGGTCTTGCAAATTTTGACCAACACCGGGCAAGTGATGGGTTGCTGTTATTCCATGTTTGCCAAGATCATTTTGATCACCAATACCCGATAGCATCAGAAGTTGTGGCGACCCAATCGAGCCAGCAGACAGAATAATCTCGCGACCAGCTTTTATTCGTTGGCTTTTGCCGCGAACCCGCGCCAACACTGCGGTGGCACGCTTCCCGTCAAATTCAATCTTGTCGGTATGGGCATGCGTAATAATATGCAGATTCTCGCGCGATCGGATGGGCTTTAGATAGGCAGCGGCCGCGCTACAGCGCATGCCGTTTTTCATCGTCATCTGAAAAAAGCCAACCCCTTCTTGATCTTCACGATTATAATCATCGGTGCGGCGATAGCCCGCTTGTGCCGCTGCATCAACCCATGCGTCGATGATGTCGCGATCAACCTTGTTTTCAGACACATTCAACGGGCCGCCAACGCCGCGTTCAGGCGATTGGGTACCTTCCCAATTTTCGGCACGACGGAATAACGGCAGAACATCTTCCCAGCTCCAGCCAGCATTGCCAAGCTGCCGCCAGTGATCGAAATCTTGAGGCTGTCCGCGAACATATAAAAGACCATTGATTGAGCTGCTGCCGCCAAGCACCTTGCCACGCGGCCAGTTTATCGAACGCCCATTCAGCCCCGGATCAGGCTGGGTGCGATAGCACCAATCGGTTTTCGGATTGCCCATGGTTTTGAAATAACCAACAGGGATATGAATCCACGGATAGCGATCCTCACCCCCGGCCTCGATCAAAGCAACCGAAACAGATGGATTGGCGGACAAGCGATTCGCAATCACACAGCCCGCTGACCCAGCGCCGATGATGACGTAATCAAACTCCAAACCGCCCCCTTAAACAAACCTATGTAATAAAATTATTTATTTTTTGATACTTTTAGTCTCTGTTATGCTACTTAACAAAAAGAAATGCACGAAACCACGCCTTATTCAAGTGAAATTTATTTTGTGGCGTTATTTTCTGTGCCGAATAAAGCCGCAAATGAGAGCAATAGTGACCGACTCAACAGCACCAAATCTGCGAACCTTGAGAATTTTTGAAGTGATTGCCGATGCGGGTCGGCCGCTGACCCCAACCGAAATCAATCAACAGCTTGATTGGCCAAAACAAAGCCTGCACCGATTATGTCAAACCTTGATTGCCGAGGGCTATCTAGTGAAACAGGCACGCCGCCTGCATCCGACAAAACGTCTTCTCAGGCTTGCGGCGGGATTGACCCAACATGCCGCTGGCCAAACCACGCGCCATCAAATTTTGCAGACTATCGCTCGCGAAACAGGCGAAACGGTCAATTTTGTTAGGCCTGAAATCAAAGGCATGATCTATGCCGACCGCGTCGAAACCAACTGGCCCTTTCGGATTTTGCTTCCCGTGGGAACGCATGTGCCGTTTCATTGTACGGCAAGCGGCAAAACCTATCTTGCCAATCTTTCGGCGGCAAAGCGGCGCATCCTTTTGGCAAGTTTGGATTTGCACGCCTATACCGATTGCACCCATACAAGCATTGACACGCTTGAAGATGAATTACAGCGAGTTAGAAAAAATGGCTATGCGCTGGATATGGAAGAATTTCACGAGGGCATGATCGCCATCGCCGTACCGGTTCTGGATTCGCAACGTCGTTATGTGGCGGCGCTTGCCATGCATGGTCCAAAACAGCGGTTCGGTCTTGATGATGCAATGGCACGGCGCAGCCTTTTGGTTGAATCGGCCAAGGTTATCTCGCAAACATTTGGCTATTGATGGTGGCTAGCTGCGGCGTGCCTCACCAGCACTGGCAATCAATGCGGCAAAGCGATACAGCCCATGAACAAATTTTGAAAAGGGCAAAATCAGGAAAAAGCCGTAGACAACACCAAGATGAATAGCAAGCGTCACACCCATAAAGCTGGTCTCGCGCACCGCCAGCAATAACAGGCCGGTAAAGCTGACAAAAAACAGTGACACGATAAATGCGTAATCCATGCCGAGCCCTTCATCATGGCGAACCGACGGATGCAAGCGCCGCTTTTCAACAAACAGCCCAGCAGTTCCAATACATAAGATGATCCCACCAAATGTGCCCAAAACCACTGGTAGTTCAAAATAGCCATATGGTGCCTCACGGCCAAAGCCATAATGATAAATCGTGCCAACCGACGTTGCGGCAAAACACAGCAAAAACCCATACATCGTCAATTGATGATAGATACGCCGCGCACTGCGCGATCCGTCATCGCCTGTCGGACAACCCGGCCCAGACAAAACCCCGCTTGACGTATCGCCGCCAAGATGGCGAAGCGTTGCTGCGGCTTTGACCGCATCCACAAGATCGGGAAACCCGCTCCATTTAGCCCCTGTATGACGCCAGTAACGCCGCCACCCCATAACAAATGAAACCACAACAAATGCCGAAATTGCCAAGGGCACCGCGGCCATCATCGTATGCGGCATGATTCGATAAAAAGCGCCCTCACCCAAATGAACACCCCAAAAAAGCTGTGGCGCAATCATCACCAGCATCAGCCCAACCGTTAGCGCCAGCCCAGCCGACACGCCAAGCGTGACAAACAGGCCATTGCGTCGGAATAGACCCGCCAAAGGCGCCGGCCAAGCGTAGGCCGCATAGCTGTCATTACGCGCAGCGGCAAGCGCTTGCGGCACATTCACGCCAAATTCATGCGGCGGCGCATATTGGCACGCATGATAGCAAGCCCCACAATTGTGACACAGGTTCGCGAGATAGCCAACATCACCCTCGTCAAATTGCCGGCGGCGGGTCATTGCCGGAAACACCGCGCAAAACCCCTCGCAATAGCGACAAGCATTGCAAATCTGCATCACCCGAATGACTTCGCCAGCCGCGTCTGGGTCAAGAAGCGCTTTGAGATCAAACCTGTCAGCTTCGATATTATCGGTTAAGGACACGCGCTGCCTCCGCTCCTGCAATACGGCCAAAAACACCGCCAATTGTCATTCCAATGCCAGCCAAATAGCCCTGTCCAAGAACATTGCCTGCCATAATTTCACCCGCGGCAAATAGATTTGCCGCCGGCTTGCCATCCTGCATCAAAACCTGCGCCCGATCATTTACCGCAACCCCCATGTAGGTAAAGGTAATGCCAGGCCGCAACGGATAGCCATAAAAGGGCGGTTTGCTGATTGGTGCTGACCAGTTGGTTTTTTCAGGCGTCAGACCTTTTGTAGCCTTGCCATCAAGCCGCATCTGGTCGATCGGGCCATCAGGACAGGCCGCATTGAACGCATCAACGGTCTTTTTTGCCGCTTTTGGATCAAGCCCAAGCTGGCTTGCCAAACCTTCGATGCTGTTATCTGTGATTGCGGTAAACACCGATGGCATAAAGCGTTTTACCCCATCCGAATCAATGATGGCATAGGCAATCTGGTCGGGCTGACCCGCCACAAGCCGCCCCCAAATCGCATAGCGTTTTGGCCAGAAATCTTCACCTTCATCATAAAACCGTTCGGCATTTTTATTCAACACAACGGCAAATGGCACCGCATCAACACGACTGGCAATGCCGCCATCATATTTTGGCGCCCGCGCATCAATGGCCACCGCATGACATTGATCAAGCGCGCCAACCGGCTGCGCACCGCGATCAAGCAGAACCCGTAACACCTTGCCTTTATTATAAGGCGTGCCTCGAACGAGAAAATTTTTCGCAGCGTCACCCCAACCTTCGGCAAGCCAATCAAGATCAGCTTCAAAACCGCCAGCAGCGGTGATCAATTGTTTACAATTCAAATGCAGTGATTGCCCTTGCCACTCAACATCAATCGCCTCGCAAAACCCGTTTTCAAGAGCGATATTGGTAACTTCAGCATCATAGATAAAGCGAATGCCAATCAATTCGGCATGCCGGCAAAGCGCGTTCAACATGGCGCGCCCACCGCCAAGGAAAAAAGCGTTGGTGTGGCTGAGATTCAAAGTGCCCGACAAGGCTGATTGAAATCGCACGCCGCGCGCGCCCAACCAATGGGTCAGTTCTTGCGAGCCGCGCAACGTTACTTCGGCAAGATGCTCATTAGTCACGCCTTTGGTGACCCGCATCAAATCTTCCCAATATTCTTCAAAGCTATAGCGATCGGTCAACACATCGGTTGGTTCATCATGCATCGCCCGCAAATTACGCGTATGGCGTGTATTGCCGCCACGCATGTGACGCGGTGCTGAATCAATCACCAAGACCGAGCAGCCGCGTTCGGCAGCCGTAATGGACGCACAAACGCCGGCATTGCCGCCGCCAATTACGATGATGTCCCAGCTTTTTTCAATAATGGATTTCGTGATTTCATTGGGCATAAGACTGCCTTGATCTATTGCATACATTTGCATACAATATAAGAAAAAGGAGGCGTTCATGTCAACCGACTGGGCGGCACATGACCTAAAAGTCCAAAATCATCACGGTGGCAATCTGGCAGCAACATCGCGGATCAGGCATGTTCTGATTGCAGCCATTACCGCTGGCGATATTGCGCCCGGCGCGCGGCTAAAGGAAATTGACCTTGGCCAACAGCTTGGCGTTAGCCGCACGCCGCTTCGCGAGGCCATGTCAGCATTAAAAGCCGAAGGGGTTTTGTCAATTGGTGATGATGGTGGGCTTCGTGTTCGCACCCTTGATTATCAGGACATTCACGCACTTTATCAATTACGCGCCAAGCTGGAATCAATGGCGGCTGAATTGGCGGCTGCGCAAGCAAGCCCTGCCGAACGCGAATTCATTGCCGAAATCCGCGCCAAAGAATCAATTCTCGTCAATGATGGCATCAACCCAGCAACCCTTGCCAAGCTGAACGGCCAGTTTCATCAATCCATCGCCCTTGCAAGCCACAATTCCTTTCTGGTTGAAACCTTGCAGCGTCTTAGCATCTTGATGGTGCTTCTTGGTCCAACCGCCTATAGCCTTGCTGAGCGGGTTCGTGAAATTGGTGCCGAACATGACGCGATCAACAATTCCATCCAGACGCACGACCCCATCGCCGCCAAACAGGCCGCCAGCATCCATCTTCAAAATGCGGTCAAAGCGCGGTTACAACTCATCGCATCTGGGCATAAGGACAATATCGACTAGTCAATTACACGCCCAAAACCAACTGGGGCTGCCATCAGCCCAATCCACCCCACCTTTAGGAGTTTCCATGCGGCCCGTGCTGTCGGATATTCAAAATATAATTGTCACCTCAAGCATCGCCTTTTTTACCGGCCATGTTTTTAAGATTTTTGGCCTGCCAGCGCCATTTCTGCTAGGCAGCTTGTTTGGCGTTTGGATTATCGCTGGGATCATTCCGCCCATTCGTGCGCGTGTTGGCATCCCGCGCTGGGTTTTTGTGCCTGTTATCCTCGGGCTTGGGACGCTTATTGGTGCCAATTTCCGACCCGATATCCTTGCCCATATCGGATCGTCAGGCATTACCGTTGCCGCCATGTTCCTGGCTACCATTTTAGCAACGCTTGTTGGTCTTTTCTATTTAATGCGAATTCGCAAATATAGTTTCATCATGGCGCTGCTAAGCTGTATTCCGGGTGGACAGGCCGAAGTGATCACGATCAGCCGCGATCTGGTGGAAAAAGATTATGTTGTGGCATTGTTCCATCTGGTTCGTGTTGCGCTGGTATTTTGTTCAACGCCGTTCATTCTGGCCTTGGTTGAAGGTCAGGCCGCTGTCACCGCATCAAATATGGCGCTGCAAGCCATGCCAAGCATCGTCAGTCTTGATATCAAAACACTGTTATCCTTTATCGCAATTGCCATTTGTGGCTTGCCGATCGCGCGGCTATTGCACATCCCAATGCCGCAACTTATTGGGCCATTAATGATTAGCTCAGCACTACATATCCTTGGCTTTGTCGAGATACCTCGCATTAGTGAATTTGTTATTCTGGCACAGGTTGCCATCGGTGGATCGGTTGGCGCGCGCCTTGCCCGCGTGCCATTTGTCGAGCTTGCAGTTTATTTGCGTGATGCGCTTGTCAATTCCTTCATCGTACTTGGCACTTATGGCATCACAGCATACGGATTATCGGAATTAACTGGTATCGACTTCATCAAAATGCTTTTGGCTTTTGTCCCGGGCGGCCTTTACGAGGTGACTTTACTCGCTTTGATTTTCGGATTTGATGTTGCTTTTGTTGCCTTCCATCACACCATCAGGGTGATGATGATATTCCTTGGGCTTCCGTTTGTGATTGCCTTTGCCAAAAAGCACAATCTCATAACCGACAATGTCAAACCATCTCAGTGACCATTTCAAACCAAAAACCCAAAGGGATCAAAACCATGAAAATAGCAATTTTGGATGATTGGCTCGAATGCGCCTTGGACAGTTGTGACTGGAACCGGCTTGGAGCTGATGCAACCATTGATGTGTTCCATGACACCATTGCCGGCACCGCCCTTGTCGAGAGGTTACAACCCTATGACATCATCTGCATGATGCGCGAACGCACGCCCATTGATGCTGTGCTGATGGATCAGTTGCCAAATCTGAAAGGCATTGTAACAAGCGGTATGCGGAACGCCGCGCTTGATATTGACGCTGCTAAATCGCGCGGCTTGATGGTTAGCGGCACCGGTTCGCCGGGTCATGCTACATCCGAACTTGCCTTCACCTTGATCGCAATGCAGGCACGACAAATTTTTGCCAGCGCAACAGCGATGCGTGAGGGCGGCTGGCAAACGCATCTTGGCCGTGATCTTCGTGGTGCGCGACTTGGCATTTTGGGGCTTGGCCGGCTTGGTGCGCAATTGGCTGGTTATGCCAAGGCCTTTGGCATGGAAATTCAGGCCTGGTCGCAAAACCTGACTAAAGAAAGGTGTGATGAGGTTGGGGTTTCTTATGTTGACCGTTACACATTTTTTCGCAGTTCTGATTTTATTTCGATTCATCTAAAACTATCAGCGCGTGTTCGCCATCTTATTGGCGCAGAAGAAATAGCCATGATGAAACCCGATGCCTATCTGGTCAACACATCGCGCGCGCCCATCGTTGACATGAAGGCACTGACAAATTCGCTGGCGAACCGAAATATTGCTGGTGCCGCGATTGACGTATACGACCATGAGCCAGTTTTGGCCACTGATCCGCTTCGCAATACGCCCAATCTTTTGATGACACCACATATCGGCTATGTCACACGCGAAACGATGCATATTTTCTATGGCGAAACGTTAGAAGCTGTCGAGGCGATGATCGCTGGCACCCCAATTCGTGAGTTGACGCCATAATCTGTATCAAGTAAAAATTTCATTGTTTTACCGGTCAGTCTATTGTGGCAATTCGCTGTCTAGCACTCATTGCCAATAAATCTGGCAAAACGAATTTATATAGGCCATGACTGAATTATATGCGGCGTGGTATCTCAGGCAATGCCCGCACTTAGGCTGAACTGATTCTATGTAAATTTTGATTTTTGCTGATGTAACACCAAATTGCTGCTGTCATTGCACCACAAAACTGCTATCATTAGGTCACATTCGTTAGGTTTTCAGGGACCCCACTGCGCATGCGACCGAACGTGTCTCAATCCACAGATTTGCACCCGATTTTTTCCTTTGCAAATGGGGAATTGGGTATGGTGTCCAACCATTTCATCCGGTCAATCGAGAAAATCACCGGACAGCCACGCATCCGTAAAATCTATTTTGACTATGTGAATGATGATTTGCCACCGCAGAATTTCTGGTCAGATGCGCTTGGACGGCTCAATATTTCAATTGATCTGACGCGAAGCTATGTTGATGGCATTACCACCTCAATTCCGGCCACTGGGCGGGTGCTTGCTATTGCCAACCACCCTTATGGTGTGATTGACGGTCTGGTGCTTTGCGCGTTGATGGCCGAAGTTCGCCAAGATTACAAAATCATCACACATCGCGTCCTTCGACAGGCCCCAGCCATTATGGATAAAATTCTGCCTGTTGATTTTGACGAAACCGAAGCTGCACTGGCTAATAATTTAAAGACAAGAGCCGATGCGGCAAAATATTTGAGAAATGGTGGCGCGGTAATCGTTTTTCCAGCTGGTGCCATTTCGCTGGCGCCAAACCTTGTTGGCAATGCCATTGATACCGATTGGAAAACCTTTGCCGCCAAGCTGGCGCAGGCTCCCGACACAACGACCATCCCATTTTACTTTGATGGGCGTAATTCGCTGTTATATCAAATGGCGCGCCGGATCAGCGTAACGCTTGGCTATTCCTTGATGTTTCGTGAAATCTGCAAAAAGATGGGCCATACAATTTCGCTGCAGATGCGCCAGCCCATACATGCCAGCACCCTTAACCAATTTAGCACCCGAACCGAAGTGACCGAATATTTGCGCAAATGCACCTATGGATCTTAATCCAAGGCCGTGAATTACAAATATTTCTGGAAGGCCTGACTAGCGGTAAAGATAGATCGGGCTTGTCCAGCATAAGGTGCCATCTTCCAACGTTACCCGAACAAAGATCGGGTTATCGCCTTGCGGCTGCAATGAAATGCTGCGTTCAACCTGCATAGATTGATGCGGGTTGATTGTCGGAAGGCGGAACACCTTTAGATAGCGCGGCAAAACCCCACTATTATCGAAAACCTCATCCTCAAATCCGATATCTTCTAAAGGCACACCAGCCTTGATCAATGGCGTTTCAATTTTCAATGTACCGCTATACGGATCTGCAAGAACCATGTCGAAACCGCCAATATTGCCGGTGGTCAAAGCGCGCCAGTTCAATTCAACCGGTGACGGCTGATTCAGCGTTTTATCCTTATTGAAAAAATTGATTGGGCTTGCCGATATGATTTCATTTTCAGACAGAAAGGCCGAACCATCCCAAATCACCTGCCGGAAACGCCCCCGATATTCAGCGCCTTCCCAAACCACGCGGATCCGGCTGCCAAGATCTTCTTTTGCATAAGGGCGGATTGTTTCAATCAGGTTTAATCCATTGAAAATATCGACCCGTTCAATGGCAACACTGGCGCGGATATCCACCTTGATCGACAGATCACCTGATGGCAGATGAACGATATCGCCCATGATTGCCTGATTGACCGCCATGCCCTTGTCGCAGCCATGCCGCGGATCATCATGAAACTTTTTGCCACCTTGCGGAAAATCAGCATCAAGCGTGATCAGCGGGCGGCCATTTTCACCGCCAGTGGTGGCGTAATGATGACGCTTGCGGATTGCCTCTAAAATCGTTTCACGGCTTAGGCTATCAATCAAAAAACACGTCAGCCCGCCAACCGCGCCAAACAGCGCCGCACCCGGATAGCTGGCGCCCGGGCGTCCTTTATGCCCATCCGAATTGGCAACAATCCCAACGCGATAGCCAAGCCGGAAAGCATCTTGCACCAGCCATTCAAAACTGCCCCAGCTTGAATGAATTTCCATGGCTTTTTCAAACCGGCCATCATGTGCCAGCTCGATATCGGCATATCGTCCACCACAATGCGCAAAGACAACCACGTCATCTTCGCCATGTTCGGCAAAGGCAGCAAATAATTCTTCGGCCGAATTGCAATCCGTATCAATATCCGAATGGTCGCTTACCAGCGCATGCGATGACCGCCGGATGGTTCGCCCTTCATTCGGGAAATAGATATTCCGATCACCACCGAGCCCGGTATTGCCTGACCATTCATAGCCCGGAATGGCAACAAATTTTCCATCTTCGTTAAATTGCTGGCAAAGCTGGTCAAGCTGTGACCAGAAATCACCAGTGATTTGAAAATCATTACCTTGATGACCCGTCGCATCAACAAATGCGTAATCGCGGGCAAAGGCAAAATAGGCTTCGGCACTGCCAGTGCCAATGGTTTCTTCTGACTGGCCATGAAGATCACCCCAGAAATGGCGTGATAGGGGCGCAGGCTCAATTCTGACCGGGTTTGTCCGGCACATCACCGCACCAGCATCATCCAGGAAATCAATATGCAAATCCGCAGCATCGGCAACTGACAGCCCCTCAATCACACCGAAAAATTTACCCGGTTTCAAGCTGATCACATCAGGCAGATTTTGCACTGGGTGACTAGCGCGCGGATAAAGCTGGATGTCGCATTGGTCGGATGGATTACCCCATTTATCTTCGCCTTTGAATTTGACCGAAAAGCTCTCATCAATCGCGCGGATTGTGGGCGCCACCGCCAAATAGCGGGCGGGCTTACCAGGAATGATTTTGATCACCGGTTGCGCCGGCATCGGCTGATAACAATAGGTCGCAATCGGGTCGATCAAGGTGTGAAATTCATAACTATCTTCACAAAATGTTTGCAACCGCATACCAGGTGATCCACCTGACCGGTCGCCAAAGGTGATGGTGATCTTGTCCCCTTCGCGCAAAAAGCCGCGAACAACCTTGATATAAAGCGTTCTGTCCCACGGCCGCACATTGCCTTTTGGATCATAATGATATGTCAGAACCGCGTTATTTGACGCCTCGATCGTAGTATAGTTTGGTCCCTTTGTGTCTTCAAATTGCGGGCGGGTTTGATCACTCGCAAATCGAAAACAGACCCGCATTGATCCAGAATCATCTATCCCGAATTTGCCAGCTACATAGGTCAGCACAAATGTTTGATAGCTGCCAGCCTCAAAGGACCCATTGGGAACAATTGAGACAGTACCAAGCTCTTCAGCCGGAATTGGAAATGCCATTGGCGAACTCGTCACACCACCGGTACCACCGCCAGTTAAAACATCATCCCGGCTTCCCATTGGCATTTCACTCATAACCATTCCCTTCCATATTTCAGCAGATTTACGACTTGGTAAAGCCTGTTATAATCATGATAGATGCCAAAAACCCCTATGCAGAAGACATGTTGGCAATGAGTTCACGTCCCAAAAGCACAAGACCTGAAAAAAAAATCAACCATATCAGCAACCTCTGAAACTGTCGATCATTCAACCGGCGAAAAACAAAAATACCCGTTTGCGTACCGATTACCGAAAAGGGAAGGGCTAACGCAACAATAAGCCATATGCGTGAGTCAATTACCCCGCGCCATATCATCAGAGCTAAGACAGCGCCAAGAACAATCATATTAAATGGCTGAACTAGTGCGCGGCGCCGCGCCTTGCTCCAATCATAAAGCGAACAACCCATCGTCAATATCGCTCCTGACATGCCCGCCATCATGCCAAATAGCCCACCAACAAACCCAACAAAAACATCAGCAGCAAGATAGCGTTTTGTCAGTTTTGGCAGCGTTTTTCGAAAGGTGAAAAAGCCGCCAAACAGGATCAGCAAACTAGCCACCAACAGCTTTAGCATTATGATATTGACCGCATCTAAAAACAGATAACCAAGCATGACGCCGATCAAAGCTGGTAACAAAAATCGCAATTGCTCGCCAAAATCAAAAGAGTTGCGAACCGCGTAAAGACCTTGCACACCGCCGACAAGTGACAAGATCACAACCGTAATCACCGCATCAAGCGGCGGCATCGCCGCCAACCACCAGCCAAGCGCAAATAGCCCCGTGCCAAATCCCGCAAGGCCATTAGCAAAACCACCGGCAAATGCACCAGCTATGATTAGCACGATCACTTCACCGCCCATTATAATATAATCCAGAAATAACAATCTGTGATCATCAAAGACTTTCGCGATTTACACATAATCTGCGCATAAAATTCACCATTAAGCGGCGCAATATCAGCTGTTTTCCAACATCCAAAGATGGCGACAGCTCCTTTTTTGCTCCCTGTTACTAAGGACGGGAAACGCTACGCATATTTTTCTAAGCCGACAATCCTTTTCATGCTAGGTTTTGCTTTTTAAGCTTGCAAATCAATTGCCAAACACGATCCAAAAACCTGTCCTGGCTCTCTTTAAAACCAAGCCACACGTCCGCCGATTTTGACTCTGTCTATTCTGCAATCATACCAAGAAAGTCATATTATGATTTTGATCATCGGTTCAGACCTGTTCCTGCTGCAAAGACAAGCACGGCGTTCGTATTTTGGGCGGTTTCAGGATGGTGGCCACAACAGAATGGGCGGCAATGGTCATCGATAGTCTTTTATCCGCCGATGGTCTGGCGGTACTGATGGCTGTGCTTCTTGGCTGTTTTGTTAAAGGTGCATTGGGGTTTGGCTTACCGCTAATTGCAACACCAATAATGCTGTTTGTTCTGCCACTTCCCGAAATTGTGGCCATTCTTGCCTTGCCGATCACCATTGCTAATATCCAACAGATCTGGCTGAACCGGAAGCAATGGCAAATTTTGAGACAATTTTGGCCATTGATCACCTCATCAACCCTTGTAATGCTTGTTGGAGCACCATTGATGGTGGCGATTGATAGCCGTCTTCTTGGTATTTTGATTGGGCTGATGATCGCGCTTCACGCCATTTTATCCAGCTTTCCACGTGGCCAGTTCCAAAATAGGTCTCTTTCGTCCAAAACCATGAACCACCTGATCATTCCAGCGGGCATTGTATCGGGTATTCTTGGCAGTTTGACAGCAATGTATTCTTTTCCAAGCATTCAATTATTTATGATTATGCAGATCAAAAAAGATGATCTTGCGATGCTTCTTGGGGTGTTTTTATCGTTTGGCTACGTTGCCTTATGGCTTGGCATTTCACATGCTGGTTTTCCGGTTGGTGATAATCTTTTATTATCAGCACTAATGTTGATTCCCACAATGGCCGGACAACAGGCCGGTCACATGGCGCGGCGCCGTATCAGTGAAAAAACCTTTCGCCATATCGTACATTTTGCGCTGGCCTGCGCTGGATTCACCCTTATGATACGAGGTATCACAAGTCTTACTTAAAGGGACTCAGTCATGTCATCTGATCAAATTCATCCCGATTATATCATAATTGGCGGCGGATCGGCAGGTTGTGTGCTAGCAGCACGCTTAAGCGCTAACCCTCATTGTCAAGTTGTTCTTCTCGAAGCAGGTGGCGAAGATCTTAACCCGCTGATTCATATTCCGGCTGGCTATATTAAAACAATGGTCAATCCAGCAATGAATTGGATGTTTGAAACTGAACCCGAAAACAGTAGCGGCAATCGGCGCATTGCCATTCCACGTGGCAAGGTTCTTGGCGGATCATCAGCAATTAACGCAATGCTCTATGTTCGTGGCCAGGCTGCTGATTATGATGGCTGGGCGCAGCGCGGCAACCTTGGCTGGTCTTATGATGATGTTTTGCCCTATTTCCGCAAAGCCGAAAATTGCGAACAGCTTAGCGATGGCGACGATAGCTTTGACAGCGCCCTTCGTGGCGTTGGTGGGCCATTGAATGTGGCAGCGGTTCGCACGCGTTATGAAGCGTTGGATATGGTAATTGATGCAGCTGAAAAACTTGGGTATCCGCGCAATCATGACTATAATGGCGCCACTCAGGACGGCTTTGGCTATTATCAGGTTACGCAGAAAAATGGGCTTCGCTTTTCCGCCAAAAAAGCCTATCTGCAGCCAGCTAGACAACGGCCAAACCTGCGTATCATTACCCATGCGCATGTTGCCAAAATCAGCCTTACCGGCAAACGCGCCGACCGAGTTCATTACAACCGACATGGCAAATCGCATTACCTCAAAGCCGGGCGCGAAGTGATCTTATCCGCGGGCGCCATTCAATCGCCACAGATTCTCGAACTATCAGGCATTGGCGCATCTGACCACCTTCAACGTCACGGAATCGAGGTTCAGCATGAGTTGTCTGGTGTAGGTAGCCATCTAACCGACCATTATATTTCACGCCTATCATGGAGGTTACGGCGCAATATTTCCCTGAACAATCACGCCCATGGCCTCGGGCTTGCCACCGAGATTCTGCGTTACGGATTGACGCGGCGCGGCCTTCTTAGCCTTCCTGCCGGTGTGCTTAGCGGGTTTGTTCGCTCACGCGAAGGTTTGGTAGGGCCAGATATTCAATATCACATTGCGCATGCCAGCTTTGCTAATCCTGCCAAACGTGTTTTTGATAAATTCCCAGGCATGACCTTCGGTCCTTGCCAGCTTCGTCCCGAAAGCCGTGGCTCAGTTCATATCAAATCGTCGGACCCGATGATGGCACCTGAAATTCAGCAAAATTATCTTAGCTGCGACGAAGATTGCCGCGTTCATGTTGCGGGTATGAAAATCGCCCGCGAGATCATGCAAAGTGATCACATGGCACCACTTGTCGAGGCTGAAATGCGTCCAGGGAAAGATCTGGATAGCGATGATGCGCTCCTTGCCTATGCGCGCGAAACCGGCGTGACGCTATATCACCCAGTATCAACCTGCCGCATGGGGCCAGATGCAAAAACAGGTGATGTTGTTGATGAAAGGCTTTGCGTTTATGGCATTGACGGGCTGCGGGTGGTTGATGCGTCAATCATGCCAACATTAGTGTCGGGCAACACCAACGCCCCAACGATCATGATTGCTGAAAAGGCGGCTGATATGATCGTTGCAGATCAGCGCTGAGCCGGTTATGCGAACCGCGTCGCACAGCCGCCTTTTTAATGCACGCCAAAACAGGATTGTAGTGCCTTGGCATAGCTTATCAAAAGATCGGGATAGAGCTTGGGCACCAGCAGGCAAATTGCTTGCAATCGGATCCAGCGTGCCGATACTAACCTTGCTACCTTCAGCAATCAGCGCTACTGCCTTTTGCCCCAAAAACGGTTCAGTAAAGATGCAGTCAAAATGGTGCTTGCGGAGTTCATCCCTTAACGCTTTGACCCGCGATGCAGTGGGCATTAGGTCAGGTTCAGTTGTAATTGCTCCATAGTTACGCAGCCCAAAGCGGCGCTCAAAATAAACATGTGCATCATGTAACACCAGAAACTTAGCGGCTGAATACGACGCAAGCTGGCTGGTAATATCCGTCTCTAAAGTTGCAAGACGCGCTGCCATCGAATCTGCATTTGCAGCATAGGTCGAGGCATTTTCCGGATCGGCCTTGGCAAGGCGGGCGGCAATAACCCCAAGCATGATTTTCGCATTTTGCGGATCAAGCCAGATATGGGGGTTAATCAAATGGTCATCATGTTTCGCGTGTTCGTCATGCTTGTCATGTTTTTCATGGTCATGTTTTTCATGGTCATGTTTTTCATGGTCATGTTTTTCATGGTCATGTTTTTCTTGGTCATGTTTTTCATGCGCGGGAATGACCTTATCAAAGTTTATCAGAACTAAACCAGCGCTCTCAATCAATGGCATTGTTTGAGCCTGCGGTGCAAGTGTCGCCAAGGCTTTTGTGAGCGGCTGTTCCATCGTTGGCCCAACCCAGAACACAATATCTGCCGCCTGAAGACTGCGTGCCTGAGACGGTTTCAAGGTGAAGTGATGTGCCGATGATGGTGCTTCAAGAAGCAAGTGCGGCGTGCCAATATCGCCCATCACCGCGGCAACTAATGAGTGGATAGGTTTTATAGACGCGACCACAGAAATTGGTTTTTGATCAGCTATCACCATTTCTACTGGCATTACTAATGAGGCGAAAAATAACCCGATTATCTTCACACCTTTAACCCATTTTTGCATCACTGCCATCTCCAAACTCTCGTACTTTTATGAATTCAACAAGCTTGATTTTCAGCCTATAATCGATTTATCAAATCAATCTCTCGACCACCCCTATAAGGGTGATATGTTATATTATTACATTTGTTGAGTTGCCACTGTCAATGCTGTTTTTTTGCGATAATAGTGATGTTGATCATGATCCAAATTCTGCCTGCCGATGGACATGACACTACTGCTCAGTGGGTCAAAAAATCCTCATTTGGCGCCATCACCAATGACAAATTCTGCACAATGGTAATGATGTCTGACGAATCTGCTTGATTTCACCATTCTGCCAGCCCCAGAATAATTTAGTTGCTTTTAGGGTGGCAGCCCGAAACTATTTTCTAAGCCCAAAACGGCTCGTTCATTTGGACGATCTATCCCATTTTTCCCCGAGGCTGTGATGAGTAAAAAAGAGACAAATTTTTTTAATATTGACGCAATGGAACAGGGCATTGCCCGCACCCTTGTTGAAGGCATTACAACCCGTATTTTCCCGGGTGACAAAGCAATGTTATCAGTTGTTCGCATCGCTCCAAATGCCGTTGGCGCAATCCATAGCCATCCGCAAGAACAATGGGGCGTTATGATTGAGGGAAGCGCAGTTCGCATCCAAGATGGCGAAAAAATACACGTTCAAAAAGGCGATTTTTGGTGCAGCCCTGGCGGTATTGAACATGGTGTTATCGGTGGCCCTGATGGCGCTGTTATCCTTGATGTTTTCAGCCCGCCCCGTCCTGAATATACCCGCCCCGGAAATGGTTTTGCCACGGAGTAGATCAATGCCTGTTCAAATTTTTTCCAATGAATTCAAGCCCCTTTCTGCCAATAAATTAGCCCAATGGGCAACAATTCCGCCTGCCATTGCCGGTGATGTCATGAACCGTCAAAATGTGATGGCAGGACGTATTTCACCGCTGTCACCAGGCATGACCATGGCCGGACAGGCCCGCACCGTTAGCGTTCTTGCTGGTGATAATGCAGCACTTCATGAGGTCATTGGCCGGCTGCATCAAAATGAAGTTCTGGTGATTGACGCCGCCAATTATGATGATCGCGCTGTATGGGGCGGTATTTTAAACACCCGTGCCAAATCGCGAAATATCAATGGTGTTGTTCTTGATGGTGCGGCGCGCGATGCTGCAGAAATGCGCGAAATGGGCCTGCCGGTTTTTTTAAGCGCTTTGTCGCCAGCCGGACCGCACAAAGGCTGGGGCGGCTCAATTGACGACCGAATCAGCTGTGGTGGCGTTGTCGTTATGCCCGGCGACATTATTCTTGGTGACGATGATGGCGTTGCAGTTGTGCCACTGGCCCGTGCAGACGTTGTTCTTGAAGCTTCACTGGCAAGGCTGACCTATGAGGCTGAGATATTGGAAAAGCTGGCCACAGGTGCTGATGTGAGTTGGTTATTCCCTTCACCGGAGCTGGAGATAATGTCCTAGCCAAGCTGGTTTTGATATAATGATTGTGGGGACTAGACCAGCCGAAAGAGAGCTCATGGGGAAGTCTACACCGGCACACTCACTGATAGTGTCAAATCTTTCCCCATAATTTGGGCAAGGTTAACATAATACTGTCAGGGTAGGTATTTCCACATGATAATACAAAGAACCAAGCTGGCCATCAGGTTGTTGGAAAATGCAGTCGAATTGTATAAGGGAGTTTTCTGTTAGCACAAAAACTCTATTAGAGTCCTGGTCGGCTGCGGGCATATCCACCCTAAACCTGTCTTACTCAACGATGGGATAAGGCTCCATTCACTTAACAACTAAAGTTGGCAATTCAATCAGTGACAATAGATCGACGGTTTAGCCACCCTAGAGCATGCTTTAAAGAGAGAAGCTAGTAGGCAGACTCCACAACTGTTCTATCTAACAATAGTGCTTAACTCAGCAGTTTGAGAACAATTGACTGATTGGCCTGCGCAATTGACAGGCATTCCTCCTTCACGCTTTTTTCTCTATTCCGATATCAAGCTTCAACCAGATTTTCCATAAACCAAATCAGGCAACCAAGTAATGACATCCGGAAACAGCGCAACGAGAACAAGCACCCCAATATAAGCTAAAAGGAAAGGCAGGACAGCAACTGAAATTTTATCAATTCCAAGGTTAGTTATCCGAGCCGCAACGAATAGGTTTGCTCCAACAGGAGGTGTCAAGAATCCCACCTCACAAGAGATCACCATCACAATACCGAATACAATGGGGTCTATACCAAGCGCCATTACGATAGGCAGTAGTAAAGGCGTCAGCAAAATGATCTGAGCAATGGACTCAAGAAACATGCCGGTAATTATCAAAATAACGGCGATGATCATAAGCAAAAGGAATGGGCTTTCTGTAACCCCACTGAGGGCCTCGCCAATCATGTCAGGCACAGATAAGAGGCTCATCAACTCTCCAAACGCTTTGGCGGGCCCCACAATAATCAAAACTGCACCTGAGATCATTGCCGTTACCTTCAGACAAACAAGGATTTTTTTGATTGTTAATTCACGGTAGACAACGCCTCCAATCAATAATGCATAAAAAACGGCAACCGAGGCCGCTTCCGTCGGGGTAAATGCCCCAGAGTAAATACCGCCAAGTATTATAAATGGAGCAAAGATCGCCCACTTTCCATCAGCTAATGTTCTCCCGACCTCGCCCCATGAAAATATTGAGCCATCACCAACATAATTTCGACGTTTGGCAATGATATAAACTGTTAGCATCAGCAAAGCAGTTGCAAAGAAGCCTGGTATAAATCCAGCTAGAAACAATCGTGGAATGGATTGCTCAGCAACAATGCCGTAAATAATCATTAAATTACTCGGCGGGATAAGGCTGCCCAGAGCACCACCAGCGGCAGCAATTGCACCGCCCATCGCAGGGTCCCAGCGCTGTTTGATCATTGACGGAATCATAACTGCACCGATCGCAGCTGTGGTTGCAGGGCCAGAACCAGATAAGGCTGCAAAAAAAGCACAACCCAGCACCGCCACAAGGCCTAAGCTACCGGTGTAGTTACCAATCATTGACTGCGCCATATTTACAATACGGCGTGCCATACCACCCTGCTCCATCAAGGAGCCCGCGAACACAAATAATGGAACTGTAACCAGCGGGAATGGCTCTACGCCCGTATACATGGACAGCACAACCTGAACCAGGTTCAGATCCATCATAAAATAACCAATCGCTGTACCTATAGCAACGGCAATTGGAATTGGCACTGCCAGAACAATCATTAGGATCATGGAGCCAAACATGATCAAAGCTTGCTGACCTTCCGATAGGTCAAAAATGAAGTCCATCAACAGGTCATGCATGTGGCAAATCCTCTTTGTCACGAGGCTCTAAAAGTGGTTCATCATACTTTATCCAGCGGTAATAAACCTGTGCCAACCTTAAAGTCATCAGGCCAAACCCAAGGATCAGGCACATGTAAGGCCATTTTTGATCAATGTCTAACGCTGGCGAGCGATATTCATCTTTCCAAAAAGAGAGATCCAACAAAACACTTTGATAGGTTAGGAAAATGCCAAAAAGAAACCATATAAGATCACTGAAAATTGTCATCCCAACCGCAACCTTTGTCGGCAATAATTGTACAAAATTCATCACACGAATGTGCGCACGCTCTCGAACTGCCCACGCAACCGAAATGTAAACTGACCATAACATCGCATAAATCGCCAACTCGTCAGACCACGACGTTGGCATGTTAAACAAATAGCGCATGACTACCTGGAAAAATACCATCGAAGCCATAAACATGACGAGGGTACCAGCCAAAATTTCTTCGAAATGTTTTTCTAAAAAATTCCACACTTTAGCAATCTCACTTGTCAAAATGTAAGTGCTGGCCCCAAATTTGAGGCCAGCATAAAAGGTTAGTTATTTATTTTGCAGCCGCATAGATCTTGTCCATAATTGCGGCATACTCAGGACCACGCTCTTTGGCAAAAGCACTGTGGACAGCCTTCGCCTTTTCAACCCAAGGGCCGATATCCGGCTGGGTGAATGTAACACCAGTGGCTTCCATCTTCTTTTGCACGATGGACATACCGTAGTTGGTGTGGAAACGTGACGCAGCAGTGGCAATTTTTGCTGCCATTTGCATAGCTTCCATCTGACTGTCATCAAGTTTCTTCATGAATGAATCACTGACGAAAAATGGGGGCGCAAGTACAAAATGCCCGGTCATCGCAACATGCTTTGCAATATCGTGGAACTTCTGTGAGTACTGAACATCCAAAGGCAAATCACCACCGTCAACAGTGCCGGTCTGAGTTGCAGTCAGAGCTTCCGACCATGCAATCGGCACTGGATCTGATCCGAACGCCTTATAGGTATCAACCATTACCGTATTCTTTGGAACCCGGTACTTCATTTTAGCAAAGTCAGCAAGATTGTTGATCGGCATCTTGGTGTTATAGATGTGCCGGAACGAAAACAAAGGAATGGTTACGAGATGCACACCAACTTCCTTGGGCATTCCACCCCAGATCTCTTGACCAACTGGGCCATCCGCAACCTTAACTGCATGATCAAAGTTTTGGATCATATATGGCAGCACCAACAGGTCAATCTTTGGATAAAAAGGCCCAGCGTTATTTTGCGCAATCATTGTTCCGTCAAGTGTACCGAGCTGCAGTTTTTTGAACTGTTCTTGCTCACTACCCATTTTATGGCAGCAATGGACTTTCACACGGACTGTGCCACCTGAAAGCGTTTGGAAACGCTCTGCGAATAGGTGCATGAAAGTACCATATGGGTGACCTTCATTGACAGAGTAACCAATATTCATCGTTACTTTTTTTGCGTTAGCGGGCCCCGCCACCAAAAGCAGAGCTGCGAACATTGAGCCGAGAATAGGCTTTAACATTTTCATTATTTCCTCCCTATAATCAAATCTAAAAAGCCTAAAACTGAATAGGCAATCAACTTGAATGATGAGAGGTTTCCAAAGTTTAAAGCGCTTTGCAAGGAAATTGATTAGCTGAAAAGCGAACATAGATTGAAAAAAGCACTTGAGTCTCAAAAACAAATATTTTGATCATCACTGAGAGGCTTCTTAGCATTTGCCTGGCGAATAAAATAAACACCCTTGAGAGTAATGTTTACCTAAGTCAGGTTGTTATAAATTGTCAGAATGGCGATTGACGTAAGCGCAATGAGTGCGGCGCGGCGAAAATGCTCGTTGCCCTGCTGACGAAAAAACTTTGCGCCTAAGTAATTTGACAGCACATAGACAGGGGCACTGATTATTCCAAAGGTCAAAACACTAAAGCTAATCTGACCATACATGAGTAATGCGATAAAATTTAACAATGACATTGAACTGAGTGCAATAACAATATTACCTCGGGTGGTGTTTGCATTATCTGGCAATGACATCAACGCTGTCACCAAAGGGGGCCCTCCCATTCCAGCCACCCCCTGAACAAAACCGCCAATCATTCCTGAACCTAACATGACGCCCTGCCCAACATTACCTTTTATACGCCAGCCTGACGCAAGAAGGGCTATCGCCATAAGTAAGACAACAGAAATGGCCAATTTCATCTTAGCAGGATCAACCCCAATAAGAACAGCTGTACCCACAGGCACCGCTATAAGAATTCCAATTAACATTGGAGTAACGGTCTTCAGATTTGAGTCGCGAATACTTGTTGGCACAAGATAAAGTATTGTTGGAATTTCGATAATCACAAGGATAGCGATGGCAACAACTGGAGGCAGCGCAAAACTCAGGGTTGGAACGATTACAAGTGCCGCACCAAATCCAAGGAATCCTCGCAAAAACCCCCCTACCGCAATGCTAAGGAAACAAAGCAACAAACTTTCGTGACTTAGCCCTAGAAAATCCATCCTTCCTCCCTACCCATCCAATGATCGTTGTTTCCTGATCTCATGCCTTGCCAATCCAAATACAGATAAAAAGATAAGGCCGCCTCCAAAAAGAGTGCCGAGGCTTATTATTTCTTCAAAAAACATCCAAACCCAAATCGGCCCAAGTGAAAATTCAAGAAGCATGATCAACGGAATTTCAGCAGCCTTCAAAACCCTCGTGGACAACACTAAAAGTGACTGACCAAAACCTTGCAAGACGCCTCCCCAAATAAAACATAATGCAATATCATAAATTTGAGGAATGACGTCCCACTGCCCAAAGACCAAACCAACAATCATGCTGAAAATACCAGTCAGCAGGAGCACCGGCAGCATCTCGACATGCTTGTTTCGCCTAAGAGTTACAGCAAAACAGGAAAAACAAAAAGCTGTCATTAAAGCAAAAAACACACCCAGCAAACCCTCTGAGCTAACATCTGTAACAATAATCGCGACTACACCAAGGCAAGCAATAGCCATGGCCAACAATGTGGTTCGTTCGATACGCTCTCTTATAACAATGAAGGCAAGCAGCGCTGTAATGAAGGGCGCGAGCGCAATAGTAAATGTAGTGTTCGCGACCGTAGTGTTAGAAAAAGCAAACACGTAAAAGGTCTGCGCCCCCGTGAAAAACAAAGCACCAAGTACGCCTTGCCTTCCAACGCTCCAGATTGTCAAAAACACCCTTTGCCTATAGAAGGCATTTAGGACGATGAGCATTACAAATGAAAGTGCAAGGCCCCGAAAAAAAACAACTCCAAAGGCGTCAATACTCTCAAGGCTTCGAAAAATAAGGCCAGCAGTGCTAACGATAGTTGCTGACACAATCATCATTTTGATAGCGGATGGCCTTTTTATGTTCAAAGACAGGAGGTTTATCATCGATGTGCCAAAAAGCTTAATGATTGGCGGAGAGCTAGGAAACAGCTAGCTATGAAACTGGCAAACAACAGGGCCTACAATCCACATGCAGAATACTGGCTAGCTTGACATGCAATCGCCTGTGACACGGTTTCATCAAAAATCGCCTTTGGTATTTCTTTAGCGATTGCCTGAACCATGAATGCAGCGTTGGGATCAAATTCAGCCGATAAGAGGAACCAATGAAGCGCTTTTTCTGAGCTTTTTTCGACGCCCAACCCTTCATAATAGCTATTGGCAAGTGCCGTAAAGGCAAAAGGATAGCCTTGCCTAGCTGATCTTTTAAAAAGCTGAACGGCTCGAAGTTGGTCTTGAGGGGCGCCCTGGCCAGTCTGATAAAGCAGGCCAAGGCTTGCCTGCGCCACTTTATCACCAGATTCTGCCAACGGCGTCCATAATTTAATGGCCTCTTCTGGTTTGCCTTCTGAGAGTTTTACAAAGCCATTATTTAAATCATCAGCACTGACCAAGGTTGCAAAAAACGTAAATGCTGCAATCAACATTATTCTTAGCCAGCGCAAAGCCATATCTCCTGATTTTGTACTTTCTGAGCAAATCCAACTGGCAATCGTAGACGTTTACCCGTAACGTCTAAAGGATGCTGACACTTTAAAATTTGTTTGAACAGTTAAATCTCAAAAATGTGAGGTGCGTCAATGATCATTCATCGCTCAGCAAAAATGATTGAAGAACTATTTTTATTAGCCTACCAAAAAATTACCGCGCCCAAATCCATAATGGACACAGTTTATGGAACCTTTCTTGCTCTCGCAGCTTTGTTCTGCCTGCTGTTCGCTTTTGAGCAGTTCATTGGCCGCTGAGATTTGTTCTTTCAGTTGAATCTGGATGCATTATGATTGTGAGCTTATAAAATATTCAAGAATAGCGGTTTGATCGAGAGCCCCCATCCCAGCTTTGTCTGCATTGATGAATTCTGCCCGAGCCATTCTTCCAAATTGGCCCTTATTGTTTACCATTTCTGCAAGCTCTATTGCCATAGTCAAATCCTTAATCGCCATGAAAATTGGAAAGTCTGGCGTTAGGTCGCCTGCAAGCACTTTTTTTGGATAATTTGTGTTGAGCTGGCCAAGCCCAGCGGCCGTTGAACTCATCAATTTTGCCATAGCTCTCACATCAAGTCCCAGGGCTTTTGCTAAAGACAGCGTTTCACCGGTTACTGCGTTGTTGACCATAGCCATATAATTATTGACAAGTTTTGCCTTCAGGCCAGAACCTGTTTCGCCAACATGAATAATTGTATCGCCAACTGCTTTAAAAGCACCGTCTAGCGCTGCAATATCATCCGCTTCTCCGCCAGCCATTACGAGAAGCTTGCCGGTGATTGCCTCCCGAGGAGTTCTGCCAACAGGCGCATCAACAAATCTGTGGCCACGTTTGGCAACACGCTTTGCTGTTTCCATCAATTTTGGGTATGAGCCTGTCGACATATCCACAATAAGGCTGTTTGGTGCACAGTTTTCCAACGCGCCCCCCTTGTCAAACAGCACCGCATTAACAACATCACTGTTCGGCAATATCATCATAATCACATTACGTTGATCTGCCGCCTCGAAGGGATTCGTCGATGCGATCGAGGCAATGCCCTTAAAGCCGTCAACAACATTCTGCTGAACATCGCATACAGCAACGTCAAAGCCCTTTTCGATAATGTTTTTTGCCATTGGAGCTCCCATCATTCCAAGCCCAATAAAAAGGATTTTTTGTTCCATAGATCCCGCCACTTGTTAAAACTGCAATCGCATAAAAATTTGAATGAAAAAAATTGATTAATACAACTGCGCTTTGCTTATTTAGGTAACTCTCCGTATGGAAGATAACCGCCAGCAAGTGTTATGCCGCAATCAGCAACAGTAACAGAACCTGTCATGGCGCTCGATGAGTCGGATAGCAAAAATAAAGCAATATTGGCAATCTCCAATGGTGAGGCCATTCGGCCCATTGGTGTCATGTTGACAATTGGTGATAAATCTCGTCCCGCTGCTTCCTGTTTTCTAATGAAAGGGGTGTCGACCCAACCTGGACAGATTGTATTCACACGGATGTTTTTTTTGCCCCATTGAACAGCCAGTGCCTGTGTTAGGTTCTTGATTGCTGCTTTACCAGCGCCATACCCTAGTACCGGCCCTGGTCTAAGTGCCAACACGGATGACATAGTAACAATAGAACCACCACCTGATTTGAGCATTCGCCGGCCAACTAATTTGCAAGTAATAAATGTACCATTGATGTGATTTTCGAGCACTCTTTTAAAATTCTGTAGTGGCATTTCTTCCATAGGTTCTCGGGTTGGCATAATGCCGGCAGAGGCCACACAACCGTTGATGGCAGGCATGTTTAAGGAAAGCGTCTCCAGTGCAGCATTCATGGACGATTCTGACTCTACATCACCAAGCGCACAGTAAGCTCGACTGCCAAGTTTCTTGCATAGATTCAATGCAGCATCACCATCAATATCAATGACACCAACACTAGCCCCCTTTTTGTATGCAGCGGCGCAAATAGCAGCGCCAATACCGCTGGCACCACCCGTAACGACAATGGATTTTTGTCCAAGATCAATCATTACAATTTACTCCTTTGTAAAGAACCTGCTATTTCGAGACACATCACTGCATCACATAAAACTAACAACTGCAATTTTTTACAATTGATCAATTCGTATGTGTTGATAACTTATACGGTGACAAAAAAAACCAGATCATGCCAAAACAAATATTGAAATAGACCAGAACGAAAAAAATTATTGAAAGTTGATATCATGAATCATGACAACGTTGACCTTGATGCAGTCGTTGTCGGCGCAGGGTTTTCCGGTCTCTACCAGCTCTATTGCTTACGTGAGAAACTAAAGCTGCGTGTCAGAGTTCTTGAGGCTGGCGGTGGTATAGGCGGTACATGGTACTGGAACCGCTATCCTGGGGCACGCTGTGACTCTGAAAGTCACACTTATTGTTACTATTTCGACAGGTTGTTGCTCGAAGAGTGGTCATGGTCTGAACGATACCCTGGACAGGCAGAAATCTTAAGGTATCTGAATTTTTGCGCCAGAAAGCTAAATCTTGAGAAGGACATCCATTTTAACGAGCGAGTTTTAGGGTCAGAGTGGGACAGTGATGCACGGCTTTGGCATGTTAAAACTCAAACTGGCAAAACCTTCAGGGCACGTTTTTTGATAACTGCGGTTGGGTGTCTCTCATCGACAAACATGCCTAATATCGATGGACTTGCTGATTTTGAGGGAGAAGTTTATCACACTGGCCAATGGCCCCATAACAAAGTTGAGTTTGACAAAAAGACCGTAGTTATTATTGGAACAGGCTCAACCGGAATTCAAGCAATTCCTGAAATAGCGCGTCAAGCTAAAAAACTTTATGTCCTTCAGAGAACTCCAAATTACAGCGTACCAGCACGAAATGGACCTCTTTCCAAAGATTTTCACTCGGCATTCATTAAAGAAATTGATGCTTGGCGATCAAAAATGCTGGAGTCTCGTCATGGTCATCCATGGACAGCGCCAGACCGTCAGGTCAGAAAAACCGCCCCAGAAAAGCGCCAGAATATCATGGAAGCGGCATGGGAACGTGGCGGCCTCGGGTTTCGTGAAAGTTTTGATGATGTGCTCCTTAATGAAGAGTCAAACAAAATCATGTCAGACTTCATTCGGCAGAAAATCGTCGATACCGTCCATAATGCTGAAACAGCAAAAAAATTATTACCAATCGATCACCCATTTGGCACCAAAAGGCCGCCGATCGATACCAATTATTTTGAAACGTTCAATTGTAACCATGTGCATTTAATTGATGTCAGGGAAAATCCAATCTCTTCGATCTTCACTAACGGAGTCACACTGTCCAACAACACTCAGATAAGGGCGAATATGATCGTTTTTGCGACGGGTTTTGACGCAATGACAGGGGCGTTGCAAAAAATGAACCTGAAGGGTAGAGGTGGGCTCAAACTAGAGGATGCTTGGTATGCTGGTCCACGAACATTTCTTGGTCTCGCTGTACCTGAATTCCCAAACATGTTCACCATAACTGGGCCTGGCAGTCCATCCGTATTAACAAATATGCCGCGTGCAATTGAACAGCATGTTGATTGGATTACTGATATACTCTCACACGCGATCCAGTGCGATTATGTTGAAATTGAAGCCAGTCAGGCAGCCGCCAACGAATGGACGCAACATGTGACAGACGTAGCCAACAAAACACTTTTGCCAAAGGCTAATCATTCCTGGTACCTCGGGGCAAATGTTCCCGGAAAACCCAGGGTTTTTATGCCCTACGCATTCGGTTTAAATCATTATCGAAATCATTGTGACTCTGTTGCAGCAAACGGATATGCAGGCTTTCTGGTGACAAAGTAACCTTATCCGAGACGCGTTGAGATCGGAGTGTCAAATTATGACTGATGAAATTGAAAAATTCGACTATGTGATTATCGGCGCTGGTAGTGCGGGTTGCATTATTGCAAACCGCCTCAGTGCCTGCGGCAAATATAGTGTCTGTGTAGTTGAGGCAGGTCCAAAAGACTGGCACCCGATGCTGTATATCCCAGCTGGGTTCATTAAAACATTAGTTAACCCTCGATTCAACTGGATGTATTCGAGTGAGCCAAGCGTCGGCACCAACGGCCGCGCGATACCAGCACCTCGAGGCAAAGTGCTCGGTGGATCAAGTTCAATCAACGGTATGGGCTTCAACAGAGGGCAAAAAATGGACTTTGATGTCTGGGCTCAAAAAGGTAACCCGGGTTGGTCGTACGATGATATTTTACCTTATTTTAAAAGATTTGAGAGCTATCAATCTCACGATAATCAGTCCTATCGCGGTTCCGATGGTGAAATGACCATCAGTGACCTTGAATGGAAAGACCCCCTTTGTGAGGCCTACATCAACGGTGCAGAGAGTATGGGAATTCCAAGGAACCCGGACTATAATGGCGCAAGGCAAGAGGGCATTTCATATCTTCAGCGAACAGTTAGGGGACGGTTTCGCATGAGTGCTGCCCGTGCTTTTCTCAACCCAGCTAAAAAACGTTCCAACTTACGCGTGATCACAAACGCTCACGTGACTCGTATCCTTTTGGAAGGTAAGTGCGCAACTGGCATCACATACAAATTGGGCAGTGCTAAGGGGGTGGAGAGGCAAATTCATGCCGGCCAAGAACTAATACTTTGTGCCGGCGCTATAAATTCCCCGCATCTTTTGCAGATATCAGGAATTGGTGCAGCAGAGCATTTGCGAGAGATAGGCTGTGAGGTGCACCATGATTTGCCAGCTGTGGGGGACAACTTTCAGGACCATTACGCAACACGTCTAACCTATCGGGTGCGCGGCGTTGACACAATTAACAATCGTGCACGTGGGCTACCTTTGATTTCCGAGTTTGCTAAATACTGTTTTGGTAAAAAATCAATATTAAATCTTGGACCGACTGCCGTTTTTTGTTTTATGAAATCAAATGAAAGCCTCAGTGATCCTGACATTCAAATCAATTTTACGCCTGGAACACACCAACGTGGAATGCAATCCACGTTGGAAAAACAAGCTGGCTTTACTATGGCTACATGGCAACATCGCCCCGAAAGTCAGGGGTATGTAAAGGCAAAAAGCACAGACCCGTTTGCACATCCTGAAATTCAGCCAAATTATCTCGCTGCTGAGACTGATCAAAACGTTATTTTGGCCGCAATTAAAATTTGTCGCAAGCTTGCACAAACTGAAGCCTTGAAACCTTTTGTTGTGGAAGAGACCTTTCCAAGTGCTTCCTGTCAAAATGATGATGACTTGTTGAACTCAGCGCGTGAAATTGGTCAGTCCATTTACCATTTAATGGGGACTTGCCGCATGGGTAATAGGGACGACAGAACTACAGTTGTTGATGCAGAACTGAGGGTTCATGGCATTAAAAACCTACGGGTAATCGACGCGTCCATAATGCCAACAATGGTGTCTGCGAACCTAAACGCAGCAGTCATGATGATTGCTGAAAAGGGCGCAGACATGGTTCTCGGGAAAACAGCTGCAAAGGCTCATTGAACCCTAAATTTATTTATAGCCCTGAAGTCAACTTCCACCCCTAATCCAGGTGATTCTCCAAGCTTAATCAGGTTCGATGAAGTTTCAAAAAACGCATCTACAAAGGTACTTCGAAGAGGATTTTTATTAA
>JAOEVD010000010.1 GCA_028383305.1 Candidatus Puniceispirillum sp.
GGCTTGGCGGGCTTGACCGCACCGCAACCTTGGTGAAATCGATCCGTGCTGATCGCGGTGATGATAAGGTGTTGCTCCTTGATGGTGGTGACACATGGCAGGGGTCTTATACATCACTGAAAACCAATGGTCAGGATATGGTCGATGCGATGGCGATGCTAAAGCCTGATGCAATGGTTGGGCATTGGGAATTTACCTTTGGCGTTGATCGGGTCAATGAAATCATTGAATCGATGAATTATCCATTCCTAGGCGGCAATGTGTTTGACACTGAATGGGAAGAGCCGGTTTTTAAAAGCACCGCCTTTTTTGAAAAGGGCGGGGTTAAGGTCGCGGTTATCGGCCAGCATTTCCCCTATACGCCAATCGCCAACCCGCGTTACATGGTGCCACAATGGTCATTTGGTATCCGCCCTGAAACTGTGCAGAAAAATGTGAATGCCGCACGGGATGCTGGTGCCCAAATTGTGGTTCTGTTGTCGCATAACGGGTTTGACGTTGACCAAAAATTGGCAACGGTTGTGACCGGCATTGATGTGATCTTGACCGGCCATACGCATGATGCGGTGCCGCAGGCATTAAAGATCAATAAAACTTTGCTACTGTCATCAGGGTCGCATGGCAAATATCTTGGCCGTATCGATCTTGATGTTAAGGGCGGCGAGGTTGTTGATTATAGTTCAACCCTGATTCCGGTCTTTTCTGATGTGATTACACCCGATCCTGAAATGTCGGCGCATATTGACGCCTTACGCGCGCCGTATGAGGCCGAATGCAACCGTGTGATCGGCAGCACAAGCGGGCTTTTATATCGGCGCGGCAATTTCAATGGCACATGGGACGATTTGATTTGTCAGGGCATTATCGAAGAACGCGATGTTGAGATTTCACTTAGCCCCGGATTCCGCTGGGGAACAACGCTTCTTCCGGGTCAGGATATCACCATTGATGATCTTTATACCCAAACAAGCATGAGCTATCCGAATGTTTACCGTACCGAAATGACCGGCGCGCAGATCAAGAACATCCTTGAAGATGTTTGCGACAATCTTTTCAATATTGATCCATTCTATCAACAAGGCGGTGACATGGTTCGGGTTGGCGGCATGAATTACACCTGCGCACCAAAGGCCAGCATGGGCAATCGCATCAGTGATTTGACCATGACAAAAACCGGCGAAAAGCTGGATGCTGATCGAAAATATGTTGTTGGTGGTTGGGCATCGGTGAATGAGAATGTCGAAGGGCCAGCCATTTATGACCTTATGGAAGGCTATATCAGCCGCAAAAAATCAATTGATCTGCCAGCACAACAGGCAGTCAAGGTGATTGGCTTGTAACGCCACATTTTATAACGGATCACCATTAGCGTGATGGTTTTGAAAGGCTGGCCCGATGGGTCAGCCTTTTGTATTTTCAGGTGAAGCCCAAACATTGAGAGCGTCATTTTTACCGATTTTAATTTGACAAGACGCCACGACCATTCTCTAATCTTTACCTATTGATTGCGTATAATGGCCTTTGGAATCCCCCATGATCCAACAGCTATCCCCACAATTTGGTTGTGACTCCATTGCCGTTCAATGAAGGCCAGCCTCATTTACTAACAAAACGGAAAGAGCCGGATGAAACCCGTTCGCTTTGACTATAAAAGACCCGCAACGATTGATGAGGCATGTGGCCTTCTTGCCGGCGATGATAATGCGCGCATTCTGGCTGGCGGCCAGTCATTGATCCCGATGTTGTCGATGCGGCTGTCACGCCCGTCCTTGTTGATTGATATCGCGCATATCCCCGAATTAACCACCTTTGTCGAAACCGAAACACATATTGAAATTGGCGCGATGGTGCGCCAAGCGGCGGCGCAGAAATCCGAATTGGTCAAAACGCATATTCCGCTTTTGGCAAAGGCGCTTGGCCATGTTGGCCATCCGCCAACCCGCGCGCGCGGCACGGTTGGCGGCTCGGTGGCGCATGCCGATCCTTCGGCTGAAATTGCGCTTGTTACGGCGACTTTGGGTGCGGAAATCACTTACCGTGTTGATGGCACCGATGAAATATTTGATGCGTCCGATTTTTTCATTGGCCCGATGTTGACCATCGCGCCGCCAACCGGATGTTTGACGCGGTTGAGCTTTGCCAAGGCACCGGCGGTTTGCGGCACGGGCTTTCATGAGGTTGCCCCGCGCAAAAGCGATTATGCGCTGGTATCTGCGGCTGCACAGATCAATTTTGCCGCTGGATCAGGCGTGACCAGCATCCATCTTGGCATTGGCTCGGTTGGCGATTTTCCCGAACGGTTGGATGTCAATAAGCTATGCGGCACGCCGCTTGATGATGCGGCAATTGCTGATGCAGTTCATGCGGCAATGCAGATGGTGGAAACGGTTGAAGATTTGCACGCCACCGCAGCTTACCGCAAACGCGTCGCTACCGAATTGGCGATCCGCGCGCTTCGCGATGCGCGTGACGAAATATCAAAGGATCTAAACCAATGAATGATGTGACCTTGACGATTAATGGCAAGCCAGTTTCGGGCGTGACCGAGCCGCGCGTTACCTTGCTGGATTTTCTGCGTGATGTTGCCGGATTAAAAGGCACCCATGCCGGATGCGAACATGGTGTTTGCGGGGCGTGTACGGTGCTGATTGATGGTACCGCTGTTCGGTCTTGTTTGATGCTGGCGGTTCAGGCTGAGGGCGAGGATATCACAACGATCGAAGGCATTGGCGGGTCGGGTGCGCGCGCTGGTGAACTTGGTGTTATTCAAGATGCGTTTTGCGAAACACATGGCCTGCAATGCGGCTATTGCACCCCGGGCATGATCTTGGCTGCCGAAGCGTTATTATCGGTTAATACAGACCCAACCGAACATGAAGTCCGCGAAGCCATTTCAGGCAATATTTGCCGTTGCACCGGCTATGTTCAGATTGTCGACGCCATCCTGCTGGCGGCCAAACGTCTTGGCCAGCGCAATGATGCCGTGCCGTCCGATGCGACTTTGGCTTAGGGGTTTGATTCATGACTGAACAGAAATATAAATTTCTTTCAACCCCGCGCCGTCCGGTTGAGGATCGGCGTTTTGTTGCTGGCCGCGGAAAGTTCATTGCCGATCTTGATCGGCCAAATATGCTTCATGTTGCGCCGCTGGCATCGCATCATGCGGCGGCGGTGATTAATGGCATTGATGCCAGTGCGGCGCTTGCCATGCCTGGCGTTGTGGATGTGATTACCGGGGCTGAACTTGCTGCCGCTGTCCAGCCCTTGATGAATGGGTTGAACACACCAAATGTTCGCCGGTTTCCGCTGGCGGTCGATCGGGTGCGCTATGCTGGTGAATGGGTTTGTGCCGTTGTCGCCGAAAGCCGCGCCTTGGCCGAAGATGCGTTGGAAAAAATCATTGTTGATGCAACGCCGCAGCCTTTTATTCTGGATGCCGAAGCGGCATTGCTGGAGACCAGTGCGCCGGTTCACCCCGAACATGGCAGCAATTTGCTTCTTGACCGGAAATTTGTCTGGGGGCCGGTTGATGATGATTTTGACGCAGCCGCGCACAGCCTGTCATTTTCGGTGACATGGGGCCGCAATTCTACCGTGCCGATTGAAACATTTGGCGTTCTTGCCGAATGGAATGGCTGGGATCAGATGCTTGATATCTGGGCGTCAATCCAGATGCCAAAATATGCTGATCAGATTGCCCGCAGCCTTGACCTGCCAGGCAATGCCATTCGGGTGCATTATGATGTTGATGTTGGTGGCAGCTATGGCGTGAAACGCGGCATCAAACATTCGGTGCTGGTTGGTTATGTCGCGCGTAAACTTGGCTGTCCAGTTCGCCTGATTGAAGACCGGCTGGAAAATATGCGGGCTGGTGACGCACATGGGCCGGAACGCAAATTTGATATCACAATTGCCTTTGATCAAGATGGTACGGTTCGATCAATGAAAATGCGCGCGCTTGATAATGCCGGTGCCTATGCTGGCCGAGCGCCATTCCAGCTTGGCAAGCCAATCAGCGCCATTGTTGGCCCTTATCAAATCAATTCGGTGGCCTATCATGCGCTGTCGGTAACAACCAATAAAACGGTTCAAGAAGCGGTTCGCGGCTTTGGCCAAGCGCCAACCAATTATGCGATTGAAACCGCGATGGATCGGGTTGCCAAATATCTTGGCATGGATCGGCTGGCATTGCGTCAGAAAAACCTAATCCGCAAAGATCAATTCCCCTATCTCATTCCAAGTGGCAGCTATTATGATAGTGGCGATTATCATGCGGTAATTGATAAGGTTCTTGCTGCTGCTGATTATCCGGCAATGCTTGCCGAACGCGACCGGCTTCGCGATGCGGGGATGATGGCCGGTATTGGCATTGCTGCCTGCCTTGAGCCAAGCGGTGGCAATTCGTCATTCGAGCCGTTGCTGAATCAAAGCAATCAGACATCAACATGGATGGAATCCTGTCAGGTCAATATTGACGCGCTTGGCAAGCTGACAGCACGAATTCACACAACATCATCGGGTCAAGGCCATGAAACGCTTGTGTCAACCGTGCTTGGCGAAGTCATGCAGATTGATCCGGAATTGATTCGCATCACCCGGCCTAATTCGCTGGAAAGCCTGCCGGGAAATTCACCGGTTGGCAGTCGTATGGCAATTATGCTTGGCGGTGCTGCGGCGCGGGCGGGTGAAAAGCTAAAAGCCAAAATCATGGCCATTGCGGCGCACCGGCTTGGCGTTGCCATTGACCAGCTTCGCTATGAGGGTGGTGACGTCCTGGCGCATGATGGCCGCCGGTTTACATGGGATGAAATGGTTGAACTGGCGCATCGCCAATATCACAATCTTCCCGATGGAATGGATCCGGGGCTTGCCAGTTTTGATATTATGCAAGTGCCAACCGGCGATGCCTTGCCGGTTGATGACAAGGTGCAGATGTATCCTTGCTATTCATTCGAATTTCACCTTTTGCTGGTGTCCTTTGATCCGATTATTGGCCGTCCCGATATTCATTCCTATGTCATTGGCCATGATTGTGGAACGGTGATTAATCCGGCGATTGTTAGCGGCATGACCTATGGCGGTATCGCGCATGGCATTGGGGCGGCGCTGTTTGAAGAATTTGCCTATGACACTAATGGCCAGCTTTTGACGCAAAGTTTTCTTGATTATCTGATGCCATCGTCACATGAGGTGCCCGCGATCCAGATTGTCAAACATTGCACGCCGTCACCCCATACGGTTTTTGGCCAGAAGGGATCGGGTGAAAGCGGTTATCTTGGGGCACCTGCCGCTGTGTCAGCTGCGATTAATGATGCGGTTTCCGGCCTTGGTATCCATTTTGAAAAACTGCCAATTCGCATGAGTGCAATTAGCGATGCCATTGCCGCAAAAACATCTTAACCCCTTTTTGATTTGATCTAAGGCGCGCCCTTTCATTCATCAATTCACCACTTCATTCATTCACTGCGAGACCAACCCAAATGATTATCGACAGCCATGCCCATTTCATTCCGTCAAGCCTGCTTGCCGCGATTCAGGATCGCGCTGGCGAATTTGCCGCGCTTTCGCTTATCCATGATGAGTCAGGCAGTTTCGGCTTTTCCTTTGCCGGCAGCAAGCCAACACGCCCTGCCAGTAAAATGCTGTCAGATACGAAGGGGCGGCTTGAATGGATGGATGCCAATCAGATTGACCGGCAGGTGATTGGTGGCTGGCTTGATATGTTTGGCTATGAATTGCCGGTTGATGAAGGCCAGCGCTGGTCGGCCATGATCAATGAACATCTTGGTCAGTTCTGCGCCGAAAATGATCGGTTTCTGCCGCTGGCAAGCCTGCCGATGCAGAATGGCATTGCCGCGGCAACGGTTCTTGATCAGGCGCATCAAAACGGGTTTAAGGGTGCCATGATCGGCACCCAGCCAAAGGGCAAGGGCGGCGTTCTTGATGATCCTGAATTGACCCCATTTTGGGAATCGGCGCATCGCAATGGATCGGTTTTATTCATTCATCCGGTGTTTGATTCAGGCGATGATCGGGTCAATGATTATGGCATGAATAACGCGATTGGCCGCATAACCGATACCTTGATTGCGATTTCACGGATCATCTATTCAGGACATGTTGAAACCTATCATAATGCCAAGATTGTCATTGGTATTGGGGGGTCGGCATTACCGTATGTTCTTGGCCGGATGATGCGAAATTACAATCTTCACAAAGATACACTTGCCGATCCGTCAAAGGCATTATCAATGCTGTATTACGACACTTTGCTTCATGATCCAGACGCATTGGCCTTTTTGATTCGCGCGGTTGGGATTGACCGTATCATGCTTGGATCGGATATGCCGTTTCCGATTGGCGACCCATCGCCTCTTGCTGTTCTTGAAGGGCTGGATATGGCCGACCGCAACAAGCTGGTCAATGGCGTTGCCAGCCAGCTATTTGGGCTTTGATCCGCTGCGATCCAATCAGATGAGTCGAGGAGACATATCGTGAATATTGAGTTGAATGGCAGCGAGCAAATCAATACCAGTCCGGCAAATCTGTGGGAGTCGGTTATTGATCCGGTGGTTTTGCAACGCGCGATTCCGGGTTGTATCAGCATGACCGAAACCGGCGAAGGTCAATATCAAATGACCTTGGAATTGAAAGTGGCGGCGGTTGGTGGCAGTTTTGAAGGGGCGGTGTCGCTTTCCGAAATGAACCCACCGCATAGCTGTATCATTACCGTGTCGGGAAGCGGCACGCTTGGCACAGGTGGTGGCAATGCCACTGTTGCCATTACCGAAGGCGATGATGGCAATGCGCTGATTTCCTATCAGGCACAAGGCGAGGTGAGCGGGCTTGTTGCCGGTGTCGGCCAGCGGATTTTGATGGGGGTTGCCAAACATCTGGCACGCCAGTTCTTTACCGCTTTGAAAAAGGAATTTGCCGCAGCCTAGTTATCGCGGCCAGCCGTGATCAGTCTATCCAGTCGTGATCAGTTATTTATGGAGAGCATTTTGATGAAAACCTATGATGTGGTTGCAGCCGCAATTGAGGCACAGGAAACAGGGCATTGTTTTGCGCTTCTTGGTGATGGCAATATGCATTTTGCCGGTGCGCTTGCCCATCTTGGCATGCCCTTTACCTATGCACGGCATGAACATTGCGCGGTATCGATGGCGATGGCCTATGCGCGGGTGACAGTACGCCCCGGTCTTGCCACGGTAACTTGTGGCCCTGGTCTGACGCAGGTGATGACCGGTCTTGCTGCCGCCGTGCGGGCGCGCATCCCGCTGGTGTTGTTTGTTGGCGAATCGCCACTTCGCAATTCATGGTATAATCAGGAGATTGACCAAGCCCCCTTTGTGACCGCTTGCGGTGCGGAATATGTTCGTATCTTGCACAAGCCGCGGATCACGCGGCAGATCCAAGATGCTTTTGCGCGGACGCAAATGACCGGCATTCCGATTGTGATTGGCATGCCATTTGACCTTCAGGAAAGTGACTGGGGCGATCTTGCCTGTAAAGTTGAAAAGGCGGCTGATCTGATACCTGCCGTTGGCAAGATGTTTCCCGATCCGGCAAATGTAACCTCAATCGCGGCGATGGTGGCGGCGGCAAAAAAGCCGGTGATCATTGGCGGGCGCGGTGCAATCGCAGCCGATGCTGGGCCTTCTTGTATGCGCCTTGCTGATCATATTGGCGCTATATTGCTAACCACCCTTCCGGCGCGTGGTCTGTTTCATCAATCGGCGCATTCGCTGAATGTGGTTGGGGGGTTTGCTTCGGATACGGCACGCGAGGCCTGTCTTGACGCTGATCTGATCATTGCCGTTGGCACGAGTCTGGCATCGCATTCGGCCGATGCTGGCAAGCTTTATCCAAATGCCAAAATCCTGCATATCGATACCAAACCGGTGGTCTATAGTCAGGGACGTGTTGCCGCGCATTTTCATTTATGTGCCGATGCCAAAATTGGTGTTGATGCGCTTATCAGCGAAATTGAAACCAGCCATGGCACAGCAGCAGCCGACAATAGCTGGCGCAATGCATTGGTCGCCAAACAGGATGCGGCCGAATATCCTGATGCCATGCCGTTTCAGGTTGCCCCTGATGTTCTTGACCCGCGCGCGATGATCAAGGCGCTGGATCAGAAATTGCCCAAAGACTGGTTCATGGTGAATTCATCCGGCCATTGCTCTTATTATGCTGCGCATATGACTGGCCGTTCATCTGATGCGTTTTTGACCATCCGCGAATTTGGCGCGATTGGAAATGGCCTGTCTTATGCCATTGGTGTTGCTGCGGCACGCCCTGAAACACAGGTTGTTTTGATTGATGGTGATGGTGGATTTTTAATGCATGCACAAGAGTTGGAAACTGTTGCGCGTCATGGAATCAAGCTGTTGATGATTGTGATGAATGACGCGGCTTATGGGTCAGAAATCCACAAATTGCGCGTTGACGGCCATGACGAAGATGGTGCCGCCTTTGGCGCAACCGATCTTGCATCAATGGCGCGGGGCTTTGGCCTTGGCGGCGTGTCTTTCCGCAATCTTGATCATCTCGATTCGGCTTATGATGAATTTATCGCATCAGATAAAGCGGCTTTATGGGATTTTCATATTTCGGATCAGGTGGTCTCGCCAGTGATGCGCCGTCTGACTGCTGCCAAAAAATAGATGAGGATTACTGTAAACTTTTACTCTAAAATTGAGTGAGGTGGGTCAAGAAATGTTGGGTCGGTGGTAATTATTCCTTTTTCATGGAGAGCGACTATTTCACTTTTGTCCAGACCACAGATAGTTGTTAGAATTTCTTCATTGTGTTCGCCCAAAAGTGGCGCTACGAGATCATCGTTGTGAGACCACTTTGAGAATATTGGAGGCTGGCCAGGTATTGGAAACTTGCCAATATGCGGGTCGTTTATTTGTCGTATTGCGCCTCGTTGGATGGCATGGGGGTGGTTGATCGCTTCTTGCAATGTTAGGACTGGAGCAACCGGCACGCGTTCCCTCTTTAATATATTAAGAATTTCTTGCCGGTTACCAATCTTTGCCATCCATTTTTCAATAATACCTTGCAACTCATATTTGTTTTTACGCCTGTTTTGAGGCGAGTCGAACCTGGTATCTTTTTCTAGTTCAGGCATGCCGATGGCCTGCAAGAGCCTTGGCCATTGGTAAGGCATGATCATCATTTGTAAAAATGAACCGTCGCCACATTCAAAAATGCCGGTTGGCCCACCGTTTGGATGTTGAGATCCCGACCGCTCTGGTGACGCAGCGTCGCCTCTTAACCCAACCCGTGGAATATAGTCCTCATGCATCTGAAGGTATGTATCTAATAATGAACAATCGATAAATTGCCCTTCGCCTGTTCTCTCTCGATGTAAAAGTGCAACTGCAATGGCCATTGCTGCTGAAATTCCAGTCGCGCTGTCCCCAACTGCCATACTCACTTGACTTGGTGGACGACCATTCTCGCCAATCATCTCTGTAATGCCAGCATATGCTGCGGCCATATAGTCAAAGCCGGGCTCGTTCGCCAATGGACCTTCTTGACCCGCAAAAGATATTGAACACATAACAATTCTAGGATTAATTTTTACTACCTCATCATACGCCAACCCCAATCGACCTATTACGCCAGGGGCAAAGTTTTCCACAAGGACATCTGATCGTTTAATAAGTTTTTTGATCAGTGCCTGTCCCTCGTTGGATTTAAGATTAATCGCTAAACTGCGCTTGGAGTGGTTATGCTGAGCAAAATATGTGCTTTGTGTACTGTTTGCATACCCTTTTTTACGTGATTTAAGGCCAGACCTCCTAGCGTGATCGCCGATTGGCGTTAACTCTACTTTTATGACATCTGCCCCAAGTTCAGCCATAAGTCGCGAACATGTTGGGCCCGCAACAAATTGAGTGATGTCTAGTACCCGATATCCACAAAGCATTTTGCCCATGGTTTTTTTACCCTCTGATTTTGTCAAATATTTGTGGGGTTACCAAAAAGTGTTTGCCACGCGTCCCCTTCAGGTTTTTGACCGCTCTTGCCGATTTTTTCACTCATTACTGAAAGGCCACGTTGCACTGCTGGCCTCTCTCTAATGGAATTGTACCATCGCTGAATATTGGGATGTTTAGAAATATCTTGCCCTTGTAATTTTTGAGGCCTAAGCCAGGGATAAACAGCAATGTCGGCGATACTGTAATCTTCCCCACCCAAATATTTAGATTTACCTAATCTGGTGTCGAGGACAGCGTAGACCTTACTAGCCTCGTTTGTGTATCTTTTAATTGCATATTCAACTGTTTCTTTGGCGTAATGCCGGAAGTGGTGTGCTTGCCCTAGCATTGGCCCCACATTTCCCATTTGAAACATTAGCCACTGGATCACATCTAGCTTTGTTGTGGAGTCGGTCTCAAGAAATTGGTTATATTTTTCTGCTAGGTAAAGTAAAATAGCACCTGATTCGAACACCGATATTTGACGCTTGGTATCTAAAGTATCAGTGATTGCGGGGACTTTTCCATGTGGGCTAAGTTGTAAAAAATTTCTCGCAAACTGTTCGCCCTTGCCAATGTGGACTGGATAAATGTTGTATGGAACTTTTAACTCTTCCAGCAAAATGCTAACTTTGTAGCAGTTAGGTGTAGGCCAAAAAAATAGAGTAATCTTACCTTTTTTCATGATCTGTCACTTTTAGCCAGCCCTGCGTTCGCTAAGGTTTCTTCAAGCAACCAGATTCTATCTGCGCCCCAGAATTGCTCGCCATTGAATACAAAAATTGGTACTCCAAAAATATGATCGTCTGCCGCTTCATCTAAGCACGCTTCAAATTCCACGGCGCCGTCGCCCTCAAGAAACGTAAGGTATTCCTTTTTTGATAGTCCAATATGTTCAATAAGTTTCGAAACCTCCTCTATCTCATCTGCTGCAAACTCACGTTTGAAGAATGACTCAAATAACGTCATGCAATATTCTTCGAGCTTTTTATGCTTTTCGGCAAAGAGGCTGCCAATCAATGATGGTGTTGTGTCAAAAATTTTTAGAGGTCCTCGTAACATTTGACCATCATAAAGCCGATTTGCGTGACGACGTGCATCCATATAGGAATATTTTACCTTCCATTCTGAGTAAATACTGCGCTGGCCTTTGCCCTTCAGTCGTAATTGGAACGGGCGCCATTTAATATTGACGTTGTATTTTCTCGCCAGCTCAATCCCAGGCTTGAACGCCAAAAATGCATATGGGCTCTTAAAATCAGAGTACATTTTGACTACAGGTTTTTGATCCATGAATGATCCTCTCTTGGTGATAGTTAATAACAAGACCTCGTCAAGCGTTACCTTCACTGCTGAGCCAGCTTTCCATTATTTCTTTGAAATGTTCGTTGGGTTTTGGCGCTGGGTTGTCGAGGGTTATTTTAGATCCTGAAAATTTGATTGGAAAGTTTGCAGCTAGAGGACCTCTCATATTGGTAAAATATGGGTGTGGGAGTGGCGTGAGGATCTCCCGATCAGTGATTTGTTTCCACTCCGCAATTTGCGCAATATCATTGACTGGGTGACACGGGATCTCATGATTTTCGCACAACCTTGCAATTTCATCGACAGTGCGTGTGCTTGTCCAAATGCTTATTATTGTATCAATTTCAGAGTTGTTTTCGATACGTTTACTTATGCTTGAAAATTTGTCTTCATATTGTAAATCTGCTTGGCCAATCATTCTCAGAATTGAAATCCAATCTTTTTCCGATGCAGCGCCCAATACAACTGTACCGTCTTTTCCAGCGTAGCAATTAAATGGAGAAAATCGCATTATCCGATTACCTTGTCTTTTCTTCAGCCCCAAAGCCTCGAAACAATCCCAGGGCTCATCGTATAATAAAGAAACAAGACAGTCGGTCATTGAAACATCAATATATTCTCCAAGCCCCGTTTTTTCACGTCGGAAAAGGCTGGCAAGTATTCCAGAGAAGGCAAATGTGCCAGCTATAGTGTCAGCCATTGAAGATCCGATCTTCATTGGCAAGCCATCCGGTTCACCGGTTATACTCATCAGCCCAGAGGCAGCCTGAACGGTCGCGTCAAATGCTTTCTTGGACGCATCCGGGCCAGTTGCGCCAAAACCTGTAATTGAGCAATATATTACTTTTGGGTTTTTTGATTTTAGTTGTTCATAATCGATTTTTAATCGCTTAGTCACGCCAACTCGAAAGTTCTCAACTATTACGTCAGCTTTCTCTGCTAGGCGCAAAAAGGTGTTTAGACCTTCCGCGCTCTTTAAATCTAGTTCAATAGATTTCTTTGACCGTGCACGTTTTAAATAGGCAATACCAATATCTAATGGCGATGCCTTTGACATTGAAACGCCATCTTTACCAAAAAAAGGTGGTGAATTTCTAACAGGGTCACCTTGATTTGGATCATCTATTTTTACAACTTCTGCACCAAGCGCACTTAGAAAAAGAGTTGTCTGTGGGCCGGATAGGTATCTGGTAAGGTCCAAAACCTTGATGCCACTCAGAGCTCCTTTATCAGCGATTTTGTCGTCTTTAATTGCATCTGTTTGATTAAGCATCCCATTACAAAACCAGATATGAATAGAAATTACAAAATTTTATTGATAAGATTTTTGTATGCCAAAATCGAATGACAATGAATTTGACCCTGTTTCCGCTCCTAATCTAAGCATGAGGCATTTTAAGGCTATAATTAGCCTAACTAATTTCAAAAGCTTTTTGGCTGCTTCAGCTTATTTAAGAATTTCACAACCCGGTTTAACAAGAATAATACAGCAAGCTGAACAAAGACTTGGTTTTATTCTTTTTGAACGTGGCGCTAAGTCCGTTACGCTCACCGCTGTCGGCAAAGAGTTTTTGCCATTTGCGGAAACAACTTTACGTGAATTTGCGCAAAAGACGAATAAGTTGAGGCTTAACCACTACGAGGAGCGTCCAAAGCTCACCATTTCCTGCCTGATGTCTGTATCTCACGTTATTTTACCGAGTGTCATAAAAGAGTTCAAAACATATCACCCAAACACCTTGATCGAAATTTATGAAGGGGTGGGTGGCTTCATATCTGATGCGGTCATCGACGGCAAAGTTGATTTTGGGATTGGCAGTTCTGAATTCTATCCAAAAGCCGTTTCACTAGTTGATGAAGTGGAGGAGAAGTTTGTAGCAGTAATGCCCAAGCGCCACGATCTCGCGAAGCTGAGTGCTATCACCTTGCAGAATATTGGTCACTTACCTCTTGTTTCTATGCCACCAAGCTCTGGTATTAGGCAGCTTATTGACGCTGAAGCCTTGAAGGTTGGTTTAATACTGAACCACGAGATCACGACAAATCAGTATAATACGATGTTCAAATTTATTTTGGCTGACCTTGGTGTGTCTATTGTGCCTGTTTCAGTTGTTAGGGAACTGGATAAATCCCAATTCTGTGTGAAAACAATTGAGCCAGTAATAAACAGAAAACTTGCGGTGCTAATTCGGTCGGATCAAATTTTGGGTGATGCATCAAAACAATTTTTAAAGTTGCTTTTGCCAAATCTTAAAAATATTTCTTAATCAAATTTATTTATAAAAATTGCCTAAACGATTTTGTTCTGCCTTATGCCAGGTATGAGCCAAAACATAGATAACCCAACACAAAGAAAGAGGAGGCTGATGCCAAATCCAGCAGAGTAGCTTCCGGTTAAATCATAGCTATATCCAGCTAAAAAAGCTCCAATCGCTGCACCGCATCCATTTCCAACACCAGTAGCTCCAAAAATTGAGGCAAGACCGCGTCCAGCGAATAGCTCGCCCATTTGTGCTGTGATGATGGGACCACGGGCACCAGCAGATAACCCAAAACATGTAATAAAGACAACGAGCAGAGTCCAGTTCTGATCCAGTTGTAGACATGCTAACGCTAGAATACCAACAGCTGTAAGCGTATAGCTGCCTGTTGCTATGATATGGCGCGGAAAACGTTCGGCGAGGATGCCTGTGATGGCGATGCCCAAAATTGTTAACATACCGGTAAGGCCATAGGCAAAGGCAGCTGAAATGGGATCAAACTTATGATCAATTAGGTACGCAACTGTTTGCAGTGAGACCCCAAAAACTGCAATTGCTGTAGCGCCAAAAATGGTGAAAAAGCCCCAAAATTCTCTCCGTCTAACTGCCTCACTCAAAGACAAACCGTTGTTAGTGAATTCGGGTTTTGTCGGGCTGCTATCTGGCATCAAGCTCTGGGAGGTAGGTTTTGCACCTGCGGAGATGCTTGCCCAAGGGAGAAGTAAAACCAAGCAAAGAATAAAGATGAACCCATAGCTTGCGAACATATATGCATCTTGCCAGCCTGCTACTTCGATGACCATTTGCGCCGCTGGTACCAGCATCATCACGCCTATTCCCTGGCCTGAATAAGCAACAGAGAGTGCCGTAGAACGTTTGCGGGTAAACCAGCGCAAAATCAGGCTTTGCGTTGGCACTATTCCAACCATTGCGGCACCGACACCGCCACAAACACCAAGTACAAGATAAAAAGAAATTATTGAGTTTAAATGGCCAGCAAAACCATAGCATCCGGCTAAAAGAGATAAGCCTATTATGTAGTTGAATCGTGGTCCTATGCGATCAAAAACCAGCCCTGAAATCAATGATCCAAACCCAAAAAATATCATATAGACCGAAAAAATTGATGTTACACTGGCCCTGCTCCATTCAAAACTTTCTGTCAAAGGTAGCAGAAAAACACCGTAGGTTTCACCCATACCACGGCTAACACCAATCATAAAAAGGCAAAAAGCTAATACTGCGAGCGGAGCAAGGGTATATTGCTGCAGGCGTGGTGTGTTTAATGTCATGTCAAAAAATAATCCAAGCAGATTGCCCCGGGTATCTTGGCCTGAGAACATAGTAGTGTTGATAGGGGTAAGGTATAATTCAGTTAAAAACTAGAGACTAATTCTTGGCTTTTCTGTACCAAAACGCAATTAACTTTTTTTCAAAAAAAAATCAGATAAATTAGTGAAACTAACTGGATTTTTTGCGCGTAATCGCGCCTCATAGATGATGATTTACCGATGCCATGACGCAGTTTTGCCGATGGCTGAAACAGGATTAAAACTCATGAATGTTCGTGATGCAGTGACGTCTTTTCCTACTAATCCAAAAATTGGCTTTATCGGACTTGGCAATATGGGGGCGGCGCTTGCGATGCGGTTACTCAATCCGGGTTTGATGGTTTATGATCCTGATCAAACGGCAATGAAACCCTTTGTTGATGGCGGGGCAATCGCTGCCAGTGACCTTGCGGCAATGGCGAGGCAATGCGATATTATTTTTGCCTGCCTGCCAACCTCGGCGGTAACTGAGACAGTGTTATTTGGTGATAACGGCATGGCAGGCCATATGAAAGCTGGTCAGATTTTCATTGATATGACATCGGGCGATCCGGCGATAAGCCGTGATCAGGCGGCACGTCTGAAACCGGGTGGCATTGATTTTGTCGATGCGCCGGTAAGCGGTGGCCCGCGTGGGGCGCGCGAAGGCGTGATTGCCATTATGGTTGGCGGTGATGCGGCGCTCTATGCACAGCTGTTGCCTTTGCTTGGCCGCATCAGCAGTAATTGTTTCCATGCTGGGCCGGTTGGGGCGGGGCATGCGCTAAAGGCAGGCAATAATCTATTAAATCTGATTTGCCGGATGGCCAGTTTTGAGGTTGTATCCCTTTTGGTGAATGCCGGTGTTGATGCTGGGCGCGCGGTCGATATTTTGCAAAAAAGTTCGGGTCGAAACTATGCAACTGAAATCACATTACCTGACAATATTTTGTCGGGAAAAATGCATCAGGGATTTTCCATGGCGTTGATGCAAAAAGATGCCGGATTAGCGCTTGGCATGGCGGCGGCGATGGCTCAGGATATGCCGCTAGGCGCATCGGCTTTTGACGCGCTGCAAGATGCGATTAACACGCATGGTGATGCGGCTGATATGAGCCTTGTCGCCCTTAGCTATGAGGCGAAAACGGGCGCACGCATCCGGCCTGAATAACCGTTAATTACATGGTGAACAGCCAAAGCAGATCATTCAAAAAGGAGATAGCAGATGAAACTAACTGTTTACCTATCGGGCGAAATTCATACCGATTGGCGTGATGAGGTGGCCGCGGCCTGTGCCAAGCAAAATCTTGATATCATGTTTTTAGGGCCAGTGACCGACCATGCGGCATCGGATGATTGCGGTGTTGAAATCATAGGCGCCGAACCCGATAAATTCTGGCATGATCATAAAGGTGCCAAGCTGAACGCAATCCGCACCCGAACCGCGATTGGCCGGGCCGATATTGTCGTTGTGCGCTTTGGTGAAAAATACAAACAATGGAATGCGGCTTTTGATGCCGGTTATGCTGCCGCACTTGGCAAGGCGCTTATCATTATGCATGGAAGTGATCACCAGCATGCCTTGAAAGAGGTTGATGGGGCAGCGCTGGCGACTGTCGAAACCGCCGATCAGGTGGCGGCAATTTTGGATTATGTCATCACAGGCAAATTACCGGCGGCATCATGAGTGACAATGCGCCCATAACGCCGCCAATTTTCGACGGCCATAACGATATTTTATCGCTGTTATATGATGCTGGCCTATCAATGGATGCGCCGGTTGATATCGACCGATTTATCACTGGAATGGCAGGGCATCTTGATGCGGATAAAATGCGCAAAGGCGGTTTTGCGGGTGGGTTTTTTGCGATCTGGGTGCCATCGCCAATTGATATGTATGTCAAAACCACACAAATGAATTTGCCGGTTTATGATTTGCCATTGCCGCCAGAAATCGCGCTTGATCAATCCGTGCCGGTGGCCTTAGCGCAGGCGGCAATTCTGCATCGCATGGAAGCGGCAGGATATCTGCAAATCTGCACCAGCACGGCCATGCTTCAATCCTGTCTGGATCATGGTGAGATTGCGGCCATCATGCATATTGAAGGTGCCGAACCAATTGATCGGGATTTCTATCATCTCGATATGTTTCGCCGCGCTGGATTGCGATCAATTGGCCCGGTCTGGAGCAGGCCAAACAGATTTGGTCATGGTGTGCCATTTCGCTATCCAAGCAGCGGTGATATCGGCCCGGGCCTCACCGATGATGGCAAACGGCTTGTCACTTATTGTGATGCGAATGGAATCTTGATTGACCTTTCGCATCTGAATGAGGCGGGGTTTTGGGATGTTGCCAAAATTTCGCAAAAGCCGTTGGTAGCAACACATTCCAATGCTTATGAAATCAGCCCGCATTCGCGCAACCTTACCGATCGCCAGCTTGCGGCGATTGCCGAAAGTGATGGCATGGTTGGGTTGAATTTTGCGGTTGCCTTTTTGCGCCCTGATGGCCGGATGGAAGCCGATACGGGTTTTGACGTCATGCTTCGCCATCTTGATCATTTGATCGAACATCTTGGCGAAGACCGCGTTGGGCTTGGATCAGATTTTGACGGCACGACGGTGCCGCAGGCGATTGGCAATGCCGCGGGTCTGCCAGCACTGCGAAGCGCCATGAGCGCGCATGGATATAATGCCGATTTAATGACCAAATTATGCCATGCGAATTGGGTGAATGCGCTTGGCCGCATTTGGCACGACTAGCGGCTAGGCACGTTGATTGAACCGTCTGCCAACAAGCGCGGCGGCGATATTGATTTTCTGAATATCAATTGATCCGCCAGCAATGCCCCATCCCCATGCGTCACGCATTTTCTGTTCCATCGGATATGATTTCGAATAGCCATAGCCACCCATAAGCTGTACGGCGGCGCTGGCAACCTCGCGGGCAATTTCATTGGCATAGCATTTCGCGATTGAACTATCGGCAATTGACGGCAGTTCCTGTTCGGCATTATTGACCGCGCGGTAAAGCAACAGCCGCGCCGCATCAAGCTTCATCTTCATCTGTGCAATTTGCAATTGGACAGCCTGAAAATCAATGATTGGCTTGCCAAATTGTTCGCGTTCTTGAACATAGGCAAGCGCGTAATCAAAGGCAGATTGACCACAAGCAAGGCTCATTGTTGTATTGCCGCAACGCTCAAGATCGAAGGCTTCCATCAATTGTTTAAAGCCACCCGCTGGAACAATGATATTGTCGGCAGGCACTTCAACATTATCGAAATACATATCGGCGCTTGAAATGCCGCGCCAGCCCATATGTGATTCCGGTGCACCAAAGCTAAATCCATCCGTACCTTTTTCAACCAGGACCGCGCCAATGCCCTTGGCACCGGGCGCATCGGAAAGGCGGCAATAGACAACATAGGCATCAGCATGACCGCCGCCTGAACACCAGCGTTTATTGCCGTTCAAAGTGATTTTATCACCATCGCGTTTGCCGGTTGTTTTCAAATCGGTTAGCGCGGTACCAGCCTGCGGTTCCGACATTGACACGGCAACAACCATTTCACCTGAACAGACTTTGGGAAGGATACGCTGGCGAAGCGCCTCGGGTGCAAAATGCGCAATGGCCAAAGCTGGACCAAAGCTGGCCTCAAATACCGGAAAGGCCACCGCAACCGAAATTTTTGCCAATTCTTCGAGGATCAGCACTGCCTCAAAATGCCCAAGGCCAGCGCCGCCATATTCGGTTGGCAGATTAATGCCCATAAAGCCCATTTCGGCAAAGCGTTTGCGAAGCGCCAGTGTTGGCGGTGTATCATTTTCTTCAATGGCTTTTGCATGGGCTGGCAATTCATCCGCGGCAAAGCGGCGTGCGGTGTCTTGAAGCATTTTCTGTTCAGCGGTAAGCGAAAAATCCATAATATATCCATGTATTTGAGATGATGGCAGGCCGGATAGCACCACCATATTTTGTAAATTAGCTAATGGTAAGCCTGCCAATTTTCCCATAGGCTGTAAATTGAAAATCAGCAAGTTTACGCAATATGGTTAGTTTGAGATGCTTTGCCCACATCGCCCAAAGACGGCAAATCAGCAGATGCCCGTCAATCTGGCCAGCACAACAGGATGAATGATGACGAATAACAATACGCCGATGGCGCTTGCCGGCATTAAAGTGCTTGATCTTAGCCGGATTCTGGCTGGCCCCTATGCTGCCCAGATGTTTGCCGATCTTGGCGCAGATGTGGTGAAGGTTGAAAACCCCGATGGCGGCGATGACACGCGCAAATGGGGGCCGCCTTTTACCAAAAATGCCGATGGCAGCCGCGATGATGCTGCCTATTTCAGCGCATGTAACCGGAATAAACGGTCGGTGACGATTGATTTTTCAACCAAAGACGGTGCTGATCTGGTTCGGCAATTGGCGGCCAAAGCCGATATTTTGATCGAGAATTTCAAACCTGGTGGATTGCAAAAATACGGTCTTGATTATGCGTCAATCGCCGCCTTTAATCCGGGGATCATCTATTGTTCGATCACTGGCTTTGGTCAGACCGGCCCCTATTCGCACCGATCAGGATATGATTTTTTAGTTCAGGGCATGGGCGGGTTGATGAGCATTACCGGCCAGCCCGATGGCAGCCTGGGCGGCGGCCCGATGAAGGTGGGGGTTGCGGTCTGTGATTTATTCACCGGAATGTTTGCCGCCAATGCAGCCCTTGCAGCCTTGGCCTATCGCAGCCGTACCGGCATTGGCCAGCATATTGATTGCGCGCTTCTTGATAGCCAGATTTCGATGCTGGCAAACCAATCGGCAAATTGGCTGAATGCCGAAACATGCCCTGATCGTATGGGCAACAGCCATCCAAGTGTTGTTCCCTACACTGTTTATGAGGCCAAGGACGGATTTGTGATTATCGCCTGCGGAAATGACAAGCAATTCATCCGTTTGACAGCGGCGCTTGGGATTCCGGCGCTGGCGGATGATGATGATTTTGCCAGCAACGAAGCCCGCATCAAAAACCGCGACCGTCTTGATGCGATGCTTAGTGATATCATTGCCAAGCTGGATCGTGTTCAGGTGATCGACAAGCTGGAAACAGCCGGTGTGTCTTGTGGCCCGATTAATGATATTGCCGAAGTCTTTGCCGACCCACATGTCAAGGCACGCGGCGCGCGCATTGATCAGCAGCGTGACGATGGCAGCCAGATTTCGTCAACCGCCTTTGCCGCCAAACTTGGTGTGACACCAGCGCAATATCGCACCGCGCCGCCGCGCCTTGGCCAGCATAATGATCAGGTCATGCAGGAATGGGCGGGTCTTGGTGCCGATGCGGTTGCAGCATTGCGTGCCGCCAAGGTTATGTGATCAAAATTGCCAGCCGTTATTGCTGTTGGAACCGTTCTTTCATTGATCCAAAAATTGACCGCAATTTGGGTGAAACTGAACAATCGGCAATCAAGGTGACGATTGGTGCCACATCTTGCGGCGTGTCTTCATAGGTAAAGGCTGGAAAGGCGCGTGAAACGGCAAGCCTGATTTTGGCATTCTCCGGCAACCGCATGATGGCAACCCCATCGCGAAATTTTGCTGTTCGCCCCTGTTCAGGGGCTTCGGCAACAAAGGCGTCATTTGTGACTGTGCAGCGATTATCGAGATAGGCTTTGACTTGAATGATTTTTGGCGGCTCAAACTGGGTGCTAAAGCTTGGCATGACAAACCATAATAGGGCAAAAATGCCAGTAATGGTAAGCCCGACAAGGATCAATGACGCAAAGATTTTCATCACGGCACCGCCTTTAAACCGCACAATAGATTAATGTGACCAAGGCTAAAAATGCATGCCAAATTCACTGGCAAGCCCATTGGCAAGCGCGTCAAGCTTGTCCTTATCCATTGGCCGCATTGGCGCACGAAGATTGCCCCAAGCGCTATGGCCGGTTGATCGGGCAAGAAGTGCCTTTTGTGCGGGGATCGGCGCATAATCTTGGAACATCAAGCGCACTGCACAGACCTTTTTATGTTTGGTTTCGGCCAATTCCCAATTGCCAGCAAGACATAGCTCAATCACTTCGGCAATATCGGTTCCGTTCAAATTTGCCGTTGCTGAAATGCAGCCGGGCGCGCCAAGCCGGATGGCTTCGATAATCGGCAATTCGGCCCCCGGATAGACAATCAATCCGTCAATCTCAAGAAGCGCCTTGGTATTGTCCCAAACGCCCGAACTGTCTTTGATGCCAACAATGGCTTCGGGGAAATCAGCATGCAGCTTTTTCACAAGATCAATCGACAGCCCGACACCCGATACTTGTGGAATATGATAAAGATAGATTTTCAGCCTTTGATCATTCATACCAGCAATAAGCTGGGCGTAATAATCATACAGGCCAGCATCGCTCATGCCCTTAAAATAGAAAGGCGGCAAAACCATAACACCAGCACAGCCAAGCCCGACAGCATGCTGGCAAAGATCAATCGTATCAGGAAGATTACAAAGGCCGGTTCCGGGAATCATCACTGCCGGATCGATGCCCGCATCGACCAAACCCTCAAGCGCGGCTTTGCGCTCGCTATGACTAACCGACAGCGCCTCGCCGGTTGTTCCAAAAGGGGCAAGCCCGCTAACGCCAGTGGCAAGAAGGTGTTTGGCAAGATCGTTATACAAAGACTGGTCAAGATTTAGATTGTCGTTAAACGGGGTAAGAAGAGGGGCAATAAGACCTTTGATCATCATCGTGCTTTCTGTCGTGAATTGGCCTGATCAAATGACCGGCCAAAAAGAAAAGAAATAGACCCAAAGGATTTTGCCAGAGGGTTTTACCAAGAGATGACTATGACGCTAAATTGCGGCTTTCTCAAGCTGCTAGATTTTGCAAGCTACTCGACCAAGCCAATCAACAGGGGCTGTTTTGCGCCGTGGTTTTCAGCGGTTTATGATGCGCCCCATCTCTCCCCCCATCTTTTGGGCTTTTGTGAAATTTTTGCAAAATCACAGATGCCGCTTTGCTTTCACGGGTTTCGGCCGTAAAATCAGGGCAACGTTGTTAGTTGGCTTGCTATCCCCATTTCTAAGCTGTTGATGGCATGGGTCGAACCCAAATCGACCTTCAAACCGAATTTACAAGAAAGATATACAGTCCAATGAATGTTGAAATTTCTCACCCGCAGCGAGCCACAAAAATTGTTGCTACCCTTGGCGATGTGTCATCAAGCCCTGACATGCTTGGCAAATTAATGACTTCTGGCGTAAATGTCTTCCGGTTGAATTTTTCGCATGGCACACGCGAAGAACAGGGTGCGCGCATTGATGCCATTCGGGCGCTTGAAGCCAAAACCGGAACGCCATGCTGTATACTTGCCGATTTGCAGGGGCCGAAATTCCGCGTTGGTAAAGTTGCCGATGAGACAATCGTCAAAAATAGTGATCGCATCACGTTTGATCTGAAAACCGATATGGGCAATGCCAGCATTGTTGGCCTGCCACATGCGGAAATTTTCAAGGCGATGTATCCGGGTGCCAGATTATTGATGGATGACGGCAAGCTGGTTTTCAAAGTGGTGTCGGTTGATACGCAAAGCTTTGACGCTGAAGTTGTTGTTGGTGGCCCATTGAAAAGCCGGAAAGGGGTTAATCTTCCCGATATTATTCTCGATACAACACCGCTAACCGAAAAGGATTTGGCCGATCTCGACTATGCGTTGGAAAAAGGGGTTGATTGGGTGGCCTTGTCATTTGTGCAACGCGCCAGCGATGTGATTGCGGCGCGAACCATCGTTGGCAAACAGGCGGCATTGATGTCAAAAATCGAAAAGCCAGCGGCGCTGAATGACCTTGATGATATCATTGCTGCATCCGATGGTGTGATGGTGGCACGGGGCGATCTTGGTGTTGAATTGCCGCCCGAGCAAGTGCCGGGCTGGCAAAAAACCATCATTTCCAGATGCCGCATGGTTGGCAAGCCTGTGGTGGTTGCAACGCAGATGTTGGAATCAATGATCGAAGCACCAACACCAACGCGCGCCGAAGCATCAGATGTTGCTGGTGCGGTATTTGATGGTGCTGATGCGGTGATGCTGTCTGCCGAAACAGCGGCAGGCCACTATCCGGTAGAATCGGTTGAATTCATGGCGCGAATTGTCAGCTCTGCCGAGGCGCATATCAAATCAGACTCGGCATCAGGGCCGGGCAAATTGCCAGTTGAACATAGCGTCTATCACGCGGTTGCAAAAACCAGTGTCGCCCTTGCCGAAACGGTTGAGGCCAAGGCGATGGTTGCGTTTTCGAGTTCGGGCAATACCGCGGTTCGGATTGCGCGTGAACGGCCCAGAATTCCGTTTCTGGTGATGACCCCGCATCTGGGTGTTCAGCGCAAATTATGTTTGCTATGGGGAACCCATACCGGTGCCAGCGCTTATAGTGAAGATTTCGAATCAGCGATTACTGAAGCCATTGGTGAAATTCGAAGCCGTGGCATGGCCAGCACTGGCCAGCAGGTTGTTGTTGTTGCCGGCATGCCATTTGGCATTGTTGGCACAACAAATTCAATGCGGGTGGTGACGCTTTAGACGAAATTCGGTTGCATTTAAATTTACTCTGTCTTTAGGGTATTGCCAGCAACCGGCTGGTTGCAGTTTTGGTTATCCTGAGCAAAGCCATGGGGAAGATGGAAATGCATTCAGTTGGATTTATTGGACTAGGCAATGTTGGCGGCAAGCTGGCCGGCAGTTTGCTTCGTAACAAATGTGACGTCATGATTCGCGATCTTGATCGCGATGTTGCCGCGCCGTTTCTGCAAGCTGGCGCAAAATGGGCTGACAGCCCAAAAGCAATGGCCGAAGCTTGTGACATCATCATCACTTGTTTGCCGTCACCAGCGGCAAGCGCTGCAGTCATGGAAGCCGATGACGGTGTTCTTGCAGGCCTAAGCGCTGGTAAAATCTGGGCGGAAATGAGCACAACAGATGCTGCCGAAGTTGCGCGTCTTGGCGCGCTTGTCGAAGCCAAAGGCGCCAGCCCGGTTGATTGTCCGGTATCGGGCGGTTGCCATCGTGCAGCGACAGGTAATATTGCTATTTTCGTCGGATGCGACCGGCCGGTTTTCGAACGGCTATTGCCTGTTTTGACGATCCTTGGCCGCCGTGTTCTGCATACCGGCCCGCTTGGCACGGCATCGGTGTTGAAAGTGATGACCAATTATCTGGCAACGGCGAATTTGATCACGCTTTGCGAGGCGCTTGTGACATCAAAAATGGCTGGGATGGATTTGAAAACCACCTATGAGGCGATCCGCATTTCATCAGGCAATTCCTTTGTTCATGAAACTGAAAGTCAGGTCATTTTGAATGGCAGCCGCAACATCAATTTCACCATGGATTTGGTGCTAAAGGATATTGGCCTTTTTCAATCGATTGCCGAACAGCATAATGTGCCGCTTGAAGTCTCGCCACTTTTGATTAAGATTTTCGAGGATGGCCGGGCACGTTTCGGCCCGCGTGAATGGTCGCCGAATATCATTAAAAGGCTGGAAGAAGCCTGCAATACTGAAATTCTGGCGGCCGGATTTCCGGCAGAAATGACCGATGATGAGCCTGAAGAGCCGGGCTATGAGGTTATCCCAAAATCTTAAGCCATTGATCAACAGGCAATTGGCCGGTTTTGCGCGCCCAATAAAGATAAACCGCAAGACAGACCAGAATTAGCAAATAAAGCGGCATCCGGTTCACGCTAGCGTCGCGCTCTGGCTTGCCGGCATTATCATTGCTGATTGCGGCAACAGGACTTGGCGTCTCTTGCGGTGTGGCTGGTGTTGTTGTGCCTGGGCTTGTTGCGGCCTGATTTTCTTGATCACCCTGCTGGATTGCGCTGTCACATAAGGGGCAGAATAAATCAATTTTCGCATCACCGGAAAGACGTGTGGGAATGGTGATTGCCATTTTGCATGACGGGCAATCTACAATTTTCATCTCGGCTGGTCGGGCAGGTTTAGTGCCAGTGGGGCAGTTATGCTCAAGACCGAATTGTGCGTTACATTGATGACAGGTAATGGCAACGGCTTTGTTGGCGGCCAGCGCCGTATCAACCTCGCTTTGTGACAAAAGGCAAAGGCTGTCACAATGCGGACAATGGTTCATGATGCTGTCATTATGTGTCATTGTTTCTCCTCCGCCTTAGACCCCTGATCGGCGTGAATGCCTTAATCACCGCTTTCATACCATATCCTTTCTACGGTACTGTTTAGGGGTCTGCTATGGCAACACATGAATCATGCTAACAAACAATTGGGTGCGGATCACTAGGCAAATGAAATCGCTTTATTAGATGCCGCGGCCATTTAATTTTTGTCCAAGCTTGTCAATGATAATTTCGATATTCGGTAAAAACGGGTTGATGCGTTGGGCGGCGCGATAGGCCTGTAAGGCACCCTGAAGATCGCCTGCGCGAACCTTGATCATGCCAAGCCCCGACAGCGCGCCAAAATGGCGTGGTTCTAATTTGATCACTTGCAGAATATCATTTGCCGATCCGGCATCATCACCGTGAAAAAACCGAACCGTGGCGCGTTTGTTCCAGGCTTCGGCAAAGGCAGGTTTGCGCGCAATGATAGCGCTGAACATGGCTTCGGCGTCATCAAGCTGGCCAGCATTCATCATTTTGATAGCCCTATCCATTTGGCGATTGATTGCCTGATCATCTGGATAGCGCGTCCAGATAGCCCAGATTTCGCGTTCAAGGCTGGCAGCACCGGCATTTGATAGGCTTGTTTGCAATGAGGCAAATAGCTTGTCCAGCTTTGGATCATTTTGGTCGGCATTGGCGGGCGCATAAGCAAGCAAAAGCATAGCTGTTGCCAGAAATATGATGATTTTTGACCCAATCGACTTGGGGCTGGTCATTTTGGTTTGTTGATCCCTCATCCTTAAAGACTATCGCCTCACCATGCGCTTGCCAAGTGATGACATTTCATGCCGTCCTGGCCAGATTGCGATTTTGCGGCAAATCCTAATTGAGATAAAATTAAGCAAATAGCCTTTAGAGATTTGCTGGGTTTTGTTCACGCTTTGCATGATTTTGTGGGGAATATGTTTTGATTGATCAGGCGAACCGCCAGTTTGGATTTAGATCATGTCTTTATATAGTTGTTGCTGGCTTTTGGCTTGTCAGCGGCATGATGCAAGCTATGGCAAATTCTGACTGGCTTGATGCATCATTAAAAGCGGCGCTACAGGCAACGATGACCCACTTTATTGATAATGCGTCTGATGATGAGGGTGGATTCCACTATATTGAACGGCAAAGCGGCGCTTTAATGACCGCCTATCCTGGCGTTATCCATCCCAAAATCATTCCTTTTGGTGACGATTATTTTTTATGTATCGATATGTTGGCGGCGAATGGAACAAGGCGGCTGGTTGATTTTCTGGTTCGCGAAGGGCGCGAAGGCTGGATTTAGCGTTGCCGCCAACCAAGGCCAGCATTGCGCCAGCCATTTAAATGACCGCGTTGCTGATCGGCGTCAAGATCGCCTTCAAAGCCATCACTAATATTGATGACGGTTCGATAGCTAGCCGCCAACGCCGCATTACCAGCGGCGAATGATCGAACGCCAGACCGGCATAGCATCAACAGGCTTGTATCGGGCGAAACCGCTGCCCCAAGCTTTTGGGTAAAATCGGCATTGGGTGTGCCGTCCATGCCAACCCATTCGATTAGCACTGGCTGCCGGTCAAGCGCGTCCAGATTGGCAATCCCAACAAAATGCCATTCAGCTTTGGTTCGCACATCAACAAGCTGGGCATTTGGGTTGGCGGCTAAATAGGCCCAAGCCTCGGCAGCAGTCATTTGAATCATGGTTTTGCTTGTCCTGTTCAGGCGGTGCAAAGGCTAGTATTGGCGATTGTTTTGTTGTTGCCAAGCCTCTTTTGCCGGTGTTTGTCGCCTACCCTGCCATGGCATTATCTTGATCGGCAACCCTTTGATTGGCGTTATTGACTGGCAAAGCCGGCGATTGGTTGTTTGTGATCATTCGGGATCTGTTTTTGGGCTGTCTGGCTTTGGCGAAAAATGCTATTGAGGGTAGGACAATTGCAATCAAGGAGCCACGCCATGTCTAGTTTTAAAGCCCTTATGGTGCATCGTGATGAAGATAAAACCATTCGCCATGAAATGACCGAATTGCAGCATGATGATTTGCCTGCCGATGGCGAGGTGTTGGTTGCGGTCAAATATTCAACCGTCAATTACAAGGATGGCCTGTGTTTGTCGGGCAAGGGCGGGCTGGTGCGAAACTATCCGCATATTCCGGGCATTGATTTTGCTGGCGAGGTGGTAAGCAGTTCGGACAAACGTTATCAGCAAGGCGATCTCGTGGTGCTAACCGGATGGCGTGTTGGCGAAATCTGGTGGGGCGGCTATGCGCAATTTGCCAAGGTGCGTGCCGATTGGCTGGTGCCGCTGGTTGATGGGCTTGATTGCCAGCAGGCAATGGCGATTGGCACCGCTGGCATGACTGCTATGTTGTCGGTTCTTGCACTTGAAAATGCTGGCGTCACCCCTGATAAGGGGCCGGTGCTGGTGACGGGGGCGGCAGGCGGTGTCGGGTCGGTGGCAACAGCGCTATTGGCGGCGCGTGGCTATGCTGTTACCGCTGTTACCGGACGACCCGAAAGCGCCGACTATCTTCGCGCACTGGGTGCAAATGATGTTCTGGCGCGGACTGAAATGCTGGAAGGTGATGTTCGGTTGCTCGAATCAGCAAGTTGGTCCGGATGTATCGACTCGGTTGGCAGTTCGATTCTGGCACGGGCTCTTGCACAGATGCAATATGGCGGCGTGGTGGCAACGGTTGGAAATGCTGGTGGTGCTGACCTGTCGACATCGGTAATGCCATTTATCATTCGTGGCGTGTCGTTATTGGGAATTGACTCAGCGATGGCGCCTTATGAACGTCGGATGTCTGCGTGGAACCGGCTGGCAAGCGATTTGCCAAAGCCGCAATTATTGGCTGCGATGACGGTAATCGGGCTTGGCGACGTGCCGTCGGCTGGGGCTGATATTCTGGCGGGTAAAGTGCAGGGTCGATTGGTTGTCGATGTGAATGCTTAGATTGGCCTGATGATGTGGCGCGAATAACGGCCGGCCATTTGCTGATCATAAAGTGATTAAACGGCTGAAAAGCTGGCTGGCTATTTCACCGCTTTGACAACACCAATATGCGGCAAGTTGCGCCCTTGCTGAGCATAGTCAATGCCATAGCCGATCACAAAGGCATCAGGTATATCAAACCCAACCCAATCAACATCGACATCAACTTCGCGGCGCGATGGTTTGTTCAGCAAGGTGCAGATCGACAGGCTTTTTGGTGATCGTGTTAGCAGGATTTTTTGAACCTGCGATAATGTATGGCCGGTATCAACGATATCTTCGACAATCAGCACATCACGATTTTTAATGACTGTTTCAAGATCTTGAATGATACGCACCTGACGCGATGAAACTGTGTCATTACCGTAAGAAGATACGGTCATGAAATCAACTTCGACCGGAAGCGCAAGGCGGCGCACAAGATCGGCAATGAAAACAAATGAACCGCGCAACAGCCCGACAACAACAAGCTGTTCAGTGCCTTTGTAATGATCGGTGATTTGGCGGGCGAGATTATTTGTGCGGGCGGCAATTTCGGCTTCGGTAATCAGAATGTCGATTTCCTGCTGGCTTGATAATACGGTCATGCGATAAGATTACCCCTGTCGTCGCAAGTGGTCTTTGATTGTTATATCGGCCGCCACTTAATATCACGTCGCCGAACAGGTTGCAGTATAATCGTGCTGACAGAAATGGCTATGGCAAATTACGGTGACAGCAACGTCATTTCGGTTTCGGCCGGCAAATTGAAAAGGAATATTCTATGTCGAAAGTAGCATTTTTAGGTATGGGTGTAATGGGCTATCCGATGGCTGGCCATATCGCCGCCGCTGGTCATGAGGTGACTGTCTACAACCGGACGGCGGCCAAATCCGAGGCATGGGCTGCCCAGCATGGCTGCGCGGCTGCGCTGACACCGGCGGCCGCCGCGGCGAATGCCGATTTTGTGTTTTGCTGTGTTGGCGATGATCCCGATGTCTTGTCGGTTGCGCTTGGTGATGATGGTGCGATTCCGGCAATGAAAAATGGCGCGGTGTTTATCGATAATAGCACCGTTTCGGCCGATGTCGCGCGTCAGATTTATGATGCGGCCAAAGCAATGGGCGTTCACACGCTTGATGCGCCGGTATCAGGTGGCCAGGCTGGCGCAGAAAATGGCAAATTGACGGTTATGGTTGGGGGTGACGACGCTGCTTTTGCCGCGGCTTTGCCATTGATGGAATGCTATGGGGCGCGGGTTGTTCACATGGGCGGTGCTGGCAAAGGCCAACAGGCCAAGATGGTAAACCAGATTTGTATTGCCGGCCTTGTTCAGGCCTTGTCTGAAGGGTTGAGCTTTGCGATGGATGCTGGTCTTGATACCGACAAGCTGCTTGAGGCTATTTCCGGCGGCGCGGCACAATCATGGCAGATGGTTAATCGCGGCGAAACCATGGTCAAAGGTGAATTTGATTTTGGCTTTGCCGTTGATTGGATGCGCAAGGATCTGCGGATTTGTCTGGAAGAAGCCAAACGTAATGGCGCTGATTTGCCCGTGACGGAAATTGTTGCAGGCTATTATGCCGAGCTAAGCGCCGATGGTTTTGGCCGGAATGATACATCAAGCCTGATTCGCCGATTGAGTCAATTCTAGTCCGAACTGGTGATGAGTCAAAAAAGGCCGGGATTGCCCCGGCCTTTTTCATGGCTAAATGGCGGTTACAGGCCGATACAAACAAATTTGATTTCAAGAAATTCATCAATGCCATATTTTGAGCCTTCACGCCCAAGGCCTGAATTCTTGACGCCGCCAAATGGGCCAACCTCGGATGAGAAGATGCCGGTATTGGCCGCAACGATTCCATATTCCAACGCTTCGCTGACACGGAACAGGCTTGATGCATTTTCGGTAAAAAGATAGGCTGCCAAACCGAATTCGGTATCATTTGCCGCTTGAATGGCTTCTGCTTCGTCGGTAAAGCGGAACAGGCCAGCCACTGGCCCAAAGGTTTCTTCGCGGAACATCCGCATTGATGCATTCATATTCGTTAGAACGGTTGGTTCATAATAGGTGCCGCCCAATTCATGCGGTTTGCCGCCGACCAATGCTGTTGCGCCTTTTGCCAATGCGTCATCAACATGCGCTGTTACCTTGTCAAATCCCTGTTGATCAATCAGCGGGCCTTGCTCGACACCGGCGTCAAGGCCATTGCCAACTTTCATCGCAGCCGATTTTTTGGCAAGACGTTTGGCAAATTCATCATAGATGCCGTCCTGCACAAAAATCCGGTTTGCACAAACGCATGTCTGTCCGGCATTGCGGTATTTCGACAGCATCGCGCCTTCAACAGCGACATCAAGATTGGCATCATCAAACACCAGCAATGGCGCATTGCCGCCAAGCTCAAGGCTCATCTTCTTGACCGAGTCGGCGCTTTGGCGCATCAGAATGCGGCCAACTTCGGTTGATCCAGTGAAGGTCATTTTGCGAATACGGCTATCGGCGCAAAGCGCCTGACCAATGGCTGGTGCGTCAAGGCCGGTAACAATATTCATCACGCCTGCCGGAATGCCAGCGCGCGTTGCCAATTCGGCAAGTGCCAGCGCCGAAAGCGGGGTCTGTTCAGCCGGCTTCAAAACACAAGCACAACCCGCAGCAATGCCGGGTGCTACCTTGCGGGTAATCATCGCAATTGGAAAATTCCACGGGGTGATGGCACCAAAAACGCCAATCGGCTGTTTGAAGGTCAACAGGCGTTTATCGGCCTGTGGGCTTTCCATAACATCGCCGCAAACGCGCCGCGCTTCTTCACCAAACCAGTCAATAAAGCTGGCACCATAGGCGATTTCACCTTTGGCTTCGGCAAGCGGCTTGCCCATTTCAGTGGTCAGGATCGTGGCAAGGTCATCGGTATTTTCGATCACCAGATCATACCAGCGGCGAAGAATCATTGCGCGGGTTTTGGCAGGGGTTGCAGCCCAGGCTTTTTGCGCTGGAACAGCGGCATCAATCGCGGCGGTAATCGAATCGGCACCGAGATCGGCAACTTTGGCGATCAGGCCGCCATCAGCAGGGTTGTTGACGGCAAAAACGCGGCCATCAGCAGCGTCAATCCATGCCCCGTTAATATAGGCCTGACTGCGAAGAAGTGAGGGATCTTTTAATTTCATTTTACCGGCCTCCAATACCGCTAGCAGAATACAAATTGATTACGGATTTGCCAGAAGCGGGCTGGCCTGTGATTTCAGATAGTCTGATTAGCATTGATTGTGGTTGCCTTTCAATCGGCTAGCCTGTTTGCTTTGTTGAATTAGTCGCGTGGTGGCAAGGGGTGGCTATGCATGTCAATGAAAGGGCCGCCATCCGCACCTAGCCGATGCGCCCGTCCGACCTCGACATAATGGCGGGCAATGCGGCGGTTATCCGCAATTTCATCAGCGGTTAGATCACGCATTTTGCGGGCTGGACGCCCGGCCCATAATTCGCCTGACGGGATTTGTTTGCGCGGTGTCAGCATCGCCCCTGCCGCCAGCATGCCGTCAGATTCAATCACCGCACCATCCATGACAATCGACCCCATGCCAACAAAGGCGTGATCATGTAAATGACAGGCGTGAACCAGCGCGCAATGGCCGATATTGACATGATTGCCAATGATCGTTGGATAGTCGCGGCTGTTGATATGGACACAGCTATTATCCTGAATATTGGTTCCCTCGCCAATGGTGATGAAATTATTATCGCCGCGCAGCGTCACCTGATGCCAGATGGTGCTGTTTTTGCCAATGCGAACCGCGCCAACAACGGCGGCGGTCTGGGCAATATAGGCACTGTCATCAATTTCGGGGTGATGATCCAAAAAAGGGGCGATATAGGCATTTCGGCCAGCCATGCTGTAATCCTTTGCAAATGGAGTATAATGGTGACGATCAAGCGGTCTTGTGATGCCAATTTAGCATGCTGATACCAACTGTCAGTTTTATTTTGTTGGCATTTGAAAAATCGTGACTATATCTGTGTAGAGACATATCAATCAGCAAAGATAATTGTGGAGGCCGAAATGGCATTTGAACTACCTGACCTACCTTATGCGCATGATGCGTTGGCTAATTTTGGCATGAGTGCTGAAACCCTTGAATATCATCATGATCTGCATCACAACGCCTATGTGGTTAATGGCAATAATCTGATTGCTGGTACCGAATGGGAAGGCAAGTCACTCGAAGATATCATCACCGGCACCTATGATTCGAGAGCCGTTGCGCAAAATGGCATTTTTAATAACGCCTCGCAGCATTGGAATCATATGAAATTCTGGGAAATGATGGGGCCCAAAGGCAATGCAATGCCAACCGAGCTGGAAAAAGCGCTTGTCGAATCATTTGGTTCGGTTGACGCGTTTAAAGATGCGTTCAAGGCAGCGGGTGCAGGCCAGTTTGGCTCTGGCTGGTGCTGGCTTGTGAAAAACAGCGATGGCGGGCTTGCCGTAACCAAAACCGAAAATGGGGTAAACCCGCTTTGCTTTAGCCAGACTGCGCTTCTTGGTTGTGATGTTTGGGAACATTCCTACTATATTGATTTCCGCAACAAGCGCCCTGACTACCTGTCTAATTTCCTCGAAAATCTTGTCGATTGGGATTATGTCGCAGCGCAGCTCTAGCCGATAAACAAGATCGTACTGCGAAAGGCGCTATCCGTTTAGGGTCTTGCCTTTGGCTTGCTGTCAAATATGAAAACCGTCACCCTATTTTAGGTGGCGGTTTTTTTATGGCTCTTTGAATCCCCAGAATTAAGGCAAAAATCGGCCTTAATTCGGCGTCATAAATGCCATGTTAGCAAGGCTTTGATAAAAGTCTGAGGCCAATCAAAACAGCATTGAGACAGAAGGCATTAAAATGGTTGTAGCATTTGTCATGCTGGTTGCATTTGGGATTTATCAAACCGATTCGGCGCAGGAATTTTGCGCTAACAGCAATCATAATCCAGTCTATAAAATTGTCAGGGGCGTGCCATGCGATTCAGGCCTGAAATCATCAGGCTATTCGATGGTGCCTACGGGCAAGCTTTATCTGAAACAGGTCAATCGTGATGGGATGGTTGGCGATATTTGCCGTCCGTAAAACCCTAGCCGTCTTGAACCATTTTCTTGACGCGAAGGCGAAGCGCATTCAGCCGGATAAAGCCATGCGCGTCACTATGGTCATAATCAACCGCGCCATCTTCAAACGTCACCAGATCGGCATTATACAGTGAATTTGGTGATTTGCGGCCAGTGACGATCACATTGCCTTTGTACAGCTTTAACCGCACAATACCATTAACAGCATCACGGCAGCTATCAATTGCTGCTTGCAGCATTTCGCGTTCAGGCGAGAACCAGAAACCATTATAAACCAGCTCGGCATAGCGTGGCATCAATTCATCTTTGGTATGCATGGCACCACGATCAAGCGTGATTGATTCCATGGCGCGGCGTGCTGTCAGCAAAATCGTGCCGCCAGGTGTTTCGTAAACACCGCGTGATTTCATGCCAACAAACCGGTTTTCAACAAGATCAAGCCGCCCAATACCATTATCGCCGCCAAGCTTATTTAATGCTGCCAGCAAATTGGCAGGTGACAGCGCCTTGCCATCAATCGCCGCCGGATCACCTGATTTGAAAGTGATTTCGATTTCAGTTGGTTTGTCAGGCGCATCTTCAGGTGATACGCTTCGTGAAAACACATATTCTTCCGGGGCAACCCATGGGTCTTCAAGCACTTTACCTTCAGCTGAAATATGCAGAAGATTCGCATCAACACTGAATGGGGCTTCGCCGCGTTTGTCTTTTGGAATTGGAATTTGGTTGGCTTCGGCATAGGCGATCAGTTTCGTCCGGCTGCTCAAGTCCCATTCACGCCAAGGCGCAATGACCTTAATATCGGGCTGCTTGGCATAATAGGCCAATTCAAACCGAACCTGATCATTGCCTTTGCCAGTGGCGCCATGTGAGACGGCCTCAGCGCCAACATCACGGGCGATTTCGATTTGCCGTTTGGCAATCAAAGGCCGCGCAATTGACGTACCAAGAAGATAGGCACCCTCATAAAGCGGGTTTGCCCGAAACATGGGGAAAACATAATCACGTGCAAATTCTTCACGCAAATCTTCGATGTAGATTTGCTTGATTCCCATCATTTCGGCCTTGGCGCGTGCTGGCTCGATGTCTTCGCCCTGACCGATATCGGCCGTGAACGTAACCACCTCAGCGCGGTAATGGTCTTGCAACCAGCGCAGGATCACCGAAGTATCAAGGCCGCCTGAATAGGCGAGAACGACTTTTTTAATATCTTGTTTGCTCATAAGAGATTGCTATATCCGATCGCTGGCGACCTCGCAATGACGTTTTTATCGACGATGCATTTTTGCGCGAGGCTGTTTTTGACCCAGTTTAAAGTTCGCGAAGCAGCGGCGCCGGTTTGCGGCCAAGGGTTTTCATCGCGCCAGTCAGTCCCAGTACCGCCGTTGCCACGGCACCGGCAAGAGTGGTAGCGAAAACCAGCCAGCCATCAAGGATAAATTCCGCGCCCAAAAACCCATGAACCAAAGCCCAGCTTGCAAGGCTGCCAATAAACGCTGCGGCAATGGCGGTAAGCAATCCTAAAAACGCATATTCGAGAAACCAGGCAAGGCCAATCGACAGGCGTGTTGCACCAAGCACTTTTAAAATAACCGAGTCAGCAAGCCGTTGCGATTCGCTGCTGGCAACGGTTCCGGCAAGAACCGCAATGCCGGCGATAAGGGTGACAAGGGCGGTTAACCGCACCGCACCGCCAAGAAGGCCAATGACGCGCTGCGCGGTTGCCACCGCTTCTTTCACCGAAACCGCCGAGATGTTTGAAAAGTTGCTGGTAACGGCGCGCTCAACCGCATCGGTGGCGGCGTCACTATCGGCATGGGTGGTTGCAATCCAGCTATGCGGGGCGGCATCAAGGACACCCGGGTTCAGCACAAAAACAAAATTGATCTGAAAACTTTGCCAATCCACTTCGCGAAGATTGGCGATTGTTGCGGTGATTTCGCGTCCAAGAACATTGATGCTAACCGTATCGCCAATCGTTAGGCCAAAATCACCAGCCGCATCTTCGGACATTGAAACAAGTGGCGGGCCGCTATAATCGCTTGGCCACCAATCTCCGGCGACAATCTCGCTTCCTTTGGGTGCCGATGCTGACCATGTCAAAGCGCGGTCACCGCGCAGAATCCATGCCGATCCTTCAGGCGGGGTAATTTCCGCTGTTGGAATGTCATTGATCTTGGAAACGCGGCCACGAAGCATTGGCGTTTTGGTGATTTGTGAAATGCCATCAATTGATTTGGCCAGCTTTTCAAAGGCGTCAATCTGGCGTGGCTGAATGTCAATAAAGAACCAAGCAGGCGCATGTTCGGCAACCCGATCGTCAATTTGGCGGCCAAGATTGGATTCGCTTACCGATACCGCCACTAGAACCGAAAGCCCAAGCCCAAAGGCAATAATGACTGCGCGCACCGGTGAACCGGGGCGGGTAATATTGGACAATGCCAAACGGGCAGGAACAAAACGTGGCAAGGGCGCAAGGCGCAATATCCGCACCAAAATGTTGCCAAGAACCGATAATAGCAATAACGAAGCTAGCGAACCGCCAATAAAGCTGGCGGTGATGCCAAGATTATGCGTTGCAAGATAGGCCAGCCATGTCAGGCCAATGGCGGCTATGATCATCATCACGAGATAGCGCGGCTTGGGCCAGCCATCGGGCATTTCAATCAAGCTGCGAAACAGATCGCCAGCGCGTACTTCTTCGGCCTTGGCCAGCGGCCAAACAGCAAACAGAAAAGCGGTGCCAAGCCCGAAACCGGCAGCAATGATCAATGGCACCGGATAGATTGTCATTTCAAGCGGAACAGTGACATAGTCAGACAGGATGTGAATAGCAAATAGTGGGGCAATCGCCGCAACGATCAGTCCGGCCGCAACCCCGCAAGTGGCGACCACAAATATTTGCAAAAGATAGATTCGGAAAATCAGAATTGATGGTGCGCCAAGGCATTTCAGCGTGGCAATCACCGGCATCCGGCTTGCCAGCCATGCGCGCACAGCACCCGCAACCCCAAGCCCGCCAATAAGAAGTGCGGTCAGGCCAACAAGCACCAGAAAAATTTCCGCCTGATTGACAAAGCGGTCAAATCCCGGGGCGGCGCTGGCAACTTCGCGCACCCTTGCATGGGTTGGCGCGGTCAGCTGGTTTAATGTGGCCATCGCCGCATCGCGGTCTTGGGAATTATCAAGCAAAAGCCGATAACGATAGGTGATAAATGACCCCGGTTGCTGAAGGCCAGTGGCGGCCAAAGTCGCATCCGAGATCAGCACGCGCGGACCAAAACTAACAAAGCTGATTGACCGGTCAGGCTCGCTGGTCAGCGCTGCGCGTACCTCGACATCAAGATTGCCAAGACGGGCGCGATCACCCGGTTTCAAGCCAAGACTGCGAAGCAAAGCGTCATCGGCGACAATTCCTGTCTGATGAAGCGCATCAGCAAGCGGCATTGACGGCGCCGTTGCGGCAGTGCCGACAAGCGGCCATTTACTGTCAACGGCTTTTAGTTCAACCAGCTTTCGCCGGTCGCTTGCCTGCAGCATGGCGCGCATCTGAACCACTTTTGACACTGTGCCAAAACGGCTGGCGGCCTCGATGATTTCGGGGTTTGGCGCGGTATGAAGGCTGCTGATTTCAATATCGCCACCAAGCAGAATACGCGCATTATCACTAATCCCGCTCCGCATTGATTCTGCAACCGAACCAACGGTGCCAATCGCGGCAACACCAAGAAGCAAAGCCCCTAAAAAGACCCGAAACCGGCCAAGGCTGCCACGTATTTCGCGTTTGGCAAGCTGCCAGGCAAAGCCCCATCCATAACGGCTTACGGTAATCGGGCTTATATCATCGCGGTCAGCGGGGCGCGTGTTTTTATCGGCCTTGGTCACTGTTTGGTGTCTCCGGCAATCAAGCCATCTTCGATTTCAAGAACGCGCGAACAGCGAGTGGCAAGTGATGCATCATGCGTGACAAGAACCAGCGCCGCACCAGCTTCTTGTGCGCTTTTGAACAGTATATTGACGACTTTTTCGCCGGTGGCACTGTCAAGATTTCCAGTTGGCTCATCGGCCAAAAGAATGCGGGGTTTGGGGGCAATGGCGCGGGCAATCGCAACGCGCTGTTGTTCGCCGCCCGACATTTGATCGGGAAGATGCGTCAAGCGGTGTCCCAATCCAACCGACCGAAGCGCCGCTGCGGCACTTGTTTCAGCATCGGCGCAGCCCGCCAACTCAAGTGGTATCGACACATTTTGCAAGGCGGTGAGTGACGGGATCAGCCGAAATGCCTGAAACACAATGCCAACCATATCGCGACGCAAAGCGGCAAGCGGATCTTCTTGCATGTTGGTGATATCGTTTCCAGCCAATGAGATGCGCCCCTTGGTCAGGGTTTCAAGACCGGCCATCACCATCAATAGGCTGGTTTTGCCAGCACCACTTGGCCCCAAAACGCCAACGGTTTCACCTGCACCAATTTGCAAATTAATGCCTTTTAAAATTTTGACTTTTGCCACCGCTGTGCCAAGGGTCAGATGCGCAGCGTTGAGATCAATAACGGCTGGCTCGATTGTGGCGGGTTCATTTGCAGCTTTGGATGATGATGCCATGAGACTATTCCAATCCTTGATCGTGATGCCCACAATATGGGCTGGTGGGTCATTGATAATCTGCCCGCTCTGGAAAAACCGGCTTGTATTTCCTACATGCATGTAGGGTCTTTGACCAAATCCCGGCGCGACCATGCCTCAGGGGGTTACCATCCTTGGAAAAACATATGGGTTGGCATGATGCCGAGATCAAGGGAAACGCGATAATGATAGCTGGATTTTTCTGCCGCCTTTTGGGGCTATTTGGCCGCTGTCGCCATTTTGTTAAACCGTTGGCATTAGCTGGCATGATGGCACTGATGCCGGTATCGTCAGCCATGGCCTCGGATCAGCCAGTTTTGATGGTTCTTGGTGACTCGCTTGTCGCCGGTCATGGTTTGCCGCAGGGCGAGGCCTTTCCCGATGTTCTTGGCCGGTTGTTGAAAAAAGACGGCGTTGATGTCAAGATCGTCAATGCAGGGGTTTCGGGTGATACCACCGCTGGCGGGTTGGCGCGTCTTGATTGGTCGCTTGCCGCTAAACCTGATGCAGCGATTATCGTCCTTGGGGGGAATGATCTGCTTCGCGGCCTTGAGCCAGCGGCAAGCTATAGCAATCTTGAGGGCATCATCGAACAGCTTGCGGCAAATCAAGTTGAGGTACTTCTTGCTGGAATGCAGGCACCGCGCAATCTGGGTGCCGATTATGCAAATGAATTTGATGCGATCTATGACCGGTTGGCAAGGCGTCACAAGATTTTGTTCTATCCCTTTTTTCTGGATGGTGTGGCCTTGCAGCCAGCGATGAACCAGCCTGATGGAATGCATCCAAACGAGCAAGGGGTGGCGCATATTGCGACAAAGATTTTGCCGTTGGTAAAAACCTTGTTATCGAAAACGGGTAAATCATAGCTATGGTGCGGTGATAGCGTCCGCGCCGTTACATTTCCGGCCGTTGCGTTTTCGGTTGGCGCATTTTGGAAAGTCTTTGCATCACAGCGCGAGGTATCCTAAAACAATCTGTGTCGCCGCATGCGAGTTTGGGATCGGTTTCATATTGATGCCATAAACCGATGACACAATGTAAAGAAACGCCCCAACGGGGCTATTATTGTGTCAGTGAGACCAGATAAGCGAATAAAGGAAGAGTGAATAAATGTTCAGACTCAGCAGAATGATGGGTGTTTTCACATTGGTGATCGCGACCAGTTTTGCAGCAGCGCCTGCCTTTGCCGAACCGGTACAGATGCTCATTGAAAAAGATTGGGGCGCCTATCGCTATGATAATGATGGCAGTCGCATTTGTTTTGTTAGCAGCGTGCCAATCTCAAGCAAAGGCAAGTATGATCCTGAAAACCGTGGTGATATAAGGGTTTTTGTATCGCATGGCCCGGGCAAGGCTGAACGTGATGTCGTTCAGGTGATTGCCGGCTATCGCTATAAGGCGCAGTCGGATGTAACCCTGTTGATTGACGGCAAAAGCTTTAAATTATTCACCCTTGAAGACCGCGCCTATGCCGAAAGCGAAGAAGATGACCGGCGGATTATCGTGCAGATGAAACGTGGTAACAAAATGACCGTCATCGGCACCTCTAGCCGTGGCACAAAAACCACCGATACCTATTCATTGGCAGGCTTTACCAAGACCAAAGCTGTTATTGACAAGACCTGCAAATGACCGTTGTTTCCGAGCTAGCTGTGGCGGATCAGCCTGCGCCCATCGCCATGGATGCGCCGATGCAAAAAACCAACCTTCTTGGTTTGGCGCTTGCCGATCTTGAGGCGGAGATGGTGGCGCTTGGCCTACCAAAATTCCGTGCGCGGCAGGTTTGGCGTTGGGTTTGGCGTCATGGCCTCAGCAGCTTTGACGAAATGAGCGATCTTGGCAAACCGGTTCGCGAATTGCTGGCAGCGCATTTTTCGGCCGACCGGCCAGCGGTTTCGCGGCGGTTGCAGTCAGTTGATGGCACGATCAAATGGCTTATCCGTTTTGCCGATGGCAATGAGGCCGAATGTGTTTATATCCCTGATAAGAAGCGCGGCACCTTGTGTATATCATCACAGGTTGGCTGTACCCTGACATGTAGTTTTTGTCACACGGGAACACAAAAGCTGGTTCGCAATCTAACCATTGCCGAAATTTGCGGTCAGGTATTGCTGGCGATGGATGAGTTGAATGACTGGCCATCGGGCAAGCCGGAACGCCGCCTTACCAATATCGTTTTGATGGGCATGGGCGAGCCTTTGTTCAATTATGAAAATGTTGCCACGGCGATGCGTATCATCATGAGCGGCGAAGGTGTGGCGATTTCAAAACGCCGCATTACCTTGTCAACGTCGGGTGTTGTTCCTGAAATCAGACGTTGCGGTGAAGAATTAGGAGTTAATCTGGCAATTTCGCTTCATGCAACGCGTGACGAGCTTCGTGATGAGTTGGTACCAATCAACCGAAAATACCCGCTTGCTGAATTGATTGATGCGTGCCGTAATTATCCTGGCCTATCCAATGCACGGCGAATTACATGGGAATATGTGATGCTTGACGGGGTGAATGATAGTGACGAGGATTGCCGCGCATTATTGGCGTTGATCAAGGGCATACCGTCAAAGCTGAATTTGATTCCGTTTAACCCATGGCCCGGCAGCCCCTATATCTGCTCGTCAGATGAACGGATCGAATCTTTTGCCAAACGCGTTTTGAATGCGGGCTATGCATCACCGGTTCGCACGCCGCGTGGCCGTGATATTCTGGCGGCCTGTGGCCAGTTAAAATCTGATTCACAGCGAGCACGGCGGCAGAAAACCGGAATTGCTGGCTAGCGGGCGTGGCTTGGCAAAAGCCATCTATTCATTACGAAAATTCCAAGTCTGCGCTTGAATCATTTGGTTTTAATCTTTACATATACACCACAACCATCGTCAATTTTTGGCAATGTCATTTTGGGAGTTACAAAATGCAGGACAATCGTTTTATGAATACCGCCGCAGCGACCGCTGCCCAGACCGATGTCGGGCTGCGGGCTTATATGCTTGGCGTGTATAACCACATGACCACAGCTCTTTTGCTAACAGGCTTTTTTGCCTTTGCAACAAAATGGGCCGTGCTGAATGTTGCTGGTCTTGGCCAGCTTTTATATGGCACACCATTGAAATGGGTCATTATGCTTGCACCGCTTGGCATGGTGATCTGGCTATCAGCGCGGATTAACCGCATGTCAGCCACCAAGGCGCGGAACCTGTTCTATATCTATGGTGCCATCATGGGCTTGTCGCTTGCGTCAATCCTGTTTGTCTATACCGGTGCCAGTGTCGCGCGAGCCTTCTTTATCACTGCAGGCGCCTTTGCCGGCCTTAGCCTTTACGGCTATACTACCAAGCGCAGCCTGTCGGCGATGGGGTCATTCATGATCATTGGCCTGTTCGGTCTGATCATTGCGTCAATCGTGAATATCTTTATGGCGTCAACCCAGATGGAATTTGTGATTTCGGTTGGTGGTGTGTTGATTTTTGCTGGTTTGACCGCTTGGGATACACAGCGTATCAAATCCATGTATATGGCTGGTGACAGCCGCGAAGTGGCAGCGAAGAAATCAATTTTTGGGGCGTTAACGCTTTATCTTGATTTCATCAATATGTTCCTGTTCATCCTGCGTCTTTTCGGAAACCGCGAATAGTCGCAATGTCGCCGCATTAGGGAATAATTGAAACGCCCGTACCGCTATGGTGCGGGCGTTTTGTTTTTGCTAATATCTAAATCTGTTTAAAGCCGGTATTTGCAGGCTTGAATTCAGTCCTCACATCCAGCCGAGTGCCGTATTATGTCTCATTTATCTGCCATGCTTGAATCGATAGTCAGCAAGGAGCCAGCCAAGGCGGCTGCTTGTGAGGCAATTGCTGGACTGGCAGCCGCAGCCGCGTCAATTGCGGCGGTGATCCGCCAGCCCGATCCTGGTGCGGCGCTTGGTGCCATTCGCGGCAGTGCCAATGCCGATGGTGATGACCAAAAGGCGCTCGATGTTCTGGCAGATGAAATGATCGAAGCTGCTTTGGCAGATGTGCCAGCGGTGGCTGCCTATCTTTCCGAAGAACAGGATGACGCGGTTCAGCTTCATGATCATGGGACGGTGATCGTTGCCAGCGATCCTTTGGATGGGTCGTCAAATATTGATACGAATGTTTCGGTGGGAACAATCTTTTCGATTTTGCCAGCCGCAGGTGGCGTCTTGCAGCCCGGTCGCAATCAGCTTGCTGCCGGATTTTTTGTTTATGGGCCGCAAACAACTTTGCTTGTTAGTTTTGGCAAAGCGGTTGCCGCTTTCCAACTTGGTGATGATGGCGTGTTTCACGATATGGGATGGGCGGTCACAATCCCGTCTGATACGCGTGAATTTGCAATCAATGCGTCAAATATGCGGCATTGGCAGCCTGATGTTGCAGGTTATATCGCAGATTGCCTTGGCGGTGAGGCTGGCTCACGAAAAATTAATTTCAACATGCGCTGGATTGGCTCGCTTGTTGCCGATGCATGGCGCATTTTCCGGCGCGGCGGCATTTTTCTTTATCCAGCTGATGCGCGTTCGGGCTATGAGGCTGGGCGGCTTCGGCTGGTTTATGAAGCCAATCCGGTGGCGTTTTTGGTTGAGGCCGCTGGCGGTAAGGCCATTGACGGTGATGGCCCTATTCTTGATTTGGTGCCGCAAACGTTTCATGCCCGCGTGCCATTTATTTTTGGCTCTGTTAATGAAGTTGACGCATTTACCCGCTTTAGGTCATAAATAGACCCTGAATTTCGCTTTGACATAGGATGATTGCATGCTGATTTCCCTTCGCCAACTTCTTGATGACGCCGCCGAGCATGGCTATGGCGTTCCGGCCTTTAACATTAACAATATGGAACAGGGCTTGGCTATTTTGAAGGCGGCTGACCGTGTCGATGCGCCGGTGATTATTCAGGCCAGTCGTGGGGCGCGTAATTATGCTGGCGATGTCATGTTGCAGGCGATGGTCAAGGCCTTGGCCGAAATGTATCCGCATATTCCGGTCTGTATGCATCAAGATCACGGCAATAACGAAGCGACCTGCATGACAGCCATTCAATATGGATTTACCTCGGTGATGATGGATGGCTCGCTTGAAGCTGATGCGTCAACACCTGCCTCTTATGACTATAATCTGGATATCACCCGCCGCGTAACCGAAATGGCGCATCATGCTGGTGTGTCGGTTGAGGGCGAGCTTGGTGTTCTTGGTTCATTGGAAACTGGCGAGGGCGAGCAGGAAGATGGGCATGGCGCAACCGGAAAATTATCCGAAGATCAGCTGCTAACCGATCCTGATCAGGCGTTTGAATTTGTCAAAGACACCAAAGTTGATGCGCTTGCCATTGCCATGGGAACAAGCCATGGCGCCTATAAATTCACCCGCAAGCCAGATGGTGAAATTCTGGCGATGAATGTGGTTGAAGAAATCAATCGCCGCCTGCCGAATATCCATCTTGTTATGCATGGATCATCAAGCGTGCCGCAGGAATTGCAAGATGTGTTCAATGCGCATGGTGGGGAAATGCCACAAACATGGGGCGTGCCGCTTGAAGAGATCGAGCGCGGCATCAAATATGGCGTTCGCAAGGTGAATATTGATACTGATTGCCGTCTTGCCATGCTTGGCGTCATTCGCAAGATTGCCAATGAAAATAAGGCCGAATTTGACCCGCGGAAATTCCTCAAGCCAGCAATGGATGCGATGGAAAGCCTGTGCACTGACCGGTTTGAACGGTTTGGCACGGCTGGCAATGCGGCGCGGATCAGGCCATTATCTCTGTCGGCAATGGCATCAAGCTATGCTAGCGGTGATCTTGACCCGTCAATCGGCTAGGGCTTATCCGCCAGCCGCCAGAATGGCGGCAAGGCCGGTTTCATAATCAGGATAGAGAAGATCAAGCCCTAAATCGGGTTTGATAATGCGCGATCCAACGCGCCGCCGTGACACGTAAAAGCTTTTTGCCATTGGTGATAGATTCGCATCTTCCAGCCTTTGCGGCATGGGTGGTTCCATGCCAATCAAGCCTGCAGCATGCCGAACAACATCGCCTTGAGGTGCTGGTTTATGATCGGCCAGATTAATGATCCGGCCCGATCGTGGCTTGGCCATGGCGGCAATGATAATCCGGCAGATATCGTCAACATGAATGCGGTTAAAGACCTGTTCTTCGCATTCAATGATGCGCGCCGTACCATCGCGAAGCGAATCAAAGGGGCTTCGCCCAACGCCATAGATGCCAGCGGCACGGAAAATTTCCGTCCCAAAAGCCTCTTGCCATCGGGCTTCGGCAACGACACGCGCTTTGCCACGGGCGGTTGCTGGGGCAACTTCGGTGTCCTCATAGCAGATACCATGCGGCATATCGGGATAGACCGATGTTGCCGATACATAACCGCTCCAGCCAGAAAAATTGGCAAGGTCATCACCATGCGCATCAAGCACGGGATCTGAGCCGCCTATGGCGGTAATCGTGCTGATTATTGCATTAATATCGGCAAAAGCGGCGGCCGGATCGACAAGCGGTTTGCCTGATTGAAACGGCAGGATTTGCCAGCCTTGATCGGCCTTATTGGCAAGCTTGGATGGTGTGCGGGTGGTGCCGCGAATCTGCCAGCCCTGATCGGCAAGCGCTTGTGCCAATGGCACGCCAACATAACCAAGACCAAAAATAAAAACCGTTTTCATATCATCGCCTTTTGATCGATCACCTATGACGCTAGATCGGGCATTGCGCCAACCAAAAGCCCGGGATCAATGCGCCGCCCCTGCCAATCAATTCGCCAGTCAAGATGTGGGCCGGTGGCGCGTCCGGTGGCACCAATCGTGCCAATCATACCGCCACGTTCAACCATCATGCCTGTGTCTACATCGACCCGATCAAGATGTAAAAAGCTTGAATTTACGCCAAGCCCATGGGCAATCACAACCGTCCAGCCGGAAAAATATAAATCTTTTACCAATGTCACAACCCCGCTTGCCGGTGCGTAAACAGGCGTGCCGGTCGGGGCGGCAATATCAATGCCATAATGCGGCTGGCGCGGCTGGCCGTTTAAAATGCGCTGGCTGCCATAGATACCTGAAATCCGCCCAAGGGCTGGCCAATCAAAACCGCGCCAAAAATCGCCAAGCGGCGCTTGGTGCTGGCGGGCGCTACGAACCGCGTCACCATCAGATTTGATTCGCGCCAGAACGGTGGCTGGCGGCGTGACCATTGTTGATTTCAGCCCATCGATGCGCTGGATGTTATAGTCGCGTTGGCGCGGTGACAAAAGGCTGGTTTTGACGCGTCTATCTGGCGCGATAATGCGAAGCGAAACCGGTGCGTCGGAATCACGGTGAAACCCAATCACGAAAACGCCATTTTCACCAATTTCAACTGCGTTATCATCAAGCATGATCTGATTGGCCGGATCGGTACGGGCAATAATAAGCCCGCCTTCAACTGCCTTTCCAGACAGGATTTCGGCACCATCAATATCTAGTGCCTTTGCCGGAGCTGCAAGCGCCATCAGCAAAACCAAGACCGCTACAAGCCGGATGCGGTACAAACACAGATAAGTGGCAATGGGGCTATGAAGTTTCATGGGCAAAGGCTAACATGATGTTGTGTAAATGACACTTGAAAACACAAGCTGTTGGGTGTTATCCCCTTCACATAGCCTGCCTTGATGAAGCCGAACGCCAAAGATGAAAGAGTAGCCAGAAAATGACCGATCATGCCAGCGCAACAGCCGACGCCGCCCTTCATGAACATGTTGTTATCATCGGGGCAGGTGCCGCCGGTTTGGCCGCCGGCATTTACACTGCCCGCGCCAATCTTTCGCCAGTCATCCTTGCCGGATTGCAACCGGGTGGGCAGATGACAATTACCACCGATGTTGAAAATTACCCGGGCTTTGCCGAGGTGATTCAAGGGCCGTGGCTTATGACCGAAATGCAGTCACAGGCCGAAAATGTTGGCGCGCGTGTCATTTATGATTTGGTGACTGATCTTGATACATCGGCGCGGCCGTTCCGCATGAAACTGGATTCGGGAAAAGTGATGACCGCTGATGTGGTGATTCTTGCCACTGGCGCGCAGGCGCGCTGGCTTGGCCTTGAGTCTGAATCAGCCTTTAATGGCCGCGGCGTTTCGGCCTGTGCCACTTGCGATGGGTTTTTCTATAAAGACCGCGATGTCGCTGTTATTGGCGGTGGCAACACCGCCGTTGAAGAAGCCCTATATCTTGCCAATATTTGCCGGTCGGTGACGCTGGTTCACCGGCGTGATTCGCTTCGGGCGGAACAGATCATGCAGGATCGTTTGTTGAAAAAGGATAATATCACTGTTGAATGGAACCGTGCTGTTGCCGAAGTTCTTGGCGATAAAACAGGCGTTACCGGATTGCGTTTATCCTCGACCGGCAAAGATGATGATAAGGTGATTTCGGTTCATGGCATGTTTGTCGCGATTGGCCATGATCCGGCAACCAAGGCTTTTGCTGATGCGGTCGCACTGGATGATGAAGGCTATATCATTGCCGAGGCAGGCGGCACACGAACCTCGGTTGATGGCGTGTTTGCTGCGGGTGACTGTGTTGATAAAATCTATCGCCAAGCGGTGACGGCCGCTGGCATGGGCTGTATGGCCGCGCTTGATGCCGAACGCTGGCTTGGTGAGCAGGAATAGGCTTGCCGTTTCATCACGGCGGTTTGTCAATAATCTTGGCTTGGCAATGATCACGGTTGGGCAATGATCTTTGCGCGACAATAAATATGGCGAAACAATAAGAGCCGGTCAGGCGTGATGGCCTAGGCTGGCACGGCGGCGGGTTTTGGTTCGCGGATCGCCCAATTCACCGCAAAGGCAAAAAAGCCAGCCGCAGCATTCAACCACCACATGGCTTCGTAATTGCCAAAAACATCATACCAGATGCCGCCAAGCCATGCGCCGGCAAATGATCCGATCTGATGCGATAAAAACACCAAACCATAAAGCATGCTTAAATGCCGTGGCCCAAAAAAGGCAAGGATCAAGCCGCTTGTCAGCGGAATGGTGCCAAGCCATAAAAGCCCCATTGCCGCCCCAAAAAACAGCGCCAGTGCCGGGCTTGCTGGCAGGCTGACAAAAGCAGCAATGATCAGCCCGCGCAAAAGATAGACAATCGCCAGGGTTTTCTTCTTTGACACGATACCGCCAAGCCAGCCGCACATAAACGCGCCAATGATGTTAAACAGCCCGATCAGCGCAAGCGACCAGCTTGCGATTTCCGCGCTCAAGCCAGCATCTTGAAGATAGGTTGGAAGATGGGTTGTGATAAAGACCAGCTGCAAACCACATACAAAAAAGCCGATTGTCAGCAGGATATAATCACGGCTGCCGGTGGCTTGTCGAAGCGCGCTTCCGGCGCTTTGGGTGATCCCTTCAAGCGGGCGCGCACCGCCAGCCGGTACTCGCATGCCAAGCGTCACCGCCACCATTGAGGCAACAATTGCCGATAAAATCACAATCGCGAATTGCCAACCATGTTCGTTCATCATGATTTGCGCAACCGGCACCAGCGCGAATTGGCCAAAAGATCCAAAGCTGGTGACAAGCCCCATTGCCAATGAGCGTTTTTCTGGTGGTGCGGCGCGCGCAACCGCGCCAACGGCAATTGAAATGCCAGCACTGCCAAGCCCTATGCCAATCAGAATCTGTCCGAAAAAGATGCCGGATTCGGTCACGACAAAGGCCATTGATAAAAGCCCTACCGCATAGATCAAGACGCCAAAAGCCGCCACTCGCCATGCGCCAAACCGGTCGGCGGCCGCGCCGAAAAAGGGTGATGAAAGCCCCCAGATCAGATTTTGCACGGCAATGGCTAATGAAAAAATCTGGACGCCGCCATCAAGCGCGGTTGAAATCGGCACAAGAAACAGGCCAAAAACCTGTCTGACACCAAAGGTTACCGACACCAAGGCGGCGGCGGACAACATGATCATGACCCAGCGAAATTGTGGTGTTGTTGATGACATGGATGGCATTTCCCATAGCGTGCAAAAGGTTTGATACGCATATTTGCAATCAAACCAGAAAGACAAGCGGGATAACGCTATGCCAACAATAATTCCGATTGCGACCTAAAAAACCTACACGCGATGATTTTGTTTCTCAAGCCAATCATCAAGAAGCCGAACGGCCTGAACCTGCGGGCCGCGGCCTGAATCATCAATGCGGATCAGCAGTTTCTGCCCCTGCATCAACGAGTGAAATCCGCAATCATTTAAAACCCGCGAATGAACGAAAACATCTTCGCTTAAATCTTCGGCGGTCACAAAACCAAAGCCACGGATGTCGTTAAAGAATTTGACCACGGCGCGTACCTCGCCCTCGTCAGGCTCGAATGCGGTGGGTGCTGCTGGATTGGCAGGTCGTTCAATGGTCAATAAATCTTGAATGACCTGACCATGTTTGTTGGTGGCAAGGGAAACCGAAACCTGATCACCGGTCAACAAGCGAATAAGGCCAAACCTGTCTAAGGTTGGACGGTGAAGAAAAACTTCAGCACTTTCAATTTTGGCAAAGCCATATCCCTTGCGTTCATTATACCAGACGACTTCGCCATTTTTGACTTCATTTTCTGTCACGTTAAATCTCTCAACCACGGCTGAACAGTCTGTTTTCAAATGATTAAAACAACAGAACAGCTTGGTAAGGGTTAACAGATACCGCTAAGGGAAAAACCATTTACGATATTCAAGGTTGCGTGATTATTGTCAGCTAGTCAGGGGTTTAGTGTCAAAACACCGTTTAGAAAACGCGATTCAGGATTGTTTTATTTTCAGCGATGGTTTCGGCGATCGCATGACGCCATTCGTCAAGTGATCCTGCGGCAGCGGCCTTTTTTGGAAAGATGAGGCCGCGGGTGCTGTTGATCAGCCCGCCTTCCCAGCCATGCTTGCCGCGGTTAAGCCCGCTTGTGGCTTTTTCCGCGCCAGCGCCTTGTGCGCCAAATCCGGGAATAAGAAATGGGGCATCGACAAGTGTTGCACGAAGCGCTTCGGCTTCTTCAGGCCATGTTGCCCCAGCAACGATGCCAAGTGATGATATGCCTGATTTGCCTTTGCGCGAAGTGGCAAGCGGTGCCAGCAAGGTGGCAAGATGCTGGTAGAGCGGTTGCCCATTAACCATTTGATCCTGAAGATCGCCAGCGCCCGGATTGCTTGTCCGGTTCAAGATGAAAAGGCCGCTTCCCGTCGCGTCGGCACGATCAAGAAACGGCGCAAGCGTGTCGATGCCAAGCCATGGATTCACCGTCAGCGCATCACTTGGAAATGGCGCGTCATGCCCAACCCAGCCAGCGGCATAGGCGGTTGAGGTACTGCCGATATCGCCGCGTTTGGCATCCATGATAACAAGTAGGTCAGCATCAATGGCGGCGCGGCCAAGATTTTGCAAAATCTGCATGCCAGCAGGGCCTTGCTGCTCGAAAAACGCAGCTTGCGGCTTGATTGCGGCAACATGGCCAATGGCCTGTTCAAGGCAAGCCATGGAAAAATCATTAATGGTGCGAATGGCGGCATCACTGGCGGCACCGTCTTGCGCATCGCCGAAAATAGCCGGAATCATGCTGGCATGTGGGTCGATTCCCATGCAAAGCGGGGTGGCTGTGCGGCGGTTTGCCTCGGTTAGGCGGTCACCAAAATGGGTCATCAGATCACGCTCCGGTCTGGTTAGGGCTGGATAATGCCGTGGCTAGCGAAGGCCAAGCGCATCACGATATGTGTCCAAAAGCGCATCCTGTTCGCTTAGAAGATCGCGATCCATAGCCCGCAATCGCACAACTTGGCGCATGATTTTTGGTTCAAAGCCGGTGGCTTTGGCTTCGGCATAGACATCCTTGATATCAGCCATCAGGGCGCGCTTTTCTTCTTCGAGACGTTCGATACGCTCAATATACTGGCTTAGCTGCTCGGCACCTGCGCCAGCTCCAGGAATAACGGTCATGCGATTATCCTAATCGTCGTGGTTATGGGTTTTTAGATATTGCGCCTTCTGTTCGGGCGTTGCCTCGGTTTGGTATTGCGCTTTCCAATCAGCATATTCCATGCCGTAAATAAGCTTGCGGGCTTCACCGTCGGTCATTTCAATGCCTGATGTTTCCGCAGCTTGGCGATACCAGCGCGACATGCAATTCCGGCAAAATCCGGAAAGATTCATCATATCAATATTTTGAACATCGGTACGTTCTTGCAAATGGGCAACAAGACGCCGGAATGCGGCGGCTTCAAGCTCGGTTGTAGTGGCTTTGTCCATAATGGTTCCGCTTGTCTGTTGTGGCGTTAAATCGATATCAAACCGGCCATCACTCTAGCCCATTGCCACTAGCTGGCGCAACCTAATTGCCCATAAAGAAAGCGCTATTTCTGCCAGTGATGGGCGATTACTGCCTGATTTGCTGATCTTACCGGAAATCAGGTAATCGATGAATCCGTTAAAAATTTTGGTATGGCTAAAAATTTTGGTTTTCTTTATATTTTCATTAATTCAAAGCCAGATTGCGGCCAAAGCCGAGACAGGATCGTAACATGCCCCGCAAGGCCATTGCCGAAAGCGCTGCAAAATTTGACCGAATCAGGCGGGCGCATCAATCCGAAGTCGCCGAAGATTATGTCGAAATGATCGCCGATCTGATTGCCGAAATTGGCGAGGCCAGAACGGTCGATCTTGCGGCGCGCTTTGGTGTGACCAGCCCAACGGTCAATGCGATCATCCAGCGGTTACAGCGTGAAGATCTTGTTGAGACCCGCCCTTACCGTTCAATCTTTTTAACCGAAGCAGGTCAAGCGCTTGCCAAAGAAGCGCGTGACCGGCATCGCATTGTTCGCGATTTTCTGGTGGCGATTGGTGTTCCTGAAACGATTGCCGAGGAAGATGCTGAAGGGATCGAACATCATGTCAGTGCTGAAACCTTGGCGGTGTTTGCCAAAATTACCAACCAAGACTAGCTGTCAAGATTGGCGTGCCCGCTATTCAATGCCTTTATGAATGTAAAGATCTCGGCTTTTATTGCGGCTGATCACAATTTTGCTTTGGCTTGGACTGCCTTGCCATTTGATTGGCGGCATGATTGGCGGCGTTGATGATCCGGACAAAACCAATAATGGCGATCCGGCGCGATGTTGCCAGTTGTGGTTGGCCTCAAAATGATTGCTCGGCACGCCATCACGATCATGAATCATGATGGTCACGTCCTGACCATGGAAATGCCAGCTTAATAGTGCGGCGGTGGCGCGGCGATCAGCGATCATGCGGCTTGCCTGATGCGCGGCAAGATGCGGCTCGATATCTTGTGCCAATGCCTGCCAGCCGCGTAACCGGCGAAGTGGATCGGATGCTGGTGTTAAAGGGCCAAGGCTGCCTGCCATTGTGGCCAGCAACAGGCCGGTAGTCAGAATAAAATTCAGACCAACCGCACCAATGCCAAGCCATTTGCGCGGCAACAACAAAAGCGTTTTTTGAGCGCCATCACTGCCAAGCCAGCCACCAAGCCAAACCGATAGTGCCGGATAGGCGGCCATCGCCCAATTGGCATTGGCCTCGCTTAGATAGGCTTGCAGGCTAATCAGGCCAATGATCGGCACCGCCATCCAGACAAGCCAACTAGCATGTTTTTCATTGCGTGAGGCGAACATAATGCCAAGCATCAGGAAAAACACCAAAGGGCCAGCGACACCAGCCTGACCAATCAAAAAGATCAGGATTTGCCCTATGTCATGCGTTTGCTTGGCAAGATTGGCATTATCGCCAAGATGCCGCATGGTCGAAAAATCATGCATCAAATTCCAGATAAGATTCGGGCTTACCGTGATCAGACAGGCGGCGATGACCAGCAAAAGATGCCGTCCTTGGATGATTGGATTTGGATGGTGACGACCCGAAGCCCAGATCAGCATGAAACCGAAAAGACCGTAAATGGCAGCATATTTGGCAAGCATGCCGACCCCAAGCGCGATTCCGGCATAAATCATCGCGCGCGCTGGCGGAATTTTTCCGCAAACCGATCCGGCAAGCGCCAGCAAGGCCAAAGCGATTGCCAGCAAAAGCGGCGTATCGGTTGAGATCAGAAAACTGCCAAGCCCGACAGCAGGAAGGCTGATCCAGATCAGCGCGGTCAGGCGGCCAGCGCGGGGCCCATAAAGCCATGATGCGGTTTGCCAAAGCACCAATGCGGTTACAAGTTGCAACCAACAGGCCGGAAGCCGAACCGCCATGGCGCTATGGCCAAACGCCCAATGCGCCGCGCCAATGATCCAGGCAATCAGTGGCGGTTTGGTGAAATAGCCAAAATCAGGACTTTGGCTCCAAAGCCAATATTGGGCTTCATCAACCCCCAGCTCAAGCGGGCTGATTGCCACCGCTGCGGTGCGAAGCAAAGTCAGCCCAAGCAGAACCAGCAGAACAAGGCGGTTCGAATCAAAGGCGATAGGCGGCTTTATATTGGTCTGTTGGCGATTGGCCTTCATGCAGTTTCCTTGATTTGCGGTGGCAGCGCTGCTAATTTCAGCACGACTATAGAGAAAAAAGGTCTATCATGTCATCTACCCAAAGTAAGTTTCCGTCTGCAAGCCGTGAAGATTGGCATGCGCTGGTCAGTGCCGCCCTGAAAGGTGGCGACCCGCAAAGCCTTGATTGGTTGGATGAGGATGGGCTTGCAATCAAGGCTCTATATGACATTGCCTCTTATGCGGCGGCGTCACCTGATGCGTGTGCCATTACCCGCCTGCCGGTGAATCCGGCAAACCATATCGCGCATGGATGGGATATTTGCCAACCAGTCATGGCCAACGGGTCAGCAAAGGATGTTAACCGGCTGATTCTTGATGAATTACAGGATGGGGTTGGCACGATCTGGCTTCAAGGCCTGCAAACCACCGATTTGGCGGGTCATTTACCAGCAATGATGCAGGATGTCGTTTTTGCGGCAGCAGGCATTCATCTCGATGCTGGCAATGATGTCATGGTGCAGATTGCGGCCTTTGCCGGTTTTGCCAAAAAGGCCGATACCAATCTGGCGGCGTCGCGCTTTCATGCCAATATCGATCCGTTTGCCCCAGCAGCAGATGCTGATCTTCTGGCAAGCGCGCTTGCCTATTTCATGTCGGCAGATGCTGGTGATGTGCCGCCCGATATGTTTCGCGCCCAAGGATGGCAATGGCATAATCAGGGCATGACCGCGGTTCAGGAGCTTGCCTATATTTTGGCGTCACTGACCGAGATTTTGCGCCAAGGCATAGCCAGAAATATTGATACGGCACATTTGGCAAAGCATATGTCAGCATCGCTTGCGCTGCCGGCGGATTTATTTGAGAGCATCGCGAAATGTCGTGCTTTGCGGCGTGGCTGGGGCGCGATTGTCAGCGCGCTTGGTCTTGATCCCGACGCGCATCGTTTATGCATTCATGGGGCGGTATCAATCCGCATGTTTTCAACGGTCGATAGCGAGGTCAATATGCTTCGCACGACAACAGCACTTCTTGGCGGGGCGATTGGTGGGGCTGACCAATTATCGGCGCATGCGCATAATTGTTTGACGGGTGATGATTTTCTGGGTCGCCGTTTGGCGCGCATGCAACAGCATCTTCTGATTGATGAAAGCGGGCTATCGCGCAGCCTTGATCCGGCAGGTGGGGCAGGTTTCATCGAGGATCGCACTGACCAGCTTGGCCTTGCGGCTTGGTCGGCCTTTCAACAAATTGAGGCAGATGGCGGCGCGATCGCGGCGCATCAGACCGGCCAATTTACCGCGATGGCGCGCCGCGCTGCAAGCCAGCGTTATGCAAGGCTTGCTGCTGGTGATCTAACGCTTGTCGGGGTGAATTTACAGCCCGATAGCCGTGCCTTTGACACGGTTCTGCCCTATTGGCAGATGATCCCGCGTCCGGCAGCGGCGGTTGAGATGGTGCGCCATGCCGCGGCGCAAAGCCCGCCGCGTATTCTGATTTTGCAGCAGCAGGCTGATCCGGTGCCGCAGCTTGCCAAATTGCGCGGGCTTTTTGCAATTGGCGGCATGCAGCCGGTGCATATACGGCTTGATGGCACAAATGCTGATGCCGTTGATCTTGCGCGGCCTGATCTGGTAATCTTGCTTGATGGTGACTTTGGCTCGCTTGATGAGGCAATGCAAACGGCGCTTTCGGGTCTGCTGGATGCTGGCCGGGCAATGACTGGTGATTCATTGCTTGGTGATGCAGCACCACTTGAAAAGCTGGCCAGCCTTGTCGGGTTATCGCTTGACTCGTTTCGCAAAGGAGATGCGTAATGCCGCATTTTCCCGATTTTACCAAGATTGATTTGCCGCCATCGCACGAGATGCGCGTGCAAACGGGTGCGTTGCCCGCAACGCCGGAAAATGCCGAACAGATTGCGATTCCCGCCCTTGCCGTAGGCCATGCCGACCAGCAGGAATTTGCTGCCAATAGCCAGCCCGGATTTGCGCCGTTTTTGCGCGGCCCCTATCCAAGCATGTATGCCACGCGCCCTTGGACGATCCGGCAATATGCCGGCTTTTCGACAGCGCAGGAATCCAATCATTTTTACCGCCGCAATTTGGCAGCTGGGCAAATGGGGCTGTCGGTGGCGTTCGATCTGCCAACGCATCGTGGTTATGATTCGGACAATCCGCTTGTGGCAGATGATGTTGGCCTTGCCGGTGTTGCGATTGATTCAATTACCGATATGGCCGAATTGTTTGACGCGATTCCACTCGACCGGATGAGCGTGTCGATGACGATGAATGGGGCGGTGCTTCCGGTACTTGCCTTATTTATTGTTGCGGCTGAGGAACAGGGCGTTCGCCCCGATCAATTGGCCGGTACAATCCAGAATGACGTGTTAAAAGAATTTATGGTGCGTAACACCTATATTTATCCGCCGGCGCCATCAATGCGGATCGTGTCGGATATTTTTGCCTATTGCGCTGCCGAAATGCCCAAATTCAATTTCATCTCGGTTTCGGGCTATCACATGCAAGAAGCCGGTGCTTCGGCTGATCTTGAACTTGCCTATACGCTTGCTGATGGGCTTGCCTATATTCGGGCGGGTGTCGCTGCGGGGCTTGATGTTGATGATTTTGCGCCGCGCCTGTCGTTCTTTTTTGGCGCAAGCATGAATTTTTTCATGGAAGTGGCGAAATTACGGGCGGCGCGTTTGTTATGGTCTGAATTGATGCAGCAGCATTTTGCCCCGAAAAACCCAAAATCTCTGATGCTTCGCACCCATTGCCAGACATCTGGCTGGTCACTTGCGGCACAAGATGTGTTCAATAATGTGCCGCGCACCTGTATCGAGGCGGCCGCGGCGGTTGCTGGCCATACGCAATCTTTGCACACAAATTCGCTGGATGAGGCTTTGGGACTGCCAACTGATTATGCCGCTCGCATCGCCCGCAATACCCAGCTTCACCTTCAGCATGAAGGGAATATGGCGCATGTCATTGATCCTTTTGGCGGCAGTTATCTGGTTGAAGATTTAACCCAACAGCTTGTCGATAAAGCGCGCCAGCATATTGCCGAGGCCGAATCGCTTGGCGGGATGGCTGCAGCGATCGAGGCGGGCGTGCCAAAGCTGCGAATTGAAGAGGTGGCAACGGCAACGCAAGCGCGGATTGATTCGGGCAGCCAAACAATTGTTGGGGTGAATAAATATCAGCCGCAAGATAGCGGTGAGTTAGAACAGGTTGAGGTTAGGCGGATTGACAATTCCGAAGTGCGAAGCCAGCAAATCGCACGGCTGAAAACGCTTCGCAAAACGCGCAATCAGGCGGCGGTTGATGCAGCGTTACAAGCCTTGCAACAGGCGGCTGCGGGCACTGAAAATCTGCTGCCTTTTGCCATTGAAGCGGCGCGCCAGCGTGCCACAATTGGCGAAATGTCCGATGCGATGGCGCGTGAATTTGGCCGTCACCGCGCCACCATTCAAGGGGTGCGAGGTGTCTGGAAACAGCATATGCAAGCCAGCGCCGATATGGATGTGCTGAAAGATCGTGTCGATGAATTTAGCAAGGCGCTTGGCCGTGTGCCGCGTATTCTTGTTGCCAAGCTTGGCCAAGATGGTCACGACCGTGGGCAAAAAGTCATTGCCTCGGCCTTTGCCGATCTGGGATTTGATGTTGTTACTGGCCCATTATTCCAGACGCCTGACGAGGTGTATGACCTTGCCATAAGCCATGATGTTGACGCGGTTGGTGTTTCCACGCTTGCTGCGGCGCATTTAAGTCAAGTGCCCCAGCTTCGCAAAAAGCTGGATACAGGGGCTGGCCGTCATATCGAACTTGTCGTTGGCGGGGTTATTCCACCAGGTGACATTCCGATTCTTGAGCGTGACGGTGCCGCTGCGGTATTTCTTCCCGGTACAAAATCAACCGATGCGGCAATGCGACTTCTTGACCTTCTGGCGCGGCGGCGGAATATAAGTTAACCCTCTAGTTGGCAGAGCCAATGATGTTTAGGGTGGCTATGACTGCTGATGGCCTGTTTTGAAATCTGTACGCGCAATGACTCAAATTGCAATGAATCAAATTGAAAGTGGATCTGATCATGTTGACCAATAATGCCAGCGCCGAAGCCGAAGCGATTGCTGATGAATTTGGCTTTTTTGACGATTGGGAAGATCGCTATCAAATGCTGATTGATCAGGGTCGGAAATTGGCGCCTTTGCCCGAAAAGTATCGGCATGATGATTTTCGGCTTCGCGGTTGCCAATCGGTTGTCTATTTTGCGGCCGTACGTGATGAAGCGGATAAAATAACCTTTATGGCGCAATCAGATGCGGCCATTGTTCAGGGGCTTGTTGCATTGCTTTTGCGCGTTTATTCGGGCCGAACTGCCAAAGAGATTCGTGAGACTGAGCCTGAATTTCTAACCAAGATCGGTCTTGATTCGCATTTATCGGCAACGCGGAAAAACGGTCTTGCCAGCATGCTAAATGCGATTAAATCAGCAGCGGCTGAATAATTGCATCGGCAAAATGGGCCGGTTTATTCGGGGCTGCGTTCGGCGCGTGGTGTCCGCCCATAGCATTCGCGGTAACATTTCGAAAAATGTGATGCAGAAACAAATCCGCAAGCCAAAGCCACCGATAGAATTGACATTGATGTTTGGCGCAATAGATGGCGCGCACGGGCAAGCCGCAAATTCAGATAATAACGGGTTGGGGTGGTGTCCAGATATTTGCGGAACAATCTTTCGAGCTGGCGCGTTGACAGGTTGGTCTTGCGGGCAATATTGGTTTGCGCCAATGGTTCTTCCAGATTGTCTTCCATGGTTTTGACAACCGCCAGCAATTTGGGGTGACTAACCCCAAGGCGGGCGCGAAGCTCCATACGCTGCCGATCGGTTGGTTCGCGGATTCGGTCATGGATAAACTGGTCAGAAACTTCGGCTGCCAAGGCTGATCCATGCGTTTGCGTAATTAGATTCAGCATCATATCAAGCGATGCGGTACCGCCTGAGCAGGTGACGCGGTTGCCGTCAATTTCAAACAGGTCATTGGTGATATCAAGATGCGGAAATTCTTCGGCAAGCCCATCGATATTTTCCCAATGGATCGTACAACGCCGCCTATCAAGAAGACCGGCAGCGGCCATCACATAGGTGCCGGTACAAATCGCACCAATGATCGCGCCATTGCGATCAAGGCGGCGGATCAGATTCAAAATTGATTTATTGGTGTTTTTGCGCACCCTGACACCCGAGCAAACAAAAACCATGCGGCAGCTTTGCAATGCTTCGATTTCGGTAGCGGTTTGTAAGGTCATGCCGTTGCTGGCGGTGCTGGCATTGCCATCGGTGCTGGCCACAACCCACTCAAACAATGTCTGATTCGATTGGCGATTGGCGGCGCGAAGCGGCTCGATTGCCGATGCAAAGGCAATCATTGAAAATTCATTTAAAAGAAGAAATCCAATTTTTTGCGGCTCCGCATTATTGTCGGCGCGAAGCAAGGATTTAATCGTGTTTTCACCCATATGGTATCTTTTCCACAATGGGCATCTTATCAGCCCATCACCCCAATTAAAATGCCGCATCCGCCAGCCGGTTTCATGCCGGCAATTTATCTAACTTCTCATTACGCTGCAAATTGTCGGAATTGAAACAAAATATTTCTTTTTGAAGTTTTTTTAATGGATTGGCATCGTGGTTTGGCCAATTTCATACAATTTTGCAAGGTGGGTTTGGCAATCAAATCTATTCCTGCGACCAAAACTTTGCTATGCAGCGATCATTATGAGCCAATATCCCGTTCCCATTCCCGACATGATCACCAGCGCCGCAAATGACGAGGTGAAACGGCTTCGTGCGCTTCACGAACGTAAATTTCGCAAACAGACGGGTTGGTTTCTGGCTGAAGGGGCGCGCATTTGCCATGAGGCGGTTGCGCTTGGTTGGGCGATGCACCGTTTGGCATTTGTTGCTGGCCGTGAAGATGATCGGCAGGTCAGAACTTTACTATCTGGCCTTGTCGAGTCAAAGGGGCGCGCCTTGCCGATGACCGAATCGCTGTTGCAGCGGATCAGCCGGAAAGATAACCCGCAAATGGTGCTTGGTGCTTTTGGCCAGCGCTGGGATGATCTGGATCAAGTTGGCCGAACGCCAGACGAATGCTGGGTTGCGCTTGATCGGGTTCGTGATCCGGGCAATCTTGGCACGGTTATGCGCACGGCTGATGCGGTTGGTGCCAAGGGGCTGATTCTAGTTGGTGATTGCACTGACCCCTATTCGGTTGAGGCGGTGCGCGCATCAATGGGGGCGGTTTTCAATGTACGGATCATTGCCTGTAGTGAGGTTGAATTTTTAAAATTCACTGCTGGCTGGCCAGGTCATGTTATCGGCACGGCACTTCCGGCAGCGGTTGATTATCGCACCGCTGATTACGCCGGATCACTGATCATGTTGATGGGGAATGAACAGGCTGGGCTAACCCCCAATTTGATGAAGGCTTGTACGCAATTGATCAAGATTCCGATGCTAGGACGGTCTGACTCGCTAAATCTTGCGGTGGCTACAGGTGTTGCGCTTTATGAGGCGCTTGCCAAACGTGGTCAAAGTAACTAGCGGCCAAACCCCATTTACACGCTAGGCTATTATGGAAGCTAGGCGGCGATGTCCGAACACCAGCGGGCAAAATTGGCCTGTGCCACATAGCGTGATAAATCGGCCTTGCCAGATTTCAGCGGCGCTTCTTGGATCGCCAATTCGCCTGATTCAAGACAGCCACCTTGATTGTCAAAAAGATCGGCAAGCGCATAATGCGCCGCAAGTGAAGAGGCGCGAATGGCATAGATGGTCAAAACCATAAGTAGCGCATCTTCGGATAAAAGCTGGCGGCATTTTTGCAGCAATGGGGTCAAATCATCTTCGATGCGCCAAAATTCGCCTTTTGGCCCACGCCCATATTTTGGTGGGTCAAGAATAATGCCATCATAGCTTTTCTGGCGGCGCAATTCGCGATTGACAAAGCCGGTTGCATCATCGGTGATAAACCGGATTGGTGCCGATTGCATGCCACATAGATCACGATTTTCAAAGGCCTGCGCCACGGCTTTTTTGCTAGCATCAAGATGCGTGACTTCGGCACCTGCGGCGGCGGCGTGAAGGCTGGCAAGACCGGAATAGGCAAATAGATTCAAAATGCGTGGCGGGCGTTTATGCGTTTGGATAAAAGCCTTAATTGCCGCAGCGCACCAATCCCAATGCGCCGCCTGTTCGGGAAAAAATCCCAAATGACGAAAGGGTGTCGGCCGCGCCAGAAAGCGCAATGATTGATAACCAAGTTGCCAGCTTGGCGGCAATCCACATGAAAGCTGCCAGCCGCCACCTTCACCATCATCCTGTTCATTCTTGCCGGGGACAAAAACGCCATCAGCAACCCAATCATCTTCGCCAAGTCGTGGTTGCCACATGGCCTGTGGTTCCGGGCGAATGAAACGATGCTGGCCAAACCGTTCGAATTTCCGCAAATTGCCGCTATCCAGCAATTCGTAATCCTCCCAGTTCGGGCTTGTAATCAAAGATAATTGATGCTTTTTCATGCGGGCGATATTGCCGATAGACGATCAAGATTGCAACCGATCAATCAGCGTGTGCTTGGTGCCGTTTTTGTCATATTTATTATGGTCATCACCAATATTTTTGGCACTAGAGAAAAATTTTAAAAAATTGAGATGATTTGGCAAAATTTGTCGTGATTTTGAGAAAATGAAATGAATAAAGCAAAATATTTTGGAAAAGCTTTTATTTTTCGGAAAAATCACTACTCTCGGCACGGTAAATGCCCCCTTTAGGTCTGGCTGCCGCTTTTGAGGCTGTCATGGAGATGAAAGCAGAACATGCCATGGATCAGATAGACAAACAGATTCTTGCTCAATTACAGGTCAATGCCGCCCAGCCGGTTGCCGATATCGCGCGCAAAGTCGGGCTGTCGGTAACGCCGTGCTGGCGCCGGATTCAACGGATGGAAGAGACCGGTTTGATCCGCAAACGCGTTGCCTTGCTTGACCCACAGAAAATTGGTGTTGGCATGTCGGTATTTGTCGCCGTCCGCACGGATCAGCATAATGCCGAATGGTTGCAGGATTTTGCCAGTATGGTTGCCGATATGCCGGAAGTTGTCGAATTTTACCGGATGAGTGGCGAGGTCGATTATTTGCTTCGGGTTGTGGTTCCGGATATGGCGACCTATGACACTTTTTATCGCAAGCTGATTGCCAATGTGCAGCTAACCGATGTCAGCTCTTCATTTGCGATGGAAGAAATCAAATATACAACGGCGCTGCCGCTTCCCGAGATTAATTAGGCTTGTCGGTGCTGGCTACTTTGTCCTTGGCGTATCGCTTGATCATGTCACTGTAGGATTCTATCAGGGTCGCAATGACTGAATCCCGGCTGAACAGCTTTTCATAGGTTTCCTGCCCGCCTTTAACGAGCTTGGCGCGAAGGGGCTTGTCGTTCAGCGCACGGTCAAGGGCTGTTACCAGCCCGTCACAATCGTCAATTTCGACAAGCAAGCCATCTCGTTCATCATGGACATAATGTTTGGCACCCGCGGCCTTGGTGGCAACAAGCGGAACATTGGCAAACCATGATTCGGCAATGACAATCCCGAAAGGTTCATAACGCGATGGCAAAACACACACATCGGCAATGCCTAAAAGCCCCAGCCGGTCGGTACACCATCCGGCAAAAATGACCCGATGTTCCAGATTTAAAGCCTTTGCTTGCGCTTTATATGTGTCGATCTCGGGACCGTCTCCGGCAAGTAGGAAGACCACCTCATCATCCATTTTTGCCGCCGCGTCGATCAAAAGATCAACCCCTTTTTTCCAATGCATTCGCGACAGTAATAAAACAACTTTTGACGCTTCGGAAATGCCATAGTCCGATTTTTTAATTTCGCCCATTGGTTCCAATGTGCCAAAGACATGCCCAACATAGGCCTTGTCTGGCTGGTTGGTAGCAGCGGCGATATGCGCGACAATATCTTTGGTGACGCCCATATAAAAATCGCAGGATTGGTAATTTTTCAAATCATAATAGCCGCCAAACCAGCCAAGCACAGGCATTTGGGTTTGTTTTGGCGTAAAGCTGGCCGCACGATTCATCCAAGAATGCACCAGATCGGGTTTTTCACGCTTTATGATGGCGTTGATTTTAGCCTTTTGAACCCATTTCAACATCGGGTGAAAGCTCAAAAAATGATGCTCAAGATTGCAATCTTCCACCAATTTCAAAAAGGCCGGATGCGGGCGGCAAATCATAATTTGTTCAATGCCAGCAGCGGCAAGTGCGCGGATCGTATCAACCGCACAGGATTCGGCGCCACCCTGTTTTGCCCCAGCAATGATATGAAGAATTTTCATGGATTGCGCCATTATTTGCTTTTGGCCCGACAGTGGTTAATTTTGGTCTAGCGGTGGATCGGCTGCCCGTCACCGGCGCTGATACCGAACTTGTCCATGGGCAGATTCTTGGCCGCCAGCTGATTATACCAGATCGCGAAAATGATTGAGATGCGTTCGATACCATTCAATTGTTTCAGGCAGGAAATCATCAAGATCGCGCGTTGGCTTCCAATCGAAATCGCGAAGCATATCCAGACTATCAGCAGGATAGATCGTATCATTAATCAGACGGTCTTTTTCAAATGAGATATAATCTTCGAGCTTTAGATAGCTGCCAATCTTCTTGGCAATCTCAAGGTTGGAAAACGACTGTTCATGGCCGATATGGTAAATATGGCTTTTGGTGGCATGTTCCGCCAAAAGATAGATCGCCATCGCCGCATCCTTGACCCATAGATAGCGCCGGCGCGCCGACCCATCGCCATGCAGGGTGAATTTCTGGTCAAGCAGGCCAAGAACCGAAAATCGGGGAATGATGTTATTGATGAACTGACCTGGGCCGGCAATATTGTTTGATCGCAGCGTCGTAATCGTTAATTCGGGGTGCATTTTTTGATAGGCGCTGACAATCATGTCGGCGGCGGCTTTGGATGCGCTATAGGGGTTTGCCGGATCAAGCAGGCGAACATCGACAATTTCATCGGTTGACCCGTACACCTCATCAGTACTCATGACGATTAGTTTTTTCACACCTTTTTTGACGCAGGCGGCAAGCAGGCTATGAATGCCAACAACATTGGAAATGGTTGTCGAAACAGGGTTTTTGAAGGACACATCAACATGCGATTGGGCGGCAAGATGAATGACCACATCATCAGGCAATAAGGCCTTTTCCATCAGTTGCGGGTCGCTGATATCCATGTAGAAATGTTGTGCGCCTTCATTCAGAAATGCGCTGTCGATCGCTTTCCGGTTGGTAATCTTATCGACAATTGCAACGTTTTTACCTTTGGACTGTAAAAGATTAACAACGTGAGCGCCGATAAAACCGCAGCCACCTGTCACAACATATCGCATTTTTTCTTACCCAAACTCTGTGATTTTCGAATGGAGAGACCATAAACATGTCTTGTTGATTTTGCCATTGAATATTTTGGCTGATCTTTGGTTAGCCATGGCGGATTGCATGATGTTGCAAATCATCCCGCCATCGCCCAAAACCGATTTACAGCTGAATATAAACCGATTTGATTTCACTGTAGGCATCAAGTGTGTGGGCGCTATTTTCACGGCCAAAACCGGAATATTTCGTCCCGCCAAATGGTAGGCCGGGTGGTAATAGATTATAGCTGTTCACCCAGACATTGCCGGATTCAAGCGCATCGGCAACGCGGTGCGCCCGCGCCAGATCCTTTGTCATCACACCAGCACCAAGACCAAAATTGGTGCTGTTGGCACGGTGGATGGCTTCATCTTCATCATCAAAGATTAAAACTGACATGACCGGCCCAAAAATTTCTTCGCGGACAACCCGCATATCATCATGGCAATTGGTCAAAATGGTTGGCTGCATGAAATAGCCATTTTCAAAACCTTGTGGCTTTAGCCCGCTGCCGCCTGTCGCGATTGTTGCGCCTTCATCCACGCCAATTTTGACATAATCAAGAACCTTGGCAAGATGCCGGCTTGAGATTAGTGCGCCCATCTGAATATCGCTTGCCATCGGATCGCCAACCCGCAGGGCCTCGGTGCGGGCGATCATGGCGGCAATGAAATCATCGGCGATGCTGCGCTGGACAAACACCCGCGTGGCGTTCGAGCAAACCTCGCCACCAGTGTAGAAATTCGCATCAAGCGCGGTCTGGACGGCAAGGTCAAAATCGCAATCTTCAAACACCAGCAAAGGCGATTTTCCACCAAGCTCTAGGGTGATTTTTTTCAGTGATTGCGCCGATTGCGCCATGATCAGCCGCCCTGTTTCAACGCCGCCGGTTAGTGATATTTTGGCAATGCCCGGGTGCGCGCACAAAGCTGCGCCAATTTCGCGATCACCATGAATGATCTGGAACAAGCCGTCAGGAAGACCGGCGGCTTGCAGCAATTCGGCAACCTTATGCGCCACAAAGGGGGTTTCTTCGGATGGCTTTAGAATGAACGCATTGCCTGCGGCTAACGCTGGCGCTGATTTCCAGCAGGCAATCTGCATTGGATAATTCCATGCGCCAATGCCAGCGCAAACCCCAAGCGGCACCCGCATGCTATAGCCAATGGCCTTGTCCCATTTGTTGAAATCACCACTTTGTGTGGTGATACAGGCTGCAAAATAGTCAAACGCATCGGTTCCTGATGGCACATCACCGCTGACAGCTTCGCTAAAAACCTTGCCAACATCGCGCACCTCTAGATGCGCTAATTCGTCATTTGCCTCGCGCATCAGATTGGCGGCTTTATGCAGAATTTTGGCGCGGTCAAATGCGTCGGTTTTGGCCCATGAAATCTGGGCTTGGCTGGCAATCGCAACAGCTTCATCTAGCATTGCATCGCTTGCCGGTTCGATATGGGCAATCACTTCGCCTGTTGCCGGATACCGCTTTTCGATAATTGGCAGATTGCTTTTTACGGGCTTGCCGCCAATGAGTGACTGACAGATTTGCATGTCCGATTCCTCCGCCTTTTTGATCGGCCAATATACCGGTCGACACAAGGGATGACTTTGTTTCCTTGGATGCCTAACATAGTCCAAAGAATTTAAAAAAGCATTTGATATTGCCAGTGAATCAGTCAGGCTTGATCAAATGGCAGTTTTTTATGCCGTTTGGCAGCAGCGATTGGGGGTAATCATGTCTGAAATCATTGTTGATATTGATGAAGCACGCCGTGATCTTGCAGCGATTTTTCGCTGGACAGCACGCGAATCTATGCATGAAGGCATTGCCAATCATTTTTCCTATGCCGTATCGGGTGATGGCCAGCAATTTTTAATGAACCCTTATGGCGTCCACTTTTCGAAAATGCGAGCAAGCGATCTGCTGCTTCTTGATGCTGGTAAGACGCCGTCTGATTATGGGCAAAAGGTTGATCCAACCGCATGGTGGATTCATGGCGCAATGCATCGCAATAATCCGCAGGCGCGTTGTATTGTGCACTTGCATTCGCACTATGCCACCGCGCTTAGCGCGCTCAAAGACCCGACTTTGCTGCCGGTAGATCAAACCAGTTGCCGTTTCTTTAACCGGGTCGCGGTGGATTCTGGGTTTGATGGCATGGGGCTGGATGATGAGGCTGAAAGGCTATCAACTATTCTTGGCAATAAACGGATGGTGATGATGGGTAATCACGGGTTTATGACCATTGCAGAATCGCCAGCACTTGCTTTTGATCTAGCCTATTATTACGAGCGAGCTTGTCGGACTTATTTAACTGCAAAAGGGTCTGGGTTAGAGCTGTCTGTCCTGTCGAATGAAATTGCTGAGAAAACTGCAAAACAATGGGAAGTCCAGGATCAAACAGTTGACCAGCACCTTGCTGCAATTCGAAGAGCTTTGGATGATGAAGAGCCTGAATACAGACACTGAGGTATGAAATGATCTAGAAACGGAAAGTTCAAAAGGTGCCATTTTGCAAAGTTAAACAAAAAAAAGGCTGTTATTGATCCAAGAAATGTCGCATGCTGAATATAACGAAATAGATGGGTTGCTGTTCTATTTTACTAGAAAAACAAGTCAATAAAATCCTTGGGAGGGTTATGATGAGAAAATTACTTATTGCGTCAGCAGTAGCGGCGGGAACCATGTTAGGGGTCTCGGGGCAGGCGTCTGCGGCATGTGGTACTGTCTCTATTGCTGAAATGAACTGGGCATCAGCACAGCTGATGGCCAATGTGGATAAAATAATTCTGGAGTCTGGTTATGGCTGTAAGGTAGACATCGTTCCTGGCGATACAATGCCAACCTTTACTTCGATGAATGAAAAAGGCCAACCAGATGTAGCCGGTGAGCTGTGGGTTAATGCTGTTGCCACCCCGCTGAATGCTGCAAAAGCCGAGGGGCGTCTCCATACTGTTTCAGAGGGTCCGATTACCGGGTTGGGAGAAGGCTGGTGGTTGCTGCCGCATACCATGAAGAAGCACCCAGAGCTAAAAACTGTTGTCGATGTTCTGAATCGTCCGGACCTGTTTCCGCACCCTGAAGACCCGTCAAAAGGGGGCTTCCATACATGTCCGTCGGGTTGGGGCTGTCAGCTGGCAAATGCAAACTTATTCCGTGCCTTTGAAATGGAGAAAAAGGGCTGGCGTCTGGTTGATCCAGGTTCAGCGGCTGGTCTCGATGCGTCAATCGCAAAAGCGTCGGATCGGGGTGAGAACTGGTTTGGATATTACTGGTCGCCAACATCAGTTGTTGGTAAATACAGCCTGTCAATGCTCGACTTTGGTGTTCCATTTGCGGGTAGCGAAAATTGGGACAGTTGCATCGTCAAACCAGAACAGGAATGTGCAAATCCAAAAGCATCGGCATGGACAAAGTCAGAGGTTCATACTGTAATCACAGATAGCTTCAAAAAGCGTGTGGGTTCGGCTGGCGATTACTTTGCAAAGCGTATTTTTCCTGGTCCTGTAATGAACGCGACTTTGGCTTACATGGCTGACCAGCAGGCAACTGGTGAAGATGCTGCTATCGAGTTCTTGACTAAGCACGCTGATGTCTGGACTAGCTGGGTTAGCGCAGATGTTGCTAAGAAGGTTAAAGCGGGCCTGTAGGATCACTTGTTAGTGTGTCAACATATCGCCTGCCGGTTTTTGTCGGCAGGCGTTTTTTTCACAAAAAGGTACTGTTATGGAATTTTTTAGCGAGTTTCCTGAGCTAGGCCGTGGTGATTTGCGTGATTTTAAGAAGGCTGTCGATTTTGGATTTCGTAGCTTCTCGCGCGCCTACGGTGAGGGAATAGAAAACTTTTTTGACCCTTTATTGCAATTCATGATTTGGTTCGAGAGACTGTTAATTAACTCGCCTTGGCCAATTATTCTTATAGTAATCGCTGGCTTGGCTTGGCTTGGCTCACGGAGCTGGAAACTGGTTCTAGGGTCAGTTATTTGTTTCATAATTATTGGCTATTTTGGCATGTGGGAAAACACCATGGCCACATTAGCTATAATTTCGGTGGCCACTTTGGTTTGTATCGGCGTAGGCATTCCTCTTGGGATTTGGATGGCCAAATCAAACCGCGTTCAATCAATTGTCACGCCTATTCTTGATGTAATGCAGACTATACCATCCTTTGTTTATCTGATCCCCGTTGTGATGCTTTTGGGCATTGGCAAGGTGCCTGGGCTGATTGCGGTATGTATTTATGCTGCCCCACCAATTGTGCGACTGACCAATCTTGGCATCCGGCTTGTTGATGAAGAAGTGTTGGAAGCTGCCGATGCTTTTGGTGCCAATTACAAACAACGGCTTTGGGGGGTTCAGATCCCGTTAGCGCTGCCAAATATATTTGCTGGTGTGAACCAGACAATTATGATGGCGCTTGCGATGGTTGTGATCGCCTCAATGATCGGTGTTCGTGGTCTTGGGGTACCGGTTTTGCAGGCGGTTTCAAACCAGTATCTTGCGCTTGGTTTGATGAACGGCCTGGCCATTGTTGCCATTGCCATCATCTTTGACCGTGTTTCACAAAAATATGGCCAGCGGTTGCAGGCTTATCGCAAAGGAAACGGCAATGGCTGATACCAAAATTGAAATACGGAACCTGTATAAGGTTTTTGGTAGCAATCCCGAAGCGGCAATGAAGCATGTTCATGCCGGTCTCAGTAAACAAGATTTGCTTGACAAGCATGGTCACGTTCTTGGCCTTCGCGATATTAATATCAAGATCAAGTCAAAGCGGATTCAGGTGATTATGGGATTGTCAGGTTCGGGTAAATCAACCTTGATCCGGCATATTAACCGTCTGATCGAGCCAACCGAAGGCGAAGTCATTGTCGATGGTGACGATGTGTTGGCAATGTCGATCGAGCAGTTGCGTGCCTTCCGGCGTCATAAAGCATCAATGGTGTTTCAGCGTTTCGGGCTTTTGCCGCATCGAACAGTGTCGCAGAATGTGGCGTATGGCCTTAGCATTCAGGGCATCAGTGAGGATGAAGCAACCGAACGAAGCCAGCGCTGGATTGACCGTGTTGGCCTTGCTGGTTTTGAACAGCATTTTCCAGCGCAGCTATCGGGTGGAATGCAACAGCGTGTCGGCCTTGCCCGCGCGCTGGCAACCGATGCGGAAATCCTTCTGATGGACGAAGCCTTTTCGGCACTTGATCCATTGATCCGAACCGATATGCAGAACATCCTTCTCGATCTTCAAGAAGAATTGCATAAAACCATTGTCTTTATCACGCATGACCTCGATGAAGCTTTGCGGATTGGCGATGAAATTTCAATCCTGCGTGATGGTGAGGTGATCCAGCAGGGTGATCCACAATCGATCATCATGAAACCTGCCGATGATTATATCTCTGACTTTATCAAAGATATTAATCGGGGGCGCGTTCTCGAAGTGCGATCGATCATGGAAAAAGCTGATCGGGCAACCGGACCGAAACTGGGCATTAAAACGCCGCTTGAAGATGCGTTGCAACAGTTGGTGAATGCCGGCAAGGACAGCGGTGCCGTGACTGGTGATGATGGCAAGACGATTGGCAAGATCAGCATGGTTAACGCCATTGCTGCGATGGCACGTCCGGACCGAGGTGATGAAGGGCCAAGATACAAATGAGTACGCAAGAACTTGGCCTTGATGCCATTTATGACCTTGCAAAAAAGGTCATGCTGGCAAATGGATGTGATGTGGCAAATGCGGAAGCGCTGGCTGATATCATCAGCCGTGCCGAACGTGACGGGTCACATTCGCATGGATTGTTTCGTGTTCCTGGCTATGTCAAAGCGCTTCGCAGCGGCAAGGTTGATGGCAAAGCCAAACCAACAATCAAACACATCACCCCCGCGGTAATTCAGGTTGATGGTCATGGCTGTTTTGCGCCATTAGCACAATCGGTTGGACTGCCCGTTCTTGTCGAGGCGACACACCAAATTGGCATTGGTGCTTTATCGCTTGTAGGGGTTCATCATTTTGCTGCGCTTTGGCCGGAAACCGAATATCTGGCCGATCGTGGTCTGGTTGGTATAGCTTGTACGGCGTATATGCCAGCGGTGGCACCAGCTGGATCGAAAGAGGCCTTATTTGGCACCAATCCATTGTCATTTGCGTGGCCGCGTCCGGATCATGATCCGGTTGTCTATGATATGGCAACAGCGTCAATGGCGATGGGCGATGTGCAGATTGCCGCCCGTGATGGCCGTGAAGTACCGCTTGGTACAGGGCTTGATGAAAATGGCCAGCTAACCACCGATCCGGCAGCGATTGCCAAAGGCGTTCTATTGCCATTTGGCGGCTATAAAGGATCGGCGATTGCGCTGATGGTTGAATTGCTTGCCGCGGGCATGACGGGCGAGCAGTTCAGTTTTGAAGCCCGCGAAACCGACAATAAGGACGGTGGCCCGCCACGCGGTGGTGAAATGATCATCGGCCTATCGCCAACGGTGGTGGCCGGTGTTGGCTGGCAGGATCATGTTGAAGGCTTTATGCAGAAAATGACTGCTATTGATGGTGTTCGTATGCCTGGTGCAAGACGTCATAAAAACCGGCTTAACAAAGGGCCGCGGCAAATCAATGCTGCGCTGATCGAAACGATTAACAGCTTTTTATAGCGGCGCGCTTCTGTCGCTGGGTAACGCATAAAAAAGACCCTGGTTTCAGGCCAGCGTCTTTTCATTTCAGGAATCTATTTTCGCTGGATTAATCGATCTGCGGCCCTGCGGCAACAAGTGCCTTGCCTGCATCGGTATCGGTGAATTTCTCGAAATTATCGACAAATAAACCACCTAGATGGCGGGCGCGCTTTTCCCATTCAGCTGGATCTTCGTAGCTTGACCGCGGATCTAGAACCGAACCGTCCAAACCAGCCAGAGCTTTTGGCATTTGCAGGTTAAAGATTGGCAAGGTTTCGGTTTCAGCATCATCCAATTCGCCATCAAAAATGGCATTGATCAAGGCCCGCGTGGCAGCCAGCGAAATGCGCTTTCCCTGACCGTTCCAGCCCGTATTGATCAAATAGGCTTTGGCACCTGCATCATGCATGCGCTTATTCAATACTTCGGCATATTTGGTTGGGTGAAGCGTTAGGAAGGCCGCCCCAAAACAGGCCGAAAAGGTTGGTTGATGTTCGGTCATGCCGCGTTCCATTCCGGCCATTTTAGCGGTAAAACCAGACAGGAAGTGATATTGCGTTGCGGCATCATCAAGAATCGAAACAGGCGGCAAAACACCAAAAGCATCGGCTGCCAAAAACAGCACATGTTTCGCATGACCAGCCTTGGAGACTGGACGAACAATATTGTCAATGTGATAGATTGGGTAGGAAACGCGCGTGTTAAGGGTCAGGCTGGTATCGCTGAAATCGATCTTGCCATCAGCATCCACCATCACATTTTCCAACAGCGCATCGCGGCGGATTGCCCGATAGATTTCCGGCTCGCTGGCCTCGCTCAGATCACTTGTCTTGGCGTAACAACCACCTTCAAAATTGAAAATGCCATCATCATCCCAGCCATGTTCGTCATCACCAATCAGGCTACGGTTTGACGAAGCCGACAGGGTGGTTTTACCGGTTCCTGACAAGCCAAAGAAAAGCGCCACATCGCCATTCACACCAGAATTTGCTGAACAATGCATTGAGGCAATACCCTTTTGCGGCAAAAGGTAATTCATGACCGAGAAAAGCCCTTTTTTCATTTCGCCGCCATACCAGCTGCCGCCGATAAGCTGCATACGCTCGGTCAGGTTAAAGGCAACAAAGGTTGGCGAATTCATGCCGTGACGTTCCCAATCTGGATTGGTTGTCATGGAGGCATTTACCACGGTGAAATCAGGGGTAAAATCGGCAAGTTCTTCGTCGCTTGGCCGGATAAACATGTTTTTCACAAAATGCGCCTGCCATGCCACTTCCATAACAAAGCGAACTTTCATGCATGTGTCTTTATTGGCACCGCAAAACCCGTCAACAATATACAGTTTTTTACCGCTTAGCTGCTTGGCAGCAAGTGCTTTCAGATCATTCCAGACAGCTGTATTAATGGGTTTATTGTCATTTTTGGAGCCATTCCCATTCCACCAATAGCTGTCGCGAGTGGTGTCATCCATGACGATAAATTTATCTTTTGGTGATCGACCAGTATATTCGCCAGTTAACACATTAACGGCACCGAGTTCGGTCAGATAGCCGCGGGCAAAGCCTTCAAGTCCGGGCTGAAGTTCGTCTTCATAAAGCTGATCAAATGACGGGTTGTGAACAATGGTTTGAACGTCAGAAATACCGATAGATGACAGGAATTTTTCCACGAGAACAGCACTCTCAAAGTTGGTGAATGGGGGTGTGGCCGCGGTGGCCTTGCAGGGTTAAGCCCGTCCGGGCGGGCGAAAACGAACAACATTATTAAGGTTGTGCGAAAGGCTTGTCAATCAGCAAGGCGGGACAGATGAGCGCAGTTCCTGTCGATGGCAAAAATTGTTCTAATCCAGCAGCACCATCACAATTGACAGCGCCAAAAGCGCCATTGCCGCCAGCTCGAGGCGGCTGACACGTTCTTTGAAATAAAGCACCGAAAAACCTATGCTGAACAGCAGTTCGACCTGCCCTACAGCGCGAACCGGCGCAACTTCATGGTTCAAAAAAGCGGCAAACCAGCAAATGCTGCAAATGGCAGCCCAAACCCCAGCCATCGCCCCGCCGCGCCATTCGACAAAGCTGGCGATAAATTCACGGCGTTTGCCGACATACAAATAGGCACCAAAACATACTGCCTGAATTGTTACCCCAATTGCGGCGGCATAGATCGCATTGCTAAGTAGGCTGCCGCCAATCATCGCCTGCATCGCGGCGCCATAGGAAACGGTGCAAAATCCAAGGAAAGCACCTGCCGCAAGGCCGATTGCCATTTGGCGGCTCATAATGCTTTGACGGATATTGCCAATCGTTAAATTGGTTTTGACAAGTGCCAGCATCACGGTTGCAAACACGCCAAGTGCAATGGCAAAACCGGTTTGGACGGTCACCACAACCCCCAAAATCAACGCCTCAAAGATCGCCGTTTGCAAAACTTCGGTTTTTGAAAAGGCAACGGCGGCGGCAAAAGACCGGTGGCTGAAAAGCTGAATCAGAAGAATCGTAAAAATAACCTGCGTCAGCGCGGCGATATTGATCCAGGCCCAAAAGGCAAAGGGCAATCCGGCAATCGTTGCACCAGATATGCCGATATAGGAAACAACACAAAGCCATGCAATCGGACAGGCATAGGAAAACCGGATATAGGCCGCACCATAGCTGCCAAGCGGCGCAACCATGCGTCGTTGTACCGCCGTACGAAGTGCCTGTGTTGCGGCAGCGGCGATGGCAAATAATATCCAAATCTCCATAAGTTCTTATACAATCAATCTTGCCGAGGCCAAGCTTTGTTTTTCAAAAACCGAAAAATCCCTTATCCTCGATCGGTGGTGATATTCGGCCTAAACCAGCGTTGGCCTGTCTTGCCTTTGTGCAAAAAAGGCGTAGTCTAGGACTGATATTTTCAAACAAACATCACTAAAGAGCCACCTGCGCAAGCAAGGGCTAAACGAGGCAGCAATGACGGATATGCATTTTATCAAAGGCGCAACGTCGGCGGGTACAAGTGGCCGGTCGCAGAATGTCTATAATCCAGCAACAGGCGCGGTTACGTCTTCAGTGCCGTTGGCCAGTGCGGCTGAAATTGACGCGGCGGTTGCTGTCGCCAAGGCAGCCTTGTCCGGTTGGGCCAATACGCCGCCGGCAAAACGTGCGCAAGTCATGTTCAAATTCCGTGAATTGATCATTAAAAATCTTGACCGGATCGCCGAGCTGATTTCAACTCAGCATGGCAAGACATTAGATGATGCCAAAGGCGAGGTGTCGCGCGGTCTTGAAGTGGTCGAATTTGCCTGTGGTATTCCGCATTTGCTGAAGGGCGAATATTCGGCGCAGGTCGCTGGTGCGGTTGACAGCTATTCGCTTCGCCAGCCAGTTGGTGTTGTGGCGGGAATCACGCCATTTAATTTTCCCGCGATGGTGCCGATGTGGATGTTTCCAATGGCGCTTGCCTGCGGTAATACATTTATTTTAAAGCCTTCCGAACGCGACCCAGCCGCACCGCTTTATCTGGCGCAGTTGCTTAGCGAAGCTGGATTGCCTGATGGTTGTATGAATGTTGTTAATGGTGATAAGGAAGCGGTTGATGCGCTTCTTGATAATCCTGATGTGGCGGCAATCAGCTTTGTTGGTTCAACCACAATTGGCAAATATATCTATGGTCGTGGATGCGCGAATGGCAAGCGTGTTCAGGCGCTTTGTGGTGCCAAAAACCACATGATTATCATGCCTGATGCCGATATGAATCAGGCGGTTGATGCGGCAATGGGTGCAGCATATGGGTCGGCAGGCGAACGCTGCATGGCAATATCGGCTGTGCTTGCGGTTGGTGACGATACGGCCGATCGGTTTGTCTCAGCCTTGGCACCAAAGGTGCGCGCTTTGAAAATTGGCCAATATGACGAACCCGGTGTTGAAATGGGGCCAGTGATCACACGCGAGTCAAAAGAGCGGGTGACCGATTACATCAATCAGGGCGAGGCTGATGGTGCCAAGGTGGTTGTTGATGGTCGTGGCTTGTCATTGCAAGGCTATGAAGACGGCTTTTTCGTTGGCGGCACGATTCTTGACCATGTAACCGCGGATATGTCGGTTTATCGCGATGAAATTTTTGGGCCGGTTCTGTCGATTCTGCGGCCAAAAACCTATGAAGAAGCGGTCAATCTGGTGATGACGCATGAATATGGAAATGGAACGGCGATTTTCACCCGTGACGGCGATGCAGCGCGTGAATTTGCCAATAATGTGAATGTTGGCATGGTTGGCGTGAATGTGCCAATTCCGGTGCCGGTTGCCTATCATAGCTTTGGTGGATGGAAAGCCTCGATGTTTGGCGATCATTCGATCCATGGCATGGAAGGCGTGCGTTTCTACACCAAGCTGAAAACCGTGACAGCACGCTGGCCAAGCGGGATTAAAGATGGCGCTGTCTTTAACTTTCATTCAGGCAGCGAAACCAAATAAATCGCAGGCCCTAAATTGAAGGCCCTAAAACATAGGCCCTGTCTTTATGGCAGGGCTTTTTGCGGGAAAATCATATCTGCTGGTGGTGAGGATACTCGGCCGATAATTGCTCTAGCCGAAGCCGCGCAATCTTATGCACTTCGCCAAGCGCAGTGGCAAATTCGGTTTTGGCCGAATGCGCAACGCGAATGCCAAAGGCCGCCAAAATGGTGGCGCGATCGAGACCGCGAACAGCGATGATAAAGGGATGGCCGAATTTTTTGCCATAACGGTCGTTCAAATCTTGAAAGGTGGCAAATTCTTCAGCGTTGCATTGATCAAGTTTGGCGCTGGCCTGTTCGGCGGTTGACTCAGCCGTCAATGATCCGGCAATGGCCAGCTTTCCGGCAAGTTCCGGATGGGCGCATAATAGAGCCATCTGTTTGTCATATCCGGCAGCATCTACAATTTCGGCCATGCGCCTTGCCAGATTGGCCGGATTGGCATCATGCGCGGTAAGGCCAGCGTCAAACAGCCTTTGGGCCACCCATGGTGAATGTTCGTAAATATCGCCAAAGGCCGCGATAAAATCGGCGCGTGATAAGCGATGCGGTGCAGGATTGATCGTCATAATTATCCGGTTTAAACAGTGACAGAGCCGGTCAAAACAGGCATCCGGCCATATTGACAGGATTCTATTAAATGTCCAATTTGATTTGCAATAACAATGCATAACTGCCATCGTTAGATGTTCCTTTTCGGGCGGTTTATGCAAATGGGGGAAATGGCTTATGGGCCGCTTAACAACACATGTTCTAGATACAGCCCGCGGCAGTCCGGCATCAGATCTGTCGATTGATCTGTTTCGCCTTGATGGCGATGTGCCAGTGCTGATGAAAACCACCAAAACCAATGATGATGGTCGCTGCGATGTGCCGTTGCTGGATGGTGATGCATTGCGAAAAGGACGGTATCAATTGCTGTTCAAAGTGGCGGCATATCTGCGCCGAAGCGGTGATGACCTTCCTGAAATTCCGTTTCTTGATGATGTTGTGATTAATTTTGGCATCAATGATCCAACGCAGCATTATCACGTTCCGTTACTTTTGTCTGCTTACGGCTATTCGACTTATCGGGGCAGCTAAATGCGGAGGCGCTATGCGTAGTGAAATCCGCTTTTTACTGAATGGTGATACACAGCATGTCAGTGACGTTGCTGGCGATGTGACATTGCTTGAATGGTTGCGTGGTCAACCGCACCTTCGCGGCACCAAACAAGGCTGTGCCGAAGGTGATTGTGGTGCCTGTACGGTGACGATGGCCCGGCCTGACGCGATGGGACGGCTGGAATATCGGCCGGTAAATAGCTGTATTTTATTTCTTGGTATGATCGATGGGAGCGCCATTCGCACGGTTGAAGGGCTGGCCAGCCCTGATGGCAAATTACATCCGGTGCAAAGTGCGATGGTCGCCGCCGATGCGTCACAATGCGGATTTTGCACGCCTGGATTTGTGATGTCGCTGTATGCCGCTTGGCAAAATGGCCGCGGACTATCAGCAAATGAGGTAGACACAACCCTTGCTGGCAATCTATGCCGATGCACCGGCTATCGCCCGATTGTTGATGCTGCCAGCATGCTTGATCACGGCAGGGACGGTGATCTGGCCAAAACTGATATGGCCAAGACTGACATGGCAAATGAGGCGGCGATGCTGGCGGCGCTATCGTTGGCAAAAGACCACCAAGACGATATCGGTCTCGGTGATGCAACCACACAATTTATTGCCCCTGCCACCAATGCCAGCTTTGCAAAAATCTACGCCAAAGAGGCGGATGCAACCATTGTTGGCGGCGCAACCGATATTGGGCTTTGGGTGACAAAACAGCATCGCAAGCTTGGCACATTTGTCTGGACAGGGCGTGTTGCCGGTTTTGACCAAATTGAAACCGACGGCGATTTTATGCGGATTGGGCCAGCGGTGACGCATCAACAATTTCTGCATCACATTGCCGATGATTTGCCCGAATGCGCCGAATTGCTGCGGCGCTTTGGTGCGCTTCAGGTTCGCAGCAGTGGTACGGTTTGTGGTAATATTGCTAATGCCTCACCGATTGGTGATTTACCGCCAATGCTAATGGCGCTTGGCAGCAAAATCGAGCTGACCAAAGCCAGTAAGATTCGTACTCTTGATCTGGAAAACTTCTTTTTGGATTATGGCAAGCAAGATCGGCAAAGCGGCGAATTTTTATCGGCGATTCTGGTGCCGCAGGGGCCAGCACCGCATTTACGATGCTATAAAATATCCAAACGGTTTGATCAGGATATTTCAGCAGTGATGCTGGCGGCTAATCTGCATCTTGATGATGGCGTTATCACTGATGTTTGTTTGGCCTTTGGTGGCATGGCTGGCATTCCAAAACGGGCAAATCATGCCGAAGCAAAACTTGCCGGAAAACCGCTTGATATAACGCATTTCAAAGCTGCGGCTAAGGCTTTGAGGGATGATTTCACCCCGCTTTCCGATATGCGTGGTTCGGCTGAATACCGGCTTTTAACCTCGCAGAATCTGCTTATCAAATATGGGTTAGAACTAACTGCATCGCGGCAGATGCGGCTTGCTGGTGCCGATCTTGCAGCGGGGTTGGAGGGCTGGTCATGACATCATCTGGCATTGATGGCGATATCCGCCAATCAAAACATCATGATAGTGCGGTAAAACATGTATCGGGTCTTGCTGTTTATGTTGACGATATGGCAACGCCGGCAAATTGTTTGACCGTGTTGATCGGGCAAAGTGCGCACGCCCATGCTAAAATCACCCGCATGGATTTATCGGCTGTTGCCGCAGCCCCGGGTATCGTTGCGGTCATGACGGCGGCTGATATTCCCGGGGTGAATGATTGTGGGCCAGCGATACATGATGATCCTGTCTTTGCTGTTGATGAGGTTTGCTATGTCGGGCAATCACTATTTGCCATTGTGGCGGTTGATATGGCGGCAGCCCGTGCGGCAATTGGGCTTGCGGTCATTGAATATGAGCCTTTACCAGCCATTTTAACAATTGACGCGGCGATGCAAGCTAAATCATGGCTTGCCAGCCCAAGCGAGATGATTAAAGGCGATACACAAAGTGCCCTTACTGCCGCACCGCACGCATTGCGTGGCCGTGTTTGCGCTGGTGGGCAAGAACATTTCTATCTTGAGGGACAGGCGGCATTGGCCATTCCGGGCGAAGATGGCGAAATACAGCTATTTAGTTCAACCCAGCATCCAAGCGAAATTCAACATAAAACAGCCCAAATGCTGGGGCTTGCCAATCATGCGGTAACGGTTGAAACGCGGCGCATGGGTGGGGCGTTTGGCGGCAAGGAAAGTCAGGGCAATTTACCTGCGATGACAGCGGCGCTTGCCGCCTATTTAACCGGTCATCCGGCGAAAACAATTTATGATCGTGATGACGATTTCATGTTGACCGGTAAACGTCATGATTGCCGGATTGATTACCATGTCGGCTTTGGTGATGATGGCCGTGTTCTTGCGGTTGAGTTTGAACAGGCGTTGCGCTGTGGCATGTCATGGGATTTATCGGCTGGCATTGCGGCGCGGGCTATGTGTCATGCCGATAATGCCTATGATATTCCGCATATGAAAATCACCAATTACTGCTGTTTGACCCATACCCAATCCAATACGGCGTTTCGTGGTTTTGGTGGGCCGCAGGGCATGCTTGGCATTGAACGGGTGATGGATGAGGTGGCGCATTATCTTGGGCTTGATCCATTAGAAGTGCGGCGAAAAAATTTCTATCCGGATAAAAGGGCGGGTAAATTTGGCATCACACCCTATGGGCAAAGGGTCGACGATTGCGTGATCCAACCAATCGTTGATGAACTTGTCAAAACATCTGATTATGTGGCGCGCCGCGCGGAAATTGCCGCCTTTAACGCTGCCAATCAATATGTCAAACGCGGCATTGCTCTGACGCCAGTGAAATTTGGCATTTCCTTTAATACAACATTTTTGAATCAGGCTGGATCATTGATCCATGTCTATAATGATGGATCGGTTCACCTTAATCATGGTGGCACCGAAATGGGGCAGGGGCTTTACACGAAGATTGCGCAAATTGTTGCGCATGAATTTCAGATTGACATTGACCTTGTCAAAATCACCGCAACAACAACCGGCAAAGTGCCAAATACATCGGCAACGGCAGCATCGTCAGGAACTGACCTGAATGGTATGGCCGCGATGCGGGCAGCGCAAACCATCAAAGGTCGGATTGCCGCCTTTCTGGCTGATGAACATCAAACCGATCAGGCCGAGGTGGTTTTTGCCAATGGTCAGGTTCATATTGGCACCGACAGCATGGCATTTGCCGATGCGGTGAAACGCGCCTATCTTGGGCGTGTCTCCTTGTCGGCAACTGGTTTTTATGCGACGCCAAAATTAAGCTGGGACAAAGACCGGATGCATGGTCGCCCTTTTTATTATTTTGCCTATGGTGCGGCCGTTTCGGAAGTGATTGTCGATTTGCTGACAGGTGAAAATCGTCTGCTTCGCGCTGATCTGTTGCATGATGTTGGAAAATCAATCAATCCGGCCATTGATATGGGTCAGATTGAAGGCGGTTTTTTGCAGGGTGTTGGCTGGCTGACAACCGAAGAATTGGTTTGGGATGCAGCAGGACGCCTTCAAACCCATGCGCCATCAACCTATAAGATTCCGGCCTGTTCGGACCGGCCGATTGACTGGCGGGTCGCCTTTTATGCTGATGGCGAAAATAGTGAAGATACGATCCATAAATCAAAGGCTGTTGGCGAGCCGCCGCTGATGCTTGGAATTAGCAGTTGGCTCGCTCTGTCAGATGCGCTTGCCGGGATAAAAGGCGTTGCCTATCCGGCACTTGATGCACCGGCAACGGCTGAACGGCTGTTATTGACGGCAAACCGGCTGGGGGCAAATTTTGTCTGATATGGTGCTGATTGGGATACATGCAAATAGCTGGCTTGCCAACGCCTTGGCTTGTCTTGATGGTGGGCAGGATATTGTGCTTGTCACGGTCACCGCGACCAAGGGATCATCACCGCGCGATCATGGCTCGCAAATGCTGGTCACAAAGACCGGTATTTGGCAGACAATTGGCGGCGGCGCGTTAGAATTTGATGTGATGGCACGCGCCCGCAAGATGATGGCTAGTGATGATGATGATTGGCAACGCCAGCATATGACCGTTATTCTTGGGCCCGATATGGGACAGTGCTGCGGTGGGCAGATGTCGTTATTGCTGGAAAAATTTACCGCCAAACAGGCTGGCGCTCTGGCCGCGCTGGCGCAAGAAGATCATCATAATCACATGTTGGCTCACCCGCTTGAATCCGGCGTGCCTTTGACGCTGCAATCGGCGCAGTCACCTTTTGATGAAGCCGTGTTTATGGTACCTGCTATGCCGCAGCAGACGCCGCTTTTTATCTATGGCGCGGGTCATGTTAGCCGTGCGCTCATCCCACGGCTTGACGGGCTTGGGTTCGATATTTTTCTGGTTGATATTGATGCTACCAGATTTGCCGATGATCTTGGTGATAATGTGCAAAAACTGCTCGCCAAGGCACCTGAAAAAATTGCGCTTCGCGCTCCGCAAGGGGCGGTTCATCTGGTCATGACCCATTCGCATAGCCTTGATGAGGCGATTTGCCTACAGCTTTTGATGGGTGGTGATTTTGCCTATCTTGGTTTGATTGGATCAAAAAGCAAACGCGTGCGATTTGCCAAAAGACTGGCCGCAGCAGGAGTGTCGCCAGCAATGCTGGATCAATTGATCTGTCCAATTGGCATCAGTGAAATCAACGGTAAAAGCCCGGTGCATGTGGCTTTGTCAATCGCCGCTGATCTTGCCATTTGGCAGCAATTGAGAGATGATGCCGAACAGCGTGCAAATGAGGCTTGATTACGCCGTTATTGCCATGCTGACAGCTGAAAAAAAGGGGGATTCTAATGATCGATTATCTTTGGATGTGGTCAGAATTGATTGTGCGATGGGTGCATGTAATTGCTGGTATCGCATGGATCGGATCGTCCTTTTATTTCATTGCGCTTGATCTAAGTTTGAAACCGGGAAAAGAATTGCCGGAAGAGGCGCATGGCCAGGCATGGCAAGTGCATGGCGGCGGCTTTTACAACATGGTGAAATATCTGGTGGCACCCGCAAAAATGCCTGATGAGCTGACATGGTTTAAATGGGAAGCCTATGGAACATGGGTTTCCGGCATTGCCTTGATGAGCCTTGTCTATTACGGCGCGGCAAGCCTTTACATGATCGACCTTGATATTTTGGATATTACCGAAATGCAGGCGGTGATGATCAGCCTTGGCGGCATCGTGATTGGCTGGGCCATTTATGACGGCCTGTGCCGCAGCCCGCTTGGCCGAAGCGATCTAATGCTGGCCTTGGCTGGCTTTGCCTTTCTTGTTGTGCTTGCCTATGGTTATAGCCAGATTTTCTCGGCGCGTGGTGCCTTTATGCAGATGGGGGTTACCATTGGCACGATCATGGTTGCCAATGTGTTGATGATCATTATCCCCGGACAAAGCAAAGTTGTTGTTGCGCTGAAGGCGGGTGAGACACCTGATCCGCGTTATGGCGCGCGTGGCAAGCAACGTTCGCTTCATAATAATTACCTGACGCTGCCGGTGATTTTTGTCATGATTGGCGGCCATTATCCGATGGTGTTTGCCACTGATTATGCATGGGCAATTCTGGGGCTTGTGTTGCTGATTGGTGCGGTGATCCGGCATTTCTTTAACACCAAACATAAGGGGCTTGCCCCACCATATTGGACATGGCTTGTCGCGGCGATCTTAACCGGCTTTGCGATCATGCTGTCACAGCTTGGTGCGCCGCAGGTGAAATATGATCAGAGCGCGCATGCCTCGCCTGCTGCACTTCATCAGGCATCTGTAGAGCTGGTGATTGAACGTTGTGCCAGCTGCCATGCTAGCAAGCCGGTTTGGGACGGCCTTGCCTTTGCGCCAAAGGGCATTCATCTTGAAACCGAACGTCAGGTGATCCGTCATGCGAATGAAATTTTCTGGCAAGTGTCGGCGTCACATGCGATGCCGCCAGGGCAGGTGATTTGGGTTGAAGATAAAGAACGGGCGATGCTGGCGGCATGGCGTGATATGGTCAATCAAGGTTTGGTTGGCAGCAATCGGTCGTGACTTTTGGGCTTAATTTTCTGGCATAACTCTCCGGATTAATGGTTTTGACATGATAGTGAGTGTTTCGAAATGATGGATTATCCAAGAGATTTATCTGGATATGGTGACACACCACCACAGGCGGCATGGCCGAATGGTGCGCGTGTCGCAGTTCAATTCGTATTGAATTACGAAGAAGGCGGCGAAAATTGTGTTCTTCATGGTGATCCGGCATCTGAGGTGTTTTTGTCGGAAATCATTGGCGCGGCGGCATTTGATGGGGCGCGTCATATGTCGATGGAATCAATCTATGAATATGGGTCGCGGGCGGGTATCTGGCGTATTCTGGATCTGTTTCGTCAACGCCAGTTACCACTGACGGTTTTTGCTGTTGCCATGGCGGCGGCACGTCACCCAAAGGTGATTGAAACTGCGCTTGCCGATGGGCATGAAATCGCGGCGCATGGATATCGCTGGATCAATTATCATGGCATGCCAATTAATGAAGAACGCGACCATATGCAAAAGGCGATTTCGATTCTAACCGATATTTGTGGCACCCGTCCGCTTGGTTGGTATACGGGGCGAACATCCGAAAACACGCGCAATCTTGTCGCCGAAGACGGCGGGTTTGTTTATGACGCCGATGATTATTCGGATGATTTGCCATTCTGGTCGGCGCAAGTGAAAACGCCGCATTTAATTGTTCCTTATACGCTAGACACAAATGACATGCGCTTTGCCACTGCGCAGGGATTTCATACTGGCGATCAATTTGCCCAGTATCTGATTGACGCCTTTGATGTACTTTATGCCGAAGGCGCGGCGGCACCAAAGATGTTGTCGATTGGCCTGCATTGTCGTCTGATCGGGCGGCCAGCACGGTTTGCTGGATTGATCAAATTTCTTGATCATATCATGGCGCATGACAAGGTATGGGTTGCGCGGCGCATCGATATCGCAAATCACTGGATCGCAAACCACCCGTTTGAGGCCGATAAACCATGACTCCATTAGACCTAAAACAGCTTGATATCCAGCCGCTTACCAAAGCCAACTTTGCGCCCTTTGGAACGGTCATTGAAACCGATGGTGCAACCGAGATCGGCATCAATCAGGGAACGACCATAAGATTTGATGCCATGGCGGGCGTTGATGTGGCGACGGGCGATGGCAGGCCCATCATATCGCTGTTTCGCGGCACGCGCCGTCCCGACCCGATTGAAATTCATCTTCTTGAACGTCACCCGCTTGGCTCGCAAGCCTTTGTGCCACTAAGCCAGCATGATTGGCTGGTTGTGGTGGCACATGGCAATACGGCAGGTGACGCCCCTGATTTTTCGACGCTAGCCTGTTTTCGCGCGAGTGGCGAACAGGGGGTCAGCTATGATCGTGGGGTCTGGCATCACCCTTTGCTGGTTCTGCAACCGGTGCAAGATTTTCTGGTGATTGATCGTCAAGGCGAGGGGCATAATCTCGATGAAGTCTGGCATGACGGACCAGCGGCAGTGATCAATCCATAGCACCAGCTGTCTTTGGCGTCATGCCTTTGATTAGGCCTTTGGTTAGGCTTTGCCCATCAAATCGGCCGTCATGGCACGATGTTTTGACAGCAAATGCTGCATATCCATGCTCACAAGCTGGCCTTGGTCGACAATGATTTTGCCATTGATGATCGTATAGCTTGTTTTGATGGGGCCGCAAAATAACAGCCCCGCCAGCAAATCCCATTCAGCACCAGCAAAATCAATACCGCGGCAATCAAAAGCAGCGATATCG
>JAOEVD010000011.1 GCA_028383305.1 Candidatus Puniceispirillum sp.
TTCCGCTTGGGTCAAACGCGCCGCGATCCATCAGATCTTCAAGACGGCCAGGCGTGGCGACAACAATATCGACACCACGGCGTAATCCGCGAATTTGTGCGTCATAGCGCGCCCCACCAAAAACGGCCAGATGGCGGATATTCAGATCGGCTGATAATTTGCTGACATTCTGCTCAATCTGATTTGCCAATTCGCGCGTCGGTGCAAGGATCAATGCCTTTGGCGGCTGGCCAGCGCGAACGGCGGCGCTATAGCCAAGATGCGTCATCAAAGGCAGCAAAAAGGCAGCGGTTTTGCCAGTGCCAGTTTGGGCAAGGCCGATAAGATCGCGCCCTTCCAGCAAAAGCGGGATCGACATTTCCTGAATGGGGGTTGGGGATACCAGGCCTTCGCGGGCCAAAGTGGCCAGCATTAGTTCGGGCAATCCAAAACTATCAAAGTTGACAGCCGGTGTTTGTGCCGAGATTTCGGCAGATTCTTGGTTCATATCTGACATTGGTTTGTTTTCTAGCGCATGGCTTTTCGCGAAGGTAGCATCGCCCCTAGCGCGCCACATCTTTGGCCGACATATGCGCCCTAGCGCTGAGTTTGTCAATGAAAGGAATTTTTTTGGGGGTCATTAAATGCAATGATGGCATGGAAAAGCCGATAAAAACGCGGTTTTGGCAGGCTGGCATTCCATTATAAATTCGGGCATAAGAGATTTATGGTCCCGTAGCTCATCAGGATAGAGCGACAGATTCCTAATCTGTAGGTAGGGGGTTCGAGTCCCTCCGGGATCACCATGTGATAAACTTGGCTTGTTAGGTCGCCAGGATGGATTTTTATGATGGTTTTAACCATGTTTCATTGACTGGGAACCCGATGGCCAGAGGAGTGTTGGAGATGAGAGTTGGCTGTGTTGGGACTGGAGTTATGGGCCGTGAAATTATCCGGCACCTTGTAACGGCGGGTCATGATGTGGCCGCGTTTGATTTGGACCCGGTTGCACTTGCCGCGATTGATCCGCGCGCAGTTGCAGTGTCTGATATCGCCGAACTGGCTGGTAGCGCCGATGTGTTTTTTATTGCTGTTGCAACGGACTCACAGACAATTGATGTCGTCACGCAATTGCTGGCGGTTGGGCTTAGTGATGGCGCGGCAATAGCCGTCTTGGCGACCTGTCATCCAGACACGATGGCACCGCTTGCCAAGGCGGCAAAAGCGGCCGGTATTGGTTTTGTCGATGCGCCGGTCTGTTTCGGCAAAAAAGGTGCGGTTGATGGCAATCTGTTGTCCTTGTGCGGCGGCGATGTGGCGGTTGTCGAACAGCTAAAACCGGCGATGATGGCCTATAGCCGTGATGTTCTTCATGTTGGTGCTATTGGCAGCGGACAAGTTGCTAAAGCCTGCAATAACATGATGCATTGGGCTGCTTGCGTGGCGAATTATGAAGTTTTGTTTATGGCAAAAAGTCATGGCATTAATGCCCAACATATGCGTGAAATTCTGCTGCAATGTCCGGCTCGTAACACCACACTGGAACGCTGGGACTCGACGAATTTTACATGGCATGAAAAGGACATGGACGTGGCGCTTGACCTGGCGCAGCAAAGCGGCATCACCCTGCCCTTATTCGGTCAAGTTGACCAGCTTGTGAAAACGCTTGGGCCGGAAAAGGTTAAGATGCTACTTTATGGCAACTCCGCAAGTTACCTTGGTCAGGATTTGGAAGAGGTAGCCGTTAATCCAGAAAAATAATGTCTATGAGAAACTTAAATTGTTCCTTTATGCGGAACTACGTCCTGTTGACAGGAATGAGTCAGCAGCCTATCCTATACTTCTGTTTAACGGGAGTTCAAGATGGCAGACACCACCGAATTTGATGGCAAGAATGAAGTTGTTTGGGAACGCTGGGCGAAAAAACGCACCTTTGTTCGCGCGCTTGAGGGCACATATGGTGAGCTCAAGGAAGAGCTCTACAGCCAGCCGCGGATTTATAAAACCAGTGATCTGAACTGGAAGGGCGGACCGCAAAGCTTTGGTAAAAAGGTCATTAACCCGCAAGCCAACAAGATTGCGCAATCTATCGAGGCGCATGTCGATGTGTATGCACCGCGCGGCTATGGGCAAACCCATGGCCACATGAATTCAGCAGTATTTTTTGTGCTGAAAGGCAAAGGCCATGATATTCATGATGGCCGCCGGTTGGATTGGGAAGCTGGGGACGCGCTGATTGTCGAGAATGCCTGTGTTCACCAGCATTTGTCAGACTCAGACGATGAGACCTATGTTTTAGTTCTAAAAGCCAAACCGCTGTTCCTGTTCATGCATATGATCTTCCAAAAGATGGTGCATTATCCTCCAACAGAGCCGGTAGAGGGTTATGAAGGATTTAGCCCACCGGAAAATCTCTAAAGACTTAGGTCTGAAAAAGACAATTGCCAGCAAGAGCGTGCACAGCAATAATATAGCGAAGCCCCAGTGATGATAGGGTGAGGAAATTATGGATCCAATTACATTTGCAGATGCAATCGAGCGCCAACGGGCCAAATCTGAGGGCCCTGAAGTTGATTTCTACAAGCAGGCGCTTGAAGCCAGTCAGGAATTTCGCCGTGAATATCAGGACCGTCTGAATGTTGTCAAACACGACCAGATGCCAATGGAGCGTTCGGCCGACGGATTGATCAAACATGTGATCAATGAGCGGATGAACACGAAAGAATGCTGTATTGACATCTATATGCAGTTTATTGCTGCTGGCAAAGCAACTGGAACCAGCCGCCATCTATCGGAAGAAATTGCCTTTGTGATTGAAGGCCATGGTTATGATCATCATTACGACGTGAATTTCGAATGTGACGAGAAGTTTGTTTGGGAATGGGATACCACCCCAAAAACTTTTGAGTGGGGGCCAGGTGATTTTATTTACGTGCCGCCATATGTTGCGCACAAACGCTTCAACACTTCCGATGTCGAGGCGCGGGTCATTGTGGTGAATAGCCGCGTGATGAAGGCCATTGGCCTAGACTGGTTTGACCAGTTGGAGCCTGCCGAAGGGTTCGAGGATGTCTGGCAGCCACCAGCAGACTAGATGACAAATTGTGATCCGTCCTAGTATAGTCAGGCCCTTTGCCTTGGAGCTGTTTATTTATTGCAGGCTTCCATTAAGGGCGTCTGGCTGTGAGTGAGGCGCTGCTTGGGCAGGGATTGGCGCTTGCCTCTGCCTTCAGTTTTGCTTTTGCGAATGTTTTGATTGCGCGCTCATCTGGCCGTCGGGACAGCCGTGGTGTAGTATTTTCAGTGCTTGTCACGGCGGTGTTTGCTACTATTATTTGGCTGATCCTCGAAAGCCATGATATGCAGGTGGTTGCCAATGCAACATGGTGGAAGGGCATCGGCTTTTATGCGCTCGCCGGTGTTCTGTCAATGGTTGTTGGGCGCAGTTTTCTCTATACGTCAGTGCGTCGGCTCGGCGTGGTAAGATCATCCACGGTCAAGCGGATGAACCCGTTTTTTTCATCCTTGCTGGCGTTTCTAATTCTAGATGAAATGATCACCACGCTCGGTGCTGCTGGCATGGCGGTGCTGTTATTTGCTTTTTTGTTAATGATGCGGGAAAGCGCAAAAAATCAGCGTGCTGGTGATGATACGCCCCCGCCGGTTTGGGATTACTCTTTTGGCGTTCTGTCGGCTCTGGCCTATGGCTGTGCTTATATTTTTCGTAAATTTGGAATTTTTGAATTGCCCTATCCGGCCTTTGGCACCCTTGTTAGTGCGTTAACAGGTCTTGCTGCGTTTTTGCTGGCTGGGCTTTTTGCTAAATCCTTGCGTGGCCAGCTAACTGGCATATTCTCAGATCTTGATCGCTGGATGATTATGGCGAGTATCGCCGTGTCGCTGGGGCAGATTTTCTTCTTTGCTGCAATTGTTTATGAAACAGTGATTGTTGTTGTGATGATCGCATCATTAGAGATATTTATCGCGAGCTATCTCTCAATTTTTGTATTTCGGTTGGATCGTCACGTAAGCCAAAGCACGGTTTTTGCATCGATTTTTGCTTTCGCCGGTGTGATCTTGATAACTTTCGGCTAGCCCTATTTCATGAAAAATGATGATGTTCTTTTATAAAGAACGCTGTGCCGTTGACGGCTGATTTTATTTCAGGTTTACTTTTATCTAACACATGCGTAACTGCGGCGCGCCAGGCAATTTCTGATTGTGGTGGCCCGGATACCTTATAATGATTCTTGGGAGGGAAAAATGAGACGCGTATTTCTGACGGGATTACTATCTCTTGGATTGGCGCTGCCAATGGCAGGGCTTTTACATGTTGCACCGGTAAAGGCTGAAGATGCAGCCAGTTTTTACAAGGGGAAAAAGATCAAGTTTATCGTGCCCTACAAGCCTGGTGGTGGCTATGATGACTACGCGCGCCTTCTTGCGCCAGTCATGGAAAAATATACTGGTGCTGATGTCGAGATTTTGAACAAGGGCGGCGCTGGTGGTATGACAGGCGCAAATGAGATTTTCCGCTCACCAGGTGATGGCCTAACAATCGGTATCATCAATGGTAGCGCTATGATTACGAACGAACTCGCTGAGATCAAAGGCGCAGCCTACAAGGTCGCGGAGTATAGCTATCTCGGACGTGTAACGGCTGATACCCGGGTGATGAGTACGTCAGTCGCCAGTGGCTTTAATACCTATGATTCACTGAAAGCAGTTAAAGAGCCATTTAAAGTGGGTGCAACTGGTCTTGGTGGATCAACCTATGTTGATACGGTGATTATCGGCAAAGTGTTTGAATTCAATCAGGACGTTATCCATGGATTTGACCGTTCCGGCCCTATCAGAAAAGCCATGAAGCGTGGCGACGTTGTCGGCATGTGGGGGTCTTGGGGCAGTGCACGTAAAACTGTAAAGAGTGGTGACAACCAGATTGTGATGCAAAGCGGTAAAAAGCGTCACAAGGATATGCCGGATACGCCAACCATTCGTGAACTTGTGAAAAGTCTGCCAAATGCCGACAAGGCAATGAAGATTGTCGTTGGTTGGGAAGCGTTGTCAGCTGTTGGCCGGCCAATCGCGGGCCCTCCTGGTATTCCGGCCGATCGTCTGGCATTCCTTCGTGATGCCTTTGCCAAAGCTGTGGCCGATGAAGAATTCCTCGGCAAGGCCAAAAAGGCCAAGCGGGCGGTTGATTACGCATCTGGTGATGAAATGTCAGAGCTAACAAAAGAGGCAACTGACCTGCCTGATGATGTCAGAAAGATGTTTATTTCTGCAATCCGCGGTGAGCTCTAGACCTCGCTAATAGGCTATTGAAACTGCAGGTGCATCATGCTCGCTTGGGTGTGATGTACCTGTTTTTCCCATCTATTCATAAGTTAATCTATTTTTAGAAACTATAGGACACGCTATGGGTATCTTAGAAGGACTGGTTTCAGGCTTTGCACAGGCTATTAGTCTTGAGGTCCTGCCATTCCTCATTGTGGGCTCTGTATTTGGCATGATCATAGGCATTATTCCCGGTCTTAGCGGGCATTTTGCGATGGCGATGCTAATTCCGTTTTTATATAAAATGGACCCAGCGCCGGGAATAGCATTTCTTTTGGCGGCGCACGCAACTGTTGCTCAAGGAGGTGGTTTGACTGCCATCCTGTTTAGCACGCCCGGCACAGGCCAAAATGCGGCAACGTTGCTTGATGGCCCGCCGATGCGTGAGCAAGGCAAGGCGGGTGTTGCTGTTGGTGCTGCGATGACATCCTGTTTCCTTGGTGCCACCTTTGGGGCAGTCGCTCTGGCGTTATTGCTGCCAGTGCTTCAACAGGTTGTGCTGTTCTTTGGCCCACCGGAAATCTTTGTCCTGTCATTCCTCGCATTGACGTTTATCGCGGTGCTTGGCAAGGAAGATATGACCCGCAGCTTGATTGCCGGTCTTTTGGGTTTGCTGGTTTCAATGATTGGCATTGACAATGTCACCAATCAGGAACGATTCACATTTGGGTTGCTTGAGCTTTATGACGGGTTGCCGCTCGTGCCAGTTATTCTGGGTTTGTTTGCGGTTGCTGAGATGTTTGATCTGTTCGTAAAGGGCGGCAGTCTTGTCGACAAGCAGCACGGCGCGCTCAGTGCTGGTCAAACGCAAAAGCAGATTTTTGAGGGTATTGGTATTGCGTTCAAGAAATGGTGGCTGGTGATGCGTTGTAGCGCGATCGGTACAACCATCGGGATTATCCCGGGTCTAGGCAGTGCGCCAGCGGCGTTTATTGCCTACGGTCATGCAAAACAAACCTCAAAATCAAAGGAAACCTTTGGCAAGGGTAATATTGAGGGCGTTATCGGTGCCGAAGCCGCAAATGATGCGGTTGAGGGTGGGGCACTTGCCTCGACGGTGGCATTTGGTATTCCGGGCAGCTCGTCGATGGCGATCCTGCTTGGAGGCTTGTTCATCCTTGGCCTTGAAACTGGTGTCGACATGGTTACAACCGACGTCGATATTGTCTTTGTGATGATCTTTACCGTTATTTTTGGCAATTTCATCGGCACGATCTTTGGCATGTTTCTGGTTAATCCGATTGCAAGAGCGACCTCGATTCGCTCGTCAATCATGGTGCCAATTCTGATAGCGGTTGTTGTAACTGGAGCGTTCGCCGCACAAGGGTCACTTTTTGATATCGTCGTCACATTGATATTTGGGGTCATCGGCTATCTGATGAAAATCTTGAATTATTCGCGGGCGGCAATGTTGATCGGGTATGTTCTTGGTCATGCGGTGGAAAAGAATTTATATTTGGCAACACAGTTGAAGGGCACATTATTTTTCCTTTCACCGATACCATTGACCCTTTGCCTGATCACGCTTGGGTTTATTGCCTATAATGTTTATGGGATGATTAAGGATAGGGAGCGCCTGTAAAGATGGCAAATAATCTTGAAACTGAATCAACAGCAAATGCTGATGAGAAGGTGGTAAATCGTAACGCACTTGAACTGGCGGCGCTATTCATTGCTGCCGGCCTTACACTCGCTGCATTGATTACTGCAATTGGCTATGATTTTTCATCATCACAGCCTCTTTTTGTGATCCTGGTGCCGCTTGTTTTGTTAATTGTCGTGCAAATCTATCGCTCGATGAAACAGGGTGACACCAAAACATCGATAAACGTGGTCAAGACGGCACTTGGCGGCAAGATTTTAGATTTTGCCGTTTCGGTGAAATTTTTTATGCTGCTTTTGGCGCTACTTTTATGTATCTATATATTAGGTCATTATGCTGGCCTCTTACTTTCGATGTTTTACTTGATCCGCGTGCATGGTGGTGAAAGCATGAAGATATCGTTGATTGTGCCAATTATAACAGCCGTAGCGCTGTTCGCGCTGTTTGAGCTCGTTTTCAGCATCGAACTGTTCCAAGGTCAGCTCTATCGCTATTTTGCCGGTTATCGGATCTGGTAGGCTGGTCGAGACAAACATTAAGGGCACCTGTGCGAAATCTAAGCTGGGTGCCAAAAGTGACAGGGGACTTAGGTGCAGTATCAAGGCACAGGCGGTAAACGCAAATCTTCCAGTGATGGGCCGCGCCTATCTTCAGTAGCGACAGCGATTCGATTGCTTCGTGCATTTGATGGGAACGATGTTGAAATTGGTGTCAGTGATCTTGCAAAACGGCTTGGAATTGCCAAAAGCACGGCGCACCGCCTCGCCAGCACTCTGGTCAGCGAAGGACTGCTTGGCCAGAGCGCACAAACCGGCCGCTATCGCCTTGGTATTGGTTTATTTACGCTTGGTTCAATCGTGCGGTTGCAATTCGACCTTTGGTCAGGCGCGCGCAGCCTGCTGACGGATTTACGTAAGGCAACTGGCGAGAACGTCCGCCTTGCCTTGCGTGATGCGGAAAACATCGTTTTCCTTCATGATTTTGAAAGTCCACAAATGGTCCGTCTTCGGTCCAGTACGGGTCAGATTAAACCGGCATTTTGTACAGCAGAAGGACATTGCTTAATTGCGCATCTTGGTGAAAGTGAGCTTACAAACCTGCTGGCGATACCGCGCCAACAACGCACGCCGCAAACTCTGATTGATGAGACGGCGATCCGCGACCGGTTAGAGATGGTTCGGCAAAATGGATATTCTGTTGAAGATGAGGAAAGCGAGGACGGAACCCGCTGTATTGCGGCACCAGTGAGGCAGGCCGATGGCGGCATTGTTGCCTCGATTGGTTTGGCCGGGCCGAGGCTACGGATGAAAAAGCGCCTATTCCCGTCATTAATCCCGCAAGTTACCTCGGTTGCTAATCAAATATCGCGGCAAATGGGATATCACCATTAAGCCAGTGGGGCGGCCAGCCTTGGGTAAACCGTTTGCCACAAATTGGGTTTTTAAAAGGCAGGTTTATAAATTAACGACCTGTTACGCCGTTATCGCCCTGTCAGCATTTCGATTGTAATGACGAGGCTGATCGCTGTTGCAGCGATGCCCGCAATGATCGGCACCGGCAGAACTGATACCATCCGCAGGCGGGCAAAGTTAAAGCCAAGCAATGGCAATTCGTAAATGAACAGGCGGTGCGCCCCAAACAGGCTCCATGAGGTGATAAAGGTAATCACCGCCGCTGGTGTCGCACCGGCCTTGACAAAAACGGCAGCAATCGAAAAGCAGATCACCGGTCCAGCTGGTACTAAAAGTCCGGTTAAAAACGCGATAATAAGTCCAGAAAAGCCCGATCCCTCGCCCAAAAGGCCGCTAATCCATTCGGCGGGAAGTAGTTTTGCACAGAAGCCTGCGGCAATCAGCGCGCAGAACATCCGCGGCACCAGCACGGCGAATTGCTCGATCCAGCGTTTTAAGGCGGCCCCAAAAACCGGATCGGGTGCGCGAAAGGCGGTCACGATAAGCCCAGCCAGAACTGTCAGCATTGCATAGAAGCCAACCCCGAACATTACCGTGACCCTTTTGGTAATTGGCTGGCGTCAAACCGGATTGGTATATGGCGGGCGATCAGCCCTGCAAGGATTGGCAGCGGCATGCTAACGACAAAGCGTACCATTGAAAATTCTGCGCCCATAAAGGGCATATCCCATATTAGAATCCGCTGGAACCCAAGTAATGCCCATGCTGTGATATAGGCGACCAATGCGCCACGATCGGCCTTTGCTGCGGCCAATACCGCTAATAGCGCATAGGCAGAAGAGGGGCCGCCCGGGGTGATCGTGCCGGCGATTGCTGCAATGATCAGGCCGCGAAGCCCTGATTCTGTGCCGACCAGCCGTGCCATCCGGTCACGCGGCAATACCACCCACAACAATGATGCAACACACAGCGCTAGCACCACGCGCGGCATCATATTCACCAGTAACGTCATATCTTCACGTAAAACCGCCTCGACAGCCGCCATGCCATACATCAGATAGCAGACGATGCTGACCAGAATGGCAAAGGCCATGAAGCCAAAGAAACCACGGCCAAATGCCGTTGAGAGAATACCACGCCACCAATCGCAATTGCCTAAAAACGCGAACCCTGCTTCAGCCCCGCTGGGCGCACCAGACGCTGTGGCAACCTTGTCTGCACGCTTGGGGCTGTGCTGGATATCTTGAGGTTTTTGCAGATCTGCCATTAATGGTGGTGGTGATCATGGTGATGATCATGCTGTTTTGGTGCCAATAACCGGTGGCTGTCATCATGGCCAGCACTTACGGCGTCAATTGTTGCGCGGTAAAGGTCGGCACCTGGCGGTAACTGGCCCGCAATAAAGCCGGCCAAGCGTGCCAGTGCGATCGCCTGTGATGCAACGACATCGACCACCTCGGTATCATCTGCCTTGTTCATCTGTGTTGCCATATCGTGCAGCAGATGATTAAAAATCTGCGACATATACGCCGCCCTACCTTCGGCTGTTGCCAGCCCATCAGGTGCTGGTGCTGCGGGTATGGTGTCGCCGCCAATCCGGTTTCGCACAAGATAATGGAACTGGGATAAGATTTCGGCATTTATGCTGACATTTTCGTCAATTTCACCACACATCTTCCTTACTCCCTTTACTGCTTTAGCATCATCTCCACCCGCGCGTTTCAATCTGGCTGGAGTGCGTGCCAGTCACACCTTGGGTGCTGATCACTAGCTATTGATAAACCCAAGTATCGTCAGACTGCTGAACCCCAATTGGCTGCCCGTCCAGAAACAAAAGCCAGCCAGCGCGGTCAGGACGATCTTGTTGACGCGGCCTGCACTGGCTTGGGCAAGAGACAGCGGCATACTTACCACGATTGACAATAGGGCCATGCCGACAATCGCGCCAGCGGCAAAGACCAGAATATAGATAAATGCTTCAAAAATTGAATGGGTGGCGGCCACAACTAGAACTAGCAATCCACCCGATCCGGCGGCACCATGCAGCAGTCCGATCAGCAATGCCAGCCAATGCCCACGCTTGGGATGTTTGTGTTGATGGGCTAATTGCGAATGCGGTATCGGGGCTGGCTCGGCCTGATGGCTATGGGCGTGAAGGTGCTTATGGCCGTCATGCTGGTGCACATGGAAATGCACTTTGCGGACGACTAAACGGTAAATAGTGTTTAGCCCAAGGCCAATAATCATCGCAGCAACCGTCAATTCCAGCCAAGCTTCGACTCTTTTGTCAAAACTGATGCTGGCAAGGATCACAATGCCACATATGAGGAGTAGCGCGATGCCATGGCCGATGCCCCACACAACGCCGCGGTGCAGTAATGAGCGCAGCCCACGCCCATGCTGATTGACCGATGCCACCGCAGCAAGGTGATCAGCCTCCATGGCATGGGTGATGCCAATAAAGAACCCGATCACAAGAAGCCCAAGTAATTCCATTTGGTTACAGATCTCCGATGCGAAGCGCATCAATGGTGGTGGCAATGATGTCGGGATCCTTGGTGAAAATCTGATTTGCAACCTGCGGGCGGCGCCCCGGTTGCTGATGCAGGATAATCCAATTGACCATTATATTGTGTGAACGCGCCGTATCGTAAATACCGGCTGCGGCCTGATCTTGTGATGCGTTTGTTGAGACCATAAGTACCAGATCATGCGCCGAGATTAATGCTTCAAGATGTCCAACAGAGCCGCGCTCGTCACTGAGGGTTAGCTGGTTTGGCGCGTCGGCGGCGAGCCGGTAAACACGCTGCGATACAATTGCTGGCTGTGACCGGATTAGATCGGCTGCCGCATCGTCAAGTCCCAGAAACAGGGCCCTGCGGTGACGGCTATTTGGATATTGGACACGGAACAGCAACTCGCTAGCCGAGCTAGCCTTTGCACAGCTATGCAATAAAGTTGGCTGAACCGTCTTTTCCATCACGCGCCTATATCTAGACAGTGGTCTGCGGTTTGCCGACTTCTGCTTTGAAATCGTCGGCGCAGGCCTCGCTGAATGGCTGGTCCTTTGGCAGCACCTTTGCCACTGAGCGGACAAGGTGATGATTGGTGTCTCGGCCGGGCGGGGTGACGCCTTTTTCGATTAAGGCATTTACCGCTTTGCGTAATTTATGGCGCGCCATAATGATACCATTATCAGTCGATACCAGATTTTCTTTGGTTCGGTCGACAATCGGGCCCATGCTTTCCTGCAAGCTGGCATCCTGCATGGCAATGCCCCAGACACCGGAATAAAGCTCGCCACGCTTCTGTGCGTCGCGATCCATCAGATAGTCATTATCTTTGTTCTGCAACGGGCGGAACGTTCCCGGCACATATTGGTTATGAACGCCGTTCCCCTCGATCATATATTGACGCTCTTGATCGGTAAGGGCGCGGGTCGGATGATAATCGTAACTCCATGCCCAGCAATTTTCATCATCAATCGGGATCCAGAAGTGACCATGAACAGGGTGATCACCACGCGGCGGAATCATTGTAAAGCTTGGCATTACCCATTGTGTGATACGCCAGTAATAATGGCCTTCTTCAGCCATCCGGCGGGCACCGATATAAAGACCGCCTTCTGAATCGACAACTTCAAAGACTGGCTTTTTATCATTGAAATTATATTTGTTGCCAGCTGCACCTTTAAATAATGGATCAGATTTTAGACCTCCTGAATGCAGGAAAGACACATGACTAGAGTCAATACCGCCTTCCATTGCCTGCAGCCAATTGCTTTCCTGCCAGCGCTTTGAGCTGTAGGTTTGTTCAGCTGGAACCGTGGCAAATTCCCATTTTGGCAGGTCTGGAACATTGTCCTTATCACCCATATGCGTCCAGAGAATGTCGCCAAGCTTGATCAGTGGATAGGCAGATAATTTGATCTTTTCACAAAAGCCGCTTTCCTCGGGCTCGGACGGCACCTCAATGCAATTGCCGTTTACGTCATATTTCCAGCCATGATACGGGCAGCGGATGCCGCCTTCCTCATTGCGACCAAACCACAAAGAGACGCCGCGATGTGCACAGAATTCATCGATCAGCCCGTATTCCCCGTTGCTGTCCCGAAAGGCAAGCAAACGCTCGCCAAGAAGTTTGACACGCACTGGCGCACAATCATCTTCGGGCAGTTCAGATGCGAGCAACGCCGGAATCCAATATTGGCGGAATAAGTCACCCATCGGCGTGCCTGCGTTGGTCTGGGTCAGCAGGTCATTAATTTCTTTTCTAAGCATCGGCATAATCTCCAAAAACAAACAAGTCTTGTTTCATCCAAATACGATTTAATGATCGTTATGGAAATCACGTTAGAACTAGCGCTTGGGCGGAAGGTCGGGTAGTTCCGCATCATACGCGGATTGCATATTTGCAGCTATTCCGTTCTTTGCCAAGGCATCCGAAAACATCGTGCGTACCCCCTGACTTTCATCGGCATAATCGATCTGGTCGCCGCCAATTCGCTGAGAAATCCACGCCTTTGGCACGCCCTGCGCATTGCGGATGGCGACGCCTTCATATTTGAAAGCTAAATATCGCGCCGGTGTTGTGCCGGTGTTGAAATGCTGATGATACCACATATTGGGCGGCACAATCATGCTACCAACTTCCCACTCATACCGGGTTGGCTCTTCGCCTTCAGGCCACATCAGACTATAGCCCTCGCCGGACAGAATGATCACATGCGCGCCCGGCCCATGGCGGTGACATTTTTTATAGGTGCCAATTGGGAACTGGCTGATATGGCTGTTCATCGAGCATTTTGCCAATTGAAAGCGGATATGCCCGCCTCCAGCGCCGCGCTCTTTGGCTTCGATGAGCGGTAAATTCACCGCGTCGGCGACAAAGTTAGTCTCCATCAACAGACCCTTTTGCTCGCCCTGATCAGCGAAATAATCAGGTTCGCCGGAAAAGCGGCCAAGGAAGTCATGCTGGGTTCCAAAAATAAATTCCGGATCTTCAAACACATTCATTAAAGGCGGCATGTTGGTGACTGACACATAGCGCGCAGGCTCGGTGCCAGATCCATTGAAATGCTGATGATTGGCGTTCAGCGGGATGCCAAAAATGGCGCCGGGGCCCCACTCAAACGAGGCTTTATCGCCGCGATCGTTCCAGACCGTTGTCGAGCCGCGTCCGGAAAGAATTAAAATTGTTTCTTCAAAAAGCTGGCGCTGGGGCACGAGCTTGCCACCAGCCGGAATTTCCATGACATAGCAGTCATTCGTCGTGCGCGATGCGTCATGGTTGATAAAGACTGCATTGCCGCCGCGCCGCGCCCATGGCTTTAACGCGACATGATTAAGATTGCGAACATATAACCCATCGACAATATCAAGGCCTTCATTAGCGATAAACCGCGTGTAAGTGGTTTCTTTTTCGGTACGGAATTTATCGGCTAGCTTGTCCGAAACGATCGCATTTTTTATCATTGATAGGCCTCGATTTATAGGTTTGGGCAGCTGGTTCAACTGGCGCTTGTTCAGCCTGATTGGGCTGCTTTTATCTTGGAACGACTGTTAGACTATGTTAGAAGTTTCCACCTAGTATGTCAATGGAACATTGGTCTGTATAGCGGAACGAAAGGCAATTCGATGTCGCAGAAAAAACCTGATAATTCGCCTGCCTCGCATACAGTCGCGGACCATGCTTTTGGTGATTTTTTCCCGCATGAACATGACGGCGATGCTGATCACGACCATGATGATATTGATCCGGGCCCGCTTGAGGATAACCCGATATGGCAGCGCGATAATGTGACGCTTAGCACGGTTGGTGTTGATATTGGATCATCTGGCACACAAGTTATCTTTTCGCAGATTCATTTACAGCGGCTGAATGATTCGCTTGCCAGCCGCTATGTGATTGTCGACCGGGTCACTGATTTTGAATCTCCGGTCAGCTTTACCCCGTTCATCGATCAAAAAACCATTGATGCGGTTGCCTTGGGACGGATCATTGATGCCGCTTATGCCGAGGCGGGTATCCTACCGCGACAGATTGATATTGGTGTGGTGATTCTGACCGGTGAGGCGTTACGCCGTGATAATGCGGCGGCGGTCGCCGAGGTTATTGCGGAAAAGGGCGGTGAGTTTGTTACCGCAACCGCTGGTAACCATATGGAGGCAATGTTGGCCGCCTTTGGATCGGGTGCGGCCAAGGCCAGCCATGATCAGGAAAACCGTATTTTGAATATTGATATCGGCGGTGGCACGACCAAATTGGCATTGCTGGATCACGGGAAAATTGTCTGGACGGCGGCGTTGGATATTGGCGGGCGGCTGATTGCCATTGATGATGGCAAGATCGTGCGGCTGGATGCGGCGGGTCGGCTTCATGCCAAAACCGCCGGTCATGATCTTGAGCTTGGCCAATCCGTTGCGGCTGAAACAATGGATCAGATTGCTGCTGGCATGGCACGTGCTCTGGTCAATGCGCTGGGCGGTATGATGATGGATGAAGTGGCGGCATTGTTCCTGACCGATTTGCCAGATGATCTGACCGATATTCAGGCGGTAATGTTTTCCGGCGGGGTTGCTGAATATGTTTATCAGCGTGAGACACAAAATTTTGGTGATCTCGGGTTTTATCTTGGCAAACATCTTGGCGATCTTGCTGCTGCTGGTGCGTTTCCGGCGCCACTGCTGGCGGCGGTCGCCGGTATTCGGGCAACAGCGCTTGGCGCCTCGGAATATTCGGTTCAGCTAAGCGGCCAGACTGGCACGATCAGCGCCCCGGGCAAAGTGTTGCCGCGCCGCAATATGCAGGTGCTAAAGCCAAATATTGATTTTACCAGCGACCCGTCAGCCGACGAGATTGCCGCCGCGATTCGCGCGCATTTTGTCGCCTTCGACCTTGATATTAATCTGGCGGAAACGGCGCTTGCTTTCGATTGGCGGGGCAGCCCTGATTACCAGCGCATTCGGGCGCTGGCTGATGGTATTCATGATGCTTTGTCCGGCTATCTTGGCGGTGGCGGCATTCTTTATGTGATGCTGGATGGGGACATTGCCTATACGCTTGGCGGTATCTTGCAGAATGAATTGCAGATCAGCAACGATATGCTGGTCATTGACGGCATTATCCTTCGCGATTTTGATTACATCGATCTTGGCAAAATTCGGTTGCCGTCATTTACCGTGCCGCTGACCGTAAAGTCACTGCTGTTCCGTGAGGAACCGGGCGCAAGCAAAACTGACCGAATTTTTGCCAGCGGCGATGAGGCCGGCCGCCAGCATCATCAAAAACACGCGCATGGCCAGCACCACCATACCTACACCCATGCCCATGCCCATCACCATCACCATCACAGTCATAAGCATGATGGGCATGATGATTAGATCTGGCTATTATGCGAGGCCAATATTCGCCGTTGCGCGACATCTGCCATATCTCAAGCCTGTCAGGTTTTAGCCCCAAAATTTCCAGCTTGTTCGATTAAAGAGGGTAATATGCATAAAATTAAAATTGCCGGAAGTGATGATGAATTTATCTGTATGCCAGATGATACGATTTTGCGCGCGGCGTTGCGGGCCGGTCATGCGATGCCCTATTCTTGCAATGTTGGCTCTTGCGGTAATTGCCGATTTGAGCTGGCTGAAGGCACTGTTCATCACGCCAGAGAGGATTCGCCAGCATGGGGTGAGCGTGATCTAAAGCGGAACCGGTGGCTTGGCTGTCAGGCACGGCCCGAGACTGATTGTGTGATTAAATTTCGCAGCGATGCCAAATACCAGCCGCCATTTGTGCCATCACGGCAATCTGCCAAATTGGTTTCAAAACAGTCGATCACGCATGATATTGCCGAATTCACCTTTACATTGGCGGCACCTGCCGGGTTCCGTCCGGGGCAATATGCGCTTGTTGAGATTGATGGAATTGACGGAGGGCGCGCCTATTCGATGAGCAATCTGGGTGGCACTGATCAATGGCAGTTCCAGATCAAGAAAGTACCAGGTGGTGCGGTGACGTCGCATTTGTTTGATGCGATTGAGATTGGCGACACCATCACTATCGATGGACCTTATGGTAGCGCCTATTTACAAGAAAATAGCCCGCGCAACCTGCTTTTGATTGCTGGTGGCTCGGGGCTATCGCCGATGGTCTCGATTATCCGCGGCGCGGCGGCGGCTGGGCTTTTGGATGGGCGGCAGGTCAATTTCTTTTATGGTGGGCGCAATCAGGACGATATCCCCGCTAGCGCATTGATTGATGAAATAACCGGCCTTGGCACGAATGTAGATGTGCAGATTGTCCTGTCTGAAGATGCGAGTGGCACCTATCAAGGCGGGTTTGTGCATGATGTAGCATGGGCAAAGATTGGTGATTCAATCAGCGATTATGATCTCTATTTTGCGGGTCCGGCGGTAATGGCGGCAGCAATTCAAAAACGCGCCTATGAAACCGAATTGGCGCAGGATCAGATGTTTTTTGACGAGTTTTATTGATACCATTTGCCGTCACGGTGCCAGCAAAATGTTTTGGCTGGACGTATCGCGGCGAATCCCAGCAGCATTGATAACCAAAGAGGGTAAAACAAATGGGTGACAAGGTCAGTTTAGCGTCGCTGGCAGCGATGAAGGCAAGAGGTGAGAAAATTGTCGGCATGGTTGTATGGGACACCCATATGGCCAAGATCGTTGATCGCATCGGTGTCGAAATTGCGTCGGTGGGTGATACGGTTGGACATAATCTATGGGGCCAGGCGAACCCGCTTGAAATAACCATGGATCAGATGATGCCGGTTTGTCAGGCGGTGCGCCGCGGGGTCAAGAACGCGCTGGTCAGTGCGGATTTTCCCTTTGGCCCATTACAGGCTGGCCCGCAACAGGCGGTGGATGCGGCAATCCGTATGGTTAAGGAAGCCGGCGTCGATATGATCAAGCTGGATGGTGCTGCCGAGGCGCCTGAAGGGGTCGAAGCGTTGGTCAAGGCAGGTATTCCTGTTTGGGCGCAATTTGGTGTTACGCCACAAACCGCGCTGGCTTATGGTATGGAATATAAATCTATGAATACCGCCGATGCGGTGGTGCCAGATGAAATGGTTGACACGTTGATCCGTCAGGCAAAAATGCTGGAAGATGCTGGGGCATCATTGCTGGATTTCACCAATTCAGGGCCGATCGTCGGACCTGCGGTCGTCGAGGCTGTCACGATACCGGTGATTGGTGGTTTTGGGGGCGGCCCATGGCTTAATGGACGGGTGCGGATGGCGCATGCGGCGATTGGCTATAGCGCTGCGGCAGTCGATAGTGATGCGGAGAACTATGCCAATGTTGGCAAGATCGCCTTTGACGCGCTTGGCGAATGTGCGGCTGATATCCGTGCCGGGAAACAAATCAAAGGCGCCACGAAGCGCTAGGAGATAGAGCCGATGGCGTTTGTCGATATTGATGGAATTCGCACGCATTACCAGATTGAAGGCAATGGCCCCGCTTTGCTGATGTTTGCGCCGGGCGGGTTTGATGCAACGATGGATAAATGGCGGCATTTTGGCGTTTATCAGCGGATAAATTTGCTGGGGCATCTTCCCGACCATTTTCAATGCATCCTCTTTGACCGGCGTGAAAATGGCGAGTCAGGTGGCCGTGTCGAGGCAATTGGCTGGTCAGATTTTGTTGGTCAGGCGGTTGGCTTGCTTGATCATCTGGGGGTTGAGGCTGCGCATCTTATGGGCGGATGTATGGGCTGCTCGCCGGTTCTGACGATGGCGGCGCAATATCCAGAACGGGTGCACTCAATGGTTCATTATTGGCCGGTTGGCGGGCCGCGATACCGGATTAACGCACATCAACGTTTTGCCGCCCATGCTGATTATGTGACCGCGAACGGCCTTGGCGGTGTCGTATCACTTGTGCAAAGCCATGATAAAAATTTTTCGCAAGATCCTGCTGGTGGGCCGTGGAATAATGTGATCCGCAAGGATAAAGATTTTGCCGCGCATTATGCGGCAATGGATCAGACGCAGTATCTGGAAATTTTGCGGCAGATGGTTGGCGGCTTATTTGACCGTGATACCGCGCCGGGTGCAACGGCCGAGGATTTGCTGTCTCTTCACATTCCCAGCCTGATCGTGCCGGGCAAGGATGCTGCCCATGCCACATCGGCGGCGCGCTATCTTGAAGAGGTGCTTGAGGGATCGGACTATTGGGATCTTCCGCCTGATGCCCAGACCGAGCAAAATGTACCAGAACGAGTTCTGGCGTTTTTGCGCTCGGTCTAGAAAAATTATGGCTTGATTTCCGCTAGCCGTTCAAATCGCGGCAGGCCGGCGCAAACAGCGTGTCAATCTCGACTGGTTTGGTGATGATATTCTGATCGCGCGCATGCTTTACCAGCGTTTCCAGAACCAGCCGGTTTGACTCGATACCATAAGGCAGCGGGTCGCCAAGGATTGGGTCAACCGCAGCGTGAATCTGGTCAATCTTGGTTGGTGCGGCAATGCCACCATTGCGCAGCGTTTCCAAATAAAGCTGTTTTGAGCGCACAAAGAGATCAAATAGCTCGGCCGCAATATCCGGATTTTGTTCCAGCACTTCGTCGCGCACCACCATCAGATGGTTAATCGGATAGATGCCCTGATGACGAACGGCGGCCACCGCAGCGTCAAAGGGCTGGTCGATGAGCGTCCGGATATTTTCATGTTCAACCGCTACCCCGATCGCCGCGTCAAGCTCGCCTGACATCAACATTGCTTCCATATCTTTGCCATCTTCAATCGGCACAACATTTGCCGGTGGCTGATAATCGGCAACATGCTCATCACCTGAAAGTACCCATGTGATTTTATTCAAATCGACGCCATGTTCGGACTGCAAAAAGCCGCGCGCCCAAACGCCGGTGGTAACGGTATAGCCGCGATTAACGCCAACCCGGCGGCCCATCAAATCCTGTGGTGTCTTGATGCCGGAATTCACATTATAGCGGATTGCCTTATGGTGAAAATCGCGAACTAGAAAAATTGGCAAGGCGGTAAATTTCACACCATGTTCATGTGCGCATAGATAGGTGGTTGCCGCCATTTCACTGATATCAAATTCGAGATTACGCACCATTTTACGAAAGCCATGAACAAGTACCGGCATATCAATAAATTCGAGATCAAAGCCATTGGGTTTGACGATGCCTTCCTTTAATGCGTGATTATTGCCTTGGGTACGGGTAACGGTTGTGTAGACAGGACGGGACATCTTCAAAACTCCATTTTCAGTGGTTCTAATTGAGGGTCGTTAACAACAATCTGGGTCGCCATCATCAATAAAGGCGGATAATAACCAGCCAACGGGCAAATCACTTTCATTGATTTCGGCGGCCGGTTTGAACATCTGTAACTTATAGCGATTGACGATATTGGTTGCCGGATCGTGCCGCCAAAACAGGATTTGGGTTTCTAAATCAGGAAAGCCAGGCAGCCATCCCCGACGTTCACTGACCAGCACAATATTATCGCTTTCGAGGCTGAAATGGCCGCGGATGCAGCGTTCAACCTTTTCCAGCGACTGACCGTCAGTTTTATGATTCAGGCGCAGTCCGAACATAGGTGATTGTAGCAGCCTATGGATAAATGTCGCTAGTGTTTGTTCTTTTATTCGGAACTATGTTCTTGAAAAAGGAATGGTGCATTGATAGGTTTTTATGATGTTTTCTTGACCAGTGGCGGGCAATTCAAAATTGTCAGCCGGTCATCTCATTTGTTACTAAGGAGACCTTGCGTTGGCGGAAAAAGTTCAGGCGGCGGTTCGCATCGGCCCGCATAAAACCGAATATCGGGAATATGATATGCCGGATGTGCCCGAGGACGGCGCGCTGCTTAAGATGGAAGTTGCCGGGATTTGTGGTACAGATGTGAAATTCTATGCCAAGCCGCCGATTGATGACCCGGTGATTATGGGGCATGAAAATATCGGTTATATCGCCAAAGCTGGCAAACAGTTCATGCAACGCAAAGGCGTCAAAGAAGGCGATCTGGTTTTCGTTGAACATTATGTGCCGTGTTTTCAATGCGAATGGTGTCATCAGGGGGATTACCGGCTTTGCATGGGAACCGACTGGCGCAAGAACCCTGATGGGTTGCGTTATGGCTATACTTCGGCAAGTCGTGCGCCGCATCTGTGGGGCGGTTTTGCAGAATATATGTATCTGCCATGGAACGCCGTGTTGCATAAGGTACCAACCGGGCTTTCGCCTGAGCTTGCCGGCATTGTCACGCCGATGGCCAATGGCATTCAATGGGCGTTGTTTGATTGCGGTGTTGGCTATAATTCCTCGGTTTTGATCCAAGGGCCGGGCCAGCAGGGCCTGTCGCAGGTCATTGCCTGTAAACAGGCCGGCGCGTCGCTGATCATTGTTACCGGAACGGGCAAGGATGTTTACCGGCTTGAGGTTGCCAAGAAACTTGGTGCGGATGTGGTCATTAATGTTGATGCCGAAGACCCACTTGCCAAGGTTCGCGAGGCAACGGGTGGTCTTGGGGTTGATGTGTCACTTGATTGTACTGCGGGTGCTGGTACCATTCCGGTGCTGTTTGGCCTTGAGGCTTTGCGGCGCAAAGGCGGCACTATGCTGATCCAAGGCGAAACCGCAACATTCCCGAATTTTCCGTTGGCGCAGGTCGCCAATAAATATGTCACGATTAAAGCGGCGCGCGGCCATAACTACCAATCATGCGAACTGGCGCTTCAACAGCTCGCCTCTGATCGCTTTGCGCTTGATTTGATTGCAACGCACCGCTTTGGCCTGAAAGATGTCGATGCGGCAATTAAAGCTGTGGGTGCGAGTGACGGCGTTATTCATGTCTCGCTAATGCCGTGGCAATAGGGCGGCCGGGCGCGGCAGCGTTATGACCCAAGGTCAGCATGATCGGGCAGTGACAGAAAATCCTGTCGTGCCGGTGACGCTGATTACCGGCTTCCTTGGTGCTGGCAAAACCAGCCTGATTAATCATGTATTAGCGGGTGACAATGGTCAAAAATTTGCCGTGATCGTCAATGAATTTGGCGCCATCGGTATTGACCATGATTTGATTGTCAGCAGTACGGAAACCCTGCTCGAACTCAGCAATGGCTGCGTGTGCTGTACCATTCGTGGTGACCTTGTGACAACGTTGCGAGACTTGCTGGCGCGGTCTGAAGATTATAACGGTATCTTTATTGAGACCACCGGCCTTGCCGATCCGGCGCCGGTGATCCAGACCTTTATGTTTGATCAATTATTGGCGTCAAAGGCCTGTCTTGACGCGGTTGTGACGGTGATTGACGCGCATCATTTTGCCAGTCAGGTTGAGCGGTTCCCCGAGGCCTTGCATCAATTGCTTTATGCTAATGTCGTGATCGTCAATAAAACCGAATCTTGCAGCGCGCCTGCATTGGATGCGCTGACGCAAAATCTGCGGGCGCTTAATGCGCATGCGTTGTTGCATTTTACCGAGAATGCCGCCGTGCCATTTGGCAGCATCACCGGACAGAACGCGTTTGATATGGAACGGCTTATTGATGAGTTTGGCGGTGCGGGGAAAATTGACACTGGCGATGGGGCTGCTGAACGGCCAGCGCATGATTTTGCGCATGATGATGCAGCAAAATCGCAGGCCAGCGCCCATCACGTTACCAGCCAGTCATTTGCCAGTGCGGCGCCGCTTGATCTGATGCGACTTGAGGCTTGGCTTAATGGGCTATTGCAGAAACACGGCCAAGATATATTGCGGATGAAAGGCATTTTTCAAATTGCTGGCCGCAATGAGAAACTCGTTTTTCAGGCCGTTCATATGATGTCGGATGCGCGCTGGGTTGATGTTTGGGCACCCGGTGAACTGCGGCAATCGCGGCTTGTGATCATCGGGCAACAGCTCGATCAGCTGGCGTTAGCGGATTTTGATTTGGGCTTGCTGGTGACACAAAACAGATAGCGTGTTGAACGCAGATAGCGCGTTAAATAGACCGACAATAGATTAACTGGGAGATGAAGATGAGCGTAGTTATTCAAAATATCAAACGGGCAGCGGCAGATACAGTTGCCGAACTTGGCCGGTATGGCGTTGCCACAATTCATGAGGCGCAGGATCGCACTGGCCTGATGGCGCCCTATATGCGGCCCATTTGGACCGGTGCGCATATCAGCGGCACTGCCGTCACAGTCAGTGTGCCGCCTTGTGACAATTGGATGATCCATGTTGCGATCGAGCAATGCCAGCCGGGCGATATTATGGTGATTGCGCCAACGTCTTTTTCGGATGCTGGCTATTTTGGTGATTTGCTTGGGGCGTCGTTAAAGGCGCATGGGGTCACCGGCGTTGTGCTTGATGCTGGCTGCCGCGATATTACCGTTTTGCGAGAAGCAGGATTTCCTGTCTGGTCAAAGGCGATTTCAGCGCAAGGGACAGTCAAGGAAACCTTGGGCGATGTGAATATTCCGATTGTTTGTGCTGGTCAGATCGTCCATCCGGGCGATGTGATTGTCGCCGATGATGATGGAATTGCTGTGGTGCCACGATTGCAGGCTGACGTAATTGCCAAAAAATCAGCTGCGCGTGAAGCCCGCGAAGATCAGATCAGAGCCAGATATGACGCCGGCGAGCTGGGCATTGATATCAATAATATGCGGCCGCGCCTTGCCGAAAAGGGGCTTGTTTACAAAGACATGGAATAGGTGCTTGGCTGTTTTCGGGGGCTAGAAACGCCAGCTCAGCAAGCCGGTGAGTTCTGGCCCCAGATCAAGCCAGTCAAGCGCAGTCTTTGTGTCAACACCAAGCGCTGCCGCGCCAAATATTGACAAGATAATCCCGACGATCACCATCGGATCCAGCCGCTCATCCTTGCGGTTTAGTATCGCATTGAACAAAAGCCGGAAGATCGCCGAGAGCCGCTGAATTGGCACAACCACCGATACCGGTGCGACGACCAATGCCATGTAGCGAAACAGCTGGGATAATGCGACCAGAACGCTGGAGAATAGATACCAGTTTAATCCGCTTTTTGGGATTGAGCGCACGACCTTTATCCCGCCAGCCATCATAATAACGCCGATCACCATAACGCTGGCGCAGCCATAAGACACAAATAGAACGCCAATCGCATTACCGAATGGGGCCTCAACCGGCCCAGCGCTACGCAATGCCAACGCAACAAATAGCGGGCTACTGCCATAGCCGAAAGCCGATACCAGCCCCCAGATTAGGCCAGAGCGAAAATTGGGTTCAAAATCTGAACCGGCGCGTTTGCCGGCGTTTTTCTTGCGGCGACTTAACATCACCATTGGGCCAAAAATCACCAGACCGATGCCAACGAAATTTAGGCCGCTGATGCTTTCCTGCAGGAACAATACTGCCAGTACCAGCGCAACAAGAACGCTTAATTGCTGGATCGGGGTTGATAGCGTGCCGCCCAGCGCCTGTGTGGCGTGGTAATTGCCAAACCGGCCAATGACAAAATGGATAATGCCAGCAACACCTGCCCAAAGCCAAGTGCTGGCCGGCCAGCTCGGCATCGCATCAAAGCCGCCAAAAAACAATGCCAGCGCGGCAAATAATGGCACGCCTGACGGCACGGTAATCGCCATGCCCTGAAGCGGGCTGGAGCTGGTCACCGCGCGGCGTACAGCGGCGCTTTGCAGGCCAAATAACGCCGCCGATGCCAGCGCAAGAAGTGCGCCTAGCATTAGTCGCGGTTCTTGATGAAGTCGGCGACGATTTCAGGCGTCAGCGTCATACCCTCGACATGTTCGGGCGCATCTTCGATTTGTTCAAGATCATTCAATCCCGAATGTTTGAAAATACGGTTGATGACTGAAATGAGCCGCGCCGGCCGTTTTGGGTCTGCGTTGAAATGCTGATGGATTGTGTTGGGCGGAACATAAATCAAATCGCCAGCTTCCCACTCAAATTTCTGGATTTTGTCCTGTGGTTTCCAGTGGTAGTCATCGGTGATTTCAACATCGCAATCTTGGTGCAAATCATAACCATTGCCTTCAACCACATAAAGACACTCTTCGGCCAGATGGCGATGCTTGCCCGAATGTGACCCGGGCGGGATGATCTGCATATAGGCGTCAACTGTTTCCATGCGGGTGTTCATCTGTTCGTTCAGCAAATGCTTGAGCAGTCCCTGGCGCGACATTTCCCATGGCATTTCGTTGGGGCGAACAACTTTTTTCCGGCCAGCATTGCGCACTGGCGCCGCCTCGGCATCGTCCAAAAGCTGCTGATAAAGATTCTTATTTTCCAGCCCATCGAGCCAGACTTTGCTTTCTTTCCAGGCCATTCTAATAGCCCCCTTCTGGATGATTGAAATCTTCTTCTTCTTCACGAACGACAAAATTCTCACCGCCCGGTGCCGGGTCTGCTGAACGCGGTTCGACTTGTTTTTGGAACAGCATATTCATGAACAGGAACATCGGTTTGGTTTTCAGGACAAGGGCGCGCGCTGGCTTGGTGTCGCTGGCGTTAAAATGCTGATGAACGCAGTTATTGTGGACAATCGCCACGTCACCTGCGGTCCAGTCATAGCGGATACCATCATGGATTTCATAGCCATCGCCATCCAGAATATAAAATGCGGCTTCGTTCACATGGCCATGCTTTTGCGATTTGCCGCCCGGGCCATATTCCTCAAGATGGATATGAAACAGCTGCGTAACCCCGTCTTTTGGCTGCATGTAATGGCGGGAATAGGCTTGTGGGCCATCAACGAATTTGATTTCCTTCGCCTTTTTGACGCGCGGCATCGACCGCAGCCTCTCCAGCTCTTCGGTCAGGTTATACGCACCTTGGATCGACCTTACAAAAATACGGTCTTTCTGGCTGTGATAGTGACCGGCAGGACTCTCTGCACTGTCGGTTTTAGCCTCACTTGCCGGTTTTTTCTCGTCCATTACGCACCCTTTCAATCAATAAGGCATGATCATAGATAATTTTCCATAGAAGAACAATATTCCTATATGCGGAACTGGAATTTGTTTTCTCGAACAAGCTGGATTAGTATCTTGCTCCGATGTGGCGCCTCGGCTAGGAATGGGCGTTCAATTGTAATCTATCGCGGTTTTGAGGGTTTGAAATGACAGGTAGCATAGAGGTTTTGACCGTTTGTCGTAAAGACGAAGTGGCTGAAGGATCAGTGATCCAAGTGCAAAAGGATGGTCTTGATTTGGCAGTCTATTGTGTCGAATCGGTATTCTATGTCACCGATAATTTATGCACACATGGTCCGGGCTATATGAATGAGGGTTATTTGGACGGGCATGTGATCGAATGTGATTTCCATAATGGTGCATTTGATATCCGTACCGGCGAGGTGGTGTCGCCGCCATGTATGGTGCCGCTGAAAACCTATGCGGTATTGGATGATGCCGCCGAGGTGAAAATAGCAATTTCGTGATCTGAGGCATCCCGAAAGGGCTGGGCCTTTTATGCGATGTTTAACCTGATGGTTGGGTTTCGGTCTGGCCTGCCAAGATGTGAGTGATATGGATATTAACGCAGATCAATCATTGGATAAAACCGCCGCCGGGCGAAGCGAGGATCGCCGATTCATTACCGGCACTGGACAATATACCGGAGATACGCTTCCCGATAATGTGTTATTTGCCGAATTCTATCGTGCGCCGATCGCCCGTGGCCGGCTTGTCAGGCTGGATTGCGGCGCGGCGCGAGCGCATGCGGGTGTTCATGCCGTCTTGACTGCTGATGATGCGGCTGATGATGGGCTGGCGTTTATGCCATGGACAGGCACGCCAAAGCGGGATGATGCCGGTGTTCCAATCCAATCGCAAAAACCGGTTCTAAGTGGTGATTTGATCCGCCATCTTGGCGAGCCGGTGGCGATGGTGATTGCCGAAAGCAAACAGGCGGCTTGTGATGCGCTTGAGATGATCATCGCTCAATTTTCAGGTGATAAGATTGCCGCGCTTGCAACCGATCCCAATCTTGACAGCCCGCTCGTTTGGGATAGCGGCACCGATAATATTGCCGCCATGCACATGGTTGGCGACAAGGCCGCTGTTGACGCCGCATTGGACGCATCGGCGCATGTGACCACGCTAGAATTTGATATATCGCGGATTCTGGCCTGTCCGATGGAGATGCGTAACTCGCTTGGCTATGTTGATGATGCTGGCCGGCCCTGCCTTCGTACCAGCGGCCAGAGCCCGTTTGCGTTGCGCAACGAGGTGGCAAGCTATCTTGGTGTCACCACCGCTGATGTGCATGTGACAACGCCCGATGTGGGCGGTTCTTTTGGGATGAAAGGCGGCCTGTTCCGCGAAGATGCGGCGCTTGTCTGGGCGGCGCGGCGTCTCGGGCAACCGGTCTATTGGGCGGCCAGCCGCAGCGAGTCCTTCCTTAGTGATGACCATGCGAGGGGCGTTTGTGGCACGGCGCGCCTTGGGCTTGACGGTGACGGCAATTTCAGTGCCCTTGACGTCGATCTGAATGTCGATGTCGGTGCCTATTTATCGCGGCGCAGCATGGGAATGCTGAATAATCTTGGCGGTATCGCTGGTCAATATCGTACACCCCATATCGCGGCGCAGTTGAAATTCATCCATACCAATACCGTTTCTACGGCGCCTTATCGCGGTTTTGGTCGGCCAGAGGCAACCTATATCATCGAGCGATTGATCGAAAAGGCGGCGCGTGAAACTGGCCGTGATAAAATGGCATTGCGCCTGCAAAATTTGATCACGCCTGATATGATGCCGTACAAGACTGGCCTGACCTTCAATTATGATTGTGGTGATTTTCCGCAGGTGATGACGGCGGCATTGGCGCTGGCTGATTATCATGGCTTTGCCAAGCGTCAGGCAGATTCGGCGGCGCGCGGCCGGCTTCGCGGGATTGGTGCGGCAAATCCGATTGAGGTTGCGGGCGGTCCTTTGCGACAGGTGAAAAAAGATATAGCGCGGATTACCGCCCGTGCAGATGGGTGTATCGTGATCGATCCCGGTCTGATGTCGGTGGGTCAGGGGCACGAAACCGCACTGAAACGAATGGCGCAAGAACGATTGCAAATCGCCGCCAGCCAGATTGTCTATCGGCATGGTGATACCGATCTTTTGGCGTCTGGGCGCGGCAATGGTGGTTCGGCTGCGACTGTGGTTGCCGGTGCGGCGGTCTCGCTTGGGCTTGATCAATTATTGGCTGAAGCAACGGCGCTGGCGGCTGAAATTATGCAATCGCCGGTCAGCTATGCCGATGGGTATTTTACCGCCAGATCGCCAGATACGCTAGACGCTAGGCAAACAATGTCTTGGGCGGAACTGGTCAGTCATAGTAATCAGCTGGGCGGGCTGCGTGTTGACAGCGAGTTTCTGCCGGATGCGCCGACCTATCCAAATGGCTGTCATATTTGTGAGGTTGAAATTGACCCTAAAACCGGCCGTGTTGAGATTGTCGATTATGTTGGGGTCGAGGATGTTGGCACGGTTCTGAACCGTGATCTTGTTGAAGGGCAAATGCAGGGCGGGATTGTGCAAGGCATTGGTCAGGCGCTTGGCGAAATTCTCCATTACGATGTTAGCGGTCAGCTGCTAAGCGGTTCGTTCATGGATTACCAAATGCCGATTGCAGCCGATATCCCGCCGATTAGGCTGGCAACAGTGACGGTGCCAACAAAGGTCAATCCACTTGGGGCAAAAGGTGTTGGCGAGGCCGGAACCGTCGGGGCATTGGCGGCGGTTATGAACGCTGTTGAGGATGCGCTGGCAAGTGCGGGTGTGACGCATTTTGAGATGCCTGCCAATCCCTACCGCGTCTGGAACGCACTACAATTGGTGAAATAATTCCCCGAAATCCAAATGCCCCGAAATCAATACCTCTTCGCCAATCGGGGGATAATCTGCTTGGTTGAGCCGGTGTGGAAAATTTTCTGTACCGCTATACGAGACACTGTTCCATCTCGCTTGACCCGCTCCTGTTTTTTAGTCATCTTAAAAATAACAATGAAATTTAAGGAAACCCTCAATGCCGCATGATATAGATAACATGGTCCATTGGCACGAGCCAAAGCCCGGTGAAAAAGCCGGTTATGGACGCTTTGACTTGCCAAAATCTGACTATGATCAGTTTATGGAATCCGATGGTATTCCGATTGTAAGAGGTGTTGGTGTTTCCAAAGTGCAGAATTTGCCGCTTGTTGACTGGCCCCGCATGGGCGGTCGTGGCACCTATATCCAGCTGCATGGCACCGAGGGCAAATGGGGCAATTATGTTGTCGAAGTGCCCGCTGCTGGTGCGCTGAATGTTGAAAAACATATTTACGAAGAAATTTATCTTGTTGTGGAAGGGCGCGGCTCGACCGAGGTTTGGCTTGAAGAAAACGGCCCAAAACATGTTTTTGAATGGCAAACCGGATCAATGTTCTCAATTCCGGTCAATGCCTATCATCGGATTGTGAATGCAACATCGTCACCGGCGCTGCTGCTTGGCGGCACAACAGCGCCGAATTTGATGAATTTAATTGGCAATCGTGATTTTATTTTCAATTGCCCTTACGAGTTTACCGACCGATTCTCGCCCGCAGCCGATTTTTATAAGCCGAATGATGATGTCGAACCAGATCCGATTCGCGGTCTTGCTATGCGACGAACAAATCTAGTGCCTGATGTGATGAATTGTGATTTGCCGCTTGATAACCGGCGCTCTCCTGGCTGGCGGCGTGTTGAACCGTTCATGACCGGCAATAAATTCTATCTTTGGATCGGTCAGCATGAGACTGGCAAATATTCCAAAGCGCACGCCCATTCGTCAGCCGCGGTTTTGGTATGTATCAAAGGGCGCGGCTACACCTATACATGGCCCGAAGAATGCGGTGTCAACCCGTGGCAAGATGGTCATGCTGATAAGGTCAAGCGGGTCGATTATGAACCGGTTGGCTTGGTCAGTGCGGCACCGGGCGGTGCGCGCTGGTATCACCAACATTTTAATGCATCTGATGGGCCGTTCCGCCTCACTGCATGGTTTGGGCCACATCATCCGAGCCTTGTTACCGGCCTGCCGCCGGGAGAAAAACAGATCGACTATACCGGCATGGATGTGAATGAAGGGGGAACCTCAATTCCTTATTGGATGGAAGATCCAAAGCTTCGCAAAGAGTTCGAAGAAATGCTGGCCGAACATGGCCAAGAAAGTCGGATGGATCCATCGCTTTATGAAAAACCAGCTGACAAATAGCGCTGTCAGTATTGCTATGGGGTTTCAGCGCGATTTTGGAAGAAAGCATTTGCAGCCGTGACGACGAATGAAAATACTGGCGGCCGCGTGTTTTTTTCCAGTGCTGAACGCAGCCTGATTGAGGAAGATGAAATTATCCTCAAGACGGTTGGCGTTGATATCGGCTCGGCAACGTCGCATATCCTGTTTTCCGAGATCTATCTCGAAAGGCTTGATACGCGATATATCGTCTCCAAGCGTGAAATCATCCATCGTTCGGAAATTTTGCTAACGCCCTATAGCCATGAGCAGGATATCGACAAGGACCGGCTTGGGCAGTTTTTCGACAAGCAATTCAAGCTAGCCGGCTTGGCACCTGATGATATCGATACTGGTGCGTTGATTTTAACTGGTGTTGCGGTGCGCCGCCGCAATGCCCGCGCCATTGGCGAGCTGTTTGCCGCCCAAAGTGGAAAATTTGTTTCGGTCAGTGCGGGTGACGGGCTTGAGGCCATTATGGCTGGGCATGGTTCGGGTGCGGTCGGGTTAACCGGCGGTGCTGATAATGATCGGTCTATGGTGTTGAATATTGACATTGGTGGCGGCACGACCAAGCTGGCAGCTTGTGGTGGGGGCGAGGTAAAACATTGCTCGGCAATTGATGCAGGTGCCCGACTTGTGACGTTTGACCAGCAGAATATCATCACGCATATCGAACCTTTTGGGCAAAAATACCTCCTACTGGCAGGGTTTGATCTGCGGGTAGGTGATCCGATTTCAGACAGTCAAAAATCCCTGCTCGCCGATCTTATGGTTGATCAGATTATGGCCGCGATGGCGGGTGATGAGTTGGAGGGGCTGTACCGATTGCCCCGCCTGCCTGCGGGCAATGACTATCGCCAGATTATTTTTTCCGGCGGCGTCTGTGAATATATTGCCAACCCCGAATTGGCGACATTTGGTGATTTGGGGCAGGCCATCGCAAAGAGTATTTCCAGCCGGGTTGCGGCGCTTGATATTCCCTATCAGGCAGCCAATCTTGGCATTCGGGCGACCGTGATTGGCGCGTCGCAATATACGGTTCAGGTCAGTGGCTCGACCATCTATTTCGATCCTGCAGATGTTCTGCCAATTCGCAACGTGCCGGTGATCGCGCCTGAATTGACGATCGGTGATGAGATTGACGAGGCAATTGTAAAGGCTGAAATCATCGCGGCGCTGGCGCAGATGAACTTGGCCGATCCGGATCAGCCAGTTGCGCTTGCGGTACCGTGGCAAGGCTCGGCAAGTTTTGCTAGGCTTCAGGGGTTTGCCCGTGCCGTTCTTGGTGGTCTTGAAACAGTCATTGGGCGCGGGCATCCGCTGATACTGGTTGTTCGCGGTGATATTGCGGGTCTGTTGGGAATTCATTTTCGTGTTGAAGAAGGCTTTGCCGGTCCGATCATTTCGATTGATGGAATTGAGGTTTCAAATTTTGATTTCATCGATATTGGTGATGTTATAAGGTCAACCGGATCCGCCCCTGTGGTTATTAAATCTCTTATCTTTCCGTCGGAGTAATGCCATGACTGAATCCACTCAAACGCCAGCTTTGGTCCGGTCGCCGCTTGTACCTCTCGTTTTGTTCGCTTTATCGGTGGGACTTGCCATTTGGAGTAGTGCTCTGCCAGAAATTCCAAGGATGATGCCGTTTCTTGTAGCGGTAATCACAGCGGTGCTATGTGTTTTTGATTTTCTGGCGCGAGGCAACAGTACCTTTGCGCAAAAGCTCGGCCATTGGCTGGGAGCGGATTTCAACAACCGTGAAATGAAGCATAACCCTGCAATCAAAGCTGAAGTGGTGATGCTGTTATGGATGGTACTATGTGTTGGCCTGATGATGTTTTTTGGCATTTTGCCAAGTATTTTTGTCTTTGTGCTGGCTTACATGCGTTATCAGGGTAAACAGAGCTGGCGCAATTCGCTTTTAGCCAGCATTGGCAGTTTGCTATTCGTGGTCTGTGTTTTCGAGATCCTGCTTCAATATAACTTATATCGTGGTGCACTTTTTGATCCGCGAGGTTTTGATGCTTGGTAGTAGGGCAAGACTAGCCGCTGTAGGCTTCTAAATCGGCAGCGCTGATCAAATCGGCGTATTTGGCCTGACAGTCAAATAAAGCAATTTTGTGTGATATTGAAAATCGGTCAAAAACCGCATCAGCAATAATGAAATTGTTAATTTGGCGACTAAATGCATCTACGGCGCTGGCACGAACGCAGCCCGATGTTGTGCAGCCAGCTACGAATAGCCCATCACAGCCTTGGTTCGCAAACCATGTAGGAAACGTAGTTTCAAAAAATATGCTTGGCGCGGCCTTGCCAAACACCAAATCTTCTTTGGTTGGGGTAAGTTCAGTAATTATGCAATTACCATTTCCATTAATAGAAAATGGCTTCACATCCTCATCAGCACGCGCACTTTTTGGACTCTTTCTCCGCAGCCGCGTTTCACTGCGCCTGCTGTAGGCAATGGGCATCTTTGCCCGCCGTGCAGCAGTCAATGCTCTCTTGATAGTAGGCACAGTTTTCCAAGCTGATGGTCCGCAGGAAGTGCGCCTTTCAGTAGCTGCAGATACGGCATCAGTACCGGGCAGGCCACAAAAATCATAAGTCATATCAATTATGACAAGCGCGGGCCGTTTTGGCATGGGAAGCATAAGGCCATACTGGCTCACATTCAGGATCTCTTTATCCTGTTCTGTTAAAAGTGACTCCCACTGTTTGCTGAAATTACTTTGCATTGTGTCGCTGCTTTTAATTGTGCACTCATAAACTTGAAAAGATGACCTCGTTAAAAGGGGGCTTTCCGTACCTCTATGCGAGACAGTGTTCCATCTTGCTTGACCGTAATTATTTTTTAAGTAATCCTTATTCCTAAGCTAAACACAACTACTATTGCTTAAAGATTTATTCTAAATACTAAAATGAAAGGGAGGAAAAAATGTTTAACAGAATTCTCGCATCATTTTCGCTTATAGCGGCAATGTCGGTTGGGGTTGGATCTGCGGCCGCAGACTGGCCGGAAAAACCAATAAAATTTGTTGTACCCTACAGCACTGGTGGAGGTTTTGATACATATGTCAGGGCGATTGCTCCTGAAATGGAAAAAATTCTAGGTGTACAAGTTGTTCCTGAAAACATTCCGGGAGCCGGTGGTCAAAAGGGCTCAGCAACTGTTTATCGCTCAAAGCCTGATGGTTATACGATCGGTATCATGAATATTCCAGGACTAACGGTGCCTCCTTTGTTAGGAAAAAAAGTTGCATATAACCTTGATGACATGACTTGGATTGGGAACCTTGCCAAATCCACTTACGCAATTGCGGTAAAGGCTGACTCCCCCATCAACTCTCTAGAAGAATTATGTTCACTTGGCCGACCAGCTAAATTCTCAGACACTGGCCCAACATCAACATCTTCAGTTACTTCGCAAATCTCGATGTCATTAATTAATTGCCCAATTACAAATGTTACCGGTTACAAAGGATCCAGTGGGGCAACTGTTGCTGTGATGCGTGGCGAAGTTGACGCAACACTTAAGCCTATCTCCTCTCTTAGGAAATATGTGAAATCTGGAGACATGAAATTTATTGTTACGTTTGAAAACAAACCATCTCTAAAAGGCGTCCCGAGCTCCCGAGATCTTGGTCACGATGAGTTTGAAAAACTCACTCTATACCGTATTGTTGGAGCTCCCCCCGGGTTGCCATCAGATATTACCAAAAAGTTGTCTGATGCACTCTATCAAGCAGCAACATCAGCAACTGTTCAAGAGTGGTCTAAAAAATCTAAAAAACCATTAGAGCCACTTGATAGCGCTGAAGCTACGAAGATCATGGCTGAACTTTCCGGTTTCTACGCAAAATACAAATCTATTCTGGCTAACTAGCTTTTGATTTGTGAGGAGAGGCTAAACTGCCTCTCCTTGATAAATAGTTTCTCAAGGATCGGATCACTATTATGGGCGTTGAGGCATTTTTCCAAGCTTCTATTGACGTGTTCAGCAGTGGTTCAGTGATGTTTGTATTTCTTGGCGTGCTTTTAGGCTTGTGCTTCGGCATCATCCCAGGCTTGGGCGGGACAACGGCACTGGCACTTCTAATTCCAATAACTTTTACAATGGACGCGCTCGATGCAATGTATCTTGCAGGCGGGGTTATGGGTGCGACGTCATTTGGTGGTTCAATTACTGCAATCCTATTAAATACACCAGGGACTGCGCCAAATGCGGCTACCAGCTTTGATGGTTATCCACTTGCACAGCAAGGAAAAGCCGGCCTTGCTATTGGCGCTTCAGCTACCGCTTCAGCCGTTGGTGGTTTGTTGGGGCTGATCACCTTGATGATGTTTATCCCCTTAGCAAAAGAAATTGTTCTGTTGTTTGGACCAGTGGAATTTTTGTTGTTAACGCTATTAGGCTTGGTAGCAATAGCTGTTTCTTCAAGAGGTAAGCTACTTCGCGGGCTGATTGCGGGCGGTTTTGGACTGATGCTGGCCTTTGTGGGTGTTGATACTATGTCTGGTGAGACACGGTTTACACTCGACACCGATTACTTATGGGACGGTGTGCCATTGGTCCCGACATTGACGGGTTTGTTTGCCATCAGTCAAATGATTGAACTTTCCCTCAAGGGGGGGGGCGGTAGCCTCAAAGATTGAGGATATTGGCCGGATCTCTGGAATGTGGGATGGCGTAAAGTCCGTCTTTATTAATTGGACTGTTTTATTTCGAGGTTCAATTATTGGCACTGTAATAGGCGCTATTCCAGGCCTTGGTGGAACCGTTGCTTCATTTATTGCTTATACTTCAACGGTTCAAGCGTCGTCAGATCCTTCGAGTTTTGGAAAGGGCAATATTATTGGCGTTATTGCACCAGAGAGCGCCAACAATGCAAAGGATGGCGGATCTCTGGTTCCAACAGTCGCTTTTGGAATTCCAGGAAGTGCTGAAACTGCTGTTTTTTTGGGCATTCTTGTGCTTCATGGTATTGATCCAGGGCCAACTTTGTTGTTGGAGAACGAAAGAGAAATTTACGGCCTGATAATAGCACTTACGTTGTCTGCAGTTGGAGCATCTGTTATTGGGTTGCTTACAGCTAAATGGTTGGTAAAAATCACGTTTGTAAATGTGAATATATTAGTGCCATTGGTGGTTACAATCTCTCTTACCGGTGTTTATGTACTCCAAGGCAAACCCGGCGATGTCTTAATGGCGCTAATCATGGGTATTGTTGGGTATCTTATGATTAGATTTGATTACCCGCGATTGACTTTGGTGATAGCACTGGTACTTGGAGAAACAGCCGAGCGATCTTTTCATCAGTCCCTGCTGATTTCGGATCATAATCTAGTTGGGCTTATTATGGATCGACCACAAGCGATCATATTAGTGCTGGCAACCTTGCTGACATTGCTGTTGCCAGCGTTACGCAAGCGCGGTAAAAAAACCGCCTGATCACGGAAATAGGCCTAGCCGTCACCAACCAATGTCATAGTGGCAGGCCAACATAGTTTTCGGCCATCATCAAACGCCCGGCTGGTGAGGCGGTGATGTAATCCAGCTCTGCCTCTTTCATTTTCTGCTCAAACGGGTCGGCATTAAACCGGTGTGTAAGGTTGGTCAGGTACCAACTAAAACGTTCGGTTTTCCAGACGCGCGCCAGCGCTTGTTGTGAGTAATGCGGCAATGCTGCGATATCATTATTGGCAAAGAAACTCTCAATTGCCTGATGCAAATAATAAATATCCGAAAAAGCGAGATTTAAGCCCTTGGCGCCGGTTGGTGGAACCACATGTGCGGCGTCACCAGCTAGAAGCAAACGTCCAAAATGCATGGGCTCGGCGACAAAGCTCCGCAAAGGGGCGATGGATTTTTCCAGTGAAGGGCCGGTGATCAGCTGTTCGGCAGTTTCTGGCGGCAAGCGCCGGCGTAACTCATCCCAGAAAGCATCGTCACTCCAGCGTTCAATATTATCGGCTGGGTTGCATTGTATGTAATAGCGCGACCGGGTCATCGACCGCATCGAACAAAGGGCAAATCCCCGATCATTATTGGCGTAGATCACCTCGGTTGATACCGGCGGCGTATCTGCCAACAGTCCAAGCCATCCAAATGGGTAAACCTGTCCATAAGTGGTAATTGCGTTGTCAGGAATGCTGGCACGGCAAACACCGTGATAGCCATCACAACCGGCGATCAGATCACAGGCAATCTCTTCAGCCTTGCCATTATTTACAAACCTAATAAATGGCCAATCTCGGTCAAAATCATGGATCTCGACATTTCCAGCCGAATAAATGGTCTGGCTGCCACCCGCCGCCCGAAGATTATACAGATCAAGGGTAACTTCGGTCTGGCCATAGGCGGTCACAACCTTACCATTGGTTGTCGCACCAAGCGGCACTGAAACCAATTTGTGGTCAAAAGCGATGTTGACCGCGTGATGCGCAATGCCCTCGGCAGCGAGCCGCGCACCAGCCCCTGCGCTCGTCAGCAAATCAACAGAGGTCTGTTCTAAGATGCCGGCCCGAATGCGGGCTAATACATGATCCTTTGTTTGTCTTTCGACAATGATATTATCAATGCCTGCGCGGTCAAGAAGACAACCAAGCAATAGTCCTGATGGGCCTGCTCCAACAATGACAACCTGTGTTCGTTTTGCCAAAATCTAGTTCCATTAAACGTAATTGGTAGGGTTAGATCTATCCACCTAATCTCGATTTTTACAATCAATCCCGTTGAATTCGCCGAGGTCTTCAAGCGTATCGACATAGGTAAAACCTGCGGCGGCTAGGGCAGAGCGCATATTATAAAGATCAATGCCAAGCTCACCTGCAGCTAGTTTCCCCCGCTTGCTGTCCTCGTTTGCAATCCGCTCATTCGCCTTGATCAGCACGTTGTCTGCCTGTTTACGGGCAACAACGCAGACGCCATCATCATCGGCAACAATTACATCACCCGGAAAGACCAGCTGACCAGCGCATACCACCGGCACATTCACCGCACCAGGTGTGTTTTTAACGGTGCCTTTTGATGAGATTGCCCGAGACCAGACCGGAAAATTCATCGCTTTTAAATCGGCTGCATCGCGTGTTCCCCCATCAATCACCAGCCCCAGAACACCGCGCGCCCGCGCCGAAGTGGCCAGCAGGTCACCAAAGAAACCATCTGTATTATCGGTTGTGCAGGCCACCACCAAAATATCGCCCGTCTGGCACATTTCAATAGCCACGTGAATCATCCAATTATCACCGGGCTGGGCCAACACAGTTACCGCCGTGCCGCCAATCCGGGCGCCGGGATAGACCGGCCGGATATAGGATTTAAAAAGGCCAATCCGGCCTTGCGCCTCATGCACGGTTGAAACACCAGCATTGCCAAGCCCGATGGCGGTTGCGGCATCGGCGCGCGTGATATTGCGAACCGCGACTGTTTTCATTATCCTATCCTTATTTCCGGGTTATTGGGTCATTGCTTGTTCAATTTCATGCATGACCTTCATCGCTGGCAGGCCTTGCGCAAGGCTTGAATTAGGTTCGCGTCTATCGGCAATCGCCGCAATAAATTCACGATCAATCAACTCGATTCCGTTCATCGACACATCAACCGCTGACACATCAATCTGTTGACCCTTGCCATCATAAAGATCATCATAGCTGGCGACATAGGTGCCCCTGTCACATATATAGCGAAAATAGCTGCCAAGTGGCCCGTCATTATTAAATGATAAGGACAAGGTGCAAAGCTTGCCGGTTGGGGTTTTCATGATGATTGCCATATCCATGGCGATACCAAGCTCAGGGTGCTTTGGTCCCTGAACAGCGTGAACTTCGCTAACCGGCTCGCCAGTCTGATATAAAAAAAGGTCAATCGTATGACAGGCATGATGCCATAACAGATGATCCGTCCATGATCGTGGCTCGCCCTTGGCGTTCATATTGGTGCGGCGAAAGAAATAGGTTTGCACATCCATTTGCTGGATCGACAGCGCCCCTTTGCTGATTTCATTATGTACCCACTGGTGCGACGGGTTAAACCGGCGTACATGGCCAACCATGCCAACAAGGCCGGTTTCGGCCTGTTTTGCCACTAGACGTTCGGAATCAGCCAGATTGTCAGCCATCGGAATTTCGACCAGAACATGTTTGCCTGCCGCCATCGCTTTGATGCCCTGCTCGGCATGGAGCTGGGTTGGGGTTGCCAGAATAATCGCATCAACCCGGTCACTAGCGATAAAGGTGCAATAATCATCAAAACGTAATGGCACATCGAATCTATCAGCAACACCAGCGGCCTTTTCCATGGTGGTGGCCATAACGGCAGTAATGTCTACATCGCTAATCACCCTTAACGCTTCGAGATGTTTGATACCAAACGCGCCATTTGCGCCGGCAACGCCAAGCCTTATTTTACTCATCTTATCGGTACTTCCTTAGTCAGTATTTTCCAGAATGATGGCGCCATAAGCAGTCGCCGAAACGGGGATATGATAGAAACGATAGATCTCATTGACATTGTCACTCAACGCGCCGCGCATCACGTTCCACATGATCATTTCGATGCCTTCACAACCGGCTTCGCGAATAAAATCAGTATGGGTAAGACGAGTATTGGCCGCGGGATCAGAGACCAGATTATTCATAAAAGCGGTGTCAAATTCAGGGTTCAGCACGCCAGCACGTTCCCCGCCCAGCTGATGCGACATACCGCCCGTACCCCAAATGCCAACGCTCAGATCTTCGGGAAAGCTCTCAACGGCGCGGCGGATGGCTTGGCCCAGCTTGTAACAGCGAAGCGGTGTTGGTTGCGGATATTGGATAACATTGACACAGAGCGGGATTACCTTGGTCGGCCAGACATCGGGCTGATCATAGGCAACTGATAGCGGCACGGTCAGGCCGTGATCGACGTCAAGACTGCCAGCGACCGCCATGTCAAATTCGTTCAGAATAAGGTTTTCAGTGATATGCCATGCAAGCTCGGGATGCCCCATGACCATTGGCACTTGACGTGGCCCCCAGCCTTCATCAGCGGGCATGAACTCCTCGGCAACCCCCATCGTAAAGGTCGAATAATTATCCAGCGAATAGGATGTGGCATGGTCGTTGTAAACAATGATTGTCACATCTGGGATATTATCCTTGTGCCACGCGCGAACCGGCTCTAGCCCCTTGAATAGTGGCTGCCAATACGGCTCGCCGGTTTTGCCATTATCCATAGCGGCGCCAAGGCCGGGCACGTGTGATGTGCCCATGCCAGCAATAATCCTAGCCATTCAACTGCTCCTTCTTGCTGCGGTTGCCATCAATCGGGCGGCCGCCAGCCATCATCATCGCTTGAAATTCGTCAAAACTCATTGCCGGTTGCGCCATCTTGCCATACATCACCTGCGGCGGCTGCTTATCATGGCTAACAAGCTTAAAAGCATAATAGACATTTGCCCCAAGTTGCAGCATTCGCAGATATTCCCGATCCAAAACCGCTTGGCGTTGTTCCGCGGTCAATTTGTAGGTTTGCAGATAGGCTGTCTCATCAGCCGCAAAGGCCGCGCGCGCTTCGGATTTGTTTAATGACATCAGAAACATATTTAGATGATAGCCTTTTCGGTAATTGCGGCTATCCAGCACATAGGTGCCTGGCACATCATCATAATCCCGTATCGTCATCTAAATACTCCTTGACATGTTATCGCCAAAATGAGGCAATTTACCGTCACCTAAAAGGTTACCCCAGCAACTATGCCGGCACAACAAACCATTACATTTGATAATAAATTAGGATAAACGGACAGCATTTGCTGTCCACCCGATTGCGTTGGCACGGCGTTTTTGGGTGGCGGCCTTGGGTGGCGGTTTTGGCTCGTAACCTAGGGTTGGCGTCAGGCTATTTGCGTTTTTCCTGACGCGCAACTTCGGCTTCACGACCAATGTTTGACTCGATCACAACATCGACGAGAAACGGTTTTCTGGCCCGAACGGCTGCGACCGCTTGTTGCATTGCAGCCACAAGATCGTCACGGGTCTCAACCGGCCCAATGGCCTCGACCCCTAGCCCTTTTGCCAGCTGGGCAATATCAGGCGTCGGGTCATCAATACGTTGGCCAACCCAGCGATTTTCAACATTGCGATCGCGTTTCTCGGCAACTTTCTGCTGATGAATTTCGTCGTTAAAATAAGAACGGTTATTGGCAATAACCATCAGGGCGGGAATCTCATATTTGGCCGCTGTCCATAATGCATTAATGCTCATCAACGCATCGCCATCCCCCAGAATACCGACGGTCAAGCGTGGGCTTTGGTGATTTGCCAGCGCTGCACCAATGACCAGCCCGGGCCCGCTGCCGATACCGCCGCCGCCATCCTTGCCAAGATAATCAAGCGGATGCTTCATCGGCCAGAGATCAAACGGCCAGCCGCGCGCCAACGCCGCAAACGTAACCAGATCATCACCAGTGGCATTCTTTAGTGCAACGGCGACATCCCGCAATGATAATGCCCCTTCGCCCGCTACTGGTGCGTCGCCCGCAACAGGGTCAGGCAATACTGGCATTGGTCGCTGGCTAGTTGCTGCTAACAAATCTGCAACTGCCAGATCGGCATCACCGACCAGTTCGACATCAATTGCCGGCAAGGTGAAATGTTCTTTGCCCCATCCATTATGCAACGTTACATCCTGTCCGGCGTGAATGATGGTGATATCAGGCTGGCTGGTGCCAAAGGCCTGTTGCAAAAGCCCGCCAAGATCAATCCAGCCGATACTAAGAATAAGATCAGCCTGCTGTAATATTTCACGGTGTGATGGGGGTAATTTATTGAATGGTGCCCCAACATGAAGTGGATGGTCAGTCGGAACCATGACGCCGGATTTCAAATCGCTCATCATCCGCGCGCCCAGCTTTTCTGCCAGTGCAACGCGCTGGGTCATTGCTGTATCATTGCGGGCCCCGCGCCCGAAGAGGATTACAATATTTGATGCAGCGGCCAGCCGTTCTGCTGCTGCCGTAATCGCATTACCGGCAGGCCTTGCAGGTTCTGGCGGTTGCGCGCGATCAAGCACTGGCATGCTGAAATTGTCACGAACGGCCTCTTCTTGAATGGCGGCGTCAAGACAGACATAGACTGGTGCGCATGGTGTCATATTGGTCATCTTCCATGCGCGGCTGAATGATTCGGGGATCGCCTCGATCGACGCCGGCTGATCATCCCATTTGGTGAAATTACGGACCAGCGCACCTTGATCCTGTGCGGTATGCAGCCAGTCAACCCATGGCCGGCGCAATGCTGCATCGACCGGGCCGGTAGCACCAAGAACAAGCATTGGCGCCCGATCTGCATAGGCGTTAAAAATTGCCATCGTCCCGTGCATCAGGCCAACATTTGAATGGAGCGCAACCGCCATGGCTTTGCCGGTGGCCTTGGCATAACCATGCGCAATTGAAACGGCATATTCCTCATGAAGGCACATAAGCATCTGCGGCGTTTCATTGCCGAGATAATTGACCAAACTGTCATGTAATCCGCGATAACTGGCCCCCGGATTCAGTGCAATATAGGAAATATCGAGCTGGCGCAGCATTTCAGCGGCCACGTCGGATCCCCAGCCAAGTCTTTGGTCGGGGGTGCCTGCTGGCAATTCGCGTTTGATCGGTGAGGATGCGCTTGCGCTAGGGGGGCTTGAAGATGACATTTGGAACGACTCCAGAACAAAAGGGCCATGACCCTAAGCAAAATAAATAAGGCCAGCGGAGGCAGGCAAAGCGACAAATTTCAGTAACTAACGTCGTGCAAACTCGCGTGTTTTTACAGGTTAAGATTAGGTTGTTTGTGCGGTTTATGTCAAAGAAAAGCTGCGAGGATTTTGTCGTTCCTTGCGCGGCCGCCACTTTATCTCGGCGCGTGAGTCCGGATCTCGGCGCGTGAGTCCGATCCTGATAAAACTAGGGGTGTCACCGCTTTTGTTGCTTGGTTTTGACGCATCGCTGGCGTAACCTTTACATCTTTATAAATGGCCTGTTAGATCGGAACGGCCGAAGGCAATGCGAGTTATCTCGATAAAATCTTCCCGCCACTCCATCATATCCCATAGGATATGACTTTACCCTTCGGTCTTTGTCACCGGCAGATGGCAGTCGCCATTTTGTTGAATTTCGGAACTGTATTTTTGAGGTATTTATGTCAGAGCTAAAACTATCCATCGCAACAACTGATTATGACCATTTCCGCGATTTCCGCCTTGGTGAAGTGCGGGCGCAAGGCATTGACCATAACTGGCTCAACCTTGGCCATCATGAGTGCTTTGCGAGATTCACTGCCAATCGTGAATTTGATGTTGCCGAGCTGTCCTTTGCCAAATTCTCGGCGCAGGTGACCCGCCCGGATAGCGATGTTATTGGCCTACCGGTCATTTGTTCTCGGCTGTTCCGCTTTAGTTCGTTTTATGTCAATAAAAACAGTAAAATCAAAACGATTGCCGACTTGAAAGGGAAACGCGTGGGATCGCCGGAATGGGCACATTCTGCGGCCGTTTATATGCGTGGCTGGATGCATAACGAGATGGACGTAAAGCTGAGTGATGTTCATTGGGTGCAGGCAGGTGCCAATGCTGCCGGACGCAAAGAAAAGGTCGAGTTAAGCCTGCCTGAGGGTGTCAAGCTGACGCGGATCAATGATAAATCGCTCAGTGAGCTTTTGGCCTCAGGCGAGATTGATTGCGCGATCATTGCCCGCCCACCAACCTGTTTTCTTGAGGGGCATCCAGATGTTGAGCGGCTGTTTCCTGACTATATCGAAATGGAAGAGGATTATTACCAGCGCACTAAGGTCTGGCCGATTATGCATATCATTGCCATGCGGCGGCAGATTTTGGATGAAAATCCTTGGGTCGCGCGGAACTTGCTGAATGCGTTTCAGGAGTCCAAGCGGCGCAGTCTTGAGCGGCTTCTTGATCCGGCGGTTTCGCGCTATCCGGTGCCGTGGCTGGCGACCTATGCGCGCAAGATGCGTGACATGTTTGATGGCGATCTTTTCCCTTATGGCATCGAAGAAAATCGCCCGACATGGGAACAAATGGCGCTTTATACCTATCAGCAGGGCATCGCGCATCGTCAATTTACCCCCGAAGATATTTTTCCCAAGGGCATCATGACTGACGTTGTGATCTGATCATATCATATCAACAAAAGGCGATTGAAGACGAGGTGACATGATGAGTGAAACTCCAAAATCTGCGGGGCCGGTTGCGCCTGAATTGCTGGCCGATCTTGCGGCGGCAAGCCGAATTCTTGCCGCGCGTGGTGTGGTTGATGGCTTTGGTCATGTGTCGATGCGCCACCCAGATTCGCCCGACCGGTTTTTGATGTCAAAATCAATTGCGCCGGCACTGGTGGTTCCTGATGACATCATTGAATATGACCTAAATAGCGAGCCGTGTAACGCCAATGGACGTGGCAGTTTTCTTGAAAGGTTCATTCATGGTGAAATCTATAAGGCACGCCCCGATATCAATTCAGTGGTTCATAGCCATTCGCCATCGGTGATCCCGTTTGGGCTGGTGACAACCGATATGAAGGCAATGTTCCACAATGCTGCTTTTTTGGCGGCGGGTGTTCCGGTTTTTGATATTGCCGACAAATTTGGCGATACGGATATGCTGGTTTGCGACTGTGTGAAGGGTGAGGCCTTGGCCGAAGTTTTAAAGGACAAGGATGTTGCATTGATGCGGGCGCATGGGTCTGTCGCTTGTGGGCCGACGCTGCAAACGGCGGTGTTTCGTGCGGTCTATACCGAAGTGAATGCCCGAATTCAGCATTTTGCGCAGGCACTAAGCAGCGATGGCAATCTGGCGGCATTGACTAAAACCGAAGGCCAGCTTGCAGATGTGCCGAACCAGACCGCAGGTATGCGCGCATGGCATCTTTGGCGCGCTGAGGTTCGTAAAGAGGTTAATTGGTAAATTGGAGTCGATAAATGGATGATCTAGAGCAGAAAAAACAACAGCTTGCCGATTGTATTCGGATGCTGGAATCGTCTGATATTATTGACTATAACGGCCATGCCAGCTTTCGCGGTGATGGTGAAACCTTGCATATCAATATTGGATCATGCCAGCGCAGCCAGCTTCGTGCCAAGGATATCTGCCAGATTGATTTTGCGGGCAATTTGCTTGCGGGTGATGGCAATCCGCCGCTGGAATTTCATCTTCATGCCGGCATTTATCGGGCGCGTCCTGAGGTGAATGCCATTGTCCACGCGCACCCGAAATGGTCTACCTTCCTGACCATGGTCGGCGTTGATTATCTGCCTGTATTTGCCCAAGGCTCGCTGGTATATCCGGTGCCGGTACTAGACACACCAGACTCGATTAATAATCCGAAAATGTCGGATCGGTTGAATCAAATTCTTGGCGACCGGCCCGCCGCCTTAATGAAATCGCATGGCGCGGTGACGGTTGGCGCCAGCATTACCGAGGCGTTTGTGCTGATCAATTATCTTGAAGAAAATGCGCATCGTCAGCATATGGCGATGCAGATCGGCAAGCCGTATTGCTTTAGTGATGATGAAATGGCGCTGTGCCGGGGCAAGCTATGGAATGCCAAGCTGTTTCAGCGTACTTGGGATCACTTCTATGCCAAATTGCCGTCATAATGCGGGGGCATGTGATCGGTAAGTGACCTCGGCGTTTTAAGGAAAGGAAATCAGGTGTCAAATATCCATAGGTCAAAAAAAGACGGTTTTCTGCTGGCAGGGGTCATGGGTTGGCCGGTGCTTCATTCGCGCTCGCCGCTAATGCATAATTACTGGTTCAGCCAACAGAATCTTCGCGGCAGCTATGTACCGTTGGAGATCAAGCCGGGGTCTGTCGGCGCGGCGCTTCGGGCGATGGCACCGCTGGGGTTTTCTGGCTGTAACCTGACGATTCCGCACAAGCTAGAGGCGATGGATATTGTTGATGAGCTGGACGATGTTGCCAAAAAGATTGGGGCGATTAGCTGTGTGGTGTTGCGGGAAGACCAATCGCTTTTTGGGACGAATAATGACTGGCTTGGTTTTATTGGAAACATAAAACAGCAGGTTCCTGATTGGCGTGCAGATGCTGGGCCGGTGGTGGTGCTTGGCGCCGGCGGTGGTGCGCGGGCGATCTGTTATGCGCTGTTGTCCGAAGGCGCAACTGAAATCCGGTTGGTAAACCGGACCAAGGCGCATGCCGAAATCATCGCCAGTGAATTTGGCGGACCAATAGAAACATTGCCTTGGGATCTGCGCCATGATGCGCTTGATGGTGCAGCGATGCTGGTCAACACCACCAGTCAGGGTATGGTTGGTATGGCTGAATTAGATTTGACGTTGGATGCGCTGCCGGCCGCGGCCTTGGTAAGTGATATTATTTATACGCCGCTGGAAACAAGATTGCTGGCGGTGGCGCGCCAACGCGGTAACATGACGATAAACGGGCTTGGAATGTTGTTGCATCAGGGCAAACCGGCATGGCGTATGTGGTTCGATGTCGAGCCTGAGGTAACCGATGAGTTACGCCAAAAGATGGAGGCAAGCATCCGCGGTGACGAATAATCTGGGGCAAAGCAAGATGGATTATGCAGCGCTTGCGAAGCAATTGATCCGCCCGGTTGAAGAGGCTGGTCAGGTTATTATGGATATCTACCGCCGCCGGCCAACAATCGATATCAAGGCTGATGGCAGCCCCGTCACCGAGGCGGATAAGGCGGCTGAAGCGATTCTGTTGCCGGCAATCGCTGCTGCTGCCCCATCAATCCAGATTGTGTCCGAAGAAAACCCGATGAGCCATGATTCTGCTGCTGGGGAACAGTTCTTTCTCGTTGATCCGCTGGATGGCACCAAGGAATTTATCAAAACTGATGCCAATGGCGCCTTTACCGTCAATATCGGTTTCATTGAAGGCGGCGTTCCGGTGATGGGTGTTGTTTATGCGCCAGCATTGGGCCGGTTATTTTTTGGTAGTGCCGATGCCGGCGCGTTTGAAATTTCGTCCGGTAATTGTCGGCCAATTGAGGTTCGAAAACCAGACTCTGCGGCGATTGTTGCGGTCGCCAGCGCATCGCACCGTGACGCGGCGACAAACCGCTGGCTAGAAGATCGGGGCATTAAACAGACTGTTTCAATTGGGTCATCGTTGAAATTCTGTCTGGTTGCGGCGGGTGAGGCAGATGTCTATCCGCGCTATGGGCCAACTATGGAATGGGATACGGCAGCCGGTGATGCTGTGCTGCGCGCCGCCGGTGGCACTGTTGTCGGCGATGATGGCACGCCCTTCTGCTATGGTAAAAGCGGTTATCGCAATGACGCGTTCTTTGCCTTTGGCGGCGGCTGATCGGCTAGACCGAGAATTGCTCAATCGTTCCTTGATGGAACAGCTCATCGACTGAAACGCGCCGCGCTGATAGGCCCTGCCGGTGATGGTGATCGAGGAAATTATCCAAGACCTTACGGTTTGCCTCAACCCCGTTTGACCAGTAATCCTGCCCCAGAAGCGCCTGTGCAGACTCGATATGTTCGGCCAAAAACGGAATTGTCGCGTGCGATGCAGCCGTATCTAAAAGCATATTAACCGCCATGTTTTTTGACAGATTAAATGCTTTATAAAGGGCGCCGGGCAGCCAGGGGTGGGCCTTGGCTAGGGTTTTGCGAACGCCAAGTAGATGCATGATCGGGAAAATACCACTGCGTTTGTAATAATCGGTCGCGGTGCCGACCAAATCGGGGAACAGGCGGACAATATCAGGGTTTCCAGCATCATAACATGGCGGGTTGCGGGGCCCGATAAAGCCATCAAGATCACCAGCAACCAGCATTTCATCAAGCGATTTGCCCTTTGGTGCCGGTTCGATGGAGACATCAGCGGGAAGTTGAAGTTTGATTTTTTCCGGCCGGTCAGGCGTCCCAACACCGCCGCGAATCCAGTGAATATCGGATGGCTTGACGCCGTAATCATCTTCAAGAAGGCCGCGGGCCCATACATTGGCGGTTAGCTGGTATTCTGCAATGCCAATGCGTTTGCCGCGAAGATCGGCAGGCTCATTTATGCCTTTGCCTTTACGGATATAGATTGATGAATGGCGAAAAGAGCGTGACATAAAGACAGGAATGGCAATGTAATGGCCGCTGTCCTGAGCGGTGCTGACCGTGTAAGAGCTGAATGATAGCTCGCAAATATCAAAATCCTGATTACGAAAGGCGCGAAAAAAAATTTCTTCAGGCGACAATTTCATAAAGATTGGATCAACGCCGTCAATTTGCACATCACCATCAAAAAGGGCGCGGTTACGATCATAATTGCCGACAGCAATAGACAGATTAAGATTGGCCATGATATCTCCAGAAATATCCGACGGATCGCCGGCAGGCGCGCTAGCGCGCAACAGAAGTTAGCTGTATAAATTAGCTGTATTCCCGCGGTCGTCAAGGTTGAACTCCGCCGCAAAATAATGACGCATATTTTGCTCGCTAAACCGTCAGCGGCTTTGGCAAAGAAACATTCATTGTGGCGTGCGTCGATTTTGGGGGCGCCGATTTGGGGTGGGGGTGAAATTTGGGAGCAGGTGCCCATTGTCATTTTATATGTCTAAAATTTTTTCTCGCAGGTTTAAAACTTACCCTGGAATTTCGTTCTTCTATTGATTGTTCTGCATCACCGCATATTCTATAGCTTGAAAGATGCGAAAGCGCGAATAAATGACGAAAGCTCGATTTAGACATTTTCCCATCTGACGAGTTATTTCACCCCCTCATGAACAAAGGCGCCTAGAGATATTGTCGCCAGATTGGTATTGCTATGAGTGAATATTTACACCCCGTTACCGGTATGAAAAGCTGCATGGCGCCCGATCCGGATACGCGAACACCGGCGTTTATTGCGCCAAAGGGTGCTTGCGACAGTCATTGTCATATTTTTGGCCCTCATGAGGTTTTTCCCTATCACCCGAAATCGACCTATCATCCGCCTGATGGCCCAAAGGAAAGTCTGGCCGCTCTTCATGCCAAGCTGGGCATTGATCGTGCAGTGATTGTGCAGGCAAGCTGTCATGGCCCTGATAACCGTGCGATGCTTGATGCGATTGCAGGTCGGCCTGATGATTATCGTGGTGTCTGTATTGCCAATGACAGTTTTTCCGACGAGGATTTTGCCGATCTTGATGCTGGTGGGGTGCGCGGCATCCGGTTCAATTTTGTAACCCATCTTGGTGGCACGCCTGATTTGGCGATGATGCAGCGGGTGTTAGACCGGATAAAGCCGCTTGGTTGGCATTTAGTGATCCATGTAAACGCCGAGGATATTCTAAATTTCAAGGATTTCTTCCTGCAGTTTGATATGAATATAGTTGTTGATCATATGGGCCGAGTGCCAACAGCCGACGGCGTGCATCAGCCCGCTTTCAAGATTTTAAAATCCTTTCTTGAGCGCGAGAATTGGTGGGTAAAAATTTGTGGTTCTGAACGTATTTCATCAGCGGGGCCGCCATTTTATGATGCGGTTCCCTATGCTCAGGAACTTGTCGAAATTGCCCCCGACCGTGTTTTATGGGGAACCGACTGGCCGCATCCAAACATCAAGCGTCATATGCCAAATGACGGTGATTTGTTGGATCTGGTGCCGTTATTGGCGCGTGATTCAGCGTTACAGAAAAAAATTCTGGTGGATAATCCAGCCCGGCTTTACGGATTTACGCCGGTAGAATGAGGGCGATACCAGCCTAAATGAAACAAGCTTTTTGCAGCGGCGTTTTTCATTTTGGCTCTTGGTTTCGCGCATTTGTTGTCCTAGGCTATCTACTTGCTTATGTCTTAGGTCAGCGCACATGACCAATATTTCAGTATTTTTATGAAGGAAGATTCAACGATGATTATTGATTGTCATGGCCATTACACAACAACGCCCCCACAGGTCGAGGCCTATCGTAACGATCAGCGGGCATTATTGGCAAAAGACCCAAACCATCTTTTTACAAAGGGCGATGTGAAGATTTCGGATGATGAAATTCGCGAATCAATCGCTAATAATCAACTGAAATTGCAACAGGATCGCGGCACTGATCTGACAATATTTTCGCCGCGGGCTAGCTGGATGGGGCATGACCTTGGCAATGCCAGCACGTCGCAAGCATGGACCGAACTTTGTAATGATCTAATCCGGCGCGTCTGTGACCTGTTTCCAGATAATTTTGTTCCGGTTTGCCAATTGCCGCAAAGCCCTGAGACCTCGCTTGAAAATAGCATTGCCGAACTGTCGCGCTGTGTCGAGGAAATGGGCTTTATCGGTTGTAATCTAAACCCTGATCCGTCTGGTGGTTTTTGGAAGGATCCGCGTCTTGGTGATCGTTACTGGTACCCGTTTTATGAAAAAATGATCGAGATGGATGTGCCTGCTATGATCCATGTATCGGGGGCATGCCAGCATTCGCTTGACACGACGTCCAGTTATTATCTTGGGGCTGATACAACCGCCTTTACTCAGCTGTTATTTTCTGACGTCTTCACCGACTTCCCTGAATTAAAGTTGATTATCCCACATGGTGGCGGTGCCGTTCCCTATCATTGGGGCAGGTTCCGCGGGATTGCACAGGATAGAGGCCTTGGTGATCTGGATGAGCGGGTGCTTGGGAATCTCTATTTTGACACTTGCGTCTATCATCAGCGCGGTATTGATCTATTGCTTGATGTTATCCCGACAAAAAATATTCTGTTCGCTTCAGAAATGATTGGTGCGGTTCGCGGTATTGACCCCAGAACTGACCATCACTACGATGATACCAAGCGTTATATCGATGGTAATAAGGCGCTGGATGCCGCGGCAAAGCAGGCTATTTTTGAAGGTAATGCCCGGCGTGTCTTCAACCGGTTGAAAATCTGATTTGTGCTTTTGTTATATGCATTGGCGTAAAAGCCAGTGCTGATTTCAGCGTGGGTCTGGTCAAGCGGTGAAATAATGCGATTCAAGCTGGCGGCAAATTTCATGATAGATCGGAAGATGCATTTCTTGAATGCTGGCAACGTCATTAGATGCCACATCGATCAGCACATCACATAGTGGTCCTAGCTTGCCGCCACCAGCACCGGTAAGGCCGATCACCTTCATGTTTTTGGCGCGGGCAGTCTTTGCGGCCAGCAAGATATTTTCAGAATTTCCCGATGTTGAAATGGCAAGCAAAACATCAGTGGCCCTACCCATTGCCCATATTTGCTGGGCAAAAATCAAATCACCGTCAAGATCATTGGCAATCGCGGTAATCAGGGATGAATGGCTGACCAGTGACAGGGCTGGCAATCCATATTGAAGTTTTTCCCCAAGACGCGCCGCATCATCACCACAAATGGCCGTCAATCGATCGCGATCTTGTGCTGATAATGAACGCGGCAGGCAAAACCCCTTCATCAATTCGCCAACGATATGTTCGCAATCGGCCGCGCTGCCACCATTGCCACAAATCAGCAAACTGCCACTAGCATCATAGCTAGCAATCAGCAGTTTTATCGCCGCGGCGATTTTGGCTATCTGGTTCTGATCGCTATTTTGGTCTTGCGGCTGCATGCAGCGCTCCTTCACTTAAAGGCATCATCATCATGCCTGATCTTGCCATTATTGAGGGGCTGAACAAAAAGCACAAATGATAAAATCACCCTCACAGGGCGTAATTATCAATCAAGCGCGTTGTGCCAAGCCAGATGGCGGCAAAAATCCGGCAATTTGGCACTAATGTTTTGGCTGGCTGCAGATTGTCTGAATGGCGTAGGTCAAAATAGTCAATCTTGCTAAAGCCAGCTTTGGTGAGCTGTGTTTTGGCACTGGTCAAGGCCGCATCAACTGGCGTGCCTCTGGCAATCTGTTTGGCGGCTTCCTGCATTTCGGCATAAAGCAATGGCGCCAATTTACGTTCGGCGGCGCTTAGATACAGATTGCGCGACGATAATGCCAAACCGTCGGTTTCGCGAATTGTTGGCTGTGCCAGAATTGTGATGTTCAGATCGAGATCACGAACCATTTGCCGGATGACTGCTAATTGTTGGTAATCTTTTTCGCCGAAAATTGCGAAATTGGCAGGGATGTGGGTGAATAGTTTCAAAACAATTGTGGCAACGCCGGTAAAAAAATGTGGTCTTGTCTGGCCTTCCATGGCCAGCGCAACACCAGCTGGAACAATGCTGGTGGCATGACCATCATCATACATATTGGCAGGCGCATAAATGGCATCACACCCACCCGCTGCAGTGATAGCCGCGCAATCAGCCTCAAGCGTGCGGGGATAGTGATCAAAATCCTCGCCAACACCAAATTGTGTGGGGTTCACATAGATGCTGACAATCACGCGATTGGCGGTTTTGCGCGCTGCGGCAATCAGCGCAAGATGGCCTTGGTGAATGCTTCCCATTGTTGGCACAAGGCAAACCGTTTCCCCCGCCGCTTGCCAGGCAATTGTGGTGGCGGTCATTTCGGCTTTGTTGTGTAGAATCTTCATCACTTTGCTCTACCTGAGATCAGGTCTTTTTCGGCCAGAAAAGATGATCCTGGGTTGGAAAGCTGCCATCAATGACTGCGGCGCGATAGCCAGCTGCAGCGGCGCCAATATCATCTTGAAGATTGGCAAATTTCCGAACAAATTTTGGGGTAAAGGCGTCATATAGCCCAAGCACATCTTCGGTCACAAGAATTTGCCCATCACAAACCGCCGAGGCACCAATACCGATTGTTGGTACGGCGCAAGATTGGGCAATTGATGCGGCAACCGGTTCGATAACCCCTTCCATGACAATGCCAAAAACGCCTGCCGCAACCATGGCATCAGCATCGGCATGAAGCTGGGCTGACTCGTCATCGCTTCGTCCGGTGATGCGAAAAGCGGCTCCTGCAACCGCATGTTGCGGCAAAAGTCCGATATGGCCAAGCACCGGAATGCCTGAATCAACAAGGCATTTCACATGCGGGGCAAGATCAGTGCCGCCCTCAAGCTTGACCGCATCAGCGCCGGTTTTGGCCATAATCTCGGCAGCGCTGGCCAAGGCCTGCGCCGGACTATTTTCATAGCTGCCAGCAGGAAGATCAATCACCACAAGCGCTGATTGCCGCCGCCGCATAACGGCCTGACCATGCCTGATCATCATATCAAGATCGGCATTTTGCGTTGTATTCATGCCATAGACGACCATCGCCACGGAATCGCCGACAAGCAAAAGATCACAATGCGGGTCAAGCGCATGTGCCATTGGCGCGCTATAAGCGGTTAGGCAAACAATTTTGCGCTGGCCCTTAAGGGCAATAAAATCACTGATTTCAGGTTTCACAGACATGTTGGTCAGTCTCGTTGCAGGCGGGTTGGATAGTATTGTCACTAAAGCGCCCAAGGGGGATAGATTATCGGGGCAAGCCCCCAGCCAAATAACGTCAATTAATTAGCATATATTCCGATAGTGGGCGATAGGTTTTTCAGTGATGTTGTGATGGCTCTCGCCTTGACCTGTGATTTGCCGGTGCTAGCATAAGCTTTCGCACTCCAGTCGGTGATGCGATCAGTTCTGCGCTTTTTCTGGCGCGGTTTATGTTGCTTTTTGAGGATGACGATGACCCGACCAACAATCATCATGGCGGCACCAAATGGCGCACGCAAAGTAAAAACTGACCATCCGGCCGTTCCGGTTACGATTGCGGAAACGATTGCAACCGCCAAGGAATGCCATGCGGCTGGTGCAAGTATTCTTCACGCGCATGTTCGCGATGATGATGGCAAACATCTTCTTGATGCGGGGCGCTACGGGCAATTGCTTGACGGCTTGTGGCAGGAAGTGCCGGAAATGCTGGTGCAGATTACCACCGAAGCTGTTGGCATTTACACGCCTGAACAGCAGGCTGATTTGGTATTTGCTTTAAAGCCTGATTTTGTGTCAGTTGGATTTCGTGAAATGATTGGTGATAATGGCGAGGCCGCGCGCGCGCTTGCCAAGCAGTTCTATCATCAAAGCCTTACCGAGCAGATAAATGTTCAACATATCCTGTATGATCTTGATGACCTGCAGCGGTTCCGCGTGGCGATGGCTGATGGCATTTTACCCGCTGCGCGGCCGCATCTTTTGTTGGTGCTTGGCCGCTATAGCGGTAATTTCCAGTCTGACCCTGCCGAAATGAAGCCATTTATCAATGACGGGCTGACCGATATGGCAAGCTGGTCGATCTGCGCATTTGGGCATCGCGAATTTGACGTTATGACCGATGCAATTGCCAGTGGCGGCCATTGCCGGGTTGGGTTTGAAAATAACCTCTATTTAAAAGATGGCAGTTTGGCGCTAAATAATGCCGCGCTGATCCGCCAGCTGGCTGAGACTTGTCAGCCAGCCACGCGCGAGGAAACATTGGCACTTTTCGCGCTATAGCCGTTATTCGGCGGCCTGTTGTTCCCAAAATTCCATTGGCGGGCAGGCGCAAATTAGCGCGCGATCACCAAGCGCGTTATTGACCCGGTTTACCGGTGGCCAATATTTGTTTTCTTGGTGATTCCCATCAGGGTTGCCAGCTTGTTTGCGGCTGTAGGGGCGTGTCCAGTCATCATCCATAATGTCATCGGCGGTATGGGGTGCATTGACCAAGGGGTTATTGTCTTTGGGCCATATGCCATCAGCGATGGACTGGATTTCGGCGGCAATCGCAATCATGGCGTCACAAAACCGGTCAATTTCAGAAAGTGATTCAGACTCGGTTGGTTCGATCATCAAGGTGCCAGCAACCGGAAATGACATGGTTGGCGCGTGAAAGCCATAATCAATCAGCCGCTTGGCAATATCTTCATTGCTGATGCCATGCGCCTCCTGAATATGCCGGATATCAATGATACATTCATGCGCAACCCGCCCATTGCGGCCGGTGTAAAGCAGCGGATAGGAAGCGGCAAGCCGCTTGGCAATATAATTGGCCGACAAGATTGCCGCAGCAGTAGCAGCGCCAAGCCCGTCTGGCCCCATCATGCGAATATAGGCATAGGTGATGGGCAGAATACCTGCCGAGCCAAAGGGTGCAGCACTGACAGCGCCAATGCCGTCAATCGGTGATCCGGGCAGAAATTGTGTCAGATGCGCCGCAACACCAATCGGGCCAACGCCTGGGCCGCCGCCGCCATGCGGGATGCAAAAGGTTTTATGCAGATTGAGATGGCTGACATCGGCACCAAATTCGGGCGGCGCGCAATGGCCAACAAGCGCATTTAAATTGGCGCCATCAACATAGACCTGCCCACCTGCCTGGTGAATAATATCGCAAATTTCTGCAATGGCTTCTTCAAACACACCATGCGTTGACGGATAGGTGACCATCAAGGCGGCAAGATTGGTTTCATATTGGGCGGTCTTGGCGCGTAAATCATCAAGATCAACATCCCCCGATGCATCACATTTCACCACAACAACTTTCATGCCGGCCATTGCTGCTGAGGCTGGATTGGTGCCATGTGCGGATGAGGGGATCAGACAGATATTGCGGTGATGATCACCGCGCGACTGGTGATAACGTGAAATCGCCAGCAATCCGGCAAATTCGCCCTGCGCGCCGGAATTTGGTTGCAGTGACATTGCGTCATAGCCGGTGCATTGGCATAGCATCTCTTCCAGCCGTTCGATCATCTCGCGATAGCCAACGGTCTGATCATCTGGTGCAAAAGGGTGGATATTGGCAAATTCTGGCCATGTAACCGGCATCATTTCAGCGGTGGCGTTCAGCTTCATGGTGCAGGATCCAAGTGGGATCATGCTGCGGTCAAGCGCAAGGTCACGATCGGCAAGCCGCCGCATATAGCGCAGCATTTCAGTTTCCGAACGATATTGATGAAACACATGATGTGTTAAAAACGGGCTGCTTCGGCCAAGTTGTGATGGGATGCTGTCAAGGTGATCATCGCCTAAATGCCCACCAAGCGCGCTGATGATGGCGGCAAGCGCGGCATCATCAATCGTTTCATCAAAGCTTGCGGCAACCGCATGATCTAATTGCCGAAGGTTAAAGCCAGCCGCAACCGCCGCCGCCATGAGCGCATTACGATCATTTGCCGCTTCAATCACGACCGTGTCAAAAAATGCCTGATGCCGGATAGTACGGCCAGCCGCCGTCATTGCGGCGGCGAAACGCCGTGCTTGCCGGTTGCTATGCGATGCAATGTTTTGCAGCCCCTCTGGGCCATGCCAAACCGCATAGAAACTTGCCATAATCGCTAAAAGCGCCTGTGCGGTGCAGATGTTGGAGGTGGCTTTTTCGCGGCGGATATGCTGTTCGCGGGTTTGCAATGCCAGCCGGTAAGCAGGCTGGCCACTGGAATCGCGCGACACCCCGACCAATCGTCCGGGGATTGACCTCTGCAAGTCTTGGCTGCACGCAAAATAGGCCGCATGCGGCCCGCCAAAGCCAAATGGCACGCCAAATCGTTGCGCGCTACCAACGACAATATCGGCACCCATTTCGCCCGGCGGTTTCAGCAGGGTCAGCGCCAAAAGATCGGCGCAAACAACGGCCAAGCCGCCACCATCTTGGATGGTAGCAATCGCGCCCGATAGGTCATGAATGGCACCGCAACTGCCTGGATAGCTGAGCAAGCCACCAAAGCAATCTTCGGGTATTGTGTCGCCAATGGGCTGAACGTCAATGATGATGCCAAGCGGTTCGGCACGGGTTTTTAAAATGGCAATGGTTTGTGGATGCGTATCGGGATCAACGATAAAATGGTTGCCCTTGGGTCGATGCATACGGCTTGCCAATGCCATGCCTTCGGCAGCGGCGGTGGCTTCATCAAGAAGTGACCCATTGGCGATATCCATGCCGGTGAGATCGATGATCATTGTCTGGAAATTTAAAATCGCCTCAAGTCGCCCTTGGGAAATTTCCGGCTGATAGGGGGTGTAGGCGGTGTACCATGCCGGATTTTCCAGAATATTGCGCTGTACCACTGGTGGGGTATAGCAATTATAATATCCCATGCCGATCAACGATGTTTTGACCTGATTTTTGACGGCAAAGCTTTTTAATTCAGCCAATGCTTCATGTTCCAAAAGTGCCGGTGCCAAGGCCATTTTGCTTTGGCGGCGAATATTTTTGGGAATCACCGAATCCAGTAATGCCGCCATTGAAGGAGCGCCAACCGCATCAAGCATTTTGTCGATATTGGTATCATTAATGCCGATATGGCGGCTGGCAAAGGTAGCTTGTGGCGAAGGAAGAGATGACATAATGCGTCCTTTCTAAAATAATGACCCATTTGGGCAAGAACGGCAATGCTTGGTCAGGCCAGATTGCCGTAAAATGATCGGGCGATACTGGTTAGCTAATCATGGCATTATAGGCGGCTTCATCCATCAGTGACTCAAGGTCGCCAGCATCATTGATTTTGATTTTAAAAAGCCAGTTGGCCATTGCGCTTTCGGGCGTGATTGCGGTCAGGTCGTCAAGAAGTGCATTATTGACCTCGACAATTTCCCCACCGGCAGGGCTGTAGATATCGGATGCGGCCTTGACCGATTCAAAGACGGCGACGGCATCACCTTTATTCACCGCCAGACCAATATCGGGCAATTCAACAAAAACAATATCGCCAAGCTGTTCAACCGCATGTGGTGAAATACCAACCGCGCAAATATCGGCATCTAGGTTGGCCCATTCGTGATCTTCAGAAAATTTAAGCATGATTGTCTCCTTATGGCTTGGATATGTTTAACCGCGAAAATAGCGATGTGGGACGAGTGGCAAATTCACCACGGTAATTGGGGTTTCACCGCCTCTTGTGGCGGCGGCAAGGACGGTGCCATCAGTGGCAAGATGGGTCTCAACAAACCCAAGTGCGGCTGGGCGATCAAGGCTTGGCGCAAAGCCGCCCGATGTGATGATGCCAATGTCAACACCGCCATGAAGCAGGATTGTGCCATCGCGAACTGGCCGTGCGCCGCTTGCCAATAAACCGACAAGCTGTCGTTTCGGGCCATTTGCAAATTCATCAAGAATGATATTGGCACCGGGGAAATCAGCCGCTTTACGCCGCCTTTTTGAAAGGGCAAATCTTAGCCCGGCCATTATTGGGGTGATGGTTTCATCAAGTTCATGCCCCCATAGCGGCAGGCCTGCCTCAAGACGTAATGTATCGCGGGCACCAAGACCGGCAAGCGTGACATCACCTGTCGCCATTAGGGTTTTGGCAATATCAACAGCGGCATTGGCGGGCATGGAAATTTCGAATCCATCTTCGCCAGTATAGCCAGACCGCGCGATCACAAGCGGAACCGTGCCAAGGGTGAAATGGCGGATATCCATAAAGCGGAACCCGTCAAGATCAAGGCCAAGGCTGGATAGGATCTGCGCCGCTTTTGGGCCTTGAAGCGCCAAAAGCGCCTTGCCGTGATGAACATCCATCTTGGTGCGTTCGTCAAGATTCTGGCGAAGATGATCAATGTCATGCGTGGCGCGACCGGCATTGACAACAAGGTGCAGTCTGCCATCAAGCCGCGCCACCATCAAATCATCAAGAACACCGCCAGCGTCATTCAGCAGCATTGAATAGCGAACGCGCCCTTCGGCAACCGCGCCAATATCGGTTGGTGTCAGACGTTCAAAAAAGGCATCGGCGCCATTGCCGGATAATTCGACCTGCACCATATGCGATACATCAAATAATCCTGCGCCATTGCGGGTTGCCAGATGTTCGGTTTTGATGCCGGCCGCATATTGCACAGGCATATCCCATCCGGCAAAAGGCACCATGCGGGCGTCATTGGCAATATGAAAATCATAGAGTGGGGTCCGTTGTTTTTCCACTGGTCTACTCTCCTAGTCACGCGTCAAAGGTGAATACCATTAGATGGTATTCGCCCCGTCTGTCGCGGAACCTGAGAGATTAGCTGTTTCCAACCACGTCCTATAGTGACCTGATTGGATGATCGTTTGAATCTTATGCCAATTCTGGCTGATTCATAAGATCACCAGTTTTCCCCTTCGGTGGACACTGCCGTGTCACTTTCCAGAGTGCTCACATGAAAGAGTACATTTACCTGAGAGTTTCTGGGGATTTGCTCCTTCGGTGTTGCTGCTATCGCTCGTTCGGCGGCCAGCAATCTCTCCCCTCTCATGTATCGAGCGGACTGAAGCTAACGCAATTTAGATTTTGGAGCAAGCGTGCAGCGAATTTCTAAGGGATAAATCTAAAAGGTTTGAAAAACAGCCTTGAGAAAGCTCTTGCTGATGCTCATATAACAGCAAGGTAAGGTTGCCCCTTTCCGTGGCTATGGTTGGTTCTGTTAGAAAAGTGAAGCTTTGAAATGCCTGATTCCTGTCCAATTTGGAGCTTGAGTGACCTTTATGACGGCGTTGATTCCCCAGCTGTGCAAACCGATATTGCCGCCTGCCGCAAGGCCGCATTAGCGCTTGCGGCTGATTGGCAGGGGAAGATTGCCACGATTTCAGGAGCCAAACTTGCTGCTGTCATCACCGCCTATGAGGCGATTCTCGAACAGCTAGGCAAGGTACAAAGCCACGCACAATTGCTATTTGCAGCCAATACAAATGATCCGGCAATAGCCAAACATCACCAATCGGTGCGCGAAGCTGGATCCGAAATTGGCGCGGCGCTCTTATTTGTCGAGCTTGAGCTTGCGCGCCTTGATCAAGATCATGTTGACGGCTTGCTTGACGATGCTGGTTTGGCGCGATTTTTACCCTGGTTACGGCGGGTGCGGGCAATGGCGCCATACCAATTATCTGATGAAATTGAAAAAATGATTGCCGAACGCGCGCCAACAGGTGCCGGAGCTTGGGTGCGATTATTTGATGAAACCACAACGGCAATGCGGTTTGCTTTTCAAGGCACCGATGTAACCGAAGCGGAAATTCTTGATGCGCTATCCAGCACCGATGCAGCCAAGCGCAAAGAGGCGGGCCAGTCTTTATCAACAACTTTGAAAGATCATCAAAGATTGCTGTCACTGGTGATGAATACCATCGCCAAGGACAAGCAGATCGAAGATGGCTGGCGCGGTTTTGTGCGGCCAGTATCATCGCGCAATCTGGCAAATGATGTTGATGATCATGTTGTTGATGCGCTGGTGCAGGCGGTGAATGACCGCAATGCCGATCTGTCGCATCGCTATTACAGCCTCAAAGCTGGCTGGATGGGCAAAAAGCAAATTGACTGGTGGGATCGCAACGCGCCATTGCCCGGTGATGATGACCGGCATTATGAATGGGGCGAAGCAAAGCAGATTGTGCTTGATGCGTTTCATGGATTTGATCCCGAAATGGCAAAGATTGCCTTGCCGTTTTTCGAGCAGAACTGGATTGATGCGGCACCGCGCGCGGGCAAAAGCTCGGGCGCATTCTCGCATCCAGCCGTGCCATCAGCGCATCCCTATATCTTGATGAATTTTGCCGGAAAATCGCGTGATGTTATGACTTTGGCGCATGAGATGGGGCATGGCATCCATCAGGTGCTAGCGGCCGATCAGGGCTATTTAATGTCTGATACGCCGCTTACCCTTGCTGAAACAGCGTCGGTTTTTGCCGAAATGCTGGCCTTTCGCCAGCTTGTTGATAGCCAAACCAATGCCCAATCGCGGCGGTTATTGTTGGCGGGCAAGGTTGAAGACATGCTGAATACGGTTGTGCGGCAGATTGCGTTTCATAATTTTGAAACCGAATTGCATCAGGCGCGCGCCAAAGCCGAACTGACGGCCGAAGAAATTTCGGATATCTGGATGGAAACCCAGCGTGTTGCGCTAGGGCCAGCGATTAAAACTGGCGATGATTACCGGCCGATCTGGGGCTATGTACCGCATTTCATCCATACTCCATTTTATGTTTACGCCTATGCATTTGGCGATTGTTTGGTGAATGCGCTCTGGCAGAAATATCAATTGGCGCAGGCTGGCAAGACCGACCATCTGTTTATCCAGAATTATAAAAATCTGCTAAAGGCTGGTGGCACCGAACGTTATAATGTGGCCTTGCGACATTTTGACCTTGATGCCAGCAAGCCAGCTTTCTGGTCGCTTGGGCTGGATATGATTAGTGGCATGATTGACGAGTTGGAAGGGTTAAAATAATGGCAATGAGCGGTGATCATGATGCTGCCAGCGACCGGCAGTTTGGCGGCCGTATCCGCCGTTATGCAAAAGTAACGTCAACAATGGGCGGGCTTGCGGCGCGGGTTGCCGGTGAACGCTATCTTGGTTGGGAAATTGATCGCGGTAAACATGCCGCTGATTTGCGGCAAGCACTTGGCGGGCTAAAAGGTCCGATCATGAAAGTGGCGCAGATTCTTTCAACCATTCCCGATGCATTGCCACCAGAATATGCCGAAGAGCTGGCAGGGTTGCAGGCCGATGCGCCATCAATGGGCTGGCTGTTTACCAAACGCCGCATGGCGGCCGAGCTTGGCGCTGATTGGCAGCAGAAATTCAGCGGCTTTGGCCGTGACGCGGTATCGGCGGCATCGCTTGGACAGGTTCATCAGGCGATGGGACTGGATAACGCGCCTTTGGCGGTGAAATTACAATATCCCGATATGCATTCGGCGATTGAGGCTGATCTGAAGCAACTAAAATTGCTATTCCAGCTATATGAACGTTATGATTCGGCGATTTCGACATCGGATATTTATGACGAATTATCCGAGCGGCTTTTAGAAGAGCTTGATTACCGTCGCGAAGCGATGAATATGCAGCTTTATCAGCATATGCTTGCTGATGAGACAAAGGTGCAGGTGCCAAGCCATATTCCGGAATTATCAACAAACCGGCTTTTAACCATGAACTGGCTTGAAGGCCAGCGGTTAATGGCCTTTCTTGAAACCAACCCCGATCAGGCAACGCGCAATGAAATTGCGAAAACCATGTTTCGGGTCTGGTATGTGCCGTTTTATTATTACGGCGTCATTCATGGTGATCCGCATCTTGGCAATTATTCGATTGCCAAGGATCACAGCATCAATCTCATGGATTTCGGGTCAATCCGCCTGTTCCGGCCGCAATTTGTTGCTGGCGTGATTGAACTTTATAAGGCGCTTCGTGACAATAACCGCGATCAGGCCGTTGATGCCTATGAACGCTGGGGCTTTGTCGGGCTTGATAATGAAGCCATTGATGTTTTGAATATGTGGGCCGAATTTATCTATGCCCCGCTTCTTGAAAATCGGGTTCGCCCCATCCAGCAAATGCGAGGTGGCAAGGAGGGACGTGATCTGGCTGGCAAGGTTCATACCGAGTTGAAACGCATTGGCGGGATCAAGCCGCCGCGTGAATTTGTGCTGACCGATCGGGCGGCTGTTGGGCTTGGATCAGTTTTCATGCATCTTGGTGCTGAAGTGAATTGGCATGAATTATTTCACGAGCTGATTGATGATTTCTCGGTTGATGCGCTTGCCGAACGGCAACGCGTGGCTGCAACCAAAGTCGGGCTTCCGGATAATCTGATTGCACCTTATAGTGGCTAGATTGGGCACTGGATAAACCCGACCTGCCGAAAACAGACCAAGAAAAAGGCAGCCCGTCCAATCAGGGCTGCCTTTTTGTTAGGCGGTTATATGGTAATGGATCAATGACCCGAAACAACCACCAATAGCTGGTCAAGTGACGCTTTGGCATCACCATAGAACATGCGGGTGTTTTCTTTGAAAAATAGCGGATTTTCAATGCCCGAATATCCGGTGCCTTGGCCACGCTTTGATACGAAAACCTGTTTTGCCTTCCAACATTCCAGAACAGGCATGCCGGCAATCGGGCTGTTCGGATCGTCTTGTGCTGCTGGGTTCACAATATCGTTGGAACCAATCACGATGGCAACATCAGTGCTTGGAAAATCATCATTGATTTCATCCATCTCAAGAACGATGTCATAGGGCACTTTGGCTTCGGCTAACAGCACGTTCATATGGCCGGGAAGCCGGCCAGCAACCGGATGAATTGCAAAGCGTACAGTTTTGCCTTTCGCCCGAAGCCGCCTGGTAAGTTCGGCAACATTTTGTTGTGCCTGTGCCACCGCCATGCCGTAACCCGGGATGATAACAATGCTTTCCGCATCTTCAAGCGCTGCCGCAACACCATCGGCATCAATCGCAATCTGCTCGCCTTCAACTTCCATCTGCGGGCCAGCTGTGCCGCCAAACCCGCCGAGGATAACGCTGACAAAGGATCGGTTCATCGCCTTACACATGATGTAGGACAAGATCGCGCCTGACGAGCCAACAAGCGCACCAACAACGATCAGCAGATCATTGCCAAGGCTAAAGCCAATCGCGGCCGCTGCCCAACCCGAATAGGAATTCAGCATTGATACAACCACTGGCATATCAGCACCACCAATACCCATGATCAAGTGATAGCCAATGAAAAGGGCTAGAATCGTCAGAATAACCAGAGGCAGTAACGCGCCGCTTGAGAGATACCAGCCAAGGCAGGCCAATGATGATATCGCCGCGGTCGCATTCAATAGATGCCCGCCGGGAAGCTTGGTTGCGGCTGATGTCACTTTTCCAGATAGCTTGCCATAAGCAATTACCGAGCCGGTAAAGGTAACGGCACCAATCCAGATGCCAAGCGATGCCTCAACACGCAAAATATTAATCTCGGCACCTGATTTCTTTGCCAGCAATGCGGCAAACCCCTCAAGCGCTTTCTTTGTCGTGTCATCCATGGTTAGGACGTTGGCAAGTTCAAAATGCGCGTTAAACCCGACAAAGACCGCAGCCAGACCAACCAGTGCGTGCATACCCGCAACCAGTTCCGGCATTTGGGTCATTTCAACTTTTGACGCAAGCTGATAGCCAATCAATCCGCCGATTGCGATCAAAATAGCTGTTAGCTGCCATAGGCCAGCCCCCGGGCCAATGACGGTCGCCAGTACCGCCAGCCCCATACCAACAATGCCATACCAAACGGCGCGCTTTGCGCTTTCCTGACCTGACAGCCCGCCGAGCGACAGGATGAACAGAATAGCGGCGACAACATAAACAGCAGTGGTGAAACCTAGATCCATCGTTCTGGTCTCCTTAAGATTTCTGGAACATGGCAAGCATGCGACGTGTTACGAGGAAGCCACCAAAAATATTAATTCCAGCAAAGAATATGGAAATGCCTGCAAGCACGGTCACCAGAAAGCTGCTTGAGCCGATCTGCAGGATAGCCCCGAGAATGATGATCGATGAAATCGCATTCGTGATCGCCATCAATGGTGTGTGCAGTGAATGACTGACGTTCCAGATCACTTGGAACCCGACAAAGACCGACAAAACAAAGACAATGAAATGCTGCATGAAGCTGGCGGGTGCATAGGCCCCAACGGCTAGCAAAGCTGCGCCGCCAATGGTCAAAAGCATGACCTGATTTTTGGTCGTTTGCTTGAATGCCGCAATCTCATCAGCACGAATTTCTTCGGCAGCGCGCTCGGGTATTTTTTCCTTTGGCTTTGCAGCAATTGCCTGAACTTTTGGCGGCGGCGGCGGGAATGTAACTGAACCATCAAATGTGGCGGTTGCACCGCGGATCACATCATCTTCCATATTATGCACAGTCTGACCGTCTTTTGCGGGTGTCAGATCGGCCATCATATGACGAATATTTGTTGCATAAAGGGTCGAGGATTGCGCTGCCATGCGGCTTGGAAAATCGGTGTAACCAACGATTGTCACGCCGTTCTCAGTGATGATTTTTTCATTGGGGACGGTAAGATCGCAATTGCCGCCGCGCTCAGCCGCCAAATCAACAACGACAGAGCCGGGCTTCATGTCGGCGACCATATCTGCAAGCCATAGCTTTGGTGCGTCTCTTCCCGGAATCAGCGCTGTGGTGATAACGATATCAATTTCAGGTGCTAATTCGTGGAATTTTTCCAGCTGCTTTTCACGGAACTCAGGGCTTGATGGGGCCGCATAACCGCCGGTTGCCGCACCATCCTGCTGGGTTTCTTCAAAATCAAGATAGACAAATTCGGCGCCCATTGATTCGATTTGTTCAGCAACTTCCGGCCGCACATCAAAGGCAAGGGTGATTGCGCCAAGTGAGGTGGCAGTGCCAATCGCGGCCAAGCCAGCCACGCCAGCACCAACGACCAAAACCTTGGCAGGCGGCACTTTGCCCGCGGCGGTAATTTGGCCCGTGAAAAAACGGCCAAAATTGTTACCGGCTTCGATTACCGACCGGTATCCGGCAATGTTTGCCATTGACGATAGCGCATCCATTTTCTGCGCGCGGCTGATTCTGGGAACCATATCCATGGCAATGACATTGGCATCTTGCTTTGCAATCAGCGCCATCTGGTCAGTGTTTTGTGCCGGATAAAAGAATGATATTAACAATTTCCCTTTTTTCAGGAATTTGACTTCATCTGCCTCTGGAGGGCGAACCTTGCTAATGATATCGGCGGTTTTCCACAATTCTACAGAGGTTTTGGCGATTTTGACGCCAGCTTTTTCATAAGCTGCATCGGAGAAACCGGCATGTAGGCCAGCGCCTGACTGAACAAGACAGTCATAACCAAGCTTTTGCAATTGTGTAGCGCTGTCGGGCGTCATGGCGACGCGTTTTTCATCAGCGGCAATTTCTTTTGGAGCACCAATTATCATCTTGTCGATTCCATTATGCATATCAAACAGTATATGAGCATTCTTGTTTTCGCTGATCGGTTGAGACTATGCAAGCCAAAACCGCGGATTCTGCCAAATAGTAGGGGGGATCAAATGGCGTCGGCACATATGAAAAAACCGCCAACTGCTTGGCGGTTTTCATGTTGTAGGGCCTGATCAAGCTAGCTTGATCTAATAGCCTTCGCGTTCCAAGCGTTTGCGCATTAACTTGCGCACACGACGGGTGGACTCGGCAGTCTCGCGCGCGCGGCGCTCGGATGGCTTTTCAAAGGACCGGCGATTTTTCATTTCGCGGAACACACCTTCGCGCTGCATTTTCTTTTTCAGAACACGCAGTGCCTGGTCAACATTATTGTCTCTAACGGTGACGTACACGTCTTTCACATCCCTTCTAAAGATATCTGATAATCCGTTTTGAGTAGACCGACTATTTATCATAGCAGTTCACAAGTTGCAAACATTAAACCATCATTGCAGTGGTGGCGGGGTGGCATTGGGCGGAAATATGCCTATATTATGCTAAAGCGGGGTTGGTTTCGACTGGTCAAGCACCCTGGAGCATGATTTTTTGAAGGACACCACCCATGCATGATGAACAGTTCCAGCCTGATCCTGTCGCCGTTGCGATCCTGCGGGCGTCAATGCTTCATGTGCCGTTTGACGGCTGGAGCGAGGCAGCGCTTATCGCTGGTGCAGCTGATTCGGGTCATGATGCGGCGGCGGTTCATACCGCCTTTCCGCACGGCGCAATCGATGCGATTGCGCTTCATTCACGCTTGGCAGATCAATCCATGGTTGAAGCATTTCTCGCGCTTCCCGAGCGTCCGGAAAAAGTGCATTTGACGATTCGGGCACTGGTGTTGTTGCGGCTTGAAATTGCCCAGCCTGATAAAGATGCGGTTCGCCGTGCGCTTAGCCTTTTGGCGATGCCTGCTAATGCCAAATTATCGGCCAAGCTTCTTTATGAAACGGTTGATTCCATGTGGCGCGCCGCAGGCCAACGCGATACCAGCTTTTCCTTTTATACAAAGCGCGGGTCACTTGCCGCGGTTTACAGCGCGACGGTTCTGGCATGGCTTGCTGATAATAGTGGCAATCTTGACGGAACCGTTGATTTTCTTGATCGGCGGCTTGCCGATATTGCTCGCATTCCAAAAATCACCAAACCAGTGCGTTCCGTCATTTCAGCTGGTGAGCGGATTGCCAACAGCTTGATGCAGGGTTTGGCCAAACGCCATTCACGCTAACCATTCACGCCCGCCAGTCATAATCAGCCGGCATGGTGATGGGGCGGGGCTAACCATTTGCTAAGGCCTTGCCCGCCGCGCATTGGACATCGCCAAGAAAACCGGTATAACGCGAGCATGAGGGTGGTTATGATCGCCGCCAGATTTGTAGATCAGCGCCATCGGGTGGTGATTGCTAAGAGGAGCTTCGATGCCAATTAGAGTGCCTGATAATCTGCCCGCGCTTGAAGCATTGCATGCTGAGTCTGTTGATATCATTTCGCAACAGCAGGCCGTCAGTCAGGATATTCGGCCGTTGCGGTTGCTGCTGCTTAATCTGATGCCGAAAAAGCGTGATACCGAAATTCAATTTGCCAGATTATTTGGGAATTCGCCGCTTCAGGTCGAAATGATCTTGATGACAACGGCAAGCTATACGCCGCGCAACACGGAACCGGGTTATTTACGCCGGTTTTACCGCCAGCTTGATGACGTGCGGGATGATTATTTTGATGCGCTGATTGTCACTGGTGCGCCGGTTGAAACCTTGCCATTTGAGGATGTGACCTATTGGTCTGAATTGACCAAAATCATGGAATGGTCGCGCACCCATTGTTTCCGCAGGCTTGGCATTTGCTGGGGCGCGCAGGCGCTGTTATGGCATTTTCACCAAGTGCCGAAATATGAAATTGGGGCTAAGCTTTTCGGCATTTTCGAACATGGGTTAAGTGATGTTTCGGGTCGTTTGATGAATGGTTTTACCGACCGGTTTCCAATGCCAGTGTCACGTTATACGATGAATCGAAGCGAAGATTTGGCGGCGGCAGGATTAGATGTTCTGGCCGAAGGCGGGTCATGCGGTGCCGGCATGGTGCGGGATTCGGTAACCGGTGATCTGTTTGTGTTTAATCATCTTGAATATGATGCCACAACGCTTGGTGATGAATATCAGCGCGATGTTGCCGCGGGGCTAAAGACGGCTTTGCCGGAAAATTATTATCCAAATGATGATCCCACGCTGCCGCCAATCAATAACTGGCGGCCTTTCGCCTTTTTGCTGATGGCCAATTGGATCAATGATTTGTATCAGGCAACGCCATTCGACCTGAGCAGCCTTGGCAAGACATAACAAGCGGCCGATCTGGGCATGTTTATTCGGGCGTGATTAGACCGGTTTGACCTGCCGGTTTGATTTGCTGGTTTGTATGGCCCATTTTGCGGCCCGGTTTGGCCTCGGCTTTGCCATAGAGATGAAGATGCAGCCCGCTTGTACCTGCAAGCGCGTCGAGGTGGGTCATATCCTCACCAAGAAGGTTATCCATTTGCCATTGTCCATAGCAATTGGTGCTCCCCAGAGGCATGCCGGCAACAGCGCGGATCAATTGGGTAAATTGACTATTGGCGCAGCCTTCGATGGTCCAGTGGAATGAATTATGCGGTCGCGGCGCTATTTCATTGAATAAAAGGCGATGATCGTCAGTGACAAAAGTTTCCAATGCCAAAACACCCGTAACATCAAGCGCCGTGGCCAGCTTTTGAATGGCATTTTGACCAGCGTCAATTACCACTGCTGGCAGGTCGGCCGGTGCTATGGATTGGGCTAGAATACCGTCTTTATGTTCATTCAGGCTTGCCGGAAAATGCGCGATGCTGCCATCGGCGGTGCGGGCAATCAAAAAGCTTGCTTCGGCACGAAAAGCCACCATTTCTTCAAGGATGGCATCATCTGTGCCAAGCGCGGCAAAACCGGCGTCAAGATCATCATGCTGGGAAAGCCGGATTTGGCCCTTGCCATCATAGCCAAGCTGGCAGGTCTTCAGCACCCCATCCCCGCCTAATTCGGCCATTGCATGATGCAGATCGGCGGCATTGGTGATATGCCAAAAAGCGGGTGTTTCAATGCCAAGATCGTGGGCAAGGGTCTTTTCGCGAATCCGATGTTGAGCGATATGAAGCGCGGCTTCGCCTGGGCTGGCAAGACAATGTTTGGCCAGAAAGGCCATTGCGCTTGCTGGTACATTTTCAAATTCACTTGTGACCGCGTCAATCTTGCTGGCAAAGGCGGCAAGCGCCTCCAAATCATCATAGCCAGCCTCGGTACAATCATGTGCGATATCACCAGCAGGGCTGTTGCTGGCGTCAGGGGCAAATATATGGGTTCGAAAACCAAGTTGGCTGGCAGCAATCACCAGCATCCGGCCAAGCTGTCCACTGCCAAGAATGCCGATGGTTTTTTGCGGCGTGTATGGCAATTGATTATTCCGGCGCTTCGGCAACATTATCGGTCTGGCTTTGCCGCCATGCGATAATTTGTTGGCCAAGATCAGCATCGGACAAAGCCAGAATCTGCACTGCCAGCAACGCCGCATTTTTCGCGCCAGCAACGCCAATGGCGAGGGTGCCAACAGGGACGCCAGCAGGCATTTGCACGATTGATAATAGCGAATCCATGCCTTTCAGCGCTGCCGATTCAACCGGAACACCAAGAACCGGCAAATGCGTATGAGCCGCAACCATCCCGGGCAAATGCGCTGCACCGCCAGCACCAGCAATGATCACGCCAAAGCCGTTTTCATGCGCGGTTTCGGCAAATTTGGATAAACGTGCCGGTGTGCGATGTGCCGAAATGATTTTCACCTCATGCGCCGCGCCAAATTTATCAAGAATATCAGCAGCGGCTTTCATGGTTGGCCAGTCAGACTGGCTTCCCATACAGATGGCAATGCGGGCTAGCGATGATTTTGCGGTCATGGAATTCTCGATTTACGTCTTGAAAGGGCTGGCATAAGTCAGAAGATTGAGAGCTTGCACCATCCACGATCAACAGTCTGCTTGATTTATCACCATCAGGCAATGATATCTGGCAAAATCTGGCTTCGTAATCTGGCCATTTCGTCTTTCAACACAAGTTTGCGCTTTTTCAATCTTTGCAGCTTTAGCTGATCAAAAGGCAAAACCTCGCCAAGCCGTTCAATCACAGAATCAAGATCGCGATGTTCACTTTCCATCAAGGCGATCTGATTTTGAATATTGCGTTGTAGGTCGTCGGAGTCTTTGTCCACATACCGCTCCTTCGCGTCATGTGCCAATCTGGCTGCCTTATGGTAATTCGGACATGTTTGAGACCTGTTCTTCGGTCTGTGTCGATCCACCAGCCTTTTCAATGGCAGCGTTCAGATCATCTTGCCGGCAAAGGCCAAGCATCGCCGGATGTTTTGCCGTGATATTGGCAATGTTCCAATGCGACCGGTCGCGGATCTTGGCGATGGTTTCTTTGGTTGTGCCAATCAATTTGATGATTTGCGAATCTTTCAATTCAGAATGGTGCTTAACAAGCCACATTATGGCGTCAGGTTTGTCGCCACGGCGTGCCACCGGCACATAGCGTGGGCCTTTGGTGCGCCGATTCGGTGTTGGCAGATGCGATGATGCCAGAACCAGAACCGCTGTGTGATCAGCTTCGCAACGATCAAGCTCGGCGCGGGTCAATTGTCCGTTCAAAATCGGGTCATAACCTTGAATGCCAACGCCAGCTTCGCCATCGGCAATCGACTGAACCTCAAGCGGATGAAGATTACAAAAGGCACCAATCTGGTCAAAAGACAGCGCGGTGTTATCAATCAGCCATACGGCGGTGGCTTTTGGCATCAATAGTTGTGTCATATGTCTTACCTATTGCCGCCCCGGCGCGCTCCGTTGAATTCTTGGGCGAGCTAGGTGCGTTTCATTCGTTGAGATTAAGAGAAAACGTACCCCCTTTATAGGGGGAATTGCGCGATATTGCAAAGCCTGCCTTCCCTGAAGCGCCGAAAAAGTGCAAATTAGGAGGAAAACAGCCATCAAAAAGGCCATGAAAAAGGCGATGAAAAGCAGGAGCGGGGGATGGATGATGAATTAGATCGGTTAAAGCCAGCTGGATTACCAGCCGATAAGCAACGCTGGAACATTGAGGATTTACAGGCCTATGTCGCGGCGATGCAGGCCGAGATCACGCATGTTGAATCGATGATTGCTGAAAAAAACAAGGTTCAGTCGGCAGCCAATGCCCTATTTGGCGGGGGTGATTAGGCCTTTTATAACTAAGGCTCTTTATGATTTGGCTGGGCGCGAGAATGGCTGCATCCAATCAGCCAGCGCCAATCTGGCGGCATGGCCATTGATCATTAGGTCATTGGTTGTTGGGCTATCATCATCGGCAGGTGCATCAAGAATATTGTGAAGGTCACGTAGTTTCAAAAGTGCCAGGCAAATTGATTTTGCGTCCATCTGCCCATGCGTGCCGGTGATCGGGACGGTTAATGTGGCTGCGGTTTTGCTTTTGCCAATGACGGTGCCCTGCCAAATGATATCGCTATCAATGGCTGGCGGATCACCAGCGATGGTGAGCGGCACAAGGCGGCGCTTGACCAGCCCGCGATAATGCGTGCGTGCGGTCACTTCCTGACCAACATAACAGCCTTTTTCAAAATCAACCGCACCAAGCCGGTCAAGGCCTGCCTCAAGCATCAAGGCGCGTTCAGGGGTCAGATCTACTGATCCTTCAGGAACGCCGGCGGTAATGCGGTTTGCATGCCAGCGATCAATTGCGCCGATTTGCGCTGGCAGATGACGTGCCTCGACCAGACAATGACTGCCAAGTTGTGGGCTTCGCGGGTCACTGGAGACCATAATCATGGGGATGGCCGTTGTTTCAGCGTCCTGATTGCCAAGCAACAGAACAAGCCTGATATCAGGTTCAATTGCCAGATCAATGGGTAGTCGCAACCGATAGCGGCGAAGTCGTGTAAACAAATCATCGCGCCGTGCCATATCGCTTCGTATCAGAAACTGATCTGCTGCGGGCCGGTAAACCATCATGTCGATCAGCACGCGGCCTTGCGGGGTTAACAGCGCCGCTGGGCGACACGCGCCAATTGGCAATGTTTCAACATTTGCCGTGATAATCGATTGCAAAAAAGCACAAGCCTCATCACCAGCAACCGAAATAAAGCCGGTATCAGGATGGCAAATCGGTAATTCATCAGATGTCAGTGTCATTGATCGGGCTCGTTTAACTAAAGGCGATAAGGCATCTAATCGGTGATGGTTACGCTGCCTTGGTAAGGGGCAATGTAAAAGTGGCGCTTGCTGGCCCAAAAACAACGTTTCTTGTCAGGCCAGATTTCGCGGTAAGTCGGCGTGTCGGCAAAATAGTAAATCTGTGTACAGCCAAAATAGCGAACCTTGAATTGCTTGTCACCAAGGCTTAGCTTGCCACGATCGGTTCGTGAAATGCGAATTTTTGGCATGTTTGCCGAAAAGCACTGACCCTTTTTATTGCCGCGGCAGGCGGTTTCGGTCGAGCCAAGCATGCGGATATAGCGAAGCCGGCCTTCGGCAAGTTGAAACCCCTCATCATCAAACATCTTGCAGCCATCATCAGGTGCGCGCTGACGTTGGGAAAATTCACAAACAAACCAGAAACCGGGCCATTCTTCGCCATCAACGGCAAACCCCGTGCTTGACGCCGTGCTAGGATTTGGCAAGGCAAAGCTAATGACAAGGGCAAATATGAGGGTCAAAATGCGGTGGCTCATAAAGCTATCATTCACAAAGCTTTCCGAAAATGCAAGACAATCATGGCCATAATCTGCGCGCCAAAAGCAAGCGCGATATTCATCCCAAGCAAGGCGTCCAACCCCAAGCCAGCATCAATCATCCACCCCATTAACATTGGTGACAAGGCCGATGCAAAAACCCCAACTGGCATGAACAGCGCTTTGATTTCGCCCATATAGCGGGTGCCATAAACCTCGGCGACCAGGGCGGCATTGGTGGCGTGCGGCATGCCAATGGCTAAACCAAAAAGAATAAAAAATAACGGCACCCCAATTTCGGCTGATCCAAACCAGAGCGCAAGGCAGGCCAATGTGTTTGGCAAAAGCATATGTGCGGCGACGCGGCGCGCCGAAAATCGGTCAATCAGCTGGCCGATGGTCAGGCTACCAATCACCGCAAAAACGGCATAAAGAACATAGCTTGCTGTCCATGTTGACAGGGCAACGCCCTTGGCTTCGGCCAAATAGATTTGATGAAATAACAGGCCGGTCAAAACAAATGATGGCACTGCGGCAAGCCAGATAAACCCAAGCCAGAAGGCAGGGTCGCGCAGAACTTCATTGCGCCGCCATTGTTTTTGACCGCCATAGGCATGATCGGGCATTGGCTGGTTTGCACCAAGGCCATCAAGCCCTTCGCCATCTTGTAATCGGGTGCGCTGCGTCAAAAGCCGTAGAAAAGGTGCCAGTGTTATAAAGGCAATCAATGGCAGGCTAATCCATAGGCTTCGCCAGTCAAAAATGGCCTGAAGCGCAACAATGCTTGCCGGTCCAATTGACTCGCTGAGCGTGTGGCCAAGCTGGGCAATTGAAATGGCGCGGCCACGCGTCACAACATAGCGCCGTGCCATGGCGGTTGTGTAGACATGTGTCATCATGCCTTGCCCAAACATGCGCAGCAAATATAGCCCGCCAACAAGCATCCATAATGATGAAATTTGACTAAATAGAACGGCCGCCACACATAGGCTGCCAAGAATGAAGATGGCAAGCTTCTCCAGCCGCATCATGTCGGCAAGCTTGCCAAGCCAGATCAGGCTGATGGCGCTGGCGGTTGTGGCAAGCGCGTAATAGGTGCCAAAGTCACCATGGCTAAGATCAAGCGCGGCACGAATTTGCCCTGAAAAAAGCGAAATGAAAAAAGTCTGGCCAAGCGATGACCAAAACGCCATTAACAGCCCGAACAGCAAAAACCGCCATTCGGTCACAATAAATTCGCGATTGCCAATAAAGCCGGTGGGTGCGATCGGTGGCAGAGGTGATGGGTTGGTTGTCATGCCGCAGTTCAGCATGATGGTATGACGCTGACAAGCGGCAAGATCAAACCGGCGAATAACAGGCAATTATTTTTATCAAAAAACTTGAAATGGCATCTCGCCATGCCCACATGATTTTCATACCAAAGACCCTGATAAATAGCGAAAAATGAGCCGGTTTTCCGGTGTGTTACTGGCTACGCAATGATAGCGTTTGATCACCATGAAAGCTGTTTTTGCCGCAATAGCCCAAAAACGGTTATCCCGAAAAGGTCTGGGATGCAGGATCAGGGTGATTTATGTGATTTGGTAGATGACCAGATGGGGGAGTAATGTGATGCAAAGTGATAAATTTACAGCCTTGGTACGCAATGCCATTGGTGCCGCACAATCGGCAGCATTGGCAGCAAATCATCAGAAATTGACCGCCGAACATGTTTTGGCAGCATTGCTAAAAGACGATAACATGACGGTTAAAATGCTGCTGGCAAAGACGGGCGCTGACAGCGTCTCATTGTCAGCACTGCTGAAGGCCGGTCTTGATAAATTCCCGCAAGTCACCGGAAGCGGCGCAGGCCAGTTGCAGCTTGATGCTGATCTGGCACGGATTTTTGCCGCTGTTGAGGCCGAGGCCAAGGCCCGCCATGACCAGTTTATTGCGGTTGATCTTTTGCTTCTTGCAATGACGAAATCAACAGGGTCAGTTGGTAAAATTCTGAAAAAGGCAGGCGTTGAACCCGCCCCGCTTGGCGCAGCGATTGACGAGATGCGCAAAGGCCGCACCGCCGATAGTGACGCTGCCGAAGATAGTTATGATGCCTTGTCACGCTATACAAGCGACCTGACTGAAGCGGCGCGTAATGGCAAACTCGATCCGGTTATTGGGCGGGATGCCGAAGTGCGCCGGACAATCCAGATTCTGGCACGCCGGACGAAGAACAATCCAGTTTTGATTGGCCAGCCCGGGGTTGGCAAGACGGCAATTGCCGAAGGGCTGGCGCAACGTATTATCAATTCTGATGTGCCAGAGGCGCTTGCCAATAAAACCTTGCTTTCGCTTGATATGGGGGCGCTTGTTGCTGGGGCAAAATATCGTGGCGAATTTGAAGAGCGGCTGAAATTTGTATTGAAAGAGGTGCAGGATCGCGATGGTCAGATTATCCTTTTCATTGATGAAATGCACCAGCTTGTTGGCGCTGGTAAAACCGATGGCGCGATGGATGCGTCAAATCTGCTGAAACCCGCTTTGGCGCGGGGTGAATTGCGCTGTATTGGTGCCACAACCCTTGATGAATACCGGCAATATGTTGAAAAAGACGCGGCGCTAACCCGCCGATTTCAGCCGGTATTTGTTGACGAACCTTCGGTTGAAGACACAATTTTCGTGCTTCGCGGCCTTAAAGAAAAATACGAACTTCATCATGGTGTGCGGATCACGGATGATGCGCTTATTGCTGCGGCGCGCCTGTCGCAGCGCTATATCAATGAGCGGTTTTTACCTGATAAAGCCATTGATGTGATGGATGAGGCAGCAAGCCATTTGCGGATCGAGGCCGATAGCAAACCTGCCGATCTTGACCGTACCGACCGCCAGATCATGCAGTTGAAAATTGAACAGGCGGCATTGCAAAAAGAGTCGCATAAACCCGATGAAAAACGGCTTGATGCGATCGCGGCCGAGCTTGCCAATCTTGAAAAAAAATCCCAAACGCTTGGTGCGGCATGGAATGCGATCAAGGCCAAAACGGCTGAAGTTGTTAGCCTGCAACAGGCGATTGAAGATGCGCGCCACGCGCTTGATGTGGCGCAGCGTGACGGTAATCTTGAAGCGGCAGCCGAACTGACCTATGGCAAATTACCAGCTTTGGCGCAGGATCTTGCCGCCGCCAAGGCCGCTGTTGCTGAGTCTGAATTGTTGAATGAAGAAGTGACTAGCCAGCATATCGCCAGCGTGATCAGCAATTGGACAGGTATTCCGGTTGATAAGATGCTGGAAGGCGAGCGCGACAAATTATTGGCAATGGAAGATTACATTGGCAAACGGATCATTGGGCAGGCTGATGCGGTCAAGGCCGTTGCCAATGCGACAAGACGTGCGCGTGCTGGCCTTGCTGATCCTAACCAGCCAATGGGAAGTTTTTTGATGCTTGGGCCAACTGGTGTTGGCAAAACCGAGCTTGCTAAGGCGCTTGCCGAATTTCTATTTGATGATGATTCGGCCATATTGCGCATTGATATGTCCGAATATATGGAAAAACACGCAGTTGCACGGCTGATTGGTGCGCCTCCTGGTTATGTTGGTTATGAAGAAGGCGGCGCGTTAACCGAAGCAGTACGTCGCCGGCCTTATCAAATTGTGCTGTTTGACGAAATTGAAAAGGCGCATCCCGATTTATTCAATATCCTGCTTCAGGTGCTTGATGAAGGCCGGTTGACCGATGGCAAGGGGCGGCATGTTGATTTCCGCAATACGATGATTTTACTGACCTCAAATATTGGTGCAGATCATCTTTTGGCGCTTGATGATGACGCGCCTGCCGAGGCTGCCCGCGATGAAATCATGACCGAAATGCATCAGATGTTCCGGCCTGAATTTTTAAACCGGCTCGATGAAATCTTGCTTTTCCGGCGGTTGTCACGAAATGATATGGGGGCGATTGTCACCATCCAGATGGCGAGGTTGCAATCACGGCTTGCCGAACGTGGTATAAGCCTTAGCCTTAATGAGGCGGCGCAAAACTGGCTGGCGGCACAAGGTTATGACCCGCAATTTGGTGCACGACCATTACAACGAGTAATCCAGAATAAGGTGCAGAACCCGCTTGCCGAAGCCTTGCTTGATGGCCGGTTTCAAGATGACGATGTGATTGCGGTTGGGCTGGATCAGGCGGCTGATCGGCTGACCTTCAATGCGGTTGCGCCGCTTGCCGATGCCGGATGATTATTGTCACGCTCCATAAATTTTCATCACGTATAAAAAGCGCGGCCCATAAATAAGCGCGGCAAGAAATAGGTTTATCTATCTTCTCGCATTGACAGCGCCGCCATTGCGGGTGGAGGGTTAGCCACCCATGATTGTAATTCGGACTTTTTTCAAGGTTGCGATCCGGGCGTTCTTTTCTGTGAGGTAAAACGGTTGATGGGTTTCATCACACATTGACTATATGGAAAACTAAAAAGGATATGCGAAAATTTGTCTTGTCACCGATCCACCGGAAAGCAATGAAGATTTTTCCCAAGATCGCCGCAGGCTCAATAATCGGTTATGAAGCCGATAAAATGCCAAGCTGGGATGAGGCTCTTTTGATGTGGCGGAAATCAGCAGTCAATTACAATTGATTTTTAACCATTCGCCGATAATGTTGTTCAAGCCTAATCCCGCGCCATAGATTTGCCTCACTCAGGCGATAATCTGTTATCAAATATAAGATGTCTGAAGTCTATTGAACGGCACCAGGCTTGTTACAATCCCCACAAAATAGGAACAAAGACCCCGCCTTTAAAGATGGCGGTCAATCAAGGGTTATCAAATGAATAGGATATTTTTAGCAGTCACGCTTGTGTTTCTTGGCGGGTGCAATGCTGCTTATAATGAAGCGGTGAATCGGCAGTTGGCAGAAGGATACAGATGGGTTCAAATACCTTGTCGTCCGGCCAATCCTGATGTGCCAGCGATCATTATTGATGCCCCTAACGGACACAAGTTAGTTTGCAACGTTCTGAGGAAGTAGCGCCGCCTGCGGACAATTCTTTTCCATGGAAATCAAGCCGCCCGCTCCAAAGCCAAGCTGTAATTGGCGGTCTTTAAGGATGATCGCAGCATCGCCTACTGACGGATTCCGAAGCCCTACTATCATGCTGCATGATCTGGGGTCGGATATGGCTGGTGCTTGGGGAAGGGGTCGATTGCGCGTCTGCCGAATGATTTTTTCTTATCAATATTTAGCCATCCTGGTGATCGTCAAAGGGTTTTTTGAAGTACCGTTAGGGTGGGCAGGACAATATCAATGATCGACACATCCATTGAATTAAACGCTGATTTTACCCAGCGTGTTGTGATCAAACCCAATGAATATGTTTGGGAATCGTCACCAATGCCCGTTGTTGAGCGCATGAAGCTTGACCGCGTTGGCAATGAAATTGCCCGCGCCACCTCTTTGGTGCGCTACGCCCCCAATAGCAGCTTTTCACCACATGAACATGCAGGCGGTGAAGAGATATTTGTGCTTGATGGTGTGTTTGGTGATGAACATGGGCAATACCCAGCAGGCACCTGTATTCGCAATCCTATTGTCACCAAAGACAATTAAAATGGTTAACAGCTATCAGACCTAACCTGTGTAACAGCACATAATTATATATCCGTATAGGTGGCACTGGCTCACACATGGGTAGCTATTATATTAACTTTGCTAATGCAGTTTA
>JAOEVD010000012.1 GCA_028383305.1 Candidatus Puniceispirillum sp.
CATAAGCCTATATTGCGTTTTAGTGTGTTCTTAATAGCACTTCTTGCATATTTAACAGCATCAGTTCCAGCCATGTCATACGAAGAACCAGAATACTCTATCGTCAAAAAGACTGATGTTTATGAGGTTCGTCAATACAACAAGCGGACTGTTGCTGAAGTTCGCTATGGTGAAGAAGACAACGGATTCAGGCTGTTATTTGATTATATATCAGGAGCAAATAAAGGCTCCAAAGAAGTTGAGATGACTATTCCAGTCACTCAATCCAAAGAAATTGATATGACTGTGCCAGTCACTCAATCCACGACTGATGGTAAAATGAGTATGAGGTTCTTTTTGCCCAAGCAGTACACAAAACAAAATGCACCAGAACCTGATGATGAAAGAGTTAGAATTATTAACCTGCCAGCGGAATATTTCGCTGTCATTTCGTACTCAGGTTTTGCATCTGACGGTAACTTTGAAGAGCATTACACGGAATTAGAGGCTGCATTGGATAAAGACGGCATGGTCATCAAGGGCCCGCCAATCAAAGCCACCTATAATTCGCCTTTCACACTGCCTTTCCTTAGACGCAATGAGGCGATGTACCCATTAGAGTGGAATTAGCTTATCCATCCATTTAGCTTTGACATTCAACGGCTGTCCAAGACCATATCTCTGACCTACTCCAGTCGTTGTCCAGCCACCAATCGCATCAATGATGTCTGATGGACATTCAACAGCACGAAGCCTGTCCCGCATTGAGTGCCTCAATGAATGTATTACACAGCCCTCTGGCACTCTTGGCTTTAGCCACTTGTTTATGGCTGCTGAAGCAGAGTTGGCATTGCTACTTGAGCCATGATTATATCTGGGGAATAAGAAATTGCTCCCAGATGCAGCCTCAATCCCCCTAGAAGCCGCCCACAGGGCTTCTCCAACCAATGGAACATATCTTCGCTACCTTTGGTCTTAAGCCGTCTCCACGGATGTGGAGTGATATTGATATGGGGTGTTTCATCATTCAGATGAACATCTTTTACTGATAGCCCAACAGCTTCTCCAAGCCTCATGCCAGTGTCACTTAGTAAGGCTACAAGCCAGCGCATATCATTGTCCATGTGACGACACTCAGACTGAATGGACCTGATACATTCTGTTGGAATGGGAAGCCTTCTCTGCCTGTCCTCTTCGGGCATGAAGGTACGAGCAAAGGCATTGCCGCAATCAAGCCCTTGCTCACTGATGGTTAGGTTGATGATTGACCTGATAGTTGAGAAATTGCGTTTAACTGATGCGATAGATAATCCTCTATCCAGCATGGCATCACGAAGGGCAGCTGCATCAGAAGATGAATAGCCATCTATGGGGTCTGTCACCCAGATGCTTGATAACAGCATCCACGTTCCGTGATGCACCACGGATGAAGGTTTTATCCTTACCAACGCCCTTCAGCTTGATATAGGCATCTCTTGCTTCTGATAGGGTTAAGCCAGACGATAACTGACCATGACCGTTACTATCATGCACCAAATGTGCTGCGGGAAGCGGCATTGCACTCAATCTTAACGACAACCAATAATCATGCAGCCGTTGCAGGATGGAATCACACATCCTCTTTGCACGACTAACTGACTTGGTTTTGAGGCAAATAACTATCCTGTCACGCTTATAATGCTGTCTGACATCGCATGGAACCTGCTTACTAAAATAGTAAACACTACGTTTTTGATAGAGATATGAGGCACAAGATTTGTCTACCATATTGTCTACCCACATTGACTGCTGCAAATAAAATACTTGCAAATCAATTGAGTAGTTCAATTGGAACACTAAAGATGGTGCGGGCGGGGAGACTCGAACTCCCACGGCCTAGGGCCCACGGATTTTAAGTCCGTTTTTTTATGCATTATCTAGCTACCGTCAAATCATTTTATCATTGAAAACATTATATTTTAGGAAGACAATATTACTTCAACCTACTCTTGTTTGTCTTAAATATAGGGACTTGAGAGGGACGTGAATTCTCTTTAGAGGGACTTGAAGTAAATGCCTGAAATAGAAAAGTTGACCCAAAGGGTCGCCTTTGACCTAGTGCAATCCGGTAAAGCTGGGAAATGGGGTGAAAAGAACAATAAGCTCAAATTAAAGGTATATCCTTCGGGTGAGGCTTCGTGGGTGTTTAGGCACGCGGGCAGGGAGACGGTTATCGGGCAATTTAGCTCTGTAGATTTAGCACACGCAAAACAGGAAGCGGCATCTATTGAGCTTAAATTGCGTGCGGGCGAGGATCCGATAACCAAAAGGCGACTGGCAAGGACACAGATCCCCGACGAGCATCTAACCCTTAGGGCTGGGTACAACTTGTTCTGCAAGTTAGAATTGCCCTTAAAAAGTCCAAGGTATCAGCAGGATTACATCCACGAATTTGAAAAATACATATTACCCAAATTTGGAAATAGGCCCTTTTTCGAAATCACCAGAGATGATGTTATTGCGTTTATTGATCCGCATCGGATTAAGCGCCCATCCATCGCCAAACGCTTAATCGCGTATTTGTCTCGGCTCTACAACTGGCTAAGCAATCGCCCGGGATTTTCTAGTCACTACAATGATCGGTTTATAAATCCTGCCAGAAGAGTTGAGAAGCCGATCATAAAGGAGAGATCCGGCTACCTGTTGCCAGAGGAAATGCGACGGATATGGGACGCTTGCGATCTTCTGCCTAACCCATACAGCGCAGCCTGTGTTCGTTTGTTGATAATTACGGGCAAAAGGACTGTTGAGGCTCGTGAGATGCGGTCAACGCACCTTGATTTCCAGAGTAAGGTGTGGACGATACCCAACCCCAAGTCAGGAGACCTTGAGGACAAGGTTCCACTTACCGAACGCGCTTTTGAAATCATATCTGAGATCAACAAAAACAATGGGCCTTATGTTTTCAGTTCTAATGGTGGGTTTTCTCCAATCTACACTGACAATAAATTGAAATTGCGCTTGCAGGCTGCATCAGGTGTAATTGGCAAACACTGCGGTGAGACGGGTTGGACGTTTCATGATTTTAGGCGCTCTATTAAATCCAGCCTGACAAACCTTGGCTGCCCGCTTTTTGTTTCTGAAGCGATTCTGGGCCACAAGAATAAGGGGCTTGAGAGGGTTTACAACCTAGCAGATTTGCTGGAACAAAAGCGGCATTGGCTGCTCAAGTGGGAAGAGCAAATTTTTACCTAGAAAAACCCAAGCCTGATTTGATACTAGTGATAAATAACTAGTAATAACAATGTTTTGGCTAGTGTCAGACTACTAATCTTTAGGTATAATAAAAGGCGTTAAGACACTGATACAGGGTTTGCGCCAATGCAGGATATCTACTTTACACCAATTCAGGCGGCTGAGTTTTTAGGTGTTTCCAAATACACGCTTCAGAACCAGAGAGTTCAGCGGGTTGGGCCACCATTCATCAAAATTCGAAATAGGCTGGTCCGCTACAAGAAAGCGGATTTGATCGCCTATCTTGAGAAAAATCGCGTTTTGACGGTCGGCTAAAATGACCGATTACGCTGCTCACATCGAAGAAGTCGCTACTCATTACTGGGGTAAGCCGAACCCGCGCCTATCCAATGGTACGGAATTACGCTGGGGAAACAACGGCAGTAAATCTGTTTGCCTACAAAAGGGTGTGTGGACGGATTTTGAGAGCGGTGAAACCGGCGGCCTCGTGGCCTTGGTAAAGGCAAACGAGCCAGCAACCATCAGCGGCAATCTTGCAGATATATTGGAGAGCAAATTTGGCATTGCCAAAAACGAGCAAGCCAAGGTTTGCTCGACCAAGCGCCAAACACTTGTTAGGCGCTACGACTATCGTGATGCGACCGGATCGCTTGTTTACCAAGTAGAGCGTTATGAAAACCCAAAGACATTTCGTCAGCGCCGCCCGGACGGCAAGGGTGGCTGGATTCCAAACATAAAAGACGTCCAGCCTGTCCTCTATAACCTCCCCGAACTATTGAACAGAACTGCCGAGCCTATTTACTTGGTTGAGGGCGAGAAAGATGCTGATGCTCTTATGGCAGAGGGCGTTCTTGCGACCACCAACAGCGGTGGAGCCGCCAAATGGGACGATAGCCTCACAGAGTCCCTCAGAGGCCGCGAGGTCATCATCCTGCCCGACAATGACGAACCCGGGTTGATACGCGCCCAGCGGCTTCTCAAGGCATTAACAGGGGTCGCTGCGTCGGTTGAGGCAAAAGATCCATCGGTTTTCCCCGAAAAGGGCGATGTGAGTGATTTTCTGGCCGATAATCATCGTGTTGAGGAACTGCATGATTTACCACAACTGCTCATAGATGACTCAGTTTACTCCACCCCTGTTTCCGGGGATGAGTGTTTTCATTTTTTGGGTGCTTCAGATCTGCGCAATATGCCACCAATAGAGTGGCTCGTTGGTTGGGAAGAAGAGGGCTTTATTACTGCCCAAGGCCTATCGCTGATTTATGGCGCCCCGGCCACAGGTAAATCATTTTTGGCTCTGGATATGGCACTCTCTATCGCAAACGGAGTGCGTTGGCAGGGCGTCCCAGTAAAGCAGGGCAAAGTTCTCTTCGTCGCTGGTGAGGGTGTAGCCGGTCTTGGAAAGCGTTTGAAGGCTTGGGAGGCGCACCACAAAATCCGTGATACGGGTAATTTTTGCGTGCTTCCAATAGCGGTGAATTTTCGAGAGCCTTCAGAAGTGGACAAACTAATCCGCTCGATCGAAGCAGCCGATGGTGAATGGGCCTGTGTAGTGATTGACACAGTAGCGCGGTCACTTTCAGGCGGTGATGAGAATAGCGCAACAGATGCTGGAGTTTGGATCGCCGTAGCTGATCGGGTTAGGCAGTCTCACGGTTGTGCGCTTATAGGGGTTCATCACAGTGGCAAAGACACCACTAGAGGAATGAGAGGGTCTAGCGCCTTTTTAGGCGGTGTAGATACATCCCTGCTGGTAACCAAGGAACGTGATAGCAGGTTTGTAAAACTAAGTTGTGAGAAACAAAAAGATGCCGAATTAGCAGAAGACCAGTTTTTTGAAATGGTTCCGGTTGCGATGCTTCGCGACACTTCCGTTATTTTGAGAAAAGTTGATGCTGCCGTCGCGGCAGACAAAAAGAAGTCAGTGTCACTTACACCTCAGCAGAGCTTGGCACTTGAGGCGCTTCGATCACTAACCATCGATACGGAACGTCAGAAGCATCCGTCCGGAGATTGGGCTGAGGCACACAGGGTCAAAGTGCCTGACGAAAAGGCTAATCGACGCGGAGATCACAGAAATGCATTGATAACTAAAGGTCTCGTCGCATCCGATCGTAATCTTGTTTGGTTAGTTCATGAAAACAGATAGTTACATACAGATATCCGAAATACGATCGGATATCCGATTGGATGCTTCCGTATATCCGTCCGATCCGATCTCTTTAGAGATCGGGCGGATATTCGGATCCACAAGGATGTGTAGTTTTTGTTTAGTGGAGCGCAATCATGACTGACGCGCGTCGCTATTCAATTATTCCGATCCGCGCCGTGGGAATGATTACGCGCGGCAGGACTTGGCGAGTATTGGCGGCCCTTTGTGCGCACTGCTCACCAAGAGGCGTTTGTTACCCCAACCAGTCCACGCTGTCGGAGATGACAGGCATCGATCAAGCGAACGTTTCACGCGCTATTAGAGAGTTATATGACCTTGGTTTGCTGAGATACCTGATGCCGATAGGCAAGAAACACCCCAAGGCATTCATGCGCGGCAATCGTTATCAGATTCTTTATGAGCCGCACGCACCTTTGCCGGATCCGCGAGAAATAGAGCTACCACCCGGTGCGAGAACAAACCGATGGTAACAGCATCAAGAATGTGGGGGTCTGGGGGCTTCACACACATACTCCCAAACACGCGCTGCCTACGAACCAGCCAGCGCGAAGTCACACCGCCAGTCAGTCATGAGCAGCGGGCTGGTGGTGTGACACCTAACACAGATAACCAATCTGTAGGTAGGCCTATGCTGTGCATTAGTTACAGCGGCACAGCTCCATTTGAGTCCCAGTTGAGTCCCTTTTATGAGGGTAGAATCAGCGCCCAAATCTGCTGCCGCCAGCGCCACAGAAAAGCACCCTTACGCCCCCGGGGGTACGCATCTCTATATGGGGAAGCCAATCAAAATTTTCGAGAAAAATGAAAGGACCCGAAAATGAACAATGTCAAAGAAACAGAGACCACCGTTTACCGACTTCAGGATTCGCTGGAGGCTTTGTTGAGGCGTTACAATGAGAAATCCCAAGCAGCAGCCGAAGACGGCCTCAGCGGCGCTGCAATCTCAAAACAAGCACGATGTTTGGCCGATATGAAGGCTGAGATCTCCGTAACCAGATCAGCATTAAATTTAGCCCAACAAAAATTGGCTGAAGCCGGCGAAGCTGCTAACGAGGCTGATGCAGTTGCATCGCGTGAAAGGATCTGTGAACTCACTGATGGCCTCATCGCGCAGGCAAAAAAGTTTGAGGCCTCCATTAAGAAGGCTGGCCGGGAGTATGGCCAGATACTTACAATATTGGAGGAGTGCCGAAACCTGTCTGAAACAGCCAAAGACTGGCCACTGTTTGTCTTCAAACATCGGAAAATCACCCTCTGGGCTTACAACCATTTTATTAACCTGTCAGCTCTTCATCTGGGTCTGGCTCCAAGCCTCCACTTCACGCATTGGCCAAAGGCGGAGCTGGCAAAAGACGGTGCTGATCCGACGATCGCTTACAGTGACCTAATTTATGCAAAGAACCTTTGGCAAAACCCAGAGCCAGCTGAAGAGGAACTCCCAGACGAGCCAATTGAATGGCGTGAGGCAACCCCCGAGGAGATCGATAATGTTGCGTGAGATTGCATCAGCTAGACAGCCACTAAACGCTTTGATTGAGTTTGCGCTGCGTGAGAAAGGGGCAATGGTTAGCGCTGATGCGGTAAATCGATACGCTGATATGCTCTCTACGGCTCTAGCAGCAGATGAGGGCGATGACGTTTCAAACTTGCCTTGGGGTGACTTTGTAGTGTCGCTCGACGGTTCTTCAAAGTTTGATAGCGCTGTTTTTGCTTTGGGCCAAACGTTGAATGCATCTGAGGCTGAAATGCGGCAGTTAATAACTGTTGTAGACGGCGTTACAGCCATTATGGGTGGTGATGACCCTGATGATGTTGAGAATTATATCGAAGCAGCATTGGAACGTGACGAGGCCTTTAATTCAAATGAGGTAGAAGCCTTCAGTCATTTGGATGAAGAGAGCCAAGAATATGAGCAAGAGTACCTAGAGGCGCGGATTAGTGCCGCTGACGATGGTTCACCGTCTCATATTGAGGTTGGCGATGAGTGAAATTTCAACTTTATAGTATTTCCCTCATTTGACAGCGTTTTGTAAATGAAACAGATAATGTTCTTTGTTTTTTATGTTGGTGTCATTACTTTTACATGGTGTCGTTGCTGTTAATGTCATCGATCTGTTGCGCCCATTATAAAAATTAGCTTTAGGAAACTGGATGGAAAATTTTAGGCACAATTGGTTGGTGTTGGAGAATGCGATAAAACAACTCAAAAAACACAGCCTCAACGTTAACTATTACATTGATGGAAATCATCTTAAGTTGTTTTTAGATAGCATGATTTTTTCTGCGAACAAGGGACATCAGGAAGTTTATCAATTTAACGGACTAGGGAAATGTCCATCACTAGATCCCAATAAATCAGTTTATTCAGAATTAATTTTCAAGATTCACAGCCAATTCCTGACGAAAATAAAGCGTGAAATGTGTCACGAATTCCAGACTGTTTATGGAACAAATTTAGTTGACGAATGGGATTTGTTTCTGTCAATCAAGCCAACTCAGAGACTTAATAACCCAACTGAGCTCTTTGAATCTGAACGCTCCCAAAAGTTTGGTTGGGACAAAAACTCCCCTGAATTTCTTGAAATGTCGCCATATTTTAACTTTTTTGTTGGTGGTGGTGTTGATTTCCAATTCCTTATTAAAACACTCAAGAAATATTGGCGTGATGAAGCAGATCCAAATGCTAGATCCAGAATTGAGCGATTTGTAGAAGACTTTGAATCCAGAGACACTGGCGCACGGCCAAAAACAAATGAGTTTTTGAATCAGCAAAAATTTTCTTGGTTTAGAGAAGCCCTTGATGAATTTGACGCAAATTGGAAAAGTTTAGTCGCTGAGGTCAGCGAGGGACAAACGCGATTTAATATCAAGCCAAAGCAGCATTTTTTTATTGAGTTTCAAGAAAAAGCTGTTGATACAAAACTGGTAATGAAGTGTATGGATGATTTGGCTAAAGCAAAAAATGATGACGTTTTTGTTTTCATTACAAACGATACAGATTTTCTTCCATTGTTCGAGCGTGTTGCAGAAACGCATCAATTAATTTGGTTAACAGGCGCTAAAAATAAATCAAAAGGCCTTAGTGGAGCTGTTGGCAGAGGTAAAATCTTCGACTTGGTTGATTTCCTCTCCGGGGAAGGGTTGCACAAAAAAATACCCTCAACCAAATATTGGGACAACGAGGTACTGAAACAGAGTTGTCCGGATATTCAAGTGTTAAGGGATGATTATCTCGAACAAATGGCGTATGAGGCGTTTCAAAAGCAGCAACAAGAAATATATGAAGACTGGGAGCGAACGGCACGGCTTGAGTGGGAGAACGACAAATTTTGAAAACTCTGTATATTGATATGGACAACGTTTTGGTGGACTTTCCCACGGGTATTGCGCGGATTAGTGAAAGCCAAAAGTTGGAATTTGAAGGGCGCTATGATGAGGTTCCCGGCATCTTTGCTTTGATGGATCCACTCGAGGGATCTATCGAAGCTTTTCATAATTTATCATCCAAATATGATACCTACATATTATCCACTGCCCCGTGGGAAAATCATACGGCTTGGAGCGATAAATTAATATGGGTGAAAAGATATCTAGGGAGTCCAGCTTACAAGCGGTTGATTTTGTCTCATCACAAGAATTTGAATACTGGTGATTATCTTATTGATGACCGGTTGAAAAATGGCGCTGATCGATTTTCTGGAGAGCATATTCACTTCAAAACTGACAAATTTCCTGATTGGGCGTCAGTTTGCGATTACTTACTTTGAAGCTGTGCATTTCCTGCGCACAAAGCTAGATTCACTCATTAGTGTTCTCAATAATATAATTTATAAACAGTTGTTTATTTCTGTAACTTTCATCTCCGCTTTTTTCTGGAAAAGCAGCCTCATCAAACATCTTTGTGGGAGCGAAATTTAACCCCTCAAGCTCGTCACGGCAAACTCCAGAGAACCAAACTCTTTTAGACTTATTCCAACCAATCAGACAATGACGCTCAGCGTCTCTTTTGTAGTAGAAATAAAAATTTTCTCCATCGTCTAATATTTCCGAATGTCTTAGAATTTGACCATACTTTCCATCCAGCTCTCGCCTCCAAAGATTGTCCGCGAAGATTTTAGCTTTTGAAAATTTCTCGTCAGATATTTTTTCAGTGGCACTTTTTAGTTTTTCAACATTTAAGCCAACTTTTTTTGCTGTTTCTAATTCTTGTTCCGACCAACACTCTGGGGCTGAATTTGTATCTCTGTTATCAGGGTTGATTTTGATTGGTTGATTGGGGTTTCCTACCGACGACAAACTCTCAGGTTCGTTTGACGATAGCTTTTGAGCGGCAAGGCTGCACAGCAACCCTGGGACTAAAAAGATCCCCCAGAGCATAAATGCAAAATTACCAATTATTGGTATGTCACCTATTGGCCGAAGAAAATTTCCCCAAGTTTGAATGATGTCAGGTGTCCTGCTCCAAGATCCTGCGACAAATACCCAAGCTAGGATTATGCAAATAATTCCAATTCCGGCATAAAGTAGAAGTTTGGATAGTGTTGTGAGGGTGTTTGGGTTTTGGGTCAACTGTGCCTGCTATGGAAATACATTTTAGCGAACTCTCTATCTTTTTCTTTGTAAGCACTCATCAGTTTTCAATCAAATAAGAATTCCATCTTAATTGGCGGTGGCTGGGCTGCCCTTTCTGAGTAAGCCAAAGAAATATTTAGTAACCCGAGACCAACTAACATCTATGCCCTTTGCTCTCATTAAGTTGACAGCAATAAGCACTGAAATTCCAAAAACCCATAAGCTTGGTCCAACTAAACTCATTGAGATAATGACTAATGTGGAGGTTACACCGCCCGATCCAAGTGATTTGGCCCACGTTTTAACGCTAAGGTTTCCTTGCCGCCTTTTTTGAAAAGATTTTGCCAGCCCCACCAGCACAACAATTGCTCCAACAGGATTACCAGCATAGGCGGTGCTTATAGCTAATGCTCCTACGATTCTTGCAAAGCGCTCAGCGTCGTCACTATTCCAAGAAAACATTAGCGCAAGAGCCGGGATCGCAGATCCAACAACTTCAACCGTGTTATAGCTGAAAAAATCTGCAAAACGTTTCTCATCGACGCCAATGGCCGCAAAAGCATCCCTAAATGCCTCAGCTTTTTCTTTCCCAAATTCAATAACCGGAAGGCCAACTACGGACGACATATCGCTCAACAGGGCTTCCAATGTGCCGTAGACTTCCTGAATGGTCGTGTCGTTTTCCATTGCCTCACGGCCACGCCTAAACGCCTCAGGCAAAGTATGTCCCTCAATTAAACGATGCAATGCAGGCCTGATATGGTCTGCGCCTGACTTGAGGCCCTCTACAAACGATCCGTCTATCATTTTGGTATATTCATTGGACAGGGTGTTGAAAGTATCTGCAGACCAACTTTCCAAAGATTTGGACACAGAACTTTCTGTCAGAAAATTCATCCAAACCATCGCATTCGCAGATAAATCGTCTTTCGATGGAAGCTTGGCTTGATAATGCCTGCGGAGTTTTGAGGCGAGTGAGAATTTTTCTGAAGTTTGCTCAGAGCCAATTAAGACTTCGTCAAGTGAGTCGATGGTTGTCTCTTTTTGTCCGTTGGTGTCACTGTCGTCTTTGTCATCAGGCACAGATGATGATTTCAGAATTTCTTCTGTAAGTTTCTCGGATTTATAACGGGAATATGCGATTTCGTGTTGAGTTATCGGGGGGTGGCCATTCACAAAGACATCGATGAAGTGCTTTTCATTGGCAGAACTGGGTTTGACCTCACCAGATTCTAGTTTTTTGTAGCGCGTGAGGTGCTTGTTTAAGAGCCTCACATCCCACTTTTTTAAAGATGACATTTGGCTCACCTCCTGAATAGCCAGAGATAAGCTTTGCGTATGAATGCGGCAAAGACAATTACAAAGATTATAGCTAGAGCCTTGACACCAACTACGGCTGCGGCAGGCGCACCAATCAATAGCGCTACTGCAATCAATGAAACTATGAAAACAACGCCAATGGGTGTTTTCAAAACTTCAGCTTTTTCAATTAGCCACTTAGTCATTCAATATCTTGTCGTCCAATATTTCCACAGGGAAAGTCCACCATCATTATTGTGAGCAATGAATTTTGCCACTGTGTGGTAACTGCCACCGTTCATCGCCTTATCTTCGAAAATTACCTCAGTAAAATTGCCAAACAGTGGAGTGACATCAAAGCGATATAGCCAATTGTCGGCAGAAAGCACTTCAACTGAATTTTCAGCAAAAGTAATTTTTTGTCCGCTTGGGCAACAGGCCTCGAGGAAATCCTTCGGTGATTTATTCGCAAAATCGTATTTGCAACGCTGGCCTAAAGATGATCGTATTTCGCAGATCGGGAACAGGCGCAGTATATTCTTATTATTAATTGAGGCGGTATCCGCAAAAGCCGACCAAGCCGCTACAAATAGTATCAGCGCAATCTCAAAAGCGCAGACTAGGAATAGGGTGGCTCGGCTGACCATTAAAAAAGCTTCTTTGTTGGATCTAACTTTTGGCAGGTGGCTTTTACATCACCCTTCTCCATTCTTCCATCCTCAAGCGTGATTGAGAGGCTTATCTTATGCTGGCCTGTCAGGCGATCTATGGAAAAACTCTCCAAAACTCCGCCACTTTCCATTTCGGCAGGCTGCTCGAGATAAATTGTAGTGTCTGTCACGGCAAGACTTAACCCATTAAAAGTGTTGTTCACTATAGAGATTCGCTCCGAGAACGGGTCACTGTTAGCTGGTAACCAAATGGTCGCTTCAGGCATCTTAACTTACGACTCAATTATGCCGTCGCAAATCAGTTCAAGGTTCAGATTTTCTGCCGCAACAGGATGACTAGACAGCGTGAGACATATGGCTGTTGGTAGGATGAGACGCCTCATTGGCTTGGACTGCAAGTGGCCTCAACACCACTAAAAAATGTACTGCCATCGATGAGTCCTGCCATAGCTGCAACAGCATTCAACTTGCCTATGGATACGGTTACGCCGATGTTTGCGCCATCAATATTTACAATGCCTGATCCAATTTCTGTCGTTTGTGCGCTGCTCCAAGTGAGTGCTTCATGAAAAATTTTTTCTTCAACCAAATCAGACTCTGAACCGTCGGTATCAATAACAGATACACCGCCACTGTCTAAAAACTCATATATTGTCCAGCTTTCCTCGTTGGCTTCAAGAGGAGATGCTTCGCCGCCTACCATCACAACAGTTTGTTCATTCCAATCGCATTTGATCCGTTCTCCTGCCCAAACTGTAGTGTGTGACGCGATTATCGTCGCCAGTGTGACTAAAATGCGCATTTTAAACTTTCTCCATTTGTGATCCGTATCAGTCACTAAAAATGTCAGAACTAACACGTTGTCAGTAGCTAAATTTTGTTGTCTTTAATTATAGTTTTTAATTGGCTTTGGAGTTCATGTCTGATTGATAGGATTTCGACAATAAATTCAGTTTTGTTTTGAGTGCTTCTGCATTTTGCAGTGTAACCGTTGTAATCTGGATCATCTTCCTCCATCGCACTTTTGGCAAAGCCGTCTGGTTCATACGAATACGCCAGAGTTTTTCTGTTTATCCTGTTGGAGCCGTCGCTATATGTCTGTGTAAACTGAGACAAAGTGGCTTTCGAACTCCAGTGGCTTAAAATGGTATCATTGTCCTGATAAAATCGAAGGTGGTAAAAGTCTTGCCCCGTTTTCCAAAACCCAAAATATTTGCTTGATGCGTAATAGCTAAAATTCTTCGTCTCTGGCCATTTAACGTTGTCACGAATACACACCAAACCAGTTCCATCCCAAGTCAAGGGGGTTATTGTTTTTGTAATATCGGTCACTTTAAAATGTCGTGCGCTTATAACTGTGAAAGCCTCAGCCTTTTCTCTGGCTTTTGTGATCGCGTCGTCTGATAAAGCTCTGGCATATGCTTTTGCATACCCTTCTGAGACCATATCACCATTGATAAACGCCACTTGCCGCCAGACATAACCGTTAAATTTGTCATCAATTTTGCCATAGTACCAAGCCAATCCGACTTGTGCTTGAAGATGCCCGCTTTCAGCAACCTCAGTCCAATATTTGATGCCTTTTTCGCGTGCTTTCTCCCTCAGGGGTTTTTCTGAGGCAAAATCCTTTTGGTCTCGTGCCTTTTCCTTAACTTGTTCGGAAAAGTTGCGGATTGTCCCGAAAAATCCTCTGACATTTGAGTGACTTTCATTTGTTTTGGGAGATTTTCCTCCAGCGGGGGTGAAAGAAAAGGCAATCAAAGAATATCCTAAATTGTATTTGTCTTCGTCTGAGCGTGGTGAATTTTTGTAAGTCGCGATTGCTTGCTCAAGCTGATTGGTATCAACAAGTGCCAAATTGCCCAATTCAAGTGGATCAAGTTTTTTTGGTTCGTCACATGACACAAGTGCCAACGTTAACAGCAAAAACGCCCATTTTTTGTGTGATTTTTTCACTATCTACCAACTGCATTTTGAACCAGTAGCACACGATGCCATAAAAAAAAGCAGTCGCAAAGAATTTAGAAATTCTGGGACGTGATAGGGACGTGTCTTAAAGGAATAGATGGATTGGATACCAATTTAATTGGCAATATTGTTATAAACCATTGAAAAATATATGGTGCGGGCGGGGAGACTCGAACTCCCACGGCCTAAGGCCCACGGATTTTAAGTCCGTTATGTCTACCATTCCATCACGCCCGCATGACTGGTCTGTCACAGGTGATAGCCCAGCTAATCCAATGATGCAAAAGGAAAGCGGGGTTTTCTACTTAAAAAAATCAAGATGTCTGGTTTAGTTGCGAAATGGTGGCGATCCGATAATTGCGTGCAAAAAGCTGGCAGCCGAAGATCGCGCCGATAACAGCCAGAAACAAGGCTGGTGATCGCCCTCATCGGGGCGGCGGGTGATGATCGCACCGAGATGTTCCATGCTTGCGCGTGCGGTGGTGCCAATCGGCATGGCTGATGCGCTGCAATCAATCGGGCAAATTCGCGCCAATGTTTGCCGGCTGTAAAAGCCGGACAATGCCAGAATAACCCATGAATCCGATTGATCGGTCATTGCCATCTGTTTTGATAGGCTTTTACCAAGCAATGCCTTGGCCGCGTCAATGGGATTGGTGCCATCATCATCAAAACATAAAAACCAATGGTTCTGCGCGCTTGGCATTAAGATGCAACGCGGTTTGCCAGACCGGTCAAGTGCCATTGTCGCTTTTGGCTTCGGGCTGCCATTCTTGCCAGTCTTGAATAATTTGGCCATTGCCGTTTGAAAGGCCGTTTGGCTGCCGGCAAGTGGCGCAACCGACACCATTGACAAGCTAGTGATCTCAATAAGGCTGGTGCCGCCGGTGATCATTTCATAGCCACCAAGCGGGCTTTGCGCGGTCAGGCTTGGCGGTGTTTTCGACATAGGTGCAGATTTAGCCATGAAGCCGTGTTCCTTCTGGATCAATAAAATGCGGGCTGCATAATTCGACCTTAATATCCTGACCGCCAAGCAGATTAACCGCCCTTACAATATCGCCATGACGGCTGTTGCCGCGCCGGATATAGCCAAGCCCGATTGCGCTTTTTAAATGCGGCGAATAGGCAATGGATGTTACCCAGCCTTCGTCATTTTCCGCAACCGTACTGGCGCCAATACCGATAAAATGCGAACCGGCAATCAAGGGCTGATCGGAATTTACCGGTTTGAGGCCGATCAATTCATAATCATCATCACGCACCAATTCAGGGCGGCGGCTTAGCACAAGGCCAATCGAGTCTTTGCTTTGTGAGACCATCCGGCCAAGCCCCATCTGGCGGGCGGTTGTCTGGCCGTTTAATTCATTGCCAGCAACATGGCCCTTTTCAATCCGCATGACGCCGAGCGCCTCGGTGCCATAGGGGGTGACGCCAAATTCTTCACCAGCCGTCATAAGCGCACGAATCATTGCATCGCCATAGCGGGATGGAACGGCGATTTCAAACGCAAGCTCGCCGGAAAATGAAATGCGGAAAAGCCGCGCTTTTACACCGCCGCAAATGCTGATCTCGCCGCAAGCCATAAAGGGAAAGGCTTCGTTCGAGATATCTTCACCCGAATCAATCAGCTTTTCCAAAAGGTGGCGAGCATTGGGGCCAGCAACCGCATATTGGGCATATTGTTCGGTGATCGAAATCAATTGAACATCAAGCTCGGGCCACAGGCATTGGCGGCAGAATTCAAGATGTCTGAACACGCCAACCGCATTTGCCGTTGTTGTGGTCATGACATAATGCGTCTCGCCAAGCCGTGCGGTAGTGCCGTCATCCATCACCATCCCATCTTCACGAAGCATCAGGCCATAACGGGTTTTCCCAATCGGCAGTTTGGCAAATCCATTGGCATAGACATAATTTAAAAACGCTGCCGCATCATGACCCTGAATATCGATTTTGCCAAGCGTGGTGACATCGCAAATGCCAACCGATGCCCGCGTTGCCAAAACTTCGCGGTCAACCGATTGACGCCATTCAGTTTCGCCTGTTTTGGGGTACCATTGAGCGCGAAGCCATGCACCTGTTTCAACAAAAACAGCACCCTTAGCGCTGGCCCATTTATGCGATGGTGTTAGGCGGGTAGGGCGGAAATCTTTGCCACGGCTGCGTCCGGCAAAGGCGGCAATTGGCACTGGCGTATAGGGTGGGCGAAAAATTGTTGTTCCAGTTTCGGCGATGGTTTTGCCTGAAATATCGGCAAGAATGGCCAAACCAGGGATATTGGCAATTTTGCCCTGATCGGTTGCCATGCCGAGTGTGGTGTAGCGTTTTAGATGTTCAACCGACCGAAAGCCTTCGCGGTGCGATTGCTTGATATCTTTAACCCCAACATCATTCTGGAAATCAACAAAGGCCTTTTTATCACTGCCTTTGACATGCCAGAACGGTTGGATGGCAAAGCTTTCATCAGCGGCGCGTGGCGGTTTGATCACCGCGGGTTTAAAGCCTAAATCGTGCGCCGCCTGCTGGCCTGCCTTGAGGCCGCTTTGCAAACAGCTGGCAAGGGTCATAACTCCATTTGCCGCGCCGGTCACGATCATGCCATCAGGCAGATTACCGCCCGGAACAAATCCGGCAATCGCATCATTCCAAACCGGATGGCCGCGCTGATGGCAGGTTAGATGAACCGTTGGCGACCAGCCGCCAGAAACAGCCAGACAATCGGCCGGAATATGCGTTCCGTTATTCAATGTCACGCTGCGAAGGCCAAGCCGTCCGGTGGTGTTGACGATTTGTCCGCCAAGAACGGTTGGCACGCCTGTTGGCGGGGTTTTGGCAATGTCGGTTCGGCTGTCGATAATGGCGGTAACTTCAACGCCTGCAGCGTGCAAATCCTGCGCGGTTGCCCAGCCATCATCATTATTGGTGAAAATGGCAACGCGTTTGCCCGGGGCAACGCCAAACCGATTAACATAAGTTCGCACCGCACCGGCAAGCATGACACCCGGCCGGTCATTATTGCTAAAGGCAATTGGCCGTTCGGTCGCGCCTGCGGCCAAAATGCATCTTTGGCTGCGGATGTGCCAAAAAATTTGGCGAATGGAACCATTGGCATTATGTTCGTTCACACGTTCCAGCGCGCCATAACAACCATGGTCAAAAGCACCAAATATTGTTGTCTTGGACATGATGCGAACATTATCCATCGCCGCAAGCTTGGCCAGAGATGACTCGGCAAAAGAGGCGCTTTCCATACCGTCGATTTCCTGGCGTTCGGCATTTAAGCGGCCGCCAAGACAAAAATCTTCATCAGCAAGAATGATTTGCAAGCCTGATTTGGCCGCCGCAAGCGCCGCCATTAACCCGCTTGGCCCGCTGCCAATGACTAATAAATCGCAATGGAGATAGCCCTTATCATATTGATCAGGGTCGGCAAGGCCAGAAAGACTGCCAAGACCGGCGGCCTTTCTTATGATAGGTTCATAAATCTTTTCCCAGAATGCCGCAGGCCACATAAAAGTCTTGTAGTAAAAGCCAGCACCAAGTAATGGCGACAAAAAATCATTGACCGCCATAAGATCAAACGACAAAAGCCCCATTTTTGTTTGGCTTTTCGCACTTATCCCGTCAAAAAGCTCGGCTGTTGTTGCGCGGCTATTCGGGTCTTGATGAGCGCCATCACCGATTGTCACCAGTGCGCTCGGTTCTTCAGATCCAGCGGTTAAAATGCCCCGTGGCCGGTGATATTTGAAACTGCGCCCGACAAGCCGCACATTGTTGGCAAGTAATGCCGATGCCAACGTATCACCGGCAAAGCCGGTATAATGTTGCCCGTCAAAACGAAAGCCAAGTGGCTGGTTGCGATCAACAAGCCCGCCGGTGATCCGGTTTTTTTGTGAAAGGCTTGCCGCACTCATGTGGCGTTCCTCTTGATAACAGCCTTTTTAGCAGCAGTCTTTTTGGCGGCGACCTTTTTAGGTGCGGTTTTTTGTGCTGTTTTTGCTTTTGCCGCTTTGGCAATGTCGCTTGCCAACGCCACCGCAATAACCGCATGTGTTACTGTATCGCGCGTTACCACCAGCCATGACCGGTCGCCCTGTTCATGAAACCATAATTCGCGGTGAAGTCCGGCAGGGTTATCTCTTAGATATTGATAATTATAGAAAGCATCATCCGCGTCACGAGCCTGCCAGTCAGGCCGGTTAATCAGGCTGGCGTCACCAAGAATGGTGAATTCGCTGGCATCGCGTGGGCCAAGATGGGGATGGTTGATAATCATGGTTGTTGATGTTCGTCCTTGGGCTCTTGGTTAATGAAGGTTCGGCTGCGCGCCTGCGCCGCGTTCGTCAAGCATGGCACCGCGCCGAAACCGGTCAAGGCGAAGTTTGGAGGCAACTTTATGTGGTTCATCACGCGCCAGAAGATGCGCAAAACACAGACCCGATGCAGGGGTGGCTTTAAAGCCGCCATAGCACCAGCCAGCATTTAGATAAAGTTGGTCAATCGGCGTTTTGTCGATGATTGGTGATCCATCCATCGACATATCCATAATGCCGCCCCAATTGCGCAGCATGCGGGCACGGCCAATCATTGGCATAATCGCCATGCCGCCTTCGCATACATCTTCAAACACCGGTAAATTGCCGCGCTGGGCATAGCTGTTATAGCCATCAATGTCACCGCCAAAAACCAGGCCGCCCTTATCTGACTGGCTAATATAGAAATGGCCTGCGCCAAACGTAATCACGCCTGGAATAACTGGCTTTAGCCCTTCGGTGACAAAGGCTTGTAAAACATGGCTTTCAATCGGCAGTCTCAGGCCAGCCTTTGCCATGACACGGCTTGTCGATCCGGCAACCGCAACGCCAATTTTGCCAGCGCGAATTGTTCCTTTGCTTGTTTCAACGCCGGTACAAACCCCGTCCTTGATCAGAAAATCGGTCACATCGCAATTCTGGATGATATCGACACCGCGTTGATCGGCGGCGCGGGCATAGCCCCATGCCACCGCATCATGTCGTGCGGTTCCGGCACGCTTTTGCAATAAACCGCCCATGATCGGAAAGCGGGCATTTTCATAATCGAGAAAGGGGCAGAGGCTGCGCAATTGATCTTGGTTCAATAATTCGGCATCAGCGCCATGAAGCCGCATGGCATTGCCGCGCCGAACATAGGAGTCGCGCTGGGCATCCGAATGGTAAAGATTGATAATACCACGCTGCGACATCATCGCATTATAGTTGATATCCTGCTCCAGTCCTTCCCAAAGCTGTAGCGATTGTTCGTAAAAAGGCTCGTTGCCATCAAGAAGGTAATTTGACCGGACAATGGTTGTATTGCGGCCAATATTGCCCGATCCAATCCAGCCTTTTTCGAGAACGGCAATATTTTTCATGCCATAGCGGCTGGCCAGATAAAAGGCCGTTGCAAGACCATGCCCACCACCGCCAACAATGACAATGTCATAATGGCTTTTGGGCTCGGGCTCGCGCCAAACTGGCGTCCAGTTCCGGTTGCCTGTCAACGCTTGATTGATCAATGACCATATTGAATAACGCATGCTTGTCCTAGCGCTGAGATGCTGACTTACCAAAGCCTAGTCTGGCAAATATTACTGTAAAGAAAAAGACATTTTCCATTTTAAAAGTGACTTGATTTTCAACTAAAGAAAAGATGCCAATGCTTGCGGGTAAAAATGGCTTTGCGGTTTTTGCGATGTCTGTTCATCTTGCGTTAGAGGTTGAATTGCTGGATGCTAATTATCTGTCCATCTTGATTGGAGTTTTTGATGGAAAAGCTGGTTTGTGAACATTGCGGCACCAAATTCAATTGCGGCGCGCCAGTGGGAAAAGACCGTTGCTGGTGCATGGATTTACCAAATTTGCGCGGTGGCTTTGACCTTGCCGGGGCTTGTGTTTGTCCTGATTGTTTGACGATGGGCAAGGCCAAGGCGATGATCAAATCGCGTAAAGTGAAACAGCGACAACGTGCGGCCTCGGCTTTGCGTAAATAGTGGTGGCTATTTCATCTGTTTCTTATAGCCACCAAGAATGGAAAACCGCCGCAGGAAACTGGCCGCCGCATCATCTGGTGATTGCGGGCGAAGCCGGATATTGGCAGGTGTGCCAGCCGGTTTGATAAAAATATTTGCGGCTTCGGCTTCGGAAAAACCGGCAAGCTGGGTTGCTTCTAGCCATGCGGCCATGCGGTCGGCGCGTTTGATACTACGCTGCACCGTTTCAGGCAGGCCGGGCGGCAGGCCAAAGCGGATATTCACCGCCCGATCAAGGCCGGATTCAATATCACGGTAAATACCGCCAAGAACATGTTTGAAAGGGGTGATCATATCGCCAATAACATATTCGGGCGCGTCATGAAGCAAGGCAGCCAGATACCATTTTTGATCCAGCTTTGGTGCATTGGCGCGAACAAGCCGTTCAACCAGAACGCAATGTTGGGCAACTGAAAAGCTGTGTTTGCCGCGGGTTTGTCCATTCCAGCGGCTAACCCGTGCCAAGCCGTGGGCAATATCTTCAATTTCAATATCCAACGGCGATGGGCTTAAAATATCAAGGTGCCGGCCACTCAGCATCCGTTGCCATGCGCGCGCCGCGATTCCATCTTTTGCCGGTTTGAATATGCGCTGACCCGACTTTGGTTTGCGTTGGCGGGGTGAAGCAGGCTTTTGCATGAAAGATGATCCAAATGATAAAGTGGTGGCTGGCGATGTTCCGGACATGATAAGGGCGAGGCGTGGTTGGGGTGCCAATCAAATTTAAAGCCAACATCACCGCGTCAAATTGTATGGCCAGTTTGACAAGTCTTTACCAAAGTTTCAAGCGGGCAAGACCCAAGCCAATTCTGATTAAAAACTGTTGCCTGTTGTGGTGCCCGATCATCGCTTGGCGTTTTGGCGTCATTGTTGTATCTAGAATCGACGAAGTCGCCGCAAGGGCATCATTATTCTGGCGAGGGCTGCCAACATGGATTTTTTTGAGACACAAGAACGCTATCGCCGTCGTGAAATGCGCAGCTGGTTATTTCTGTTTGTGCGCATTGCCTTGTTCGGTGGTGCAATATGGTTTGGCTGGGTATGGGGCCAAGCCGAACAATCCAGCCTTCAGGCCGAAGCCGATCTGGTGATTTATGAAAATAATGTTCGCATCACTGAATTAAGCGGTCAGGTGCAATCGCTGCAACTTGACCTTGCTGAAACAAAGGCCGCTGGCATGGCAAAATCGGTGACGGGCAAGGACAATGTCGCTTTACGGCGCGTGATTGCCAAGAAAATTGCCACTGGCGTCACCTCCGAACAGATCATTTCGTCAATTCAGACGCTTGGCAATTCGATTAATTGCCGTGAAGTCGAGCGCAATGACGTGGCGGTCGCCACGCAGCTTTATGCAGGTCCAGAATCGAAGCTAAGCCTGTTTGGCGGTGGGCTGAATTTATTTATTGAAGGTAGCGCTGGTAAACAGGCTCAACGCGACACGCCATGGTTTGATCCAGCAATGCCGGTAAGCGTTCGGCATGTTTTCCTTGGTGGCGAGAAAACGATCACTGGCAATTTGCCCTTAAATGCGATCATTCCTACCGAAGACTGGATTTTGAAATTACAATTCGAAAATGCCAATATTCTTGGCTATGTCACGGTGATTGTTGAAAGCTGTACGCTTCGCTAGGCGCTAAATATCCTAGCTTTTCTGGTGTTATTTTACCGTAGGGCGTGGCATCGCAAAAACGTCATCGATCCGCGCATAATCCATATAGCCAAGACGTGCCAAAGGTTGATAGCTTGTGACATCTATCTTGCCGTCTTTGACAGTTTCATCGGCAATATGAATGCTGGTAATCATGCCAATAACCATAACGCCAGCACCGCCACTCTCAGCACCACCAGTCTCAGGTTTCGGTAATTCAATCACTTTCCATAATTTACATTCAAGCGCAGCAGGTGCGGCGGCAACACGCGGAACCTTGACCGTGTTGCAATCAGCCATCTCAAGGCCAGCGGCGGTAAATTCATTTTGTCCATAGGCCAAATCTGCCGATGTGATATTCATCGCATCACCAAGCGCGGCGCTAACAACATTAACGACAAATTCTTCGGTTTCGATAACATTGCGAAGCGAATCTTTATGCTGTGCATTGCCCGATGGCGCGCTGCTGAACATAACCATTGGTGGCAGTTCCGAGATCGCATTGAAATAGCTGTACGGTGCTAGATTAATACTGCCATCTTTACCACAGCTGGAAATCCAGCCAATCGGCCGCGGTGAAACAATGGCTTTAATCGGGCTGAATGCCAGACCGGCTTCCTTATGCAATCCGGGGCGAAAATACATGATGCCATCTCCTTAAAATCACGAACAGAGTTTATAGACATCTTTGTTAGGATTGGACAAGACATTATGCCCCCGTGGGGTGGATTAAGAGGCTGTTGTTTCGCCTTTAAACCGCAATGTGCAAGACCCCGTAAAAATCTGTGTCACAAGCGATTCCTTGCATAAGGTATAGCTTGGGGCAGGCATGCCCTGTGAATCGCGCCATATATGCGCGATTGATAAAGCGGCGATCAATGCCACGAGAATCCACATTGTTCGGCTCATCGAATCTTCCCTGTTTTTCGTTTACCAATTTGTTATATGGTCAGGCAAATCATCTTCGTCAACACTGTTTTCTGGCACCACACGATTGGCCACTGAATGACCAGCCAGCATTGTGCTATTAGCATCGCCGGTGATTAGCGGATGCCAGTTTGGGAGCTCTTTTTTCTCATAGACCAACCGATAGGCACAGCTTTTTGGCATCCAGCTTAAAATGCCAAGATTGTCAGGGGTTAGTAAAACGCAATCGGGAACATGCGTTTTGCGCGCCGCATAATTGGTGCATCGCGCATTTTCGCAATCAAGCAATTTACACGCAACATCAGTATAGTGAACGTTACCTGTATCGACATCTTCGAGTTTCAAAACACAGCATTTCCCGCAACCATCGCATAGTGACTCCCATTGATCTTTGTCTAGCTGATCAAGCGCGATGGTTTTCCAGAACTGATTTTGGGACACAATTTTTTCCGATACTGATCTTCGGTTTGGCTGATGTAACGCCGGGTTAGCGGCGCGTCGTTGTGATCATGGGCCAATTGCAGTTGAAATACCATCCCATCCTTGCCAGCCAACATTTTTGCCAATGGCCATTATTGGCTGTCAAAGGTGCCATGAGCTTTTTAAGATCGTCATCGGCGATGGTCAATCTACCATCCATATAGGCCTCGCCAATGGCAAGATCAGGCTTGAGCAAAATACGCCAGAACAGGCGATAATTCTGTAAATGAATCGTCACCTCAGGTCCGGCTAATTCACCCTTCAGGCTGTGTGTGGGCTCATTGGCAATCACGATATGAAGGCAGCCGATATGTAAAAATTGCTGCAATATGAAAAGTCCAATATGGGTTAGCATCACACACCACATCTTGCTGTTTAATCCGGTCATTAAAGAATAGGGGGTAAAACAAAATAAAAGGTTAAAGCCGGTATTTTTTTTTGCAAAAAAGGTGGTCAATTGCTTGCGGCTTATGAGCCGCGGGTGCAGATTACCGGCATGACCGATCCTGTGACGCATCATTCAGCCGATTACCGGCTAGCATCTGCCCCTTTGTTGCATCGTGACGGGGTCTTGCGTGCTGATGATTTTGACGATTTATATTTTTCGACCGATGATGGGCTTGGCGAGGCGCGTCATGTGTTTCTTGATGGGAATGACCTTGCTGGCAGAATTGCCGCCGCCCCCCAATTCACCATCGCCGAAACCGGATTTGGCACGGGGCTGAATTTTCTGGCGGTGATGGCCTTGCTTGAGCCTAGTAAACCCGAACAAAGTCAAGCGGGGTACCAGATTGACTATATTTCATTCGAATCACGGCCTTTGCCAGCCGCTGTCATGGCGCAAAGCCATCAGGCATTTCCCGATCTGGCACGCCATAGTGATGATCTGATTGCCGCCTTACCGCCGCAATGGCCCGGATTGCATCGCCGTGATTTCCTGCATGGCCGATTACGTTTGCATCTGATTTATGGCGATGCCAATGATGCGGTGGCAAAGGCCGATTTTGCAGCTGATGCGTGGTTTCTAGATGGGTTCACGCCAGCCAAAAACCCGCAATTATGGAATCAAGATTTATTGACGGCGATTGGCCGTTTAACACGGGCAGGGGGCAGCTTTGCCACTTTTACCGTTGCCAGCGCCGTTCGCCAGCGATTGGCCGAGGCTGGATTTGAGCTTGAAAAACGCCCCGGATTTGGCCGCAAACGCGATATGCTTATCGGCCGCAAGCGCATGGGTACTTTAACGCCGCAGCCGGCCGCACAAAATTGGGATATCGCAATCATTGGCGGTGGCATTGCTGGGGCTTCGGTGGCGGCGGGGCTCGTGGCGCGGGGCATAACCCCGCATATCATTGACGCCCGCGACCGGCTTGCCGGCGGTGCATCGGGTAACCGGTTGGCCCTGCAAAGCCCACGCCTGAGCGTTGATCACAATGTGGCAAGCCGAATGTCGGCTGATTGCCTGTCCTTTGCGGCAGGATGCAGTGATGCTGCGCTTGCGGTTGTTGCGGATCGGGTAATTTCGCTTGATTGGCCAGATCGTGAAGCCGTGCGTCAGGCAAAGTTTCGCACCCAATTCTGGCCAGATGATCTAATGCAATTTGTTGATGCCAAGACGGCATCATCTGAGGCTGGCATTGATCTTCCACTTGGCGGTGTTGTGCATCATTGGGGGCGGGTGATCGACCCAATTTGCCTGACAAAGCATCTTGCCAAAGGCGCTGAAACACATTTTGGTTTTTCCGTCGTTGGCATGCGCCGTGACGATGGAAAATATCACCTTATTGCCGATGATGGTCGCCAATTGACATGTGATCAGCTTGTTGTTGCTGCTGGGGCAGATTTGGCGGTTTTACATCAAATGCTGGCCATTCAGGGCATTGCCATTGATGTTACATCGGGGCAGGTTAGCCATGTTCCTGAAACTGCTGCCCTTGCCGGATTGCGGGCAGGCATTAGCTTTGGTGGCTATTTGACCCCGGCACAAGATGGCTTTCACGAGCTGGGTGCCACTTTTGACCGCGAGAGCAATATTGAAATTTTGGCAAGTGCGCATCTTCATAATAAACAGCTTTTGCCGCATGGATTTGGTGACGGCTTGCCTGACCCTGCCAGCTATGGGGCGCGGGTCAGCAGGCGTGCCAGCACGGCCGATCGCAATCCGGTTTGCGGTAAGATCAATGATGATTTATTCATTTTGGGTGCGCTTGGTGCGCGCGGTCTGACTTTGGCACCATTGCTTGGCGATATGCTTGCTGCAGAAATATTGGGAATGCCGGTCACGCTTGCGCGTGATATCAGGCGCGGGCTTGACCCTTATCGGTTTCGCCTGCGGGCAAGCCGTCTATAGGCCTAACATGCTGCGGGCTTCAAACCGCTTGCCATGATCGGTGCAATCGGGGCTAAGAAGCGTCAAAAAGGCCGGTGCAATATCATCCGGCTGTGGCAGCGACTCTGGATTTTCACCCGGAAAGGCTGATGCCCGCATGCCGGTTGCAGTGCCGCCTGGGTTAATCATGTTGACTCGCAAATTAGTTCGCTCGGTTTCACCAGCCCAAACCCGCCCCATTGCCTCTAGCCCAGCCTTGGAAATGGCATATGGCCCCCAGAATGGAGCAATTCCCTCGGCAACTCCCGATGAGACCAGAACAGCGCGTCCAGCTGGCGCGGCAATCAATAATGGTTCCATTGCGCGAATCAAATGCCATTGCGCGGTCAGATTGACCGAAATGGTGCTGTCCCAGATTTTGTCATCAAGATGAGACAAGGGGGTAAGAGGGCCAAGCATGGCTGCGTTGGCCAACAGACCGTCAAGACGACCCCAGCGTCCATGGATCACTGCGGCAAGACGCGGCATAGCGGCATAATCGGCCATATCAAGTTCAACAATGGTGGCTTTGCCGCCAGCGGCCTTGATGGCATCATCGGCGTCTTCCAAGGCGCCCATTGTCCGGCCAGTCATGATGATTTCAGCACCTGCCTTTGCTGCGGCAATCGCCACAGCGCGGCCAATCCCGCGGCTAGCACCGGTGATGAGAATTACTTTGTCTTGAAGATCAGGGGTCATGCTGTACTCGTCTGGTTGGCTAGCGGCTATTGCCGTGGGAAACGCGTTTTCCCGACAGGCCGGATGCCAGTTTAATTGGATAATCACCAGTAAAGCAGGCATCGCAGAATTGCGGCTCATCCGGATTACGACCAGCCTCACCCATTGCACGATACAGCCCGTTAATCGAAATAAAGGCCAGTGAGTCGGCGCCAATTTCCTTGGCAATGGCGTCAGTATCCAGCTTGGCGGCAATCAACTGGTCTTTATCAGGCGTGTCAACCCCGTAAAAACAGGGGTTTGTCGTTGGTGGGCTGGCGATGCGCATATGCACTTCGGCAGCACCGGCGGCGCGCATCATCGCAACAATCTTGCGCGAGGTTGTGCCGCGAACAATCGAATCATCAACAAGAACAACGCGCTTACCACGAACCGTTGCCGGATTGGCATTATGTTTCATTTTCACACTGTCATTCCGGCCTTGCTGGGTCGGCTGGATAAAGGTGCGGCCAATATAGTGATTGCGAATGATGCCAAGCTCAAAAGGAATTTTTGCTGCTTCGGCATAGCCAAGCGCCGCCGGCACACCCGAATCAGGGACTGGCACAACCAAATCAGCATCGGCGCGCGATTCATTGGCAAGCTCTGCGCCAATGGCTTTGCGGGCATGATAGACGCCGCGCCCTTCAAGAACGCTGTCCGGACGGGCAAAATAGATATATTCAAAAACGCAAAACCGGCTTTGCTTGGCTGGAAATGGTTTAATTGATTTGATGCCAGCCTTGGTGATAACCACCATTTCGCCCGGATCCAGGTCGCGTACGATCTCAGCCCCGACAATATCCAGCGCACAGCTTTCGGACGCCAAAACATAGGCATCACCCTGTTTGCCAAGAACCAACGGCCGCACGCCTAGCGGGTCACGAACGCCGATCAGCATATCCTTGGCAACACATACCAGTGAATAGGCACCTTCAATCTGTTTCAACGCGTCAATCAACCGGTCAGTCACCGTGTCTTGATGTGATCTGGCAACAAGATGAACGATGATTTCAGTGTCTGATGATGATTGAAACAGGCTTCCGGTTTCAACAAGTGATGACCGTAGGCGCGCCGCATTGGTCAGGTTGCCATTATGGGCAAGGGCAAAGCCGCCAAAGGCTAATTCCGATGAAAAGGGCTGAATTTCCAATAATGCGTTTGAAGTGCCGCTGGTCGAATAGCGGTTATGGCCAATCGCGACATGGCCAACAAGATTGGCGATATGTGACGACCCAGCGCCAAAATTCTCGCCAACATGACCAAGCCCACGATGCGCGAAAAAGTTTTTCCCGTCAAAGCTGACAATGCCAGCGGCCTCTTGTCCCCGATGCTGGAGCGCGTGCAAGCCAAGGGCGGTGTTGATGCTGGCCTCATCGGTGCCGAAAATGCCAAAAACCGCACATTCTTCTTGCAAATGATCATCGTCAAAAGGGTGGGTCGTTACCAAACTCATTATCCATGTCCTAAAAATACGACGGCTAAAATGGCATTCAAACGGCCGCCATGCGCTGGGTTATCAACCAAAACGCTGGTCCGCGTCAAGGCGTACCAGATTTTCAATGATGCGATATATCTGCAATGATAGGCTATGTCCGCAGTCACGCGTTATGTCTGCACTGGTGCGAAATGTCTGTTTTGCTAATTGGCCTTTTCGTCACTTAATAGTTTCATGCCGTTATCAAGGGCATCTGTGCCAGCTTCGATTGGGGCGTCAAAGCCTTGCGATATTGAATTTGTGCTCAAAGGGGCGCGATAGGTCAGATTATCAATCAATTTATCGCGGTAATCTTTGGGGACAAAACCAGAGAAATAATGCGCGCTGCGGCTCAAAGCAGGGGTGCTTTGCGAGTCTGTGACAATATCTGGCAGATTATTTTCACCTTCGGCGGCAAAGACCGCAGCAACAAACACAATCAGCACAAGACCAAAGCCACGAATAAACCCAAACAAAACGCCAAGCCAGCGATCAAGGCTGCCAAATCCAACGCGTTTCAGACCCGGGGCTAGCAGGCTTGCCAGAATGAACCAGATCACAACCGATGCGGCAAAAGGCAAAGCCCATGCCAGCGCCGCGCCAAGCCCTTTGACTTGCAGAAAATCAATGATTGGAGTTTCGATCATGGGCGCGGTGTGATTGGCAACAAGGATCGAGACAACCCAGCCAGCTAGCCCAAGCAATTCGCGGGTCATGCCCCGTAATGTCGATAGGATCGCTGACAATATCAACACAAGAAAAATGCCGTAATCAACCAACGTCAATGTTGCAAAATCGATCATGAAAATCCTTTTTCAGGAAAAACCCTGCGGCCGTGCGGTCGGATTATGCGATAGAGCGTCAACTTATACCACCCATAATTTCAATCAGTTCGGCCACGGTCGTTGGTTGCGCCATCGAAATGCCGGTGGTTTTGCCAATTGATTTGCGTGGGCGCGGCATGACCGCATTTTCAAAACCCAACTTGGCGGCTTCTTTAAGCCTTGCTTCGGCTTGTGCCACTTGCCGCAACTCAGCCGATAGGGCGACTTCGCCAAAAAATACCGTCCGTTTCGGCGCGGGGCGACCTGTTACCGATGAAATAAGCGCCGCCGCAACCGCCAGATCAGCGGCTGTTTCATAGATTTTCAGCCCACCAGCCACATTCAGGAAAATATCACGCCCCGATAACGGCACGCCGCATCGCGCCTCAAGAACGGCGGTTAGCATGGCAAGGCGGCTTGAATCCCAGCCAACAACATTGCGTCGCGGGCTGGCAAGTGATGATGGCGCAACAAGCGCCTCGATCTCGACAAGAACTGGACGGCTGCCTTCAATGCCAGCAAACACCACCGCACCGGTAACATCATCCCGGCGATCAGCAAGAAACAGCTCGGACGGGTTTGGCACTTCGGCAAGACCGGCCTCAACCATTTCAAACACGCCAATTTCGTCAGTCGCACCAAACCGGTTTTTGACGCTTCGCAAAATGCGGAAATGATGTGACCTATCACCTTCGAAATACAGAACCGCGTCAACCATATGTTCAAGAACGCGCGGGCCAGCAATCGCGCCATCTTTGGTCACATGCCCCACAATCAACAGCGCCACCTGATTGTTTTTGGCGGCTCTGATCAATTCCTGCGCGGTGGCGCGAACCTGCGATACAGTACCGGGCGCTGAATCTAGACTTGGCAGAAACATCGTTTGAATCGAATCAATAACCATAATGTCAGGTTTCTCGGGTCCATCCATTGAGGCGGCGATATCGCTGGCATTTGTTGCCGTACCTAGTTCGATACTGGCATTGGCCAGCCCGAGGCGTTGGGCGCGCATGCGCACCTGATCAGCCGATTCCTCACCTGAAATATAGGCCGCTTTCAAACCCGCGGCCGCCAGCTTGCAGGTCAATTGCAACAGCAATGTGGATTTGCCAATGCCCGGATCGCCGCCAATCAAGGTTGCCGACCCCGGTACGAGCCCTCCGCCCGATACACGGTCAAATTCGCTAATCCCCGATTGCATACGCGGCGGTGGTTCTGGGCGGTTGTCAAGATTAAGGGCTTCGAGAGCAATCCGGCGGCCAGTGACGCGTTTTCCTGGGCCGGATGGCGCTTCTTTGCGTTCCTCGACAAGCGTGTTCCAGGCGCCGCAATCATCGCATTTTCCGGCCCATTTTGGCGAAACAGCCCCGCATTGTTGGCAAACGAATGAGAGTGAATTGCGCGCCATTATGATGTCGCCATTTTTGCAGGTGAGGCGGCAGGCTTTTCATTTGTCAGCGGGCCTTCCGCCAAGCCGTGAACAAATTGATGCACCTCGGGAACACCGCTGTCATTCATCGCTTCGGCAGGGCCAGCCCAGATGATCACGCCATTATGCACCATCGCCACCTTGTCGGCGATCCGCCGAACCGATGCCATATCATGGCTGATGGTCACTGTTGTCGCGCCAAGCCGTTCGCGGGCGTCAATGATCAGCCGATCAATCACCCCGCCAGTAATCGGGTCTAGGCCTGATGTTGGCTCGTCAAACAGCAGAATTTCGGGCTTGTCGACAATGGCGCGGGCAAGAGCTACGCGCTTTTGCATACCGCCTGATAATTCGGCTGGATATTGATCAATGACTGATGCGGCAAGGCCAAGCTGGGTAATGGTTTGTGCGGCGATGTCGCGGGCGTCGCTCTTGTCTAACGCCTGTTGATGGCGCAGCCGAAAGGTTACATTTTCCCAGATTGAAAGTGAGTCAAACAGCGCGCCAAATTGAAAGGTCATGCCAAAACGCCGCCGTAAATCTTCAAGCGCGGCTCGCCCCTGACCCAAAATTTCCTGCCCATCAATCTTGATGCTTCCCTGATCAGGCGTGATCAGCCCGTTCAGACATTTCATCAAAACCGATTTGCCACAGCCCGATGTGCCAATGATCACAAGCGATTCCTGCGGCGCAACGGTAAGGTTGATGCCCTTTAAAACATGATTGGCGTCAAATGATTTGGTAACGCTGGATAATTCAATTTTGGGGGTAACAGCCATGTCTATCCCTCGAAAAACATGGTTGTGACAATGTAATTGGCGATCAGGATCAAGATTGACGCCGACACCACTGCATTTGTTGTGGCACGGCCAACCCCTTGGGCACCACGCCCCGAATGATAGCCATGGTAACAGCCCATTAGCGCAATTAAAAAGCCAAACACCGCCGCTTTGACCAAGCCAAGTGTTACATCCGATACTTCAAGATATTCAAGCGTTCGCGCCAAATAGATCGACGGATTAAAGCCAAGACGATAAACCCCAACAAGATAGCCACCAAAAACACCAATCACATCACCAACAAGAACCAGAAACGGCAAACAGATCGTTCCGGCCAGCAAACGTGGTGCAACAAGATATTGTATTGGCCGTGTTGATAACGTGTCTAGCGCGTCAATTTGATCCGTGACCCGCATCGTGCCAATTTCGGCTGCCATTGAGGCACCAATCCGACCAGCAACCATCAATCCTGCCAAAACTGGCCCTAATTCGCGAGTGACCGATAGCACAACGACCGTTGCTACCGTGTCTTCGGCCGAAAAGCGGGCAAAGCCGGTATAGGATTGCAGTGCTAAAACCATGCCCGAAAACAGTGTTGTCAACCCAACAACAGGAAGCGAAAAATATCCAATATCAATGATTTGGCGAAGCAGCTGTTGCCAATAATAGGGCGGTGTAAAAATCCAGCGAACCGCTGTTACCGAAAACAGCGTAATCCGGCCGAATGCGGCAAGAAAATTAAGGGCGGTGCGACCTATATTTTGGACAAAGCCATGCATATGTCTGAAAACCGTCCCGGACAACTGAAGAAAATACCGCTTTTGTTATGCCGATATTTGCCTTTTTTGGCTATAGAAAATTGGTTCGCTTTTTGAAAATTGATGCAAAATGGGGCGCAGAGCAACTATATCACAATGACCTGGGTAAGGGCGCAGGGGGCTTTTGCCTGAATTAAAATGAACCGCCTTGATAATGCCAATCGGCGCGTTGCCCCAATGTCGTCATGATTTCATAGGAAATCGTGCCAAGATCGGCGGCCATCGCCTCAATCGGATAGGCATCGTGAATTAATGAAGCGTGATCAGCACGAAGGCTGTTTTGGTCAAGATCGGTTACATCGACGGTGATGCTGTCCATCGAAATGCGGCCAATGACTGGCGCGGTTTTGCCGCCAATTGAAACGGTTGCTTTACCACCAAGCTGGCGGCGATAACCATCAGCATAGCCAACGCCGATGGTTGCAATGCGCGATTGCCGTTGCAGCTCAAAGGTGCCGCCATATCCAACCCGATCCCCCGCGGCAGCCTTGCGAATTTGCAGGATTCGCGCTTGCCAATCAAACACGGGTTGAAGATTGGGGATTTGCGTTTCAAGCGGGTGAACGCCATAAAGCGCGATTCCCGGCCGGGTCATTTGGAAATGGTAATCCGTGCCCAGCAAACAACCAGCACTATTGGCAAGGCTGGCTGGAACACCGGCAAACCAGCTTCGCAATTCATTGAAACTGGCCAATTGCCGCGTATTTACTGGATCATCAGCAAGCTCGCCCGATACCAGATGGCTCATCACATAGGCAATGTCTAGCCCATCAAGCGCGCCGCGATTCTGGATCAACCAATCGGCCTGATCACCATCAAGCCCTAGCCGCGTCATGCCAGTGTCGAAATGCAGCAAGGCTGGCAATGTCGAGCCGGTCTTATTGGCAAAAAGTCGCCAGCGGCCTGTCTGTTCAAGATCATTCAGAACTGGCACTAATTGATTTGCCGCCAACGCATCTTCTTGACCAATTTGTGCGCCATGAAGAACTATAATGGGCATATCATTTATGCCGATCTTGTTGAAATGGCGTCTCAACTGGATGGCTTCACCAAGGCTTGCCACAAAGAAAAGTGGGCATCCCGCCGCTGCCAAAGCCGTTGCAACAGCGCCGCTGTCAAGGCCGTAACCATTTGCCTTTACCATTGCGGCGGTCTTTGTTGATGATGCTGATAGGCTGTCGAGAAACCGCCAATTGGCGACAATTGCGTCAAGATTGACGGTGATTGTGCTATCAGCATGTCCGGATTGGCGTTTGGTCATAATGGCCTAGAACCCCTCGGGAAGATGGGTGCTTTCGGTCAAATCAGTAAAATGGGTAAAGCGCTTTTCAAAATGCACCTGAACCGATCCTGTTGGGCCATGACGCTGTTTGGCGACAATCACCTCGGCCTTGTTTTCTGAATTCTGCATTTTCCGCAGCCAATCGTCATGCCGCAAATTAAAGGTGTCTTCGGATTCTTCCATTTTGCGTTCAGGTTCGCGTTTGTTCAGATAATATTCTTCACGATACACAAACATAACCACATCGGCATCCTGCTCGATTGATCCGGATTCGCGTAAATCGGCAAGGTTTGGCCGTTTGTCTTCGCGCATTTCGACAGCACGCGACAATTGCGACAGCGCCACAACAGGTACGTTCAAATCTTTGGCAATGGCTTTTAGAGTACGGCTGATGTTGGAAATTTCCTGAACGCGATTTTCAGATTTGACGCCAAGCTGCGGGGTCAATAGCTGAAGATAATCGACGATGATAAGCCCAAGGCCGGAGGTTCGTTTTAACCGGCGCGCGCGGCTGGCAAGCTGCGAGACCGAAAGTGATGGCGTATCATCAATAAAGAAAGGGGCGCTGGAAATGGCGTTGCTGGCGCTAACGAGCTGATCAAATTCAGCGCTATTCAGCTTGCCACGCCGGATTTGTTCGGAATCAACCTGTGCCCGTTCTGACAGAATACGCGTTCCAAGCTGTTCGGCCGCCATTTCAAGCGAGAAAAAAGCAACCGGAACCGCGGTTTCACCGGTTCGCGTTGTGACCGCCGCGTGAAAGGCAATATTAGTGGCAAGCGCGGTTTTACCCATGCCCGGACGTCCGGCCAGAATGATCAGATCGGATTTATGCAAACCGCCAAGAAGGTTATTGAGATCGGTCAGGCCAGTGCTTGTGCCTGATAGATGTCCGTCACTTTTGCGGGCAAGATCGGCTTGCGTAATACTGCCGCTGATAACCGAATCAAAACCGCGAAGGCCAACGCTGGTGCTGTCAGTATCGGCAAGCCGGAACAATTTTGATTCGGCGGTTTCAATCTGTTGATGCGCCGGAACGTCGACTTCGGGATGGCTAGCATCCAGAATCACTTCATCGCCAATCAGAATAAGCTGGCGACGGACATGCGCTTCATGAATGATTTTGGCGTAATCGGGTGCTTGCGTGATGCTGATAACGCCATCGGCCAATTCCGATAAATAAGATTCGGCGCTATCGCTTTGAAAATCGTCGCTATCGGTGAAAAAGCTTTTCAATGTTACCGGATTAGCCAATTGTCCGCGCTCAACGAGCCGCTGCATCGTCGCGAATATGCGCCCATGAAACGGATCATAGAAATGGTCGGCAAGCAGCCGGTCATCAATCCGTTCAAGAACACTATTATCAAGCAAAACCGCGCCAAGCAGATTTTGCTCGGCCTGCAAATTATTGGGCATCGTGCGTGACGGCGGTGTGCTGCCAGATCCGGGAAAAGTTTTTATATTTGAATTTTCATCAGCCATAGCTCTTTATAGCAGGCTGGATTGGCGAATGCCTGTGTTAAATGTGGGGATGTTGGGGATAAGTTAAAAAAAACCGGAGACAGGGCTCCGGTTTTAATTTGATCTGTTCTGAACAGATGATTTCTGGCCTGACTAGCTTGCGCTATCGTCGCCTTCGCCTCTACCGGCTTCAGCAGCCTCAACTTCGGCGGTTTCAGCTTCAGCCGCCTCTGGCGCGTCATCGGTGATCTCGCCTGTGACTACAATGCCTGTTTTGAGCTGGGTTTCAGCTTCGGCAAGCGAGCGGGCGATGTTCACAATAATCGTCACAACAACCTCAGGATGAAGCCGGACCCGGGCCTCGGTAAGACCCAAGGTCTTGATTGACCGATCCATGATCACCTGATTGCGGTCGATGGTGAAACCAGCTTCGGTAACCGCATCAGCAATGTCGCGTGACGTGACTGACCCAAACAGTTGACCCATTTCTGAGGCAGCGCGCACCATGCTGACAGCGAGGTCTTTCATCTTGCCAGCTTCGGTCTCGGCATCTTTACGAAGCTCGAGGTTATTGGCTTCACGCTGGGCGCGTTCGGCTTCAAAACGTTCAGTGTTTGCTTTGGTTGCCCGAAGAGCCTTGCCCTGCGGGATAAGGAAATTACGCGCATAACCGGTTTTCACATTGACGAGATCGCCCATCTGACCCAGTTTTTCGATACGCTCAAGAAGAATGATTTGCATTTTGATGTCTCCTGAATTCTGGCGATACTTATGCTGTCACATAAGGCATCAGAGCCAGAAAGCGTGACCGCTTGATGGCAGTGGCAAGTTCCCGCTGTTTTTTTGCAGAAACAGCAGAGATGCGTGACGGAACGATTTTCCCGCGCTCAGATGTGTAGCGTGCAAGAAGCTTTGTGTCCTTGTAATCGATCTTTGGCGCATTCGGGCCAGAAAACGGGCATGCCTTGCGGCGGCGGTTAAATGGCTTGCGTACAGCTTCGCGTTTGATTTCCAACTGAGTCATTGCTTAGTCCTCACTTTTTTCGTCAGCGGCGCTGTCATTGCTTTCAGCTTTGCCTGAATTGCGCTCACCGCTATCACGGTCGTCACGATCATCACGTCCGCCGCGTGTTGGCCGCTCGGTCTTCACCTGCATCATAATTGATGGGCCTTCTTCGACCTCTTCAATCCGGATGTTCAAAAAGCGAAGAACATCTTCATTCAAACCCATTATACGCTCATATTCCACCAGCGCTTCTGGTCCAGTTTCAAGGTTGAACATGACATAATGCCCCTTCCGGTTCTTTTTGATCCGGTAGGCAAGAGCGCGAAGGCCCCAATATTCACGTTTTTTGATTGATCCGCCGGCAGATGTAATGATACCAGCAAATTCATCAGCCATGGTTTCCACCTGGGCTGCAGTAATATCCTGACGTGCAATAAGCACGCTTTCATACAAGCGCATGATAACTCCTTCTGGCTTATCGTTGCTGCCACCAGCGGCACCAACTAACCGGTTCACCGGCAAGGATAAAGTCAATGATGTGTTCGGACTCAAGGCGTCAAAGCCCCAAGACCGAGGCGGATCATACACTTTTTCCCCATAAGTGCAACCTGTTTGGCAGAATTAATAGGGCTGTCAAACCTGCCAGATAGCCACCGTTGGCCTTTTGCCGATTATGCAGGGCGGCAAATAGTTGCCTTTGCAAAGCCATCTGGCATAGGGTCTGATATATGTCGCAAGTCATCAGCGTCGGTTTAACTTCATATTCACGCTGACTTTGGTCAGCGAGCGGGTGGATTACATGACGAATAGTTCGATTGCATTTTTGTTTCCCGGGCAGGGATCACAGGCGGTTGGTATGGGCGGCGCTTTGGCAGCGTCACATGCAGCAGCCAAACAGGTTTTTGAAGAGATCAATGACGCGCTTGGCGAAAACCTATTCGCCATCATGCAGGATGGACCGGATGATGCCATTCGCATGACACGAAATGCCCAACCAGCCTTATTTGCAACATCAATGGCGGCGGTTCGGGTTCTGGAAGCCGAGCTTGGCGCGCCACTGAACAGCCTTGGCGGTATGACAGCAGGCCATTCGCTTGGCGAATATGCAGCCCTTGCTGCAACGGGCAGCCTGTCGATAAGCGATGCGGCGCGTTTGCTTCGCCAGCGTGGTGACTCGATGCAATCGGCGGTTCCGGTTGGCGAAGGCGCGATGGCGGCAATACTTGGCGGTGATGAAGACCAGATCAATGCCATTCTTGCTGATGCGAAATCATCAGGCCTTGTCCAGATCGCTAATGACAATGCCCCCGGGCAAATCGTCATTAGCGGCGCTGCTGCTGCGGTTGATGCGGCAATTGAAATTGCCAAGGCCGCCGGATTGCGGCGGGCAATTAAACTGCCTGTTTCAGCGCCGTTTCATTGCGATTTAATGGCCCCTGCCGCCGATGTGATGGCAAAATTATTGGCAGATACCAATTTGTCCGATGCGCTTATGCCAGTCTATTGCAATGTGTCAGCCGCTGCCGAGACGCGCGCCGATCATTTGCGGGCAAATCTTGTCACACAGGTCACGGCGCGGGTTCGTTGGCGCGAATCACTGATGGCAATGAGCGCCGCCGGTGCAACCAAATTTATCGAGCTTGGGACGGGTAAAGTTCTGTCCGGTCTGGTCAAACGCAGCATCGAGTCAAATGCGGCTGTCAATATGGACGGGCCAGATGATCTGGACAGCGTCCTGGCCGAGATGTAATCTAAACGACCACAAAGTTTTAAACACGGACAAGCCGTGATTTCCAAAAAGGTGTTTTCATGTTTGATCTTCAGGACAAAACAGCTCTTGTAACGGGTGCGAGTGGCGGCATTGGTGCCGAAATTGCCAAGGCATTGCATGCACAAGGCGCAACGGTTGTGCTTCATGGCACTCGCGCCGAAAAGCTGGAGTCCCTGAAGGCTGAACTTGGTGAGCGCGCCTTTGTGGTAACCGCCAATCTTGCCGATCGTGACGCGGTGGCTGCATTGATTGATGCGGCCAGCAAGGCTGCCGGCAGTCCAATTGCGATTCTGGTGAATAATGCAGGCATCACGCGTGATGGATTATTGATGCGGATGAAAGATGTAGACTGGGATGATGTTTTAGAGGTCAATATGACCGCAAGCATGATCTTATGCCGCGCCGCGATGCGGGGTATGATGAAGGCACGGTCAGGCCGGATTATCTCGATTTCGTCGGTTGTCGGGGTGACTGGCAATCCGGGGCAGGCAAATTATGCAGCGTCAAAGGCTGGCATGATTGGCTTTAGTAAATCATTGGCCGCTGAAGTAGCCAGCCGCGGCATTACCGTAAATATTGTTGCACCGGGCTTTATCGAAACACCGATGACGGATGTTTTGGATGAAGGGCAAAAGGCAAATTTATTAGCGCGTGTTCCGGCTGGACGGCTTGGTAAGCCTGCGGAAATTGCCGCCTCGGTGGTGTTTCTCGCAAGTGATGAGGCTGCCTATGTTACCGGGATGACAATGCATGTGAATGGTGGCATGGCGATGCTTTAAATGCCGGTTGAGCGCGTTATAGTGACAAACGGGGCTGGTATAAGATAAAAAACTATGTTATCTGCCGCAAACTTTGGAATTTTCCGACCGATCTTCCGGTCAAAATCTAAGCTTCTCAGAGGGGGCAACAATGAGCGATATCGCAGATCGTGTTAAGAATATTGTAGTAGAACATTTGGGTGTAGACGCTGATAAGGTTGTTGAAGGCGCAAGCTTTATCGATGATCTTGGCGCGGATAGCCTTGATACAGTCGAGCTGGTCATGGCATTCGAAGAAGAGTTCGGTGTTGAAATTCCTGATGATGCCGCCGAGCGTATCCTCACTGTTAAGGACGCTGTGTCGTTCCTCGAAGAAGCTGCTGCTTAACTTTCAGCGTTTCGACAAAATTTGCGCTGTGCATGGCCGGTCGCGTGATGCACAGCCACCGATTTCCACCTGATTTTTCTGGAGGTTTGCCTTGCGCCGTGTTGTAGTTACCGGAATGGGAATGGTCACTCCGCTTGGATCTGGTGTTGACCATAATTGGTCGCAGATAATTGCAGGCAAAAGTGGCATTTCGCGCATCGAAGGTTTTGATGTGTCTGATATTTCATGCCAAATTGCTGGTCAAGTGCCAGGGGCGGATTCCATTGGCGGTCTTAATCTTGATGATTGGATCGATCCGCGCGACCAACGCAAGCAAGATCGTTTTATCCAGCTTGGACTTGTCGCCGCCTGTCAAGCCATCGAGGATTCGGACTGGAAGCCGCAAGATCGTGGATCGCAGAACCGTACCGGCGTTATGATCGGATCGGGCATTGGTGGTCTCGAATCGATCGTTAAAACCGATCAGCTTATGAACGAAAAAGGGCCGCGGCGGATCAGCCCGTTCTTCATTCCGTCGGCGCTGATCAATCTTATCTCAGGGCATGTATCCATCCGTTATGGTTTTCGCGGGCCTAATCATGCTGTTGTGACGGCCTGTTCAACGGGCGCGCATGCCATTGGTGATGCGGCGCGCATGGTCGCGCTTGATGATGCTGATGTTATGGTCGCTGGCGGTGCCGAGGCGGCGGTTTGCCGTATTGGCATGGCAGGATTTGCCGCTGCACGCGCTTTATCAACAAGCTACAATGATACGCCCGAAGTGGCGTCACGCCCGTGGGACAAGGGCCGTGATGGATTTGTTATGGGCGAGGGCGCGGGCATTGTTGTTCTTGAAGAATTGGAACATGCTACGGCGCGCGGTGCAAAAATCTATGGCGAGATCAAAGGCTATGGTATGTCGGGTGACGCGCATCATATTACCGCACCTGCCGAAGATGGCGATGGTGGTTTCCGTGCGATGCAGGCAGCGTTAAAGCGCGCCGGACTTGCACCAAGTGATATTGATTATGTGAATGCGCATGGCACATCAACCCCGCTTGGCGATCTGATCGAAGCCAAAGCGGTTGCACGGCTTCTTGGTGTTGCAGCAGCAAATGTGTCGATTTCTTCGACAAAAAGTGCGACCGGCCATCTTTTGGGTGCGGCCGGTGCAATCGAAGCCATTTATGCAATCAAAACAGTGCAAACCGGTGATTTACCGCCGACATTGAATTTGAATGATCCTGAAGATCAGGTTGCTGATTTTGATCTGGTGCCGTTAAAGTCGCGTCACCGCAAAGTTCGTAACGCGATGTCAAATTCATTTGGCTTTGGCGGCACGAACGCATCGCTCATCATGGGTGAGGTTATCTGATGTCTTCGCCTGCCGTACGGACATTATTCCGGTCGGCGATCATGATTTTGCTGCTTGGCTGTATTATTTCGGCTGGTGTTTATCTTTGGCATGACCGAATGCTGCATGCAGCCGGCCCCCATCAGCAAGATGTTTTGGTGATTGTCGAGCCCGGTGATGGGCATCAAGTGCTGCGATCAACATTGGATCGCGCTGGGGTAATCCATCAAATTTACCATTACGATGCGGCACGGTTGCTTGCTGGCAATCAGTTTTTGCCAAAGGCTGGTGAATTTCTGCTGCCGGCAAAATCCAGCCTTAGCCAAATCATGTCGGTCATTCATCAAGGCTTTAGTTATCAACGCCGCCTAACGATTGTCGAAGGTTTGCGAAGCGCTGATATCGTTCAAATCATCACCGATTTACCGCATCTGACTGGCGCGATCAAAACCATGCCGGACGAGGGGAGTTTGCGCCCCGAAACCTATTTTTACACCTATGCTACCGCGCGTGATGATTTAATCAATAGGATGCAGCAAACCCAGCAGATTGCCTTTGCCGAGGCGTGGATTAATCGGGCTGAGGATCTGCCCTACAAAACCCCGCAAGACGCGCTGATCATGGCATCAATCATCGAAAAAGAAGCGTCGGTAACTGCTGACCGGCGTCTTGTGGCGGCGGTATTGGTGAACCGGCTGAAACGCGGCATGCGGTTGCAATCTGATCCAACGGTGCTGTATGAGGCGGCTGCCAGCCCGCAATCGCCAACCCCGATTACCAAAACCCACCTGAAAACAAAAACACCGTGGAATACATATGTCATCAAGGGCTTGCCGGAAACGCCAATCTGTAACCCGGGCGAAGAGTCACTTAATGCAGCGTTAAATCCGGCTGATAGCGATTATCTCTATTTTGTATCTGATGGCGAAGGCGGGTTAAGATTTGCGAAAACACTGGACGTGCATAACCGCAATGTAAGATTATTCAGAAAATTTGAAGCAGCAGCTAAAAAGGGCAAGGCACAATGACCAAAAACGCATCACCAGCCTCTGATCATCAAAATGGTCTTGGCGGCCGAAGAGGGCTGATGCTTGTCCTGTCATCACCATCTGGCGCGGGGAAAACCTCAATTTCACGGCGGCTTCTGGCCGAAGATGATGATCTGGAATTGTCGGTTTCAGCGACAACACGAAAGCGGCGTCCAGGTGAGGTTGAAGGCAAGGATTATCATTTTGTCACTGCCGATGATTTTCATTTGATGATTAATAATCGCGAGATGCTGGAATATGCAAAGGTGTTTGATCATTATTATGGCACGCCTGCAGCGCCGGTGATGGCTGCGCTTGGCGAGGGACGCGATGTGCTGTTTGATATTGATTGGCAAGGCACCCAGCAGCTTGCCGATGCAAGCTGCGAAGATCTGGTGTCGGTTTTTATTCTGCCGCCATCAACGCGCGATTTGGAAAAACGGTTGTTAAGCCGTGCCCAAGACAGTACTGACGTTGTTGCGTCGCGAATGGCCAAAGCGTCGGATGAAATCAGTCATTATCGTGAATATGATTATATCTTGGTCAATGCTGATCTTGATCAGGCCGTCAAAGAGGTTCGGGCGATTTTGCAGGCCGAACGGCTGCGCCGTGATCGGCAGATTGGCCTTACCGATTTTGTGAAACGGCTTCGCGCTGGCTATTAGGCTGTTTGTTTTACGGCCGCTTCGGCCAGCAGTGCCAGCTTACAAAACGCTTCGATATCAATCTCTTGCGGTCTTTTTTCTGGGTCAATGCCAGCCGCGTTCAACAGCGTTTCACCACCAATTTTTTTCAGCGAGCTTCGCAGCATCTTGCGGCGCTGACCAAAAGCAATACGGGTGATATCTTCAAGCGCCTTTTGGCTGCAGGGATAGCGTGGCGCGGCCAGCGGGACAATCTGCACAATCGATGAGGTGATTTTTGGCGCTGGCACAAAGGCTGATGCTGGCACGTCAAATAAAATCTCGCTATCGGCAAGCCAGCCAGTTAGAACGCTAAGCCGTCCATAGGCAGTGTCGCCGGGCTTGGCGGTGATGCGTTCGGCCACTTCGCGCTGAAACATTAAGGTCATTGACGCAAAGGCGTTGGCATGGCCAAGCCAGCTTATCAGCAATGTTGTGGCGATATTATATGGCAAATTGGCAATGATTCGCCGTGGTGCATTGCCTATCTCCCAGATCGCACTAGTCATGGCATCGGCTTCGATCAGGCTGAGGCGTGAACCGGCGGCGCTGGTCAATCCGGCAAGAGCATCGGCGGCGCGGCGATCTTTTTCAATGGCGATCACATGGTCAGCACCTTCAAGAAGCAGGGCGCGGGTTAATCCTCCCGGACCCGGGCCAATCTCAATTGTTGTTCCCGATAAAGTGCCAGCCGAACGCGCAATTCTGCGGGTCAGATTGAGGTCAAACAGGAAATTCTGCCCAAGCGATTTCCGGGCGCGCATATCCATTGAATCGACAAGCTGGCGCAGGGGCTGTAAAGCCTCAATCCGCTCGATCATCTGTTGCTTATCAGTCATCTATACCAATCATTGATCCATTTATCCGAGTCATCTTGTGGCGGGGGCAATCGGGCATTAATCCGCCTTCTTGTTCTGGCTGTTATACGCGAAATTGTGCGCCATTTTGATTGCTGCGATCAGGCTGTCAGCACGGGCAATGCCGCGGCCAGCAATATCAAGTCCGGTGCCATGATCTGGCGATGTTCGGATGAAATCAAGGCCAAGTGTTACATTAACCCCGCCAAAGAAATCAATTGTTTTCAGTGGAATAAGAACTTGATCATGATACATGCCCAAAACCGCATCATAGGTTTTGCGCGCTTTGCTGTGAAATAAAGTATCGGCTGGATGTGGTCCTGTCGCGTTGACTCCCTCGGCCTGAAGCTTGGTAATCGCGGGTAGGATAATTTGGGTGTCTTCATTCCCCATATTGCCGTTTTCACCAGCATGCGGGTTGAGGCCGCAAACCGCAATACGCGGATTAGCAATGCCGAAATTGGCCTTAAGACAGGCATGAAGAAGCTGGCATTTTTTGATAATCAGTGCTGTTGAAATGGCAGCGGGAACTTTCTTTAGGGCGATATGGATGGTCGCAGGCACAACCCGCAATTCATCACAAGCAAGCATCATAAGCGGCGCGCCAGCAACAGGTTTTGATAGGCTGGCAAGAAATTCAGTATGGCCAGGATAGGCAAAGCCAGCATCATAAAGGCTTGATTTCTGTATGGGGTTGGTCACGATCCCGGCGGCGGTTCCTAATTGGCTCCAAAGCGCGGCTTGCCGGATAGCGTCGATCACCTGCGGCGCATTAGCCGGATCTGGCACGCCAGAAATCGGCGATGCTTTCCATGAAATTGGGATAACATGCAGATCTTGGCTGGTGCTGTCAAAAGAGGCTGGATCGTCAATTTCACGAATTTTGGCAGTGATACCAAGTGACGTTGCCATTTGCGCGACTTGCGCTGGCTGCTCAATTAGGCAAATATTGCTGATCCCACCTTGCCATGCTTTTAGCGCAATTTCAGACCCAATACCTGCAGGTTCGCCAGGGGTGATAAGCAAAGGGCGGTTTTCCATTGGATTATAAATTGGTTTCAATAATCGCTGAACGACGCAGCCGCAGCAGATAGCGTTCGGAAAGCGATCCAAAAATCTTGTCAAATTCAACCCGAAACACCTCGTCACGCGACTGCAGGGTGATTTTTGGCGATATGCGATCGCATAGCATGAAAACACTGATGCCTTCAGTAAATGACAGAGGTTTGCTTGGAACACTGGCTTTCAGATCATTGACCAAAGCCTGCAAGGGGCGATTAAAAGAGCCAAGGCTGATATTCTTGATCAAACCTTTAATACCTGAACCATAGCGTTGGTTGAGCGCCACAAGACCGTCACAGCTATTAATCGATGCGGTGTCACGCTCAAGTTTTGCTGCGGCTTCCAGTTTGTCGGCATTGCTGGCGTCCTTGGCAAGCGGGTAAACCGCCCGCGCGAGGGTGATTATATCCTGACTTGGGTCGGCAACGCCGTCCTGACGCCGCCCTTCATTGCGAACCAAAATAATCAGCCCATCACGTTGAAGCGGTGCGCTAACCGCACCAATCTTGGTCATTTTCACCTGATCTTGAATATCACCAGGCAATTGATCAAGCATGACCCAGCCAAGCTGGCCACCATTTGTGGCGGTTCCTGATGCAGAATATTGTTTGGCAATGGCGTTGAAGTTAGCGCCGTTATTCACCGCTTTGATGATTTCATTGGCCAAAACGAGGGTGCGGTCAAGTGGGCGATTTGGTTCGGAAAGAAGAATGATTTCGCTTAGCTTGACTTGTGGTTGCTTTGCGTTGGCTTCGATGCGGCTAAGAACCTTATCGACAATTATGTCTAATTCAGCAAATTTGGTTTGAAATTTGAACCGGATGACTTCGCCCCATACAATGTCGGTTATGAATTTCTGCTGAATATTGCTGCTATCAATGCCTTTTTCGCGCAGGCTTTGTGAACCGGTTTTGCCAACTGCCGCAAAATTCTCGTCAACCAGCTTGCGGGCGGTTTCACGGCTTCTTTGGGCAAGGGTTGGGTCAAGCGCAACGGCGGCATCCAATTTCAAGATTTCGTCAATCAGCATCTGGGTTGCGTCTTGTTTAATCTGGGCGCGATTTTCCGCGGTATCCTCCAGATTCGTTACCATGCGTAAAAAGGCGGCGCGCTGGTCAACCTGATAATTGGTAATGGCTTTGCCATTTACCTTGGCAACAATTTCAAGCGCCGCATCGGCCTGCGAAATGCCAGTACCCAGCATAAATAGCAAGCAAAAGACAGACATTAGGCTTGTTTTTTTCAGCATCGCAATCATGGTTTTTATTTTGTCCAAGACGTTAAAGATTGAGGGTGGCAAAGCCCGCCGGATCACATCAGTTTCTACCACTATAAATCAGCTTTCATCGGTTTGGGCAAGAATAACGGCACCAATCAAAGAGATGGCAATTGCCGGTGTCCAGGCGGCAACCGACATTGGCACTTGCAAGGATGATCCCAAAATTTGCATGAAATAGCTAAAGATGAAAATCACAATTGCCAGAAAAGCGCCGCGCAGAAACAACCGGCTTCGCCGACCGCGCGAAACATTGGTCAAGGTCACGCGCGCTGCAAGCATTGCAATGCCAATCATCAATAGCGGCACTGATAATGTTTTAAAAAGGTGAAACCGATATTCGCTTGCCGGAATCCCCGCCTGTTCAAGCGCGTCGATAAAGCCCGGTAACAGATAGACCGAAATTGATTGGGGGCGAAGGCCGGATTGTCGCAGATCAAGCGCATCAAGTCCGGTTGGCAAAAGCAAATTGCCAAGATCGGTTTCTTGCCCATCTGTTTGCCATCGTGACGCGCGATCCAGCATCCAGCCCTTATCGGTTAATTGCATGTTGCTGGCTTTATAAAGCGCTTTCATGTGGATATTGTCATGATAGAGATAAATGACCGGATTAATAATGCTTGCTGTTTCGGCATTTAGGGCGTCACCGCGGATAATCAATTTTCCGCTTTCCAGCTTGTCGCGAAGCCATATTCCAGTGGTTGAGACCGAAAAATTACTATCCGATTCACCAAAAATTTCGGCCAATTGCGCCTCATGGCGTTTTGATGTAACGGCCCCAATGGGGTTGATAACGGTGACAAGAAGCATGCCGATGATAAAGGCTGAAAAAAGCGCTGGCCCTAAAGCGGCCCAGACCGATTGACCGAAACCACGAACCGCAACAAATTCATTACTGCGGTTCCATGATGAAAAACACAGCATCGATCCTGCTAACATGGCAAAGGGCAGGATCATTTCAATGACCGCTGGCAAGTTTAACAGCGCCATTTTTAGAAAATTAATATCAGGCGGGGAAGATGTTAAAACGCTTACTCGACGGACAAGTTCGACCGTTTGAATCAGGCTGATGATCGAGGCAAGGCCGAGAAGGCAAAGCGTGATCCAGCCGACAAAACGCAAGGCGAAATAGCGAAACAGGGTTCCAAATGGCGCAAATTGGCTCATGTCAGCACCTCTTTTCGCCCTGTTGCATCGATCGTTTCACGCGGTTGGCGAAGCAGCCAAAATGCGATGATGATTGGCGCGAACACGATCAGATGAATAAAGGGCCATAGATTGGCATTATTTGTTACCCAGCCGCGCGAAACCACCACGGCGATAATGACGAGAACACAAGCGCCAATATTCAGACTTGCCCGCCGTGTCCATAAATCGCGTCTGATCTGACCGCGTAAAATAATGGCGGCTGACAATAGGGCTAGGCCCAACCCTAGCCACGGCGATGCAATGCGGTAATGCCCTTCGGCATGCCGCTGAAGATAAAATTGTGGAGACTGGGCGGCATCCGGCGACAGCAAATTGCTGATGCTGTCTTCATTGATATCGATTGTTGCGCGTTCGGTTTGTTGGCTGCTATTGCGGGTGATGGTTATGGAATGCGTATCAAACAGTAAAACAGCGCCACTTTGGCCTTCGGCATTGCGCTCGGACCGTTCGCCATTTTGCAAAATCAAGGTTGGGCTGCCGTCACGTTCGATAAATTCACCCGATTGCGCGGTCATTGTGATGATCCGGTCGGCGATGCGGGCATCATGAATGAACAGATCGCGCATGATATCATCATCGTCACGCGACCCGATGAACATGGTCATGTCATCGACAACCTCGATAAACACGCCGTCGCGAAGCAGAATTGTCGGAATGCTGTTCCGCAATTTGAATTGTAGATCTTTATAAACGCCAAAAGATGTTGGCAAAATATAGACAGTATTTACCGCCAGAAAGGCCGTAAGCAAAACACCAAGCGCGATTGGCGCTTTGGCAAGCTGCAGCGGGCTAAGGCCAATTGATTGCATCACCAATAATTCACGATCGGCAAGAATGCGGCTAAACACCCAATTTACGGCAATAAATCCGGAAATCGGAATGGCGATCATTAGCCATAGCGGCATGGATGCTACTGACATTAAGAGGAAGTCTACAACTGCCGCGCCGCGATTCACCACCAATTCAAGAATGCGGATTGTTTGAAACAGCCAAATGATCCCCACAAGCACTAATGTTAGTGCCAGTGTGGTTCGTAAAAGCTGATTGAAAATATACAGATTAAACTGCATACAAGACCCCATCCGTTGCCAGTGGTTTCAATAGCACAAATGGCCATGTAATGCCAAAACCTATAACATGACCAAATTGGTCGGATTGACAGTCAGGGCCGCTGCCTGTTCTAACTAGATAAACCCATAGTTCGGAGACGACAAAACAATGCCTGTTAAATTTCAGCTAAGCTTCGCAAAAACCGCGCCAAAAGGCGATTTCACCACGATTTGTTTGATTGGCAAAAATGGCGAAATTATCCCGCATCTTGAAAAGGATGTTGCTGCCTATCTGATTGTGGCGATGGCCACAGCACAATTTACCGGTAAATCTGGCAAAAGCTTGGTGATTTATACTGATCAAAACAGCTATTTGCTGATCGGCACTGGTGACAAGCTGGCGGCGGGTACCGAGGCCGAAAATTTAGGTGGAAAGCTGTTTTCGGCGCTTAGTGGAACCGCGTCAAAGCGCGGCTGGCTTCCTGATCATAAATTGGATAATACTGTTCTGGCTGATATTTGTTTTGGCGCAAATTTGGCGTCCTATCATTTCGACAGCTATTTCACGGACAAAGGCAAAGATGATGTCAGTGTTCAGCTTGCTGTTGGCGGTGATGCGTTGAATGCGGATAGTGCCCTAGTCAAAGACCGACAGGCTATTGCCAATGGTGTGTTTATGGCGCGTGATCTGGTGTTTGAACCAGCCAATAAATTGTTTCCTGCTGAATTTGCGTCACGCTGTTCGGCGCTTAGCGCGCTTGGTCTTGAGGTCGAAATTCTTGACGAAGCGGCTATGGAAAAGCTGGGAATGGGTGCCCTTTTGGGGGTCGGGCAGGGTAGCCGGCGCGATTCCTTCATGGTGGTGATGAATTGGAAAGGCGGCGGTGATGAAGCGCCCTTTGCCCTCGTTGGAAAGGGCGTTACCTTTGATACGGGCGGCATTTCGATAAAACCTGCCAAAGGCATGGAAGATATGAAATGGGATATGGGTGGCGCGGCGGCAGTAACCGGCGCAATGTGCGCCATTGCTGGCCGGAAACTGACAAAAAATGTTGTTGGCGTTATTGGCCTTGTTGAAAATATGCCTGATGGTAACGCCCAGCGTCCGGGTGATGTTGTGACCGCAATGTCGGGCAAGACCATTGAAGTGATTAACACTGATGCTGAAGGTCGGTTGGTGTTGGCCGATGCGCTGCATTACACCGAAACCCGCTTTAAACCCGAGGCAATGGTTAATCTGGCAACACTGACTGGAGCAATCATCGGGTCGCTTGGCAAGGAATATGGTGGGCTTTTTGCCAATAGTGATGATCTGGCGAAACAATTGGTCGCCGCAGGCGAGGCCACCACCGAAGGGCTTTGGCAGATGCCGATGGGGCCAGCCTATGATCGCATGCTGAAATCGCATATTGCCGATGTGAAAAATATCGGTGGGCCTTATGGCGGTGCGATCACAGCTGCCTGCTTCCTAGCAAGGTTTGTCGAGAAAACCCCATGGGCGCATCTTGATATCGCTGGCAAGGCATGGTCGGACGCGGCAACTGCCATCGTGCCAAAAGGTGGCACTGGATACGGGGTGCGATTGCTAAACCGGTTAATTGATGATTGGCAGGGTGCCACAATTTTGGAGCAGGCCGATGAGGCTGATGGATAAAAACAAAACTTATGCGGCAGATTGATTTCTATCAAATAGGCCAAGCCGGATTGGAGCCGGTGCTTTTGATGCTGCTGAAAAAGACACTTGCGGCAAAAAAGAAAGCCTTAATCCTATGTCCGATGCCAGCGGCAAGCGCCCTTGATGACGCGCTTTGGAGTCATGATGCCGGATCATGGATTGCCCATGGTCTGGACGATGCCGATGGTGCTGACCATTGTCATGTTTGGATTTCGACTGATATGGCTGCCAATCCGATAAAGGCGGAATTTCTGTTCCTGCTTCATGGCAGTGTGCCAACAACATGGGACGGCATTGCCCGCAGTTTCTATCTGTTTGACGGGCGCTCGGATGTGCAATTGCAACAGGCGCGCGATCAATGGAAAGAATGGCAGGATCTCGGTGACAGTAAATTGGGCTATTTTTCCCAAAATGCCAAAGGCGGATGGGACAAGATGGCCTAAAGGCGGATCAGTTTGCCGATGGTTGCCGGTCTTTCTGCCATGCAACTGATTTTTGGCTTGTGCCATGGTCGGTGCTTGCCGTATTAAGGCGGCATATATTCCAGCTTGAAAATCCGCGTGGCTGTGCGCCACGCCCAGTAAAACCAAAGGATGCATAATGGCTCTCGAAAGAACCTTCTCAATCATTAAACCTGATGCGACCCGCCGTAATTTGACCGGCCAGATCAATGCCCGTCTTGAAGCGGCTGGTCTTCGCATCGTTGCGCAAAAGCGGAAACAATTAACCCAAGGCGAAGCAGAAGCTTTTTATGCTGTTCACGCTGAACGCCCATTCTACAACGATCTTGTTGCCTTTATGACATCGGGTCCAGTTGTTGTTCAGGTGCTTGAAGGCGAAAACGCCGTTCTTGCCAATCGTGAAGTCATGGGCGCAACAAACCCGGCTGATGCGGCTGATGGCACAATCCGTAAGGATTTCGCCGAATCAATCGAGGCCAATTCGGTTCACGGCTCAGACAGCTCAGAAAATGCGGCCATCGAAATTGCTTACTTCTTTGCCGGCTGTGAAATCACATCATAGACCATTATTGATGATTATTAGAAAAGGCGGGGTTCTGCCCCGCCTTTTTATTGATCTGGATAGTTGCCGATAGGGCAAATTCAAAGCTAGATCAGCGTTGCCGCCATGATCACCAGCGTTGCGATGATCGCAATGACGCTGATTTTCGCCGCAAACATAAAATTTTGATAGATTTGCAGATGCGCCTTGTCCTGCTTGTCGAGTGATTTTGTGTCCATGATAAATGCCTTTTCCAAAAAACGATATGCTAGTGGGCTGATTGACCTGCAACGCCTCATATCGCCATGTAAATCATCCTAGATTTATGACCGAATAAACGTTGCAAATCAACCGGACATTTTGATGATTTTGTCGATGCGACGAAACGTCAGGCCAAATCACACTCAGGCCAAATAACACAATGCGCTAAAATATTTTGCATGTCTACTGGAGCGGAGGTCAGCATTTTTGCATGCCAGATAACCTCATCGGATAACAGCGTCACATTCTGCGCGGCCAAGCTGAGCAAAACAAACGGATAAATTTGATGCTCAAGCTGAAGAACGCGGCCAGCAAGTATCTTGGCAGTGTCGGTTTCTGCAACCGCCAGTGAAGCTTGCAGAATCAGCGGCCCGTCATCAAGCGCGGCATTCACCAGATGGATTGATACGCCATGCGTTTTAACGCCAGCATCAATGGCACGTTGATGCGTGTCCAGCCCTTTGAAAGCGGGCAATAATGACGGGTGGATGTTAATCAGTTTGCCGGCAAATTGATCAACAAAAACAGTCCCTAAAATCGCCATATAGCCTGCCATAAACACATAATCAGCATGGCAATCTTCGATGGCGGATGCGATGGCGGCATCATGCGCAAGGCGGTTGTCAAAATCGCTTCGTTTCACCACTTTGGTTGCAAGTCCCCGCGCTGCGGCAAGGGCAATGCCGTCACAATCCTTATTGCTAATCACAAGGGCGACGCTGGCTTCAATTTTGTAATTTTCAATGGCATCAGCAAGGCATAGCATATTGCTGCCACGCCCTGAAATGAGAATGGCAAGCCGGATCATGCCTGCCCAAGCCAGTGGTCGCTATTTTCCAGAATGACAGCATCACCGCCATCACGGCTGACAAGCTTGCCGATTATCAGGGCGTCAGGCTCAGGACCATTTTTCAAGGCCTGAAAAACGGCATCAGCCTTATCGGCCTCGACATAGATGATCAGGCCGATTCCACAATTGAACGTGCGCGCCAGTTCAAAAAGTTCCATCCGGCCTTGGTCGCGAAGCCAGCCGAATACCGGCGGTAAAGGTGCGGCAGCGCAATCAAGCGTGAATGCCAGCGTGTCATCATAAACGCGTGGCGGATTTTCGATAAGACCGCCACCAGTCACATGAACAATGCCATTCACACCACCCGTTGCAAGCGCGGTTGCCGCTGCCTTTTGGTAAATGCGTGTTGGTGCCATCAATTGCACGCCAAGGCTGCCTTGATCAGGGGCAAAGGGGGCTGGCGTATCAAGTGCGGCGCCTGATATTTCAATGATTTTGCGAACCAGTGAAAAGCCGTTGGAATGAACGCCTGATGACCGTAGACCAATCGCCACATCTCCCGATTTTGGCTGGCCGGGTGATAATAATGTGCCGCGTTCAGCCGCGCCAATGCAAAAACCGGCAAGATCATAAGAGCCAGCCGGATACATGCCTGGCATTTCGGCTGTTTCACCACCAATCAGAGCGCAATCGGCCTCGACACAACCATCGGCAATACCAGCAATAACTTCAACAGCCATATCGCGTTCTAATTTTCCTGTAGCAAAATAATCAAGGAAAAACAGTGGCATTGCACCTTGAGCCAAAATATCATTCGCACACATGGCAACAAGATCAATGCCAACGCCGCGATGTAATCCGGTAGTTTTGGCAAGCTCCAATTTGGTGCCAACTCCATCGGTGGCTGCAACCAAAATGGGGTCATGGAAACCGGCTGCCTTGGTGTCAAACAGACCGCCAAACCCGCCAAGGTCGGTGCTGGCACCAGTGCGTTTTGTACGTTTGGCATGCGGAGCAATATCCCCAATCAGCGCATCACCTTCATCAATATCCACGCCAGCGTCGCTATATTTCAGGGATTTAGGTTGTTTTTGTCCGCTAGACATGCTGGCCTCGATGATTAGGAATGATATAACACTTTTAGTAATTACGTTCGGCAGTTTCAAAACTGGCAGAGCATCAACCCGCATAATAGGCATTGGACGACATGCGCGCAGCATTTATCTTTCACTTAATCACACTATTTCGTCACCCGTCCAGACTGCTGGTAATTTTGGCACTTGGCCTTGCCATCAGTGAACCGGCTTTGGCGGCCAATAATCGCTGTAATGAGCCAATATTTGGTGTTGCTGGCGTTCGCATTGACCAACGCGCTGAAAATGCATCAAAAGCTCGCGATATGGGAATTCGCAATGCCGCCGAACGCGCCTTTGCAATCGTTCTGGACCGATTGCTGCCAACCGTCGAAGGTCAGGCGCAATTCATGGTGGCGCATGATCTCGATAATTTTTCCGATTTCACCCATATTGTCGAAGAAAATAATTTGGAACAACGCTATATCGCGACGCTGGATTTCTGTTTTGACGCGGCACGTCTGCGCCAAGCGATGATCGCTGCCGGATTGCAATGGTCGGAACTGCAAAGCCCGCCCATTCTGGTTGTGCCTGTCTGGAAAGGCCCAGATGGTGCGCGGGCATGGAATCGTGACAATAAATGGCTTGCGGGTTGGTGGGATGCGGTGGCGTCATATAGCGGCCTGTTATCATTGCGCCAGTTTGATCGTAATTTGATTAATGAGCGTCAGTTTCGCGGTGAAGATCTAGCCGATGCCAATCCGGTCAAATTGGCGGCTGCTGCCAGCCTTGTCAAAGCCGAACAGATAATGGTGGTGATGGCCGCCCTCGATTATGATGGCTCAAAGCCAATCATCACGATTACCGCACGGCTATTTGATAAAAATGGTCAATTGCTAACCGATATTCTCCATGGCGATCAGATGGTATTGACCAATCTGGATCAGGACGGTTTTGATGAAATGCGCCAGAAAATCATCGCCAAGATGGATTCAATTTGGCATATGACCAATCTGATTGACGGTGCTGTCGCTGATTATTTAACGGTTTTTGTGCCCGTGTCGTCGGTCAAGGACTGGGCAATGCGCCTAACGGCTTTGAATAAGGTGGCAGTGGTTCAAAGCTATGACATCTTGTCGCTTGATACAAAGGGTGGACAGGTTGTTTTGCGGCTTGTTGGATCGCGCGAAGCCTTGGGTAATGCGCTTGCCGCGCACAAGTTAGAGCTTGTCGATGGCGATGGTCGTCTGCTGATCAAAGCTAAGCCGGAAAAAAGCTAGGGCGATGGGATAATTGCGATGAAACAATTACCGCTTGAATTGCCCTTTCGCCAAGTGGCCGGACGTGCTGATTTTATTGTCAGTGACTGCAATGCCTTGGCCGTGGCCTCAATCGACCAATGGCCGGATTGGCGGGGCAGTTGTCGGGTGCTAAATCTTGTTGGGCCATCAGGTGCGGGAAAATCGCATCTTGCGGCAATCTGGCAATCGCTTATCGGTGATAGCCATCACTTTGTGCGGTTAGAGGCAGAACAGATGCCACCCGATCCCGCCTTTTATGTCTATGACAATATCGATGCTGATGACAATTGGAATGAAGAAGCCTTGTTTCATTTTTTCAATCGCTGTGTGGCTGATCAGGGCGGGTTGCTTTTGCTGTCACAAACGCCTGTTGGGCAAATGAATTGGCAATTGCCCGATTTGCGGTCACGCATGCGGGCGGTAAATATGGCGCGTATTGATTTGCCTGATGATGATTTGCTTTATGCGCTTTTGGATAAATTTTTTGCTGATCGGCAAATGCTGGCATCGCCATCACTGTTGGCTTATCTTGTGGGGCGCATGGAACGGTCATTCAGTGCGGTTCAAAACATTGCCAGCGCGCTTGACCGCCGATCAATGGCCGAGCGCAAACCACTGTCAGTATCCTTGGCGCGCGCCATGTTTGACGAATTGCCATAGCTAGGCGCCATGGCCATATCTGCCTAGCCGTTATTTTCGATTAGAATGATGCGGCTCTTTTTGACGGCAAGGGCAATTTCACCCTGTTTCAGGCGCAATGCCAGATCACCAAAAATTTCGCGCCGCCACCCATTCAATGCACGGATCGGTGCGTCATCATCGCTTGCCAGCAATTCCAATTCTTCGGCTGAGGCGATCAATCTTGGCGCGATATCATGCTTGTCGGTCACGTGTTTCAGTAGCACCCGAAGAAGCTCCATTACCGCGGCAGGTGGGCGTTTTGCCGGGCCGCGCTTTTCTGCCTTGGGAAGTGATGATGACGGCATGGCGGCAACCATGTCCAAAACCTTGCTGATTGGGGCAACCAGCTTGCCATCTTTGCCACCCGGAAAATTGCGTATATTGGCATAATCTTTTCGGTCTTTCGGGTTTGATCCGGCAAGATCAACCAGGGTTTCGTCACGGATTACTCTGTTTCTTGGCAAATCACGACTTTGCGCTTCTCTTTCACGCCATGCTGCTAGATGCATCAGGCGCAATAATGGTGCCGGACGCATATTCCGCACTTTGAGCTTTTGCCATGCGGCATCGGGCGCGGTGACATATGTCGCCGGATCATTTGATTTGGCATATTCTTCATCAAGCCAATGGCTGCGGTTTTCGGCTTCCAGCTTGCTGCGCATCAGGGGATATAATTTTGCAAGATAGATCACATCATCAAGCGCATAAACAACCTGGCGGTTGCTTAAGGGGCGTTTTGACCAATCGGTAAAGCGTGAAGTTTTATCGATATCATGGTTCAGCATGGCCTTGACAAGCTTGTCATAGCCAACCTGATCGCCAAGCCCGCAAACCATCGCCGCAATCTGGGTATCATAGATTGGCTCAGGCAGACTGCCCATCAGATGCAAAAAGATTTCCATATCTTGATTGCCAGCGTGAAACACTTTGGTGATATTTTGATTGCGCATCAAATCCCAAAGCGGGTTTAAATCAAGATTGGGGGCAAGCGGGTCAATCGCAACAGCATCAGCGCCATCGCTGATCTGGATCAGACATAATTGAGGATAATAGGTGCGCTCGCGCAGAAATTCTGTATCGACCGCCAAAAATTCGGCATTTTGATATTGTGTTAAGATTGCGTTCAGTTCGTCATTTGTGGCGATAGGCGGTGCCGCTTTTGGCACATTTGCGTCATCGCTGCTCGCTTGGCTGGCCTGTCGTTTCATTAATTACCTCGCTTTACACCGGATGATATACGGCAAAAAGCACGCCGCTGAAAGGCAAACCTATTGATTTTGTCGAATAGCGCTCTTAAATCTTAAGCATGACAAAAATTCAAAACCCATCTGAAAAGATCAAAAACGCCACAACAGCCCTCGTGATGTTGGTAGGCGCTCTCGGCCTTGGCAATCAGGTTGTTGCCGCAACGGTGACGCCGCATCGCGCATTTTATGAAATGCAGCTTGGTGTCGCTGATCAGAACTCAAATGTGCAATCCGTCAGTGGTCGATCGGCATTTACGCTTGATCGTGATTGCGATGGATGGCGCTCTAATGAAGAATATCTGATTGAATTTGGCGGCCAAGAAGGCAGCCGTGACCGGATTTTGTCGCGCTTTGAATCGTGGGAATCCGACAAAGGCGATATGTATAGTTTCGAGATCAGCGAAAATAGCAGCTTTGACGTGGCAGAAGATTTTGGTGGCTTTGCCGAAGTAAAATCTGGCGGCGGTGGTGCGTATTTTTCAATGGCTGATGAGGTGGCGGTGGCTTTACCAGCCGACACTTATTTTCCGATGCGGCATTTAAATGCCATTATTGATAGCGCCGAAAATGGCAAAACCATGCTTGCCGCCTCAGTATTTACCGGAGCCAAACCTGATGATGCGCTGCTCTCGACCAATACGGTTATTGGCGGGTGGCGCGGCGAAGAGGCGGCCATTCAAATGGGTGAATTCGGCCAAGATGGCTATTGGCCAGTTCAGGTTGCCTATTTTAAACCAGCGGCAACAGCGGCCGCACCTGAATATGAAATTCAATATTCGATGCAGCCAAATGGCGTGATTCGGCGATATGCCATTGATTATGGTGATTTTACCATCATTGCCAAATTGTTAAAGCTGGAAAGCGTCGAAACGCCAACTTGTCCCTAATTACTGATTGAGATCGTAATTGACAGGGTGATGGCTAGGTGGCCGGATCGGTGGCGAGGCAAGCTGTGCCTTTGGCTAGTGTGAATGCGTCCTGATCGGCTTTTTGCAATTTCGTTTCATTGCGTTCAACCAAAAGGTAACCGGGCCATTTGCGCGGCACATTCTGGTAAAGCCGGTCAAGACCGGCAAGACGGCCGCCAAGAATAATCACATCAGGATCAAACATATTGATGATCATCGCCGTGGTTCGGCCAATGCGATCATCCAAGACCTGCAAAACGCTTGACGCGACCAGATCTCTGGCATCGGCGGCGGCGGCAATCGCTTTAATATCAAGGCGTGTCTGGGTGATATTGTGATATTCGGTTTCCAACCCGCCAAGCGACAAAAAACAATCAAGGCATCCGTTGCGTCCACACCAGCAATCGCGTCCATCAAATTCGTGCGGCACTGCCCAGGCAAGTGGGGTATGACCCCATGCGCCAACAGTGCGATTGGCACCGCGCCATAGCTTTTGACCAAAAGTCACGCCGCCAAAAACATGATTATCCAGATAAAGAGCGCAGGCAACGGCACTATCTTTTGCTACGCCAAAACGGCTTTCATAAAGGGCGAGGGCTTGTCCGGGGCTTGCCAAGGCGACAGCACGCCCTAGGCTAGCTTGCAGATTTGCCTTTAAATCTGCACCAGCAAGGCATTTCAGACCGTCAGGCGGGCTTGGCTGGTCGATAAAGCCGCCTTGTGCGCTAACCGCAATGGATTGGGACAGGTCGGGATACGCTTTGGCCGCATTTGCAACCAGCGAACCGCAAATTTCCAACAAATTGGACATTTTGTCATGGTCAAGGCTGTGACTACCTTGCCAAACTAAATCACCACCATCGTTTAGGACGGCGGCGTTTATCACGCTATTTTCAATTGATAGCCCTAAATGCATGTCTGGCCTTTTGGCCCGATTGTCAGGCTATTTGATTTTTGATTCGCGGAAGATGACATGCTTGCGTGCGCGTGGGTCATATTTCTTCAGCTCAAGCTTTTCAGGCTTGGTGCGAGGGTTCTTTTTGGTCACATAAAAGTAACCAGTGTCAGCTGTGCTTACGAGTTTGATTTGCAGGGTCGCTGGCTTCGCCATAACACACACTCCTAAGTTAGGGGTCTTTGGTTGGACCCGTCTTTGAAAACTGCGCGCAAATTGGGGTAAAACGTTACAAATGTCAAGCGCAGATCATCGTCTTTTTCGTTTCGACCCTTTGCCATGCCCTAACGCATTGCGGCCATTGCCCGACTTTGTTCTGGTACCGCGCCCCGATGTGCTGGCACCATGTTTTTTTGCGTATTTTGTTGACTTCCAGCCAGATGTCTCGCTTTGCAGGCCGCCTTCAACCCATTCCAAAAGAATGCCGCCTGATACTGGTGTGACCTCGGTCACTTTAACCCGCAAAGACAGCCCCATGACAAAGCGCCAACCACTATGCCGCCCATCGAGCGATTGCGCCGCTTCATCATAGTCATAAAAATCGTCAGGAAAGCCGTTCAGCGGTAATAATCCGTCAGCGGCACCATCTTCAAGCCGGATAAAAGCCCCAAAACCGGTAATGGCGACAATTATGCCATCAACCACCGCGCCAAGCCGCGCTTCAAAAAGGGCAGCGGCAAATCGGTCAATGGTACGTCGTTCGGCTGCGGCTGCATTGGCCTCGGTTTCGGAAATATGCGTGCAAATTTCGGCAATCTGGTCAAGCGGCATGCCGTTTAAGCCGTCCTTTGGGCCAGTTTTTTGGCCCGCAGCGGCGTCGACAAGTGCACGATGGACAAGCAGATCAGCATAACGCCTGATTGGCGAGGTGAAATGCGCATAATTGCGAAGTGATAATCCGAAATGCCCGATATTATCGATGCTATAGACAGCTTTTGCCTGACTTCGCAAAACCGCCTCATTCACCGTTAAGGCATCAGAAGTGTTTTCGGCAAGCGCCAGAACCTTGTTAAAATGATGGGAGCGTAGCACCTGCCCGGTGGTGAAATTGCCGCCAACAGATTCGGCAAGCTTGGAAAGGTTGGCAGCTTTTTTAGGGTCAGGCGTGTCATGAACGCGAAAGACGCATGGTTGGTGGCTGGCAATCAAGCTATTGGCCGCGGCGACATTGGCCGCAATCATGAAATCTTCGATCAAACGTTGCGATTCGGTTTGCGACCTTTGGGAGATGGCAATGGCTTTGCCGGTTTCATCCATAACAACGCGGCGTTCCTTCAGGTTCAGCGCCAAGGGTTCGCGGTCTTGCCGGTCTTGATCAAGCGCCCGCCATGCACCGAACAATGCGTGAAGGCAGCCATGCGGCACATCGCAATCAGCCTCATCCATTACCCCATCAAAAACCGCCTGAACCTGATCATAGGTTAATCGGGCATGTGAACGGATCAAAGCGCGTTCAATATGATGTGATAGGCGTTTGCCATTTTTATCAATCTGGATTTCGGCAACCATCACCGCGCGGTCTTCATGCGGCCGCAGCGAGCAACGATCATTCGAGATCGTCTCGGGAAGCATTGGCACAACACGATCGGGAAGATAAACCGAATTGCCGCGTTTGCGCGCTTCCTGATCAAGCGCGCTGTCAGGGCGGACGTAATGCGACACATCGGCAATGGCAATAAGAAGACGCCAACCACCATTTTCGGCTGGTTCGGCAAAAACCGCATCGTCAAAATCCCGCGCATCAGCCCCGTCAATCGTCACAAGCGGATGATCGCGAAGGTCACGCCGGCCTTTTGCCGGCGGAATCTTTAAGCCCTGTGCTTCGCTGATTGCCGCATCGGGAAATTGATGTCTGATGCTAAATTCGGCAAGGGCTAGCGCGCTGAAAGCGCCAGGTGATCCAGCATTTCCAAGATTGGTGATGACCCGTGCATTTTTGCCAATATAACCGTGTGAGGGCAGTAATTCAGCCTCGACCAGATCGCCAGCCTTGAGGGTGATTTTATCATGTGCCGTTAAAACAAGGCTGTCACGTTTGCCACGATCAGCTGGTTGCAGGCGAAACCCTTTGCCAGCGGGAACAACAACGCCAAAAAGACGCTTTTGCTGGCGATCAAGAACGCGGATGATGCGCGCCTCATATAAGGCGGGGCCAACGCGGGCAAGGCGGGCAAGCACCTGCTGGCCAACAGCGGGCGCACGACCTGCGCGCCGGCTTAGAATGACGCGAATTTCAGGCTGGTTTTCGTCGTCATTTCCAACCTGACGCGCCATGCCATCGCCATTATCGTCAAATTCGGTGAGTTCAAGAACGGCGATTTCAGGCAATGTGTCGGGGGCAGCAATGCCGCGCCGATCGCCGGCAAGAATGCCGCGTTCGGCCATATCGCGCAGCATCCGGCGCATTGAGGCGCGATGATCCTGCCGAATTTTAAAGGCGCGCGTGATGTCGCGAAGGCTTGGCGGGACAGCGCAGCTGTTGATGTAGTCAAGAACCGATGCTTCATCCGGCATAGCCAGTTTTTCTGGCGCATTATCTGGGCGGGAGCCACCCGGTTTACGCACCATCTAGACCGATTTCTGCTTGTCAGCCGTTTTTTTGGCAGCGGTTTTTTTTGCAGTAGCTTTTTTGGTTGCTGTCTTTTTGGTTGCTGTCTTTTTGACGGCAGCTTTTTTCTTCGGTGCCGCTTTTTTTGTGGTTGCGGGGCCTTTGGCTGCCTTGGCGGCCAACAATTCTAGGGCTGTTTCAAGGCTGATATCGGCAATGTCATGCGCTTTGCCCAAGGTGGCACGAAGCTTGTTATATTCTACATAGGGGCCGAACCGGCCTTTTTTCACATGAACTTCACCGCCCGATGGATGCGTACCAAGCAAGCGTCCGGCCTTTTTGGCGGCTTCAGCAAGAAGATCAACGGCACGGTTGATGCCGATCTCAAGAACGTCATCATCGGGTGCAAGACTGGTAAATTTGCCCTGATATTTCAAATAGGGACCAAACCGGCCAAGACCAGCTTGGATCATATCACCGGTTTCGGGGTGCGGTTCAATATCGCGCGGTAACGCCAGCAAGCCAAGTGCGGCTTCTAAATCCAGCGATGATGCGTTTTTGCCTTTTGGCAGGGAAGCGCGTTTTGGTTTTTTGGTTTCAGGGTCGCCAATTTGCACATATGGCCCGTAAGGCCCATTCCGCAAATAGACAGGAAGACCCGAAACCAGATCAGGCCCAAGTTCTTTATCGGTCAAAGGCGTGTCACTATCAGCATTGTCATTCTGGCTTGCTAGCTGGCGGGTGAATTTACATTCTGGATAATTCGAGCAGCCAACAAAGGCACCGAATTTGCCAAGCTTTAGCCCAAGACGCCCATTATCACAATTCGGGCAGCTTCGTTTTAACGCGCCAGTTTCATCAGCTTGAAAGAAATGTGGTCCCAATTCTTCGTCAAGAACATCAAGAACATTGGTGATGGTTAAGTCTTTGGTGCCATCAATGGCAGTTTTGAAATCGCCCCAGAAATGCGCTAGCAGCGTTTTCCAATCAAGATTGCCAGCTGACACTTCATCAAGTTGGGTTTCAAGCTGGGCAGTAAAATCATATTCAACATAGCGATCAAAGAAATTGCCAAGGAAGGTCGAGACCAACCGGCCCCGATCTTCGGGCGTGAACCGGCCTTTATCCTTGATGACATAATCGCGGTTTTGCAAAACCTGAATGATCGACGCATAGGTTGATGGACGGCCAATGCCTAATTCTTCCATCCGTTTGACAAGGCTGGCATCGGTAAAGCGCGGCGGTGGCTGGGTGAAATGCTGTTCCGGCGTGACGCTATAAGTAGTAAGCTGGTCGCCTTTGGCCATGCTTGGCAAAAGGGCGGTATTATCGTCGCCATCACCACTAGCCTTGTCGGTATTGCTATTGTCTTGGGCGGCGTCTTTGCTTTCGCGGTAAACCGATAAAAAGCCGTCAAAAACCATCACCTGACCGCTGGCGCGCAGGGCAACGCTGTTTGCCGCATCACCGATATCAATACCGGTCTGATCAAGCTCGGCCGATTGCATCTGGCTGGCAATGGCGCGTTTCCAGATCAATTCATAAAGCCGTGATTGGTCATGATCAAGAAAGTCGCGCATTTCATTGGGGTGGCGTGCAATTTCGGTTGGGCGGATCGCCTCATGCGCCTCTTGAGCGTTTGCCGCTTTGGTTTTATAGACACGCGGCGCATCTGGGAGATAACGCTTGCCGAAATTCTGGTCGATATTCTGGCGGATTGAGGCAATCGCTTCGCCGCCTAGCTGAACCCCATCGGTTCGCATATAGGTGATCAGGCCGGTGGTTTCGCTGCCAATATTAATGCCTTCATATAGTTTTTGCGCGATCTGCATCGAGCGGCTTGCGGAAAAGCCAAGCTTGCGCGAGGCTTCTTGCTGAAGGGTTGAAGTGGTAAAGGGCGGTTGCGGATTGCGGCGCACGCGCTTGGTCTCGACCGATTGAACGGCAAGCTTGGCGGCTGAAATGGCAGTGACGGCTTGGGTGGCTTGGGATTCGGATGTGATATCAAGCTTGCCAAGCTTGGTGCCGTCCAAATGGGTGAGCCGTGCGGTAAAATTGTCACCACTAGCAAGTCCTAGCGCCGCTTCAACACTCCAATATTCCTGTGACTGAAAGGCTTCGATCTCGGCTTCGCGTTCGCAAATCAGGCGCAGCGCAACCGATTGCACGCGTCCAGCAGATTTTGATCCTGGCAATTTGCGCCATAAAACGGGAGAGATTGAAAAGCCGACAAGATAATCAAGCGCACGCCGCGCCCGGTAAGCATCAATCAGTTCAACATCCAACTGACGCGGATTATCCATGGCGGCAAGGATCGCGGTTTTGGTAACCTCGTTAAAGACAACCCTTTCGACATCAACACCATCAAGATGTTTCGTGCCTTTTAGCTGTTCGAGAACGTGCCAGCTAATGGCCTCGCCTTCGCGGTCAGGGTCAGTCGCAAGGATCAATTTATCCGCATCCTTCAGCGCGGTAATGATATCTTTTAGATGTTTTTCAGAGCCGCTTGAAATTTGCCATTTCATCTCAAAGTCATTGTCAGGCAGAACGGATCCGTCCTTGCTAGGCAAATCGCAAACATGACCATAAGACGCAAGCACCTTATAGCCATCACCGAGGTAACGGTTGATGGTCTTGGCCTTGGCTGGAGATTCGACAACGACGACTTTCATCACTTGTCCCTACTATATTGTGAAGGGCTTGCGATAAAGGCAAAAATGGGTTTTGTCAAAATTTCTAATGGTTTTTTTGGAATTTAGCCTGTTTTGAGAGCAATTCAGCCTGATTGCATGGCTGGTTGACTGCTCGTATTTGCCACTGATGTTTCACTCAAAGCCATCAAATTCAAATTGACGTGATACGCGATTGCCATAATGACGTGTTAATTGACCTGCCAATTCCAATTCAAGAGTGGCCGCCCAGACGACTGCACAAGGGTGGCACCATCGCGGATAAGCTGGTTGCAACCATTTGATCTTGGGTCAAGTGGCGATCCGGGAATGGTCATCATCTCACTGCCGCGTTCACCCGCTTCATGCGCGGTGATTAGTGATCCTGATTTGGCCGCTGCCTCGATAACCAGAACCCCAAGCGCAAGGCTGGTAATAATTCGGTTGCGTGTTGGAAAATGACGTGGGTCAGCGCGGTTCCTGGGCGCATTTCGGCCAAAAGCAATCCTTCATCAACGATTTGCTGAAACAGGGCGCGATTTTCCGGTGGATAGATAATATCAATGCCGCCAGCAATCACCCCAACCGTGCCCGTTGCGATGGCACCGCGATGGGCAGCGGCATCTATTCCGCGCGCCATGCCTGACCCAATCACATAGCCTGCATTGCCAAGTTCGCGCGCCAGCGTTTCGGCATGGCGAATGACATTGATCGAAGCATTACGCGCTCCAACAAGCGCAATCATCGGTTTATGCAGCAGATGCGAATTGCCCCGCGTTGATAAAGTGACCGGCGCGTCATCAAATTGAGCTAATCGAAGTGGGTAGGAATTGCTGTCCCGCCAGATCAGTCTGGCCTCAGCATCGTCATTCGCAGCAAGTTCGGCCTTGGCATTGGCAAGGCTCGCGATCGATAGTTTGCGTCCCCCACGCGCGGCAAGATCAGGAATCGCAGCAAGCGCAGCAAGAGCGCTTCTATAACGCTGGATCAAAAGACTGAATGTCATTGGCCCGATATGGCACGTTTGGATCAACCGGATCCGTGCCAGTTTTTCACGTTCATCCATGCCCAAATCTTAAAGGCACTGATTTAACAAACGGTTAACGGAAAAGGATTATCCCTTTGATCGGATGTTTTAGGATTTTTTTGCGCCAATTTTGGTTTCAGTACCCGATAAAAGACGGCCAATATTCGTATGGTGACGAGTCCATACAATGCCGCCAAGCAGCAGAATGGCAATTTTGATCATATTGGAGTCAAGCAAGCCAAACCCCGTCACAACACAAGCCGCCATTGCCAATAATGCCGATAATGATGAATAGCGCGATAAAAATGCAGTCAACAGCCAAACAAACACAAAAACCGCACCAAGCCGCAAATCAAGCGTGGCCATAACGGCAAGGCTGGTGGCAACGCCTTTACCACCATTGAATTTCAGCCAAATTGGAAAACAATGGCCGGCAACGACAAGAATGCTGGCAAGGGCTGTCAGGGCTGGCGTGGTTGTTTGACCAACAAGCCAAACCACACCAACACCTTTGCTGGCGTCACAAATCAAGGTTGCAATGGCTAGTTTTTTATTGCCGGTTCGCAGCACATTTGTTGCGCCAATATTGCCCGACCCGATTTGCCGAATGTCACCAGCACCAGCCAGTTTCGTCAAAATCAAACCAAATGGAATGCTGCCAAGCCCATAGGAAAAGCACGCCACAAGAAAAACCCACCCGACATCATCAAACATTTAATTATCGTTCCTGATTAAAGCTGTTCTGGCCAGTTTATTGGCGCAGGAATATGGCAGCACCATCAACATAGGTCGCGTCGACAATGCCTTGCACTGGATACGACTCAAAAGGTGTGATCCGCGAATTTGATTTGAAATTTGCGCCGGTAATGATCCAGCTACTATTGGGCCGAAACAAGATAATATCGGCGGCACTCCCCGGGCTTAGCGTGCCACCCGTCATATCCAGAATTGACGCTGGGGCAAGGCTAAGTGCTTCAATCATGCGGGGCATGGAGATATGACCTTGATGGACAAGGGTAAGGCTTAGCGCTAGCAAAGTATCAACGCCTGATGCGCCAGGCTGTGCTGGTCCAAAGGGCTGCATTTTGGCGTCGCGGTCAACCGGCATATGGTCAGAAGAAATTGCATCAATCGTTCCATCGGCAAGACCTTCGATCACTGCCTGCCGATCATCTTCGCTTCGCAATGGCGGCGACAGTTTGAACGCGGTGTTATAGGTGCTGATGGCCAGTTCATTGAGCAGGAAATAGGGTGGGGATGTATCGGCGGTAACAGCCAGACCTTCGGCTTTGGCTTGGCGCACTGCCTCGATTCCTGCACGCGTTGAGATATGGGCAACATGATATCGGGCGTCGGTACGGCGAAGCAGATGCAGATCACGATCAATGATAATCACTTCAGCTTCGCTTGGGCTGCCAAGCAGACCAAGCCTTGTTGATGTCTCACCTTCATTCATTTCGCTATTTGCAGTCAGCGCATGATCTTCGCAATGCTGGATAAATGGCTTGTCGAGCATGCTGCTATAGGCAAGAAGGCGGCGCATAATCAGGCTGTCATTAATTGATGTTGTGCTGTTGGTAAACCCAATGGCACCGGCTTCGGCCATCAGCCCTAATTCAGCCATTTCGGTGCCAGCCAGTGATTTTGTTGCCGCGCCATAAGCGTAAAGCCGAGAGCCGCCAATGCGTGACGCGCGAAGGCACAGCGAATCAATGGCGCTGGCCTCGTCAATGACTGGCCGCGTGTTGGGAAGACAGGCCAGGGCGGTGATGCCGCCAATGGCAGCAGCGGCCAACAATGTGGCAAGGCTTTCAAGATGTTCTGATCCTGGATCGGCCGGTTGAACTCGCATATCAACAATGCCGGGCGACAGGCAGGATGATTTGCAATCAATCACCTGTTCAAATTTTCCGGCTTTTGGCGGCGTGCCAAGCCCAATAGCGTCGACAACACCGTCAACAATATCGAGATATCCAATGCCGTCGATTGATTGCGACGGGTCAATGATATGGGCGTTGAAAAAACGGATCGCAGTCATGTCTGCCTCGTTACCAAAGCTTCAAGACAGGCCATGCGGGCAGCAACGCCCATTTCCACCTGCGTGCGGATCAGGCTTTTTTCCAAATCATCTGCCGTTGCCGAGTCAATTTCAACGCCGCGATTCATCGGCCCTGGATGCATAACCAATGCTTTTGGTGCGGCACGCATCAATTTGCCGCTATCAAGGCCGAACAGGTTGAAATATTCACGCTGTGACGGCGTTTCGGTTCCTGCCATACGTTCAGTTTGCAGGCGCAGCATCATCACAATGTCACAGCCCTCAATGCCTGCCTCGAAATCAGTATAGATCAAAACGCCCATATTGCCGATATCAGCAGGAAGAAGGGTAACTGGACAGACAAGCCGCAATTCAGCACCAAGCGTGCCAAGAAGATGGATATTTGACCTCGCGACACGGCTGTTGGCGATATCGCCGCAAATGGCAATTTTCAGCCCTTCAATCCGGCCAATGCGCCGGCGAATTGTTAGCGCGTCAAGCAAGGCTTGGGTCGGATGTTCATGGCGGCCATCACCAGCATTGATTACCGCCGCATCAACATGCTGGCTCAGCAATAACGCTGCGCCGGAGCAATTAT
>JAOEVD010000013.1 GCA_028383305.1 Candidatus Puniceispirillum sp.
GAACGTTGACGACACTCTAAATATCAATCTTTTCAAATTAAACGCTGATGGGTCATCAACCGGCCTGACAAGTTCAATTAATGTTGATCTTCTTGGTGCCAGTTATGTTGCTGATGTCGAGGGTATTTCATTAACTGGAGCATCCCCTGACTTTACGATAGAACAATTCCTTGCTCACTCTCAGGCTAAAGTCAATGAAGCACTGAATAACTATGCTGTCTCGCGGTCTAATGACACTGTTAGTGGTGCAAGCGCACTTGGTGTTTCAAACCAGCTTTTTGCGCGTGCAGGTGGTTCAAAGATGGATGCAATCTTGACCGAAAGCCAGATTGTAAATTTAAAACATTTAGTAAGTTCAACAGACACACCAACGAGTGGTTCCGTAAATACCGAAGACAAGTTTATGGTTTATTCTTATCAGGGCAAAAAGCCAAATCTCAGTGTCTATGATAACAAAACACAGGTGACTACCGCGGGTGGTAGCGCGTCAACAATCGTTTTCAACTCCACGGAAAACACTTTAACGGTAAATTTTGGGGCTAATGGAACCAGTAACATTTCAATAAATGAGAAGATTAGAATTGCAGGTGACTTCACTAATTCTTCTGCACTTGCTGGATCTGCAATCAACGGCCGTGAATTTACCGTTAGCAATGTTGACGCCAGTTCTAACTCTATTACCATTAACACCACTGGTTTGGCATTTCCGGATGATGGTTTCACTCTAACAGAAACCAATATTTTTGTTATGAGTGACGAGTCAGAGAAGGTTGAAGCCTTTTTTGAGGGTTCGGATAATGTGTATGAAGGTGCGCAGGTCAACTTTAGTAGTCAAAAAATTATTGTTCGTGAAAAAGGTGATGCAACAAAACATGCATACACGAACACGGCTATTGCTGACCTTGAACCTCTGAGCTCTAACTTTAAAATTACGACAGACCCAACTGCGTCGACGCCTTTCCCAGCTGGTAAAATTATAAGTGGCGTCGCCTCAACGTCAGCGAACGGCACTGGTGCAACCTTTGATGTGAAAACCAGCGCCAGTGGTGAAATCGAGAGCTTGCTTATTGGAACAACAGGTTTTGGTTATTCTGTGGGCGATACGGTAACGATTACCGCGGCTGATCTTGCAGCACTCGACAATGATGGAACGACCACTGCAGGTGATTATGACGACATTGTCGTTACCGTTGAAAAGGGAAACATCTTGCAAGTATCTCATGGCCAGTTTGATATCAGTCAAACCGTTGCCGGTGTCGCAAAAGACTCGCTTGATGTGCTTGGCTTAAAAAAGACTGACTTGTCGCAAGATCTAACCGTTACAACCGATTGGGTTGATGAACGTGCTCCAGCGATCAAGGTCAATTACGATGAGGTCACCCAGCGTCTTCAATTTACCGTTGACCGGACGGTGCTTGGTACAGGAACTGAAAGTAATTTTAACTCTTTTTCAGTCTTTGGTGCGTCCACCGCCGAAGAAAGCAACAATCTTGGTATTCCAACTCAAGACGACGCAAGTGTTTCTCTTATCCGAGGCGGTGAGATTTTAACCACAGAGCCATTTGTTGCAGATGGTGAAGAAATCCAGTTAAACGATAAACGCTATGGCGCGTCAGTAACTTACAACAGTGACACCCAAACCTTTACTTTTGCGAGCGGTTCTACAGGTGAGTACATTGATACAAATGGTGCATTGGGTGTGGTGGAGGAGCAAAAAGCTTCAGGAATTTTGGTAGGCCGCTATAGTTTATCGCAAGTGGATGGTTCAGTTATTGATTCTACTGCTCACTTCAGCGGTGATAACCACCTTATGTCAGTAGGCACATCAAAGAATGATGTAATAGCAGAAGCTGGTCGAGGACTAGCCTCAACACCTGCAATTTCGGTTGGTGATACTGCAAATGAAGATTTGACTAGCGTATTCCGCCTTAATAACACAGGTGGTGAAAATATCTTCAACGTATCAGTAAATGGCATTAGCGGTGTTATTGAGTTACCGTCTGGATTTTATGTTGGCTCAACACTTGCTGAAGCACTGCAATCACGTATTAACCAAATTCAAGATCCCGAGACAGGGGATACTGTTGGTGGTGTAGTTGTGCGCTATGACGGCACTACAAATAACTTTACTTTTACAACTGGTACGACAGGTGACCAGTCAACAATTAAAGTTAAGGGCGCGGCCCGCCTTGGTCTGGATGATGTGCCCCTTGGTGTGGGAACTGTTCCCAAGATTTACAATCTTGTTCAGGCAAAGACACAACAGGGCGTGGCTCTTTATGTGAATGCTGCTGGGGAAGTAGTACAGACACCACCTGATAATCTTGTTGAAGGCTACTATCCGCTTTACATTGATGAAGGTGAGTTGACCTTTGATAACGCGGGTAAAATTGTTAGCCCAAAAAACAATGTCCATTATGAAAAGCAGGAAGAAGGTTTCTCAATAGCGCTGGATATTGACTTTGGTCAGTCAACTCAGTTCGCCCAGCCCTTTTCGGTGCTAAATGTTGAGCAGGACGGTTTCACATCCGGTCGTCTTGACGGTTTGGAAATTGATGCATCGGGAACGATCCGTGCTAACTATACTAATGGACAGAATAACCCGCTCGGTAAGATTGTTTTGGCGAACTTTAACAACCAGAACGGTCTAAAGCAGATTGGTAATGCCACCTATGTTGAAACCGCGGTTTCTGGTGAGGCGCAGGTTGGTGAAGCTGGCTCAGAAGGTTATGGTAACATCCTTTCTGGTTCGCTTGAGCGTTCCAATGTGGATATTACCGAAGAGTTGGTAAATTTGATCACTGCCCAAAGAAACTTTCAGGCATCAGCAAAGGCGATTGAAACAACGACGACATTAACTACAACAATCATTAACATCCGTTGATGGTTCGGTTTGGGGTAAGGACATAAGCCTATGGATAAGATGATCCACACTGCCTTGCATACGATGCATGCAACGTTGATCCAGCAAAATGTTGGTGCGCAAAACATGGCAAATTCCAACGTGCCTGGGTTTCGAAGTGATCAGATTGGGGGCAGCTTTGGGTCACTCTATCTAAGTGCTGAAAATCAGCTTCAAAGCCGTGCTTTTGTGCGTGAGAGTGAGGCTGGATTATTTTCTGATGAACAAGGTCAGGTTAAATTCACAGGTGAACAAACTGACCTTGCCATTAAGGGTAAAGGCTATTTCATGGTCGAAAATGTGGCTGGAAAAATGTCCTTTAGTAGGCGGGGTGATTTTGTACGTGGAATGGAAGGCTACTTGTTAAATGGGGTTGGCCAAAAAATACTTGACACTAGCCTCGTTCCTGTTGAAGTGCCACCGTTCAAGAAAATCTTCGTATCTGAGTCCGGCCAAATTTATATTCAACCAGTTGGCGCTGAACCAAATACGCGCGTTCTAATAAATCAAATTGCGTTAAACTCAGCTAGTGAAGACAATATCATTAAAGATATAGATGGTGAATTGCGCCCTAAAGGTGGTTTTAATCGTGAAACTTTCAACCCCGACCAAAATGCACTGCTTCAGCAAGGCTATCTTGAGGAAAGCAATGTGAATGTTTTTGAAGAATTGGTTCAGAACACTGAACTAATGAAACGTTTTCAGTTGAACACGAAGCTTATATCTATTGCCAAGGATCTTGATGAGAGCAGCGCCTCTTTATTGCGTATGCCAAATGGCTAGTTACGGGGGTTGGCATAAAACTTGCTCTTAAGTGGAAATACGATTTCTCATGGAGCTTCGAAACAATGTCAACTTTTGCTATGCATGTGGCCAAAACCGGCTTGAATTCCCAACAAGTGAAAATGCAGGTGATCGCTAACAACCTTGCAAACGTGAATACCACAGGCTTTAAGAGTGATCGTGCAAATTTTGAATCGCTTCTTTATCAAATTCTACGTGGTGCAGGCGAAAACACATCTGAAAATACCAGCTTAACCTCAGGTCTTTCAGTTGGAACGGGCACTAGGTTACTGAATACCAATAAGCTATTCACGCAAGGCAGCCTGATTGATACTGGCAACTCGCTTGATATGTCGATTGAAGGTGACGGATTTTTCCAAATTCTAATGCCTGATGGTCGGATTGGCTATACTCGATCGGGTGCCTTTTCACGAAATGCCGAGGGCGTTGTCACAACTGCCAGCGGCTATCCGCTTCAGCCAGAAATCCAAATTCCAGCAGATGCAACCTCAGTTAATGTGTCATCAGATGGTATCGTTTCTGTGCAAATGCCCGGTGGTGTTGACGCCGAAGAGGTGGGGCAGATCACATTAGCCGATTTCGCAAATAAGCAAGGCCTTCAACCAAATGGTGAGAGCATGCTGATTGAGACACCCGCGAGTGGCGCACCGATTATTGCCAACCCCTTTCAAGAAGGGATGGGTCGTCTGGTTCAGGGCGCCTTGGAAAGCTCTAACGTCAATGTAGTTCAGCAGCTTGTTGATATGATCGAAACTCAGCGCGCCTATGAGGTCAGCTCGAAGACAATCACTTCAGTCGATGAAATGATGCGTTATATCGCACAAAACCTCTAATCATTTTTTGCCGGTCAGGAGGTTTTAAGTTTATGAAAGTTGTGTGTTTCAAATTTCCGTTTATTGCCATTCTTGGTGGGTTGATTGGTGGCTGTTCGACTTATACTGAACAGGTCGTCAGCCAGTCATTTAAACCGGCTGAAATGCCCGTGATATTGGCCAAATCGACTACCACGAATGGGGCGATTTTTCAGCCTGGGCGAAGCGGTTTGTTTGCAACAGATCAGCGTGCACGCCGGATTGGTGACATTTTGACAGTTAGCTTCAACGAAACCTATGCTGCAACTAAGGCGCAGACAGCGTCATCAAGTAAAACCGATGCTTTTGGTGTAACCTTGCCAACGGCTCTGCCAAATATGTTGACTGGCGGGTTTGACAAAGATCCGGCTGGATTGAATGCAGGCACAACGCGCAGCTTTGCAGGTGCTGGCAACGCGGTGCAGTCAAACAGCTTTAGCGGTTTGTTGTCGGTTACGGTCGTTCGGGTCTTTGACAATGGGAATATGGAAGTTCAGGGGCAAAAAGAACTGACCTTGAATAATGGCAATGAATATGTACGGGTTCGCGGTGTTGTTCGCCCCGAAGATATTTCAGCCAACAATATCGTCTCATCTGACAGGCTTGCCGATGCACAAATTCGTTACACAGGTTCCGGTCATCTTGCTGACTCATCCCAGCCTGGCTGGCTCAGTCAGCTGATGCGGACAATTTCTCCATTTTAACTATGCCAAAGGCGTTGCGATCATTCATGTTTAAGATCATCAAAATTGCCATTATAGCCATTGCTTCCAGCATTGCTGGAATGCTTCCGACTCAGGCTGACCGCCTCAAGGATTTAACATCGATCGCCGGTGTTCGCTCAAATCAGCTTGTTGGTTATGGTCTCGTGGTTGGCCTTGCTGGTACAGGTGACGGCAATGCGGCTTTGACCCAGCAGTCGCTACAATCAATGATTAGCCAATTTGGTGTTGTGACCAGTGCCGCCAATATGAACGGTAAAAATGTAGCTGCGGTTATTATCACTGCCGAATTGTTACCTTTTACAAAGCCAGGGCAAAAACTCGATATTGTTGTTTCGACGGTTGGTCAGGCGAAATCGCTTCGAGGTGGCACCCTTCTAATGACCCCCCTGTTGGGAGCTGATGGTGAAACCTATGCGGTAGCTCAGGGCAATTTGATGGTAGGTGGCTTAGGTGTCGCTGGCGGTGATGGTTCGTCTTTGACCGTTAATGTTCCTACTGTTGGCCGAATTCCGGGTGGGGCAAGCGTTGAAAAAATGATTGAAACGCCGTTTTTGGACAATGCCAATATATTGCTGAACCTTCATCAGGGTGATTTTAGCACAACAAATCGCGTTGCTGAGGCGATCAATGACGTCTTTGGTGGCGGTGTTGCCGTGCCACTTGATTCGACTACGGTTAAAGTGCGAGCGCCCATGGATCCAGAGCAAAAAGTTTCATTTGTTAGCCTTCTTGAAAATATTGAAGTTGAGCCCGCCCGACCGCGTGCAAAGGTCGTTGTTAATGCGCGGACTGGCACCATTGTCATTGGAGGTGATGTCAGGGTATCTGCGGCGGCGGTAACGCATGGGTCACTTACGGTTCGGGTCAAAGAAGATGTGAATGTAACGCAAACGCAAGAAATGGCGGTGGCCGATGGTGTGGCTACAACCGCACCTGGCGCGGCTGTTGAAACGCCAGAAACAACCATTGCAGCTGAGGAAGAGTTGGCGCGTGCCTTTGTTTTTGATCCAGGGGTCGAATTATCGTCGATTGTGGATGCACTAAATGCCGTTGGTGGCACGCCATCTGATCTTGTGGCCATTCTTGAAGCATTGCGTGAAGCGGGATCACTTCGTGCAGAGCTGATTGTAATCTAGGGGGCATCTGATGGATAATATGGTTCCAGTAACTGGTAATCAGTTGAGCCCTGAGCTGGTGCAGCGTCAAAGCGCGCCTGAAGATTTGCTTGCTGCCGCCGAGCAATTTGAAGCAATTTTTATCCAGACGCTTTTAAAGCAAGCCCGTCAGTCAAAGCTAGCTGATGATATTTTGGGCAGCAGCGCAGGCGATAATTACACTGAAATGTTGGAACAAGAACGTGCCAAATCCATGGCGCAGAACATGAACCTTGGTATTGCCGAGGCTCTGGTTAAACAATTTGGGTTGGGCGTTGCTAGTCCTCCGAAGAACGATTGAGTTAGGCACTAATGACTAGTCTATTTGACGTTGGAAAAAGCGGAATCCAAGCCTACCGGCAGTCATTGGCTGTAACCGGGCAGAATATTGCCAACATGAACACTGAGGGTTACTCAAGACGTGAGGCAAATCTTCAAGAGGTTACGGCGAGTCAGGGTGGCATAACAAGCTTGTCTAGTCAGGCAGGACTTGGGGTGCGTGTCGCCGATATACGCCGGTCTTTTGACGCGTTCCTTTTTGACAGAGCAAGAATGACTTCGGGTAGTTTCGAACAAGCTGAGAAGTATCTGGAGCAGCTGGAACAACTGGAAAATATTTTATTGCCTTCCAATGCTGATTTGGGAAGTCAGATAGGACGCTTTTTTGGTGCTATCGGTGATGTCGCTTCGTCACCTGGTGATTTAGCTCCTAGAGTTGTAGCAGTTGAAGAAGGCGATGCACTGGCATCAAGCTTTAATTCACTCTCTAATTTGCTTGATAAGCAGCAAGCTGGGAGCGTTTCTCTTGCTCAGGATGCTGTAACAGCAGTGAACTTGTTAACTAGTGAACTTGGTAATGTTAACTCACGAATTTTATCTTCAGGCCAGAGTGGACAATCCCCAAATTCGTTGCTTGACCTACGGGATCGTTTAATAGACGACATCGCAAAATTCACAGACATTACAGTGAATTATTCAGACCGAGGAGTGGCGTCAATTTCTCTTGGCTCTTCGGGTGTGGGGCCAGTGATTTTAGACCAGGATAATTCTGTTACTTTAGGCTTCAGCAATGAGACTGGTGCTGTGCGGTATTTTCTTAAATCTGGGGGAAATTCTGCGCCTACCTCTCAAATAAAATCTGGTGTTTTAGCGGGTCTTGCTGATGCATATGCCATGGTTCGCGAGGTTATAAAAGAGGTTAACCATCTTGCAAATTTGGTCAGTACTGAATTTAACACTCAACACAAAATGGGTGTAGATCTTGATGGAAACTCTGGCAAACAAATGTTTAGCACAAATGGATTGTTGGTAGAAAAAAGCCCCGCAAGCACATCATCTTTGGTTGTTGAGCTCCAAGTAACAGATCTAGACCTTTTGCCTGAAAATCAATTAGATTTGACATATAATTCAGTTGAAAAAAGTTGGGTTTTAACTGGCTTGGAAATAAAAGAGCCATTGACTGGGAAGGATAAAATAGTTGGGCCAGGTTTTGTCTTGGAAATTTCCGGTACGCCAAATGATGGCGACTACTACACGTTAAAAAGGAACGAAGACGCGGCCTCGACAATACAGTTTTTATTAAAAAGACCGCAAGAGATTGCTGCAGCATCTGCAAAAATGGTCTTTGCAAATAATGAAAATCTAAGTGAGTCAGAATTGAAGGTTCAATTAATTCAAGATGACACAGCCCTGATTCAAAAACCTATTTCAGACACCCTTTTGAATTCACAATCGCCTGTTGAAGCAACAGAGTTTTTGAGAAATGGGTTGGTTGCAACAATCCCGGCTGGAACTGAAAATATTGAGCTAAGCTCATTTGCAAAACAATCATCTGCAAAGTTTCTGTTATCTGCCGATGATTTGGCTTCGGCGAGCCAGTTAAAATTTGAGCTTGAAGGTGCTTCTAATAATGGGCCTCACATTTTTGATATTTCATACCACACTGCTTTTCCCATGGCCGCCGTGGATAAATTTTGGAGTTCTGGAGCTGAATTAGCAGAAGCGCTCAATAATGGCGTTCTGAGATCTAACAATAATCTTTCATTGGCTGACATTGGGGTGTTTATGGCAGCATCTTCCGGCACAATTTCTATGGTTTCATCATCAGGGGATTTTAAAACAAGTGGTGATAATCGTGCGCAAATTGTATCGGGTGCGGGAGTGTTGGCGAGTATACTGACTGAAGCAGTTGACGCTTCCGATATTCAGGTGTTTACCCGTGAGGGTAGGCATATAGCTGGCTCATCGTTGAACACATCCGACATTAACTCTCTCTTGACTATTCAAAATGGTTTTTCTGCATCAGCCACATATGTTGGCGATTATTTAAATCGACCAAAAGATATGTATCGTGGATCAAACATAAGTATTTCTGAGATGGGAGGGCATCATACTGTTGACACAGGTAGTAACGGAACTGGTGCGTCAGCTCTTGGTGGTTTTGGCGTTGTTCCCTCAAATGCGACAGTTGACCGCGATTTCACGGTTAAATTGAGTAATGGTGAAGAGCGAGCTGTGACTATAAATGCTGGCTCACATGCCAGTGATGTTGCTGCAGAATTCAATAAATCATTTAATGATATTGGTGCTCGTGCCGACGCAGAGTTAACAGTGGAGCTGTTTTCGTTCCAACAGAGTGGGCAATTAAAATTTGAACTCACATCAATGAATGACGAGCCAGTGACACTTCAAGCTTCAGTCAACCCAAATAATTTATCAGCCTTGGCTGACGCATTTAACCGTGAAACAACCAACACTGGTGTCAAGGCAACCTTGTCTTTGAGCGGCGAACGCATTTTTCTGAGCAACTCTTCAGGTGATGACATAGTTTTCAAAAGCCTCAATGAAGGAGCCCCGCTTTTCTCAAGTCGTGTCATTAATAAAGGTGGGCAAAAGATTACTGAGCCCATTGTTTTAGGTGGTGCCGGGGAAGGTATTATTAATGCCGCGAGGTTTTCTGGCGTTGTTACCGTGTCCTCGTCAGACAGTTTTGAGTTGGATGCTGGAACACAAGTTCTGAACTCCACTCGTGATCCCCACCTCAACAGTCTGGTTGAAGTGTCAGGCACCAGCGGTGGTGAGAGCAAGGTCATTAGGTTCAACATTAACAGTAACACTGACCGTCATGTTGAATCCTTTGATGGTTCTCAAGCATCGGCTGCAAGCGCCACATACTCACTGACGTTGCCCGTGGTTGAGGAAGTTTATCAAATTGAAAGGATATCCGCGCCAACTATTCCAACTATTGCAGCCGGAGATAAATTTAAAGTTACAATAAATGGAACGGCGATTGAAACAGCGGCGGCGGTAAATGAGACCGGCCTTTCTGGCATCGTGGAAATGTTGAATGGTGCAAACGCTGCGCCATTAGTTAACGGTGTTTTTGAGGTTAGTGATACAGAAGATATCATTTTCACTTACAACACGGCTGGCCCTTTTGCCGGAACCATAAGCAAGCTGTTTTTTTTAGATGACTCAGCCGGTCTTGGATATGACCTTGGCACAGGTGTTGGCGCGCAAGATGTATCAGGGGTTTCGTCTATAAGCTATTCCGGTAGCGCTAAGTCATCAGATTTTAGCCCAGTTAATTTAGAAGCTCTTAATGCGGAGCTCATTTCTAGTATTAGAGCCCAAGCACCAGTGGTGTCATTATCAGGAGCGCAAGCGCCATCCCAATTGCCCGCAGAAGGTGACAGCCTAGCCTTGTCATTGGCGGGTGATTTGTACAGGCTCACGATGACTGATGGTGAAATAGTGGTATCAGGAGGAGAAGTTGGAAGGGTCAATGCTTATTTTGACTCTTCGGGCTACCTCCAAATCTTTGGTGGTGGAGTGCTGTCGGGTGAGCCAATCAAGATTGTTGATAACAGCGTTGTTGGAAATAATGAACAGATGGCCGAAAGGTTTGGTGTATCTGAAAGAGTAAGCCGAATAACAAGCCAGCAAGTTACATTGAGTGCTTCGATGCCTGAGTTGAGCCTCGAGTTTGACGGTTTGCAGATCACTGTCGATTTGGCTTTGGACGGTACAATTACCAAAAACCCTGACATTAACGGTCTGTCAATTAGTTGGCAGCCAGTTAGTGGGTCAAATGGGAGGGTTGTAATAGAGTTTGATGACACATCAAACACTTTAAAGTTTGACAGCCCACAAGAAAGTCTTGGCTTTAAGGTCGCAAATTTGCAGACAAAAATAGCAGACGACGGCATACAAGTTAATTCAACTTCGGGTAGTTATGTCGGTGTTGAGGCTGACGCATCGAGCATTGCAACGCAAAAAATAAAAATACTGGGTTTGCCACCGGAAGACTTAATCGTTTTAGTTACTGGCTCTGGCGCCAGAGCTGTCGGCGGCACGTATGACCAACCAGTTCCTCAGATGTTGCAAGAGTCGCTAGTTTTGGAAATGACTAATCAAAACAGTCAAACTGTTGAGATTTTAGATCTTGTCTCGGGGCACTCCATTGGGACTCGTCAGCTTGACGTTAACGGGTCAACAAGTTTCTCCGGTTACGAGTTTGAATTGAGAGGATCAGCAGTTAACGGTGATAGGTTTACTATTCAGGCTAACACTAATCCATCAGGTGATAATCGAAACTTAAATAAGATGCTTACTTTTCAGGTCTCAGACACCAATGGCACTGGCTCTGGAGGTTTTCAAAAGGTATTCAACAATATTGTTGCCTCTGTTGGAGCGGCTGTAAATTCAAACAAGATTTCCTATGAAGCTGCCGAAGCCAATCGAGACGCCGCTTTGGAGTCAAAATCTGAGTTTTCGGGAGTTAATCTTGATACAGAGGCTGCGGCGTTGCTTGAATATCAGCAAGCATATCAGGCGTCTGCCCGAGTATTGTCTACTGCGCGAGAACTATTTCAAACATTGATTGATGTCGTTTAGGGGATTTTTATGCAAATAAGTTCAAAAGTATTCACGGAACAGCAAGTCCGCCAATTTGGTAAAATGAACGAAAATATTCAAGAACTGCAAGATCGTGTGTCTAGCGGTAAGAATATATTGAAGGCATCTGACGATCCGATTGGCGCCGTTCACTTGTCGGCAGCGCAAGAGCAAAAACAAATTCTAGAACGTTTTGAGAAAAATGTTGGTTTTGCGCAGAGCCGTTTGCGTTTGGGCGACCAAACTTTAAATGAATCAATTAGTATTTTGACCAGGATCGCGGAGTTGACTACTCAAGCCGGCAACGGAATTTATGACGGCTTTAGCATTAAGGCGATCATGACGGAAATTGCTCAACTAAAAGAGGCAGTAGTCGATTTGGCAAACACCCGAGATTCCCAAGGCCAAAGTCTTTTTTCGGGTTTCAATACAAATGAGAAGCCATTTGAAAGAAATTCAGATGGGTCTATACAATATAAAGGTGACCGAGGATCTCATTCACTCCAAATTTCTGAGAGTATGAATGTCAAGACAAGTATTGATGGGGGCTCAACCTACATGAGGGTTCAAACTCCAGTGGGTCCTAAAGGGGTTTTTGACATCATAGACGAGGTTCAAAACTCAATATTTTTAACGGGAGAGCTATCAGACTTCGGTCAAGCAGATGCCAATGCAAGGTTAGAATTCTCTTTACCTGAAAATGCTCAAAACTGGTCGTTTTCTCTTTCAGGAGCCAAGGGCAATGCCAAAATTAGCACGAATGCAGAGCCTGGAAATCTTCAGAAAATAGTTGATGATATCAATTTGCTATCAACGTCTACTGGGGTAGTGGCCACTTTGGAAGCGGAAACCCAAACAATCTTATTAAGTGATGATCAAAATGGAACTATTGCTATCCGGGACATTGAGATTGATGGCCAAGATGCCGCTGATAAAGATATTGCCTCAAGATTGCATTTCACTCCAATTGATGAGGCTGGGAAAACTGTTGGGGGAACGCGGACGCTCGCCGATATGGACCAATTGCTGGGAACCAATCTTATGAACATAAGAGCAGCAATGGATCACTTGTCTTTGAAACAAACCGAGCTTGGAGCTTATGAGATGAAGGCCACGGTTCAATTGCAGGCCATTGAATCTCGAAAGCTAGTCATCACGAAAGATATCTCGAAGTTGAATGATGCGGACCTAGCGAAATTGGTTACTGATCTACAAGCTCAATTAACAAACCGTGAGGCGGCTCAACAAGCGTTTGCAAAAATTGGTCAACAGAGCTTGTTTGATTTTATCCGTTAAGGTGACGGTAAAGCGACCTTAAATAAAAGGTAAAAACGTTTATCAATTCTAATATTATCTGAAATTCTGTCGTTACCATGCTTGAACTGAATTTTTTAAAAGTGCTTTATAAAATTTGGAAGTTCAAGGAAGGGCTTAAGGCAAAGTGCTGCCTTGGTAGAATTTTATGAATGCTTCTCTGCAACCAAATCAAGCCAACGGGGACTTTGATGCCATTATGGCATCTGGAATTAAGGCTCATTCAAGTGGGGATTTAGGGAGCGCAACAGAGTTATATTTTATTGTCCTTGGCGCCAATCCAGATCATGTTTATGCCAATTTGCTAATTGGTATTTTATTTTTTGACAAAAAAGAATATCAAAAAGCCAGCTTGCATTTCTCAAGAGCAATTAAATGCAATCCAGACTTGGCAGAAGCTTTCAACTATCGGGCGGTTGCCTTTAAAGAATTGAATAGGGTTGACGATGCGATTAATGATTATAGCCGCGCAATAGCTCTGGATCCGTCCCTTCACGAAGCCCACTTTAATTTAGGTGTTTTATGGGCAGAGCAGAAGTGTTTTGGGGACGCTATCAAGGCTTTCAGAGCCTCACTTCTCTTGAAACCTGAGGATCAGGACACGCTTTATAATATTGCAAAGACGCTGTCCAATATGAGGCAGTACAGCTTGGCAATTCCAGAATACACGAAACTTCTTGAGTTAAATCCGTGCCATGAGCTTGCCCTTATTAACAGGTCTAATGCCTATGCGAAACTGAATGATCATTCGAATGCGCTTGCTGGTTATCGGCGTGTGATTTCACTCAACCCAAAAATTCCTGAAGTGTCGCATTTAATCAATGCCCTTTCTGGTATTACAACAAAGAAACCACCCCTTGGGTACGTGGAAAATTTATTTGATAATTATGCTGCAACGTTTGAAAGAACGCTTGTTGATGAATTGGATTACCAAATTCCAAGTCTTGTTGGGTCCATGATGCGCCGAGATTATGCTGTAAATAATATGATTTCGGTTCTTGATCTCGGATGTGGTACAGGCCTTATGGGAGAGGCAATCGGCGATTTAGACGCTCTGGTTGTCGGAGTCGATCTCTCTCGGGAGATGCTAAAAGAGGCGAAAATAACCAAGCGTTATCAAGAGCTCTTTCATTGTGACATCCAACAATACCTATCCAGCCAAGTTTTGGATTTTGATTATTTTATAGCAAATGATGTTTTTATTTATGTTGGTGATTTGGAAGATATTTTCTCATTAGTTAAAAAGCGGAATAAAAGAAGTGGAAGATTTATCTTTACGGTTGAACTGAACGACACTAATCACTTCATTCTGGAGCAATCAGGCCGCTACTCTCACTCAATGAGCTATTTGCTTAAAATTTTTGATCGATTGGAGATGCAAGTGCTTCATTATGAAAAAGTGAGGCTAAGAAAAGAGTTTAATAGCGTTATCATTGGTGGTTTGTTTGTTGTGAAGGTTTAAAAATGGCGCCTCAACTTTGATGACGCTCGCCCCTTTGATCAAATAGGAGGCTTATTGCAGGACGATTTTTCTCACTAATTTTTGTTTAATAGTAAGAATTTGCCTCCATCAACGTCAAAAATATAAAAGATACTGTCAAGATCCAGATCCTTTTGATCCTAAAGGTTCTGAATGTTAGCCGTTTGGTCCAGATGAGTGCTGATTTTGATAGATGGTTATATTATTAACACTAGCCTAGATCATCAAATCCCTAAATTTCTGAAAAATCCAATTCATTGCCGTGCATGAATGGTTTTGCCTGTTTTGGCATAACTTTTGCAGACCTTTCCTTGTGATTACAAGAAATGGACGCAAAAAAATGAGTAGTTATGTCAAAGAACCCCTTATGGGGATATTATTCTTTCAGGGTACTGAAAAGATTTGTTTTTCTTACACTGAAACCATGACGAAGATTATATTTCCTTTTGCGATGTTCCATTTTGGCACGTTACTTGCAGCGTTTTCATTAGTCAAAATTTTGTGGATTGGCGACGATTATGAGTAAGATCAATACAAATATGGCTTCGGTCACGACCCTATATCACCTTTCAAATAAGGAAGGGTCAATGAATAAGGCGCTGGAGAGGATCTCTTCAGGCTTGCGCTTGAACCATGCCGTCGATGATGCTGCGGGTGCTTCTATTGTGAACCGGATGACCTCCCAGATTAAGGGAATTGAAGCGGCTATTCGAAATGCGTCTGACGCCATTTCGTTGACGCAGACTGCAGAGGGTTCACTTGAAGAAGTGTCCCAGATCTTACACCGCATGCGAGAACTTGCAGTGCAGGCAGCAAATGGTGTTTATACTGGTCAAGATCGGCAGGCGCTCAATAATGAAGTTGTAGCCATGCAAAATGAATTACATAGGATTGCAGAGAGCAGCACATTTAATAGTGTAAAGATGTTAAATGGAGATTTTCAGGACACGACATTCCAGGTTGGTTTTCAGCCGAACGATACCGCATATTTATCAATTGAAGATGTCCGTCCACAGGGTCTTGGTGAATATGTGCTCTCGACATCCAATCAGAATGTTGCTGATGTCGTAATTGGAGCAGCAACTTCGACAAGGACGACCTCTACACCAAGCTCGGTAACTGGCGTGGCTGAAATCGCAACTATACAGATGACATTGCAAGGAACTGCTGCTGCCAATGATGTTTACACGATTACTGACGGCACAAACACTGTTACGGTTACTGATTCAGGTCCGGCCGCTAACATCGAGGGCGTTATAGATCTTATTGTTGCAGCTGATACGTCGTCACTTGGTTTTACATTGACCAAGTCGAGCACTGATACTTTGGTCTTTACCCAAAGAGTGGCCGGAGACTTTAGTGGCACTTATAGCATTACCAAAACAACAGGCACAGCTGATGACACATTTGGAGCTGCTGCCGTTGGAACTAACGGTGTTAAAGAAGCTTCGTCTAGCGCAATTTCATCACCAGAGGGAGATGTCAGTGTCGCACTTACTAAGATGAGTGGTGATACAACAACGGCGAACTCTATCAATAAAATCGCGGCCGACACTACTGGTGGTACATTTACCCTTACAGGAACAGATGCAGCCTTATTTACCATCGACGCTGATACAGGGGCTGTGACAGCAAGGTTAGACTTCGACACTCCCACTGATAGTGGTACGAATAATGTCTATGATTTTGAGGTAAATTACGCGAAAGATGGCGTTACCTTGGTCACTGAAACTGTCGCGCTGACAATTACCAACCGTATTGCTGATGATAATAATACGCAGGTTCAAGCTGCAGCTCAGCCAAAGTTGGGTACGTCGCTCGCAGGTGTTACAAGTGGGATTGTTGAAACAGAAAACTTAACGATTTATGGTAATGTAGGCACAAAAACCGTAGACGTTAATGGTGGGAGTAGTGCACGCGACGTAGTTTCGTCTATCAATGCAATTCAAGGTGAAACTGGTGTCTATGCTGAGGCTCAGACGCGGGTCAATATTACTTTCCCTGAACAGGCCACGGCTGTTCAAGATACAGTTTCGTTCAAGCTTTATGGGAAAAACACTGCCCCTAAGGTGATTTCTGGCACCGTAGATTTTGGCATAACCAATGGACGCGATGCAGATTTGCGTGCATTAGCTGATGCGGTTAACGGCGCGTCTGGCTCAACAGGTATCACAGCCAAGGTGTCGCCAAATGGGGCTCAGCTATCGCTGGTTTCGAATGAAGGCTATGATATTGTAATGGAGGGCTACGAGCTCACAGCGAATTCAATTTCTGCCAACATTTTCCCAGCTGATGAAGACTTTGTTAGTCTCGGGGCTGCTTCATTGATGACTGAAGGCACCGCCAATAATAACTCAATGCGTGTCAGTGGTGTTTTGACCTTCCACTCGCCTTACGTGTTTTCAATTGCTACTGCAGCGACTGGTGCTGATGGCGGCGGACTTTTCCAGGAAACACCGGGGGCAGCAACTTTGTCAGCTGTATCTGACTTGAATGTTCTTACGGTAGACCAGGCAAAGAAAATGTTAACTGCGGTTGATGGTGCGCTTGTTCGTGTTGACCTTGAGCGATCAGATCTTGGCGCAACGATGTCTAGGATGGAGTATACAATTAGTAACTTGTCGAACATTGCCCTGAATACAAAGGGGGCGAGGTCCAGAATTCAAGATGCTGATATTGCTGCTGAAACAGTTGAGCTAAACCGCGCTCAGGTTTTGAGCCAAGCCGCTCAGGCAATGTTGGCTCAGGCTAACCGGACATCACAGTCTATCTTGAGTTTGCTTCAAGGGTAATTGAATGTCTGAAAGATATAAAAAGGGGCGCCATTGGCGCCCCTTTTTGATTTTATGTTGTTTGTTTCTATTGAAGCAGTGCAAGCACTGATTGCTTAGACTGGTTTGCCTGAGCAAGCATAGAAGTGGCTGCCTGTCCGAGGATCTGCTGTTTTGACAACTCTGTTGTCTCGCGGGCAAAGTCGGCGTCCACGATACGGCCTTTCGCTGTTTCAGTTAGCATTGATGCTGCAGATAGATTATCGATGTTATGCTGTAATCTGTTCTGGATAGCACCAAGTTTCGCTTGGGCAGATGCAATCTGGTTAATAGCTGTATCCAGAATTGTTATGGAAGTGTTTGCTGATGAAGACGAAGTCAAGTCAACGTCACCAAGGTGAGTTCCGTCATCTGTTGTAGAGTTAAGCAAGTTAAGTGTCACGCTGTCAGTAAACACGCCGCCAGCTTTGTCAGTGTAGGATACATCAAAAGTAAATGATGTGTTACTATCAGCATCCATATCGGCAACGTTAGTTACCAGCCCCGATGTCTTGTCGATCGAGAATTTCGCACTGTCGGTACCGCTGATGGAATATGTTCCACCATCTTTACCTGAAGATGTACGATATGTGTTCAAAGCTGCACTCAGTGCGTCAGCACCAAACTCAATTTTTGAGGCTTCCGTGAGGGAAATTGAAGAGTTTGCTGTTGTTACGAAAGTAGAGCTTTGGGTTGAGTAGTTACCAAACAAAGTGTTTGTTGCTGACCCTGCTGTGCTGCTACCCACCTTGGTGGCTGCGACAGACACAAGAGTATCAACACCCTGGGTTACCGATGCATCGTGCGTGCCGTTACCATCAGCATCAGTAATTGCTACAGTAGCCAGTTCCACATAGGTGAAATCTATGAGCGTATCAGCGTTAGCTGCAGCACCGGCAGTAGCGGCCGTAAATTTCATATCAGCACCGTTTCCGGCATCTGATACTGTGTAGAGAGCACTCAACAAATCACCGTCTGTATTTGTTGCACCAGCAATGTCAGTTATAACATCTGCAAAGGTACCGCCAGTCGTTACTTGAGCTGAGTAAACCTCACCATTGACGGTAACTTCTACGGTATCATTTTGTGCAGTTACAGTGCCCGTGGCGTCAAATGTAACCGTCCTTGCTACCGCAGATTGAGCGCGTGTTGTGATTACGGCTGTGCCAACATCACCACTGTTACGCTGAACCGTCGCTGACATGTCAAGGTTGCTTGCTGCATTGTTAGCTGTAGCCAACAGATCACTACCCGATGCGCTGAATGTAATGGCTACAGGTGTAGCAAGCGCCTGATTTGCCGCATTGAGGTCAGTTACCAGTGAGGCAATGCCATACGTTCCTGCAGTAACACCAGCACCAACTGTGGCTGAAATAGTTGTGCCATCAATTGCTACACTAAAGGTGTCACCGGTTGCCCCAGCGTTTAGAGCAGCCCCGAGACCAGCATAAGTTGTCACCTTTGCAACTGCATCGCGGCCAGCAGATACACCATTTGTAGTGAATGAGGAGGCTGCTAAAACGGAAGCATCAAAATTAGTTGCAGTACCGTTTGTTAACGCAGTTGTTCCATCGGCTAGCGTGGCAGTCATAACGGGTGTTGATAAAACGCCAGGCTCTCTCATCGTTACGGTAAGGTTATTACCGTTGTCAGCGAGAGTAAATCCGAGCTCACTCGTATCCAATGCGACAAACGCGTCAACAAGAGCCGCTGCGGATGCCACTTGTCCTGTATGTGTAAGAGTTTCCAAACCAACAGTCAGGGTAAAGATGTCGCCTGCAGCAGTGTTACCACCGGTAATGTGGGCATCGAGCATGGTTACGCTGAATACACCATCCACATCTGTTGTGGTAACGTTATCTGCCACGATAGTTTTATCTGTTTGGATGATAGAGTTTGGAGCGTCAGACGTATTGCCAACTGCGTCAGCATATGTCCAAACAATTTGGTTGCTTCCGTTGACTGAGAAAGTTCCCCGCGCTGCTGTCGCTTGCTGGGCATTTTCTTCGTTCAAAAGCGTTGCCAGTTTAGCGTTTGTAAAAGCAGTGTCATCTGCAGTCACTGTTGCGGTTAGAGTTACGCCGTCCACTGTTGCGGTGAATACGTCCCCTCTAGTGACATTAGTGTCATCAGTGGCACTGAAGTCGTCGTCTTGACTGTCAGTGAATGTCACAACTTCTTCTTGTGAATCTGTTACTGTCAATGCAACTGTCTCAGTGAACTTGTCACCAGTTGATGATGTGTAAACAACGTTAAAGTCATAGACATTGTTCGTCCCGCTGTCCTGCTTGTTTTCGAAGTCTAGCGCCGCAGAAATAATGCCGTTTACACTATCAACAGTAATTTGAGCAGCGTCAGTGCCGGTGACGGAAAATGATCCAACCCCGGTGTCAGCATCTACAAATGCTTGCAAATTTGATGAAAGGATACCGTCGCTAGCACCTGCAGAATTTGTTGCACGGAACGACATGGCTGCAGATTCAGATGTTGTAAGATTTGTTGTTGCCGTTTTAATGGCCGCAATTGTTTCGTTAGCTGTAATGTTTAGCTTCACATTCTCAGTAAAACTGTTGGTTCCAGCTTGGTTGGTATAAGTTAACTGCAAGTCATAGCTGTTTTTGGGTGACGCTGACGTGTCAAATGCTATGGCTGAATTGCTAACAATGTTGTTAGCTGAATCCAGTGAAAAAGATGCAGCATCAGTGCCTGAAAGAGTATAGGTACCATTTGCATTTGCGGCTGTGAAGGCTGAAATGCCAGTTCCAAGGTTTGCGTTCTGGATCGTGATGGACTCAGCAGCAGTTGAAGTCACTACAGTTGTGCCAACCTTATCTACAGCAGTTGAGTCATCAGCAGTGGCTGTTGATTTGGTTCCAGCCAAGTTGTCCCCGCCGAGTGAATCTGTATTCATGCGCTCAACAGTGACGTCAATTAGTTCAACGTTTGTGTTACCTGCACGAATGTTTGCTGAGTATGTGCCGTCAAGAACCTTCACATCGTTAAACGCTGTGTTGTTTGCAATTTTGTCCACCTCTAACATCAACGCATCAACTTCAAGCTGAGCGTTTGATCTGTCGCTGGCGGTGTAAATACCGTTGTTCATCTGAACTGCCAGTTCGCGCATACGAATGAGCATGTTACTAATTTCTGACATGCCTGCTTCGGCAGTTTGCACAAGTGAAATACCGTCTTGTGAGTTACGAATGGCAATGTTCATACCGCGCAGCTGGCTTTCCATTTTATTTGCCACTGCGAGGCCGGCTGCATCATCTGCAGCAGAGTTGATGCGCAAACCTGAAGCAAGCCGCTCCATTGCCTTTGTCATAGAGTCATTTGCTTTAACGGCATAAGTACGTGCGGTCAAAGCACCAGTATTTGTATTGATAACAGTCATTTCTAGTCCCCTAGTTACGTTTGCTAAACAAAGGGCAGGTCGCCCATCCGAAATAGACAACGACTGAATAACAAAAATGTTAGCTGGAAAAGAAAATTGGCTCGCAAGTATGCAAACAACAAGGATCCTCGCCCTTGGCTTTGAGTTGTCTTGCATAACGGATCCTGTTGGCAAGAATCTAAAAGTCTTGATTTTGGGAAGTTTAGAGTTTATTTCAATGGCTACAGACAAATGCCTTCCACAGGAAATAGATTATGAGCTTCTGCCCTAACTGGATTTTTGACGTCGCTGTGGGTAAATCAAGCCAAGAGTTTTTGGCGACGGACAATCCTCTCACCCTATATTCCAAGAAATACGCTGAGGGTTTATCAGAAAAATACACTGAAATAACACCTCAGGAGATTTCAGACACCTCTGAGTTATTGTTGCTATTTTTAGATGAGGTTAACGCTGGTGAAAATGCGGTAGAGATGCTCAATGGTTTTCAGTATTTTAGATATAACTTCGAATCCGTTACCAAATTACGTAAGTTAACACCTCTTTTTGGTGAGGCTGACGAGCCAGTAAAACTTCTTAATTACAGAAGTGAAGACACATTGAAACGTTTTAAGGCATATGTTTTTGGTTTGAGGTCAGAGTCTGCGCCAGAAGCCCCTGCAGGATGGAATTTAAGTGCTGAAACAAATGTTCTGCACATTGCCGACATAGCGCGGCGAGAAGTATCAATATTTGATGCCCTTTAATTCTTCATTCCTGCTGTCCATGCATCCATCATGTTTGTAAGCAGGCTTTGTGTTTCCTTGAACCCGGAAACAGCCGACTCCATTGCGGTGAATTGTGACATATAACGTGCTCGTTCGTTTTCCATGCGCGTTTCGAGAGACGTGAGCTGATCTTTTTGATCACTGATATCTTCGCTGTAGCGCTTTACACGTTTATCAATGTCGCCGTCACTTGTGAGCACCGTGTCACCGAACTCGTTTATTGTGTTGAAGAGACTTTTACCAACATACAATGTTGAAGTGTGATTGCCCTCTGCCTTCACCCAGATTCCTTTTGCTCCTGTTGATGTCAGTTTAAACAGTTCATTTTCGAGCGACATTAATGTTCCGTCGAGGGCCGCGACTGTGGGGCCAGCGGTGTGGCTATCCTCTGTAACGGTCGTAAGGTGAACATGATCAACAGCAGTTGCTGTTAGTGCAATGGTGCCAGGATGGGGAATATAAACAAGTCCTGCGTCTTGACCGTTGGAGATATTACCAGCGTTGGTATCGTTGTATGTAAATAACAGATTTGCTGAGGAAACGCTAAATGTGCCCACAGACCCCCCGTGAGCAGTATTCAAAGCGTCAGAGATATCAGTTAGAGTGTCATTATCGCTCAGTGTGCCGGTGGTGACAGTGAATGGGGATCCGTTATTGCCGATCTGAATACTAAATTTGTCTCCCGTTTTGATGGTGGGGAGGGACGGGGATCCAATCCTGACTATCTCGGTAGTTGAGGTGCCAGCAGAGTTTTGGAGACTGGCCCCAAGCGTACTGTATGACCCTCCGCTATCAGTGCTTAATTGCAACTGTCCAATCGTATCGCCGTTATCTGCTGTTCCACCGGTGTTGCAAGTAACCGTGAGTTTACCGTCTGCGCCGGCGGTGTTCTGAGCGCCAGAACCTGTGCCTGCGCCATAAGATATACCGACAGAAGAGTCTAAAAAGAAGAGCTTGCTTATTGTGCCGCCAACCGCACCATTGCTGGTATAAGTAAATATAATGTCATTTGTGTTATCAACGGAGAATGTACCGGGCACTGTTGATCCAGCATTAGCGGTATTCAACATGTTTACAATATCAGATAAATTCGACTGTGATGTAGCGGCAGCAGTTTCAATTTCGGTACCGTTAATGGTGACCTTAAACTTATCACCAGGAGCTATGGATGGAACTGTTGGCGTAGTTATGCGCTCCACTTGCTGGGTCGAGACATCGCCCGCGGTGTCTTGCCCGGCTGAACCAGTTCCTGAATCGTAAGTTGTCCCCGATGAGGCATCTAAGAAGAACAGTGAACCTATTGTTCCAGCAACTGGCTCACTATTAGTGTAAGTGAATAATATGTCGTTGTTGGAAACCGAAAACGTGCCGGGTACTAGCGGCGCGGCATTCGCAGAATTCAACATACCAACAATATCTGACAGGCTGGATTGCGTTGTGGCAGCAGCTGTTTCAATCTCAGTACCATTAATTGTTACTTTGAATTTATCACCGGCAGAAATTGATGGGACAGTTGGATTAGTAATTTTTTCGACTTGTTGAGTGCCGGCAGTGTTGCTAAAACCGTAGCCAACGTCAGAACCTGCATCTGCAGTATTTGCTGCAGTATCGAGCTTTCCAGCTAGATAATTTATACGTTGTGTTGCAGTTGTTAGGTTGCTGATTGCGGTAACATCTGCGCTTGTAACCGTGTGGGATATACCGACGGTTCCACTACCGTCTTGGATATCAACTTTGAATATATCGCCTTGACTGGCGTTTAATATACTGTTGGATATGTCATTGGAGCTCTCATTGAAATATACAGTTCTGTTCGTTAAAGCGCCGTTACGTTGCTGATCGACCGTGCCTAAAGGAGTGGCGGGAGAGTAGGTTAAGCCAGCACTCATGGTGGTGGTTTGCGGCGTTGCAGAGTCATTGTACTTAAAAATAAGATTAGAGCCTGATCCGCTAAACACCCCATCAGCTGGAGTTGCAAGGTTGGCATTGGCTGAATTGAAGGCGGCTGCAAGCTTGTCAACACTGTATGAGGTGTCGCCGCCAACTCCAATTGCCGCGGTTGTAACTGTTTGCCCATCTACAGCTATAGTAAATGTATCACCAGCATAAACGGTGGTTGGTACACTTGGAGTTGAAAGTGTGAAGGTGCGTTCCGCTAAGTCATTGACATTAAATGTAACTGCTTCAGTGAATGTTCTGAAGGAGCTTGGCAGAGCGTTGTCAGTCACAGTGTATTCGACGTTGAATGAATAAGAAGGCTTTACCTCCCTATCTGTTCCACCTGTTATAGTGACCACACCATTTGCGTCTATCGTTAAATGTGAACTGTCAGTCCCGCTTAAGGACCACGATCCATTTGGATGGTCTGCAACATAGGCTTGCAGATTATCGCTTAATTGGCCATCGTCAGCGCCAAAACTTGCGTCAATTGATTTGAAAGTTTGATTTCTAGACTCATCTGCGCTTATCACGCTGGTAGCAGTGTTGATTAGTGACAGAAATTCGTAGGTTCCAGGTGTCCACTCTGTACCAGTCATTTCCGCTTCGACCGCGACATTAGTGCTTGTTACATGGCTTTTTGATAATGCGGTAAACTCCTTTGGATTTTCCGTGAAATAACTCTTAAATTTAGTTTCATTTAAACTAAGCGTTCCATCTCGGTTTGTCATAACACCAAAATTTGATAGGTAAATTGAGTCTGCTCCAAAACCAACAATAGGTGTGGTTGTCATTTGGCGTAGCTTATAACGAAGCGATCGAACAAGCGTATCACCTGCAAGGGCTCCTCTTTCCTCTTCATCCAATGAGTTTTTATTCAGTGTCATCAGGCCGTTGGTTATTGTGTTCATGGTTTCAACAAAAAGTTTTGTTGCATCCATGCTTAGGTTGGGATCATGCCGCGCAGAGACCTTTTGATTAGAAGAAGTGGTAGCGTTAAGGGTGAGTGTGACGCCTGGAATTATATCATTAATTACATTGGTCTCTCTTGTCACTGAGAGCCCATTGAAAGAGATGACTGCATCGGAAGCCGCAGAAATTTCTTTGAGAGCATCTCCGCCGTTAGCTGCTCCCGACCCATTCGTTTCTGGATCATAACTTAAGTTGGATATTCCACCTGAATTGGAGGTGGCTTGAACACGGATTTGATTATTTGTTCCTAATGGAGAGCTTAATGTCAGTGCGTAATTATTATCCGCTACTCGGACAATTGATGCTGAAATTCCAACATCGAGCGCATTTATCCTATTCTTTAAGGTTGTTAAATTGTCAGCTCCATCCAGAACAAGGCTTTGCTGCGTAAAATCAGTGTTTGCAGTAAATGTTTTGTTGCCAGAGTTGTCTGTAGCCCAAGAACCCAATTGGATCGATAGATTGGTAGCGTCAAGAACTGAGCTGCTCGTAGCATAACCGGAAAAGGAAATGGATTGTGGGGTGGCTAGGCTGGTAATTGTGATATTGTGATCGAAGGGCTCAACAAGGGAGGCATTTGTAAGGGTCACGCCAACAGAGGAAGGGTTCCCGTCAGAACTCGTTGCTTGCACATTAAGGGTGGAGGCTTGTGCAAGAGAATTTAAACTAGTTTGGAGTGTGCTAAATTGTTGTTTAACTTCTGCAAAAGCAGATATTGAAACAGTCTTTTCAGCAATCTTTTCATTGATTATGTTCTCGCGCGGCGTTTTTTCTGCGTCAACCAACGCGTCCACAATTTGAGTGACATTTAGCCCACTTCCAACATTAAGCGCGCTGAGATAATCAACTGCCATGATACACCAAAAACCTCACACTGGAGGACTCTCATAAATTCCGTAACGACATCAGTGGTGCAAAAGTTATGCCGATTTCATTAATTTTGTGTAAAACTTATTACAGTTTTCAGTAGCTGTATGGATTGCCAATGCAGTCAGACCGACGCTGAACAATAATTTTGTGACCCAAGTCAATATATTGATTAGGAGGTACTGATTAAAATGCAACCAATCTGGATGAAACAAAATTCTCTCGTGGGGTCAATCAAATATCTATTGGTAGTTCTAATCATTGGCATCGGCATCGGACTCTTAGTTTCATTAGTCTCCAGCCTCTTTGTTTTCTTTGTAAAGTGGTTCATCGACACCAGAAGTACCTTCATTAATGATTTCTTAAAGTTTCCAGGAACTGAGCTATCATTGATGCCAATGTTTTGGCTTTTGGTAGCCGCAGTTCTGTTAGTTTGTGTGCGCAGGGTCTTTCATATTGATCGGTGGCATGGACCTGCAGATAGTATTTATGCAGCCCATCGAACAGACAATGAACTTGATCTCAAGGCTGGCTTTGGATCTACTCTAGCGGCGTTTATTTCACTGTGTGGAGGCGCTCCAGTTGGCCAATATGGTCCTTTAGTGCATTTTGGAGCTGCCATCGGCAGTTTTCTCTCAGACTTTTTTGGAAGCCGTCGCATTACTGCTGACATATTTATCGGTTGTGGGGTGGCAGCTGCCATTGCTGCAGGATTTCAGGCACCCTTTGCGGGAATTGTTTTTGCACATGAGGCAGTGTTGAGACACTTCTCTTTTCGCGCAATCGCACCGATCGCAATCGCCAGTATCACATCAGCTTGGCTCTCAAACAAGTTATTTGGTGGTCAGCCTATATTTCAGATTGATGTTGTCCTTCCTGACCTATTACCGCTCGTGCCAACCTTGCTTGCTAGCGGATTGTTTTTTGGCTTGGTAGCCATTCTATTTATGAGATTGTTATTTGCTGGTGGAAAATTGGCCGCCAGAACAGGCTTGGCGCCGTTACCGCTTGGATTACTGGCAGCAGTAATTTGTGGCGCGGTTGCGATGTTCGTTCCAGAAGTTTTGGGTCTCGGCGTCGGCACTGTCAATGAGATCCTTAACGATGGCTACGTGATTGGATTCCTTATCACTTTGCTGATTCTAAAATTATTAGTTACATCACTGTCAATTGGGTTTGGTCTGTTTGGTGGAATTTTTTCGCCAGCCTTGTTCATTGGCGCAGCGGCGGGTGGGTTTGTAGCAAAAATCACAGCTCTTTTAGGGGTGGTGAATGCTCCACAGTTACTAACAGTGGCAGGGATGGCATCGGTTTCAGCAGCTGTCGTCGGAGCGCCTATTTCTGTGGTGTTGATTGTTCTTGAGCTTACCATGTCATATGAATTTTCCGTTGCGGCGATGTTGTCAGTTGTTGTGGCTACCTTGTTGAGCAGTCTTGTATATGGGCACTCTTTCTTTGATGAGCAGTTAGTTCGACGAGATATTGATTTATCGCAGGGGCGTGGAAATCTGGAACTGATGCACCAATCGATAACGACAGTTGTTAGTAATGATTATGTGGTGCTGTCACCAAGCTTGACAGTAAAGACTGCCATCAAAAAACTTGCAGAGGCCAATGTCAGTGAGGGGTATTGCCTCAGCAAGGGTGAGGGTTTTCTTGGCAAATGTTCGCTTCAAAAATTGTTATTAGCTCATTATGCTGATGAGCTTGGTATGCATTTAATCACTAACCCGGTGGTACTAAACCATGACGCGTCAATTATGCAGGCGATTGAGGTCGCAAGTGACTTTGTTGGCGAAGCTATTCCGGTGGTTAATCGTAACAGTAATAAATTTATGGGTGTTGTATCTGAGGCCAATATTTTTCAGGCCTATCTGGCAACGCAAACGCGTATCCGTGATCTTGAGCATGGCTAGACGCATCTCTCGCATCGGGAGTAGTTTGCCTATAAAAAAATTAGAAATGTTTAAACGAGAATATCAACCTCGTTTCGAAAGCGCGGGGCGTCACGGTACATGTTCGAGATACGTGCTATATTTGACTGGGCGGCATTATGCACAAATCCCGGTGACAGGCCGGCACGTGCAGCAAGAAAATTTTCGGATGTCACTGCTGATGGAGCATGCCGTGGACTGTAAATGCGGGCATGTTGCATATTGGTAAAATCAGGCACCAATCGCGCAGTTGGATGAGTTGTCTCAACACCATTGATGGTTTGGCGCGGTGTTGGCACGAGGCTTGCAGAAGACACCCCAGACCCTGCTGTCACAGCGTTAGCCTGGCCAGAAACTGGCTTGGTTGACCCTGTGGATGGGGTTTCTGACTGCGGATGTATAAACATTTGTTTACAGTACACGAATATTCTGTTTTAGACAAGTTTGACCTACGGAATCTTTTGCATGAATTACAATAACATAACCCAAGCTTATCAAAATGCAGAGCGGCAGGCGCTGGAAGAAACAAATGATCCCCATCTGATAATTATGACGATGCTGGATGCATTGGTGAAATCAATGCAGATTTTTGTTGATAATATCGATCACAAAAATGGTGGTAATCTCGAGATGAAATCGAAGCATTTTTCACGCGCGATCTCGATCATTTACGGCCTTCAGTCAAGCCTTGATTTTGAAAAGGGTGGTGATATTGCCAATAACCTGTTTCAGCTCTATGAATTTGCGCGTTTAAAGCTGATCGAAGATTTGGGCAAAGGCGTTGCAAATGGCGCGCCGCAAGCACTCGAGGTAATTGCAAGCATCAGTGATGCATGGAAAGAAATGGGAAAGCAGATCCGCGATGAAAAATGATGTTGCAGAGCAGTTTCAGCTTCTGAATAAACACATTGCCACCGCGATTGCGGGCAAGGATTATGTGAGGGCCGCCGCACTTGATCGAGCGCGGCAGGATGTTTTGAAAGATATCTGCTTAATGGATGTAAAGGCGATTGATGCTGACTTCTTTAATATCGTCGAAGAATGCGCGCGCGACAATGCGAGTTTGATCCAAGCTGTCCAGCAGGATATGAACCATATTAGCTGGCAAACAAGCCGTTCGCTAAAAGCGCAACGTGCCTATCGCAGTGAAACCTAGGCAATTTGTTAAATCTGGCGCAAGCTTTTTGCTGACTAGGCCTGTTGAGGCGCTGGCGGTGAGCTAATTGACCGGCTTTTCGATCATAAATTTCTTCATTTTCTCGATTAATGTGGTGCGACGCAGTTTTAGGGCGTCGGCTGCGTGGCTGATCATGCCATTTGATTTTTCAAGTGCGGCTTCAATCAAGACAATCTCAACATCCTGAAGATGCCGCCTGACATCAATTGTATCAAAATAGGCAAACCAGTCTCGATAATGGCTTGGATGCGGCAATGGGGATCCGCTGTCATTGCCATGATCGGCACTACTCGCCTGATCAATATCAGCTGAGGCCGCCCATAGAGCATCTTGTTCTTCGGCAAGGTCGGGCGCGCGTAAACGCAGCAAATGGTCACGCACATGCTTTGCTTCTAATTTGCTTCCCGGAAATAACAGGCAGGCACGTTCAATCACATTGCGCAATTCGCGCACATTCCCGGGCCAAGGATAACGCATAAACTCCTGCAAGGCACTCTCGTCAAATTCTGGAAGAGGGCCATTATCATCCTGTTTCTTCATGACCTTTTTTAGGGCAGTTATGATCTGAGGGATATCAACCGCGCGTTCCACAAGGGCGGGTAATTTAATTGGGAAAACATTGATCCTATAAAATAGGTCAGCGCGAAATTTGCCAGCTTCGATATCGGCTTCGATATTTTGATGTGTTGCGCAAACAAGCCTCAGGTCAATCGGGATATCCTTACCACCACCAACGCGCTGAATGGTACGGGTTTCAATCGCCCGCAATAGCTTTGCTTGAAGCGGCAATGGCATATCACCAATTTCATCGAGGAATAATGTACCGCCTGAAGCCATCTCAAACCGGCCTTGGCGGGTTTTTTCAGCACCAGTAAAAGCCCCTTTTTCATAGCCAAACAATTCTGACTCCAGCAATTCTGCAGGAATGGCTGAACAATTGATCGAAATCAAATCGCCTTTTCTTGCCGAAAATTTGTGAATGCTGCGGGCGACAAGTTCTTTACCGGTTCCGGTTGCGCCAAGAACGAGAATGGTCGTCTTGGCTGGAGCCGCAATATCAATAAGCCGCCTTACATCACGCATTGCAGCGGATTGGCCAACCAGTTCGTTTTCACCCACAATATATACCCAACCAAAATTAGAATCTTAAACCAAGTCTTACAATCCACCCTAGACCAAAGCGTCAGAAATTTGAACAAAAAAGATCATCTTTCTGGTTTGTGTGTCAGAAAAATGTAATCCTTTTTCTAAACTGCGCTAGATAAAAAATTAAATAAAATTAGATAGATAGATATTTTTATTCTCTCTTGATACAACTTGGCTTGGATTTTGCCTTTACTGATGGGCATGAGCAGTCGGGAGACATAAGACATGATTAAAGTTTGTATTGAGAGACATCTATTGCCTGTGGCGGATATGCTGGTCGATATTTTCAAAATGCGGATGGCCGAAATTGACGTTCGCGAGGATGTCGCGGCCAATCCGGCAGGGAACTGTGTGACCGGTTCGGCAAATTCGAATGGTAAAATCCCGCAATGCTTTGATGTGTTCCTATGCAGCGCCGAGTTTGCCAAGACGAATGGCGGCACGTCTGGCATTGTTGATGTGGCACGAGGTATGAAAGCCAAAAAATTAATGGTGATCGGGCACGATGAAAGCGATCAATTCTCTGTCTCGCATGAGATGAATGGCAAATTGATCAGGCTGTGCATGCCAAAATCAGCGCAAACCACCCCTGCGGCGGCAAATTATAGCCTGCAAATGGCAGTGACGCTCTGTCTTGATAATGACCATGTTGCTGTTGCCGATACGAATAGCCGCCAATTAATGGCGCTGGCGAGCCGTGTTGCCGTAACCGATGTCACCGTGTTTATCAATGGCCCAACGGGAACGGGTAAAGAAGTTCTTGCCAAATTCATCCATAATCAATCAAGCCGCAAGGACAAGGCCTTTGTCGCTGTCAATTGCGCCGCAATCCCGGAAAATATGCTTGAAGCGATTTTGTTTGGTCACGAAAAAGGCGCGTTTACGGGCGCATCAACAGCCAATAAGGGTATTTTTCGCGCTGCTGATGGCGGCACTTTGCTGCTTGATGAAATTTCTGAAATGCCATTATCATTACAGGCAAAATTGCTGCGGGCACTGCAAGAGCGCAAGGTTACCCCACTTGGCAGCCAACGCGAGATTGATGTTGATGTTCGGGTAATTGCCACCACAAACCGCGAGATGCTGTCTGAAATCAGCAATGGCAAATTCCGCGAAGATCTATTTTATCGGTTGAATGTTTTCCCGCTGACAACTCAGCATTTGGCGCATCGGACTGATGATATTATTCCGATCAGCAGTATCCTGCTTGCACGCCACAGCGTGGTTATTGATGATCTTCCGTCAATCGATGATGAAGCGGCAGATATTTTGCTGGCTTACAATTGGCCCGGGAATGTTCGCGAGCTGGAAAATGTTTTGCAGCGTGCCATCGTTCTGTCGTCTGGCGGCAAAATTATGGCTGGTGACATTATGGTCGATGGCGCCATTCAAGAGCGGATTGTGAAAAGTATGACGACCGAAATGGCACTTTCAAAAAGCGCAAGCGCTTAACCGGTTAAGAGGTAGATATGACACAAATTAGTTCAATGAGTGGCCCAATTTCTTCGCTTCGCGCCCAGCTTCGCGCACAAGCTGATGCAGCCCTTGCCCCCGAAACCAACAAACCCGGTTTCACGGATCGCATGGGCAACGCGCTAAAAGAAGTGGCAAACGCCCAGAATGACGCCGCCAGCATGACCAAAGCCTATGAGCTTGGCACCGAAAACGACATTTCAAAAGTTATGATCAGCCAGCAGGTCTCTAGCCTTGGGTTTCAGCTGACTTTGAATGTTCGGAACAAAATGCTCAGCGCCTACAAGGATATTATGAATATGCCCGTTTAGGCATCATCAAACCGTACTTAAAAATTGAAACTAAGAACCATTAATTAAAAGTTCAGGATATAAAGCTATGGCCGACGCAGTTGTAAATCAGAATAGTGAAATGGTTTCGAATGACTCAGGTGTTTTTCAACAAGCAGGGTCTCTCGTTTCACAAGTCAGGCGGATTTATAACCAGCCAGCATTTCAACGGTCACTGCCAACTTTTGTTGCGTTGGCGGTGGCGGTAATTGGACTTGGAGCCTATCTTTGGATGCAGCAACCAATTCTAACGACGCTTTATGCGGGCCTTCCAGAAGCGGAAAAATCGCGCATTCTTGATGCGCTTCGCAATTCGGGGGTAAAGGTAAGGCTTGACCCTGTTACGGGTGACGTACTTGTACCATCTGAAAATTATCATAGTTCGCGGATGACATTGGCCGCTCAAGGCCTACCAGCGTCGGTCGCAACAGGTTATGATCAGCTGGACTCAATTCAAATGGGATCCAGTCGGTCGGTTGAGTCTGCTAGATTAAAACAATCTCAGGAAATGGAGCTTTCCAGATCGATCAGCGAGATCGATTTGGTTATAAGCGCAAGGGTGCATCTTGCCCTTCCTGATAAAGAGGTGTTTGTCCGCCAACAAGCCGCACCAACAGCGTCGGTCTTTTTGCAGCTTGCGCGTGGGCGTAGCCTCGGCCGTTCGCAGATCGACGCAATTCTGCATTTGGTGGCTGCATCGGTTCCAAGCCTATCAAAAGAAAATGTCTCAGTTGTCGATCAAAATGGTAATTTGCTGTCCCGTAGTAATGGCAGTGCTGAAGGCCGGTTATCAGACGATCAGCTTGAGCATCGAATCCGGTTAGAAGATATTTACCGCGGCCGAATTAAATCTTTGCTTGCGCCGATTGTGGGGGTTGGTAACATTAATGCCCAAATCAATTTGGACATTGATTATACACGTAGCGAAATTACTGAAGAAGTTGTTGATCCAGCGGGCAATGCGCTTCGAAGCGAACAAAACACATCAGATAAAACAATGGCAGCGCAAGCGAAGGGTATTCCTGGTGCGCTTGCCAACCAGCCACCTGAGGCGGCTAATCTACAAACGCAATCAACTGCAAACGGCGGTAATGAGGAGGTGCGGTCGCAATCTTCAAGTGAAGTAAAAAATTACGAGGTTAGCCGAACCGTCTCAAGCACGATGAAGCCAAACAATGTTATTCGAAAAATTAACGCAGCAGTCTTGGTACGTGAGCGTACTATCATGGATCCCGAGACCGGCCTGCCGACATCGGAGAAAATGACCGAAGGTGAATTGCTGCAGATTGAAAGGTTGGTTGCCGATGCTATTGGTATTGATAAAGAGCGTGGTGACAGCCTAACAGTGTCAAGTGCGCCTTTCATGAGTGAATTGTCTGAAGGTGTGAAGATTGAGTGGTTTGAAAAGCCTTATATGCGCTCGATCATCAATCAAGCAGGGTTTGTGCTAATACTCGCCATTGTCATTCTTGGTGTTGTTCGTCCGCTGCTGAACCGCATTTTGATCCCGATCCAAGTTCCAGGTTTTCAAGGTGTACCTGGTTCAGACGACGAGATTGATCTTGACCAAATTGTAGTGGAAGAGGGCGAAAGTCTCGAAGACATTAAGGCGAAGCTGAAGCCGAAGAAGCAGGCAATTTCAGCGGAAATGTTGGACACAGCTAACACCTATGATGATAAAGTTGCGGTAATACGTATGATTGTCTCTGACGAGGCGGGTCGTGTGTCCAACGTGTTCAAGTCAATGATGTCTCGCGACATTAGCTAATTGGCAAGACTACAAAAGTAAAAGGTGAATGAAATGGCGGCTCCAGCAGAAGGCCAAGAACAGAAATCAGGGTCAGTTTTTGACAATCTGACTGGCACACAAAAATCAGCAATATTGATGATGTTGATTGGTGAGGATGAAGCTTCAGAAATTTTGCGTAATCTATCACCGCGTGAGGTTCAGCATCTTGGTACAGCAATGTATTCGGTTCAAGGGCTTGATCAAGAAACCGTGAACCTTGTTCTTGACGAATTTCTGGCCATTATTAAGGCTCAAACGAGCCTTGGAATGGGCGCGGGCAATTATATCCGCAATATTATGGTTAAAGCGCTTGGAGAAGACAAATCGCAGTCGGTCTTGAGTAGGATTGCGCCATCGGCAAGTGAACGCCCTATTGAGATCCTTGATTGGATGGATGCGCGTTCAATTGCTGAATTGATTGCTGACGAGCATCCACAGATTGTTGCGCTTGTTGTTTCCTATCTTGAGCCTGGCCTTGGAGCAGATGTACTTGGGCTTTTACCTGAAAATATTCAACCAGAAGTCATCCGTAGAATTGCAACTTTGAAAACAGTTGGTCCAGACGCAATTCGTGAACTTGAAGAAGTGATGCAACGTAAATTCAAAGCAAATACCTCACTCCGTGCAACGCAAGTTGGCGGTGTTGATGCGGCAGCGCGGATAATGAACTTTACGCAGCAGGCGATGGAAGGCCGTATCATGAAAGATATTGCTAAAGGCGATAAGGGTTTGATGCTAGCCATTCAAGAAAGCATGTTTGTTTTTGATACTTTGATCATGTCAGATGATAAATCATTGCAAACACTGCTGCGATCCGTCGATACTGAACTTTTGATTATGGCCTTAAAGGGCGCGGATGAGCCGCTTCAAGAGAAGTTGTTTTCTTGCATGTCAAAACGTGCGGCTGCCAATATAATGGATGAGATGGAAGCGCTTGGGCCAGTGCGCCTAACCGAAGTTCAAGCGGCACAAAAAGAAATCATCAATGTTGCACGGCGCTTATCCGATGAGGGCAGTATTGTTCTTGCTGGTCGTGGTGGTGATGATTTTGTCTAGGCTGGAAATAGAGTGTTCGTGACATGATCGAAGCGGTCAAAATGGATGTTGAAGGGCGAAGCAGTCCCCTTGCTGAAAACGAGGTTGCCCGCCTTCTTGGGGTATTGCAAAACGCCGAATTCAAACGGTCCGAAACACGCAATGTTACCAAGGATAATAGATTCAAACCCCGCAGTCTGATGGAAATTGCAATTGAGGCGCAGCAGCGTGAAGCCGAAATTGAAGCGGTCAAACAAGCTGAGGAAGCACTTGCTGCCGCAAAGCGCGCCAGCGCATCGCCTGCTAACAAGGCGGAAGCGGACGATAATCTGAATTCAGATGATTTGAACTTGGCAGATACAAACTCTGCCAATTTAGAACCCGCAATAGGCAACAATGATGATGGGTTTTTGACGCCTGCCGATGCCGCCGAAGATGTGCGTGTGCAAACCGTATTAACTAACAGCCAGCCATCAACAACCATTGAAGCTTCTCAAAATGTTATGCCAGATATGGCATCTGATATGGGGTCAGATGATCATTCCCATAATTTGAGTGATGGTTCGGTCGATCCGGCGCTTGCCAATGATGCACTTGCTAAAAACTCTAATGAAGATGAAATAGTGGTTGATGGTGAAAAGAGTGAAATCGCACCGGGCGAGCGGATTGCTGCTGATTTTGAAACGGTAAATGCGGCATTTGAACGTGGCAAAGCTGAAGGTATTGTTGCTGGACGCGAAGCAGGGATTGCTGAAACTAAAGCCGCGGCAGATGCTTCGGCACAGGCTAATTTGGCCGATAAAATTGCCTCGTTTGAAGCGGCGCTTGCCGCGCTTACAAAGCCACAGGCTTTGCAAGCAGAGGATCTGTCACGCTCAATACACGCCGCGATATTGAAGTTGGCAAGCCAGCGTGCTGGCCAACAGATTGAAGAAATGCCCAAAAATTTCTTGGCGCGTATCGAAACACTGGTTGCCAGCATTGGCCAGAAAATGAACGCTGGAAGTGTGCATATAAATGCTGACGATTATACAGTCATGTTGCCATATTTGGCTGATACTCATCATGATTTTGTTCCTGAGCCCGATCTAGTACGTGGTGACATCATACTAAAATTTGGGGGTGTTGAGTTGCATGACATTGCCGAAACCCGCCTTGGTGGGCAGTATGCCGAAACTTTGAAAAATATGGCAGAAGACTCGTTAGAGACTACAGATCTTGCAGCCAAGCCAACGACAGCAGAGGCAGAGCCAACGACGGCAGAGCCAACGACGGCAGAGCCAACGACGGCAGAGCCAACGACGGCAGAGCCAACGACGGCAGAGCTAACGACGGAAGAGCCAACGATGGCAGAGCCAACGATGGCAGAGCTAACGACGGAAGAGCCAACGATGGCAGAGCCAACGACGGAAGAGACAACGACGGAAGAACTAACAAAGGCTGATAGCGCGTTCCAAATACGGGCGATGACAACGTTACGCCCGTTGGTGACAGATAATGCAGAATCTAATAAGTCCGCATTCGATAAGGGTCAAAAGGATCAGCCTCCCGTGCCATCGGACGATACATCATCATGAGTGCGTTAATGGAGCAATTGACAAGTGATATTGACGCACTTGATTTTGACAAGCCTATCCACCTGTCGGGCCGCGTTAGCCGGTTTGACGGCCATATTATCGAATGTAATGGTTTCCCCGCCACGATTGGCACGCTGTGTCAGGTTGATACCCAAAAGGGCGAAACAACCAACGCCGAGGTGATCGGCTTTAAAGATAATAACAATCTTTTATCGGTTCATGACCATAATGCGCAAATTAGCGTTGGCGCCAAAGTTATGGTGAGTGATGACGGCCATTCAATCAAGGTGGGACCAGAATTGCTCGGCCGCGCGATTGACGCGCTTGGCCATGCGCTTGATGAAGGGCCGCCAATGCACCTTGCTGATAACTGGCCTTTGAATGGCAAAAAAACCAATCCACTTGCGCGTCGTCCGGTCGATAAGCAGCTTGATGTTGGTGTTCGAGTAATCAACAGTCTTTTGACTGTTGGCCAAGGCCAGCGTGTTGGTATAATTGCCGGATCGGGTGTTGGTAAATCGATACTTCTAGGGATGATGACGCGGTTTACCGAAGCTGATATTGTCGTCGTTGGTCTAATTGGTGAGCGTGCGCGTGAAGTGGCAAGTTTTGCCGCTGAAGTTCTGAATGGTGTATCCCGCGACCGGACGGTGATTGTGGCAGAACCGGCAGACCGTTCGCCGTTATTGCGAATACGCGGGGCAAATCGGGCAACTGCCATTGCCGAATATTTCCGATCAAAGGGTAAAAATGTTCTTTTGATCATGGATTCGCTAACACGCGTTGCGCATGCGCGCCGCGAAATCGGGCTTGCGCTTGGTGAGCAGCCAACCTCAAAGGGCTATCCGCCATCGGTTGTGTCCATGATACCTGCTTTGATCGAGCGAACCGGTACTGGCATTGGCAATGAAGGGTCGATTACCGGTTTCTATACGGTCTTGGCTGATGGTGATGATGCCAATGATCCGGTGGTTGATACCGCCCGCGCCATTCTTGATGGTCATATTTTGCTGTCGCGTGAACAAACACAAATGGGGATTTATCCGGCGGTGGATGTGCCATCTTCAGTAAGCCGGGTAATGAATGACATTGCTGGCCCAACACAGACTCAAGCGGCGCAATATTTCCGGCGTCTGGTCTCGCTTTATATGGAAAACCGCGATTTGATCTTGATGGGTGGCTATGCGCCCGGACAGGATCAAGACCTCGATCTTGCTGTTCAGCTATGGCCAAAATTAATGGCACATATTCAACAGCCCTTTGATCAAAGCGCATCCTATGCAGATAGTTTGAAAGCTCTGACTGATCTTTTTAGCCTGCAGGCTGGGCCATGAGCCGCCGAGCTTCAATTTTTGACCGGCTGGCGCTTAAAGAGCGCGTTGCTATTAACAAGCAAATGAAAAGCCTTGGTGCCTTGTCAACCGAGTTTCGGCAAATTGATAAAATGCGTGAAAAGCTTGAAGAAATGGCGCGTGATCAAACGCACAGTGATGGTGTGCAGAACGCAGGGTCACTCCGAGCGGCGGCGCAGTTAAATTTTCAAATTCGGGTTCAGCTTGACACTGCAAGTAATCGGTCTGAACATCTTGCTGAAGAATTGCGGAATATACGGCAAAGAATTGCCCAATCCGATCGCCGCCGTGAAAAATCGACCAACAAAGCCGATGCGCTTCGAGCAAAGGCGCAAAACGATCGCGATACAAAACGAGAAGATGATGAAGCGTCGCGACGGCGCAATCAGCCTCGGTAAAGCCCAGCTATCAAAAAATCCAATTGGGACATCAGATATGGCATTCGAATTGCATCACCTGTTTAATGGGTTGTAAACTGCTTTAATAAGTGGACTTTTTAAGAATGTCAGAAATTTTGTCTAAATCGCTGCATATGTCAGGCGCAGGCGCCTCGCCATCTGCAGCGGCCAAAACCGAAACTAATGACGATGATCTCTTGTTTGCTGCGCTATTTGGTGGCGCAACCGGTGATATATTTGCCGATGACGATAATGGTGACGCGTCAGTCTCGGCTGGTGTTTTTGCTATTCAAACAGTCGATCAAGATGATACTGAAACTCCGCCACAAGATGCATTGAGTGCGCTGATTGCTGCATTGCAGGCGGCCCAAGGTTTCGATCAAAAACAAGGTGGGAAGGCAAATGATGCAGCATTGAGTAACAGCGAAGCGGCAAGCGCGAGTGAAAATGATGATGCCGTAGCGGATATAATTGCAGCCGTTCCGCACGAGCTTAATATCGATCCGGTAAATGGCAATATGGCAAAGGTTGTAATTGCTGATCAATCGCAAAACCCAAAATTAATCCGCGCAAACATGACCTTTGACGATGGTAAATTATTGGGTCAAGCCAACGGCAACATGCCAAAAATTGGCCTTGGCTCTATGTCGCAAAAGGTAACAATGACGTCGTCAAACAGCCTGATAAAATCTGCAGGTGATCCGGCAGCAACAGGTCAGGCAGCGCTGTCTGAATCATTTATTGGGCCTATGCCTGCTTCGTCGGTCGATGCCAAGATAGCGGCCAATATCGCCAATCTTCGTGCCATTCGCGCGGCCAATCTCGAACAGCGAAATGCCGAAATCAACGCCAAGTTTTCTGGTGATGATACTGGTGATTTTATTGGAAAGTCAGATAAAGCTATCACAACTGCGGCAAGCCTTAAACAAGCTCTTATGTCTGATAGCATGACGGCCACGGGAGACAAGATGCTGATGCGCGCCGCTACTGTTTTTGAGATGGCGCGGCCAAGTCAGGCTTCGTCAGCCTTGGTTGACAGCGCAACTAGCACTGTTGGCCAGTCTTTGAATAATCAATTTGGCGGGCAATCAGGCGGGCAATCAGGCGGGCAATCAGGCGGGCAATCAGGTGGGCAATCAGGTGGACAGGCTGGCGCTTCGTCAGGCGGCGGCTTGTTGAATAATCTGAACACGCTGCAAACGCTTGATTTGGCAAAAAATAATTGGACTGAGATGTTGCTTCAGCGCGTTCAAAAGGGGCTTGCCGGTGGCAAGGACCAACTTGATTTCCAGTTGAACCCGCGCAACCTTGGCAAAATGCAGATCAACCTTGTAATTCAGAATGATCGCACAAATGTTCAGATTCAAACTGAAACATCGGCTGCAGCATTGATGCTAAGTGATTCTGAAGCGCGGTTGGCACAAATGCTGGAAGCTTCCGGTCTTCGCCTTGGCAATTTCAATTCAGGCCAATCGCAAGGGTTTGGGGGAAATATGTCGGGTGGGCATGCCGACCAACAAAGTCAGGCTAAAAACTCAGACGAGGCGATCGCTGGCAACGGTGATAATGATGTTGGTAACAGCGCAGATGCAATCACAGAGCGATCAGAAAATTTGATAAATATTCAAGCCTAGTACAGTTGTAATTACTGATGTACTAAGTAGGGACGCCCATTGGAGGAAGAGTCTATGGCAGATGACGAAAATAACCAGCCCAAAAAAAGTCGTGGAATCATAAAAATTCTTGGATTTGTCTTTGGCGGCCTGTTTTTAGTTGGTGCAGGTCTTGGTGCCGGGTTTTTTATGTTTGGTAGTAATCAACCAGATCCGTCAGAAGAGATTGAAAAGATTATTGAACGCAAAATGGTCGAAGCAGATGAAAAGAAAATCGCTGAAGAAAAGGCCGCTGAGGGAGAGAGCAAGGTTGCCAAGGAAACCCCCGAGGTTAAAACCTTTATGACAACGTATTTCGAATTTCCAGGTACCTTTACAACGAACCTGATGAATTCACGCAAATTCCTGCAGGTAGGTCTTGGTGTTTCAACACAATATGATGACAAGGTTATGGTGAACGTCGAGGCGCATCAACTGGGGCTTCGCTCAGAGATCCTGAACACGATTAGTGAGTTTTCTGAAGCTGATATTCAAGGTAAAAGTGGGCGTGAAAAACTTGCCAAAGCATTGACTGATAGCATCAATCAGAAATTGATTGCGCTTGAAGATTTTGGCGGTGTTCAAGAAGTTCACTTTACTTCATTTGTGTTACAATAAATAAATCACGGTAACGGTTAAGGTCGGTTAGATCATGTCGTCACGCAAACTATCAAGCGAAGAAGTAGACGCTCTTATGGATGGGCTAAAAAGCTCGGCCCATGAAGTGCATGCTGATGTTTCCGGATCTAGCGATGTGCGCGGATTCCAATTCGGTCAGGATGATTTGTCGTTGATGGGTGACTATTATGCATTGCGCCTGATCAATGAACGCTTTGCCCGTATTGCCCGCCGGGTATTTTTGCCAATGTTGCGTATACAGCCGCGTATTGCGCCATTTCCACCAGAGGTTAAATCCTTTGACGAGTATTGTGAAAGCATCGATAGTTTCATGAACTTGAATATTTCTCGGATGGAGGAATTGCGCGGACCAATGTTGATGGCATTACGGCCAAAATTCATTTCAACCCTTACCGCTTCTTATTATGGTGGATCCATTTTTCAGCCTGATCAGAAACGAAATGAATTTACCAGTACGGAAGAACGCGTGATTGAGATCGTTCATCGAGGTCTTAGCTCCTGTCTTACTGAGGCTTGGTCAGATTTAATGCCGATCACACTTGCTCAACCTAGCCGCGAGGTGAACCCCCAATTTGCGTCATTTGTTGATGGCAACGAGCTGGTGATTATCTGCTCCTTTTTGATCCAGCTTCCCAATGCTGAAGCTATAAATCTTGAGGTCGTCTACCCTTTGCAAACACTGAAGCCGATTGCATCACAATTGCGGTCACGTGTGCAGTCTGATAAACGCGATGATAACGTTACCTGGCGCGAAAAGATGGAACGGGCGATTTTAAATATTCCGTTGAATATTACCGCACTTCTTGGTGAGCCGGTCATGTCGATGGGTCAGTTAATTCGCCTGAAAACGGGCGATGTTGTTTCTATCCAGATTAATGAAGGTATCGAAGTTAGAGTCGAAGATAGGCCCATCTTCCTAGCTGAAATTGGTGAGGTCTCAGGGCAGGTGGCGGTAAGCCTGTCACGACGTATATAAATGATTTAAGTTTAAGGTTGGTTTACCGGCCAAAAGAAGGAAAAGCATGATGGCAGATGAAACTGAAAAACAGGCAGATGGCGCTTCAGTCGCACCAAATGCTGCAGAGGATAGAGCTAATTCGCCGTCAAAGGTGACTGCGGAAAATCTGCGCGTACTTGAAAATGTCGAAGTGCAGATGACGGTTGAGGTTGGTAATACAGAAATCAAAATCCGTGATTTGTTGCGCTTGAATGAAGGTGCTGTGATCGAGCTTGATCGCCTTGCTGGTGATCCACTGGATATCTTGGTCAATGGAACAATGATTGCTAAAGGTGAAATTGTGATGGTTGGCGAGAGGTTTGGCGTGCGCTTTACTGAGATTGTTGACCCTGAAAAGCGTGTAGAAAACCTTTAATCCCGTTTCATTTATGCCAGCCACGTGCGTCATTCATTTGACAGTTGGCAGATAGTTGAGATGTTTCTCCAAATAAAGCGCCCTAGAAAACAGAGCCTATTCAGCTTCTTAATGTTTATTTAAGGGACTAATGTTAAGTTTGGCACATTTTTTGCCTTTTCCGTTATTAGGATCATCCTGACGGAGTTTGGCAATGTATACGAATATCATCGGCACCCAGCAAATTGTGATCACCGCCGCTTTTCTTGGTGTGATGATCCTATTGCTCTTTATTCTTCGTAGGAAAAGCACAGTCATCCGCGCCAGTATGAAAGCTGGAAAACGCGTCTTTGTCATTGAAGATACAGCAGTTAGCCCAACCGAAAGGCTGCGACTGATCAAGATTGACACCCAAGAATTTGTCATGGTGTCGGCAAAAGGCCATGCGCCAAGCTTGGTGCCCTTAGCGATGAAAAATACTGAACCTCACTCGCAGAAAAATCATACAAATGACGGCGCAATTGATCATGACCCTGTAGATGCTTCGGTTTTTAATGCTCCGCCCGCACATGCCATGGCAGAACCATTCGCCAAAAGCGACCTGCTTCATTCGTCAACTCAAACCAATGCAGTGCCATTAGATGACCAACATGAGGCCTTTGCCAAGACCTTTCAAAGTTGGAGGCAGCAAAATGCAGCGCGCTAGCCTGATATCCATCGGCCATCACCTAGCGGTTGCTGCGATTGCCATTTTGGCGGTTGATGTGGGCTTTGCTGGCCAAGCAGTGGCACAGGACTCTGCTGGCAGCCTCGTCAGCAATATGGCTGGATTTGGGGCTGGTCTACCAGCTTTGATTTCTAATAACGGTGCTGATGGCAGCACATCCTATTCATTGTCTTTACAGATTTTAGCCTTGATGACGGCAATAACGGTGTTGCCGTCAATTGTGCTTGGTATGACATCTTTTACTCGCATTATCATTGTGTTGTCAATTTTGCGGCAGGCTATGGGAACCCAACAAACCCCGCCCAATCAGGTGTTGATTGCAATTGCACTATTTCTGACCTTCTTCATCATGTCGCCGACGCTGACAACGATTTATGACACCGCCGCTGAACCTTATTTGAATGGCAGTGTTAGCGCCGAATCTGCGCTATCCACGGCAAGCGGTGATATGAAAAAATTCATGGTCATGAATACGCGTAAAGATGATCTGAACATGTTTATGGATCTGGCTGAAAAAGGCGCGGTGGAAACGCCAGAAGATGTGCCTTTGACCGTGTTATTGCCAGCCTTCATTACCTCTGAATTAAAAACCGCCTTTCAGATTGGCTTTCTCTTGTTTTTGCCATTTTTGGTAATTGATATGGTGGTGGCTTCGGTGTTGATGTCGCTTGGCATGATGATGCTTAGCCCGATGCTGGTAGCACTTCCCTTTAAGTTACTTTTATTCGTTCTGGTCGATGGCTGGAGCATGACGGTTGGATCGCTTGTCGCGACCTATGCCGTTTAACGCTGATGGGGTGGAAGGACGCAAATTATGGGCTTTGATATGAACGTCGAATTTCTGCGGATGGCATTCTGGCAGATCGTTATGGTGGCTGGCCCAGTTTTGCTCGTAGCGCTTGGGATCGGTTTGTTTATCGGCATCATTCAGGCTGCAACATCGATCAATGAGCAAACCCTTAGCTTTGTGCCAAAGCTTTTTGTCGTTTTGATAACGTTTGGTCTGCTGGCCAATCTGATGATGGTTCAGCTATCGGATTATTTTTATTTCATCTTTGAGCAGGTTGCACAGGTAGGCTAGGCAGATGGGTGATGCGGCATTATCAAATATAGGCGGTGTTGGGGCACTCCCCGGGCTAGACCTGCAATTTGTGATGGAGCTTCTTGCCGGATTATTTTTGGCAAGTTTGCGCATTGGCGCCTTTTTGATTTCGTCCCCCTTTTTTGGCGGCAGCGCGGTGCCGCTGCAAGTTCGCATCATCATGGCGGTGCTTCTTGGCGTTGCCGTGGTTAATAATGTGACTGTTCCTGACTGGCAAAGCTTTACTGCTTTGACGGGGATTCAGGTGATCATGACAGAGCTTGCCATTGGTATTGGTTCAGGGCTGATCCTAACCATCTGGTTTTCGGCAGTGCTTCTTGCGGGTGAAAAGATTGCTAGTTCGGCTGGTCTAGGTTTTGCTGCACAGATTGACCCTGACTCAGGTGGTCAAACGCCGGTTGTTAGTAAAACATTTTCGTTGTTTTTAACGGTGATTTTCTTGTCATGGAACGGACATTTGATGGTTTTGCGGGCGGTTGCCGACTCATATGAATATCTGCCCGTTGGCGCGATGCCAGCCTTTCCCCTGCTGATACAAGGCGGGATCGCAGCAGCCGGATCAATGTTTCTGGCGGCAACCATTATTATGCTACCAATCACCGCCTTTTTGCTGGCAATCAATCTTGTCATTGGTGTGATCACACGATCAGCTCCACAATTGAACCTGTTTTCATTTGGTTTTCCGATCAGCATGCTTGGTATTTTTGTTTTGCTATATCTTTGGGTCGATGTGCTTGGTGGTGCGATGGAAGATTTGTCGCATGCTGCCATTGAAAATGTTCAATCTATTCTTGGAGCAATAAGCAATGGCTGAAGAAGGTGATAGCAGCCAAGAAAAGACTGAGGACCCCTCCCAACGAAAAATCGAAAAGGCGGCGGAAGACGGCAAGGTATTAACCTCCAAAGACATGTTTGTTTTTACCGGTCTTTTTGGCGGATTGTTGATGATGTTTGCAGTGCCTGGGATTATTGAACCAGCGCTTGGCAGCTGGGGCGCGTTGTTAAGCCTTGAACGTGGTGCAGATCTTGATGCGCTTATTGGTCAACGAATCACTGAAGGGATTAAGATGATCCTAATTGCCGGCGCTGTTGTTGGCTTGCCATTGATGGTTCTGGTTGTTCTGACACAGGCAGCGGTTGCGGGAAATTTGAATTTTGCCCCAAAAGCCATGTCTTTTAAGGGCAACCGGATCAACCCGCTAAAAGGGTTGGCGCGGATGGTGTCGATGAAAGCCCTTGTCGAGCTTGGAAAAGCATCGCTGAAGGTCGTTCTTCTTTTCGGTGTTGCGATTGGTATTTTTTATGTTCAGGCACCCAAAATTTTGCAATTGCCATTTCGCTCGCTTGGCGAGGCGGTGGCAACGGCGGGGAGCATGTTTCCAGCTGTTCTTGGCGGTCTATTGCTGATGCTGGCCGCGATTGCCCTTCTTGATTTCATGTGGCAGCGTCACACGCATATCAAATCGTTGAAAATGTCCAAGCAGGATCAAAAAGACGAATATAAACAGACAGAAGGCTCGCCCGAAGTCAAAGCAAAAATCCGCCGGATGCAGATGGAAAATTCGGCAAATGCGTCACGCCAGCAAACCGCGTTAAATGATGTGCCATCGGCAACCGCGATCATTACTAACCCAACACATTTTGCGGTTGCGTTGAAATATGATGTTGGCAGTTCACAAGCACCAAAAGTTCTGGCAATGGGGCGCGGCAAGATTGCCGAAATGATTATCGAGCGAGGCAATGATGCAGATGTAACTGTCTTCCGCAGTCCACTATTGGCGCGTGCTTTGTTCTTTAGTGGCGAGATTGGTGGCGAGATTCCTGAAATGCTATACCAAGCGGTGGCGATTGTTCTAGCCTATATTTATCGGGTCGATCGCGGCGAAGATCTTGAACGGCCAGACGTTGATTTGCCTGAAGATATGCGGTTTGATGAATTTGGTAAGCCGCTTGTGACTGGAGCAGGAGGGGTCTAATGCGGAAACAAAGATCAATTGGTGAGATGATCAGTACAGTCACGTTTTTTGGTTTGTCGGCCTATCTGTTGATTTTTAGCCTTGGATTGTTTGAAGAAGGCGAAAAATTGCGGGGTACAATCGGCTTGCTGGCTGCGGCTTGTTGCGGCCTTGGCGGTTTACGATTTGTGATTGCCGAACTTGTTACCAAATGGCGAGACAGCTAATGAGTGATAACGTTAAAAATCATGTTAAATGTCATGGTTGCGCGCATTATTTTGTCACTCATGATCGAAAACGTCCCTATGGTTGCGCAAAGTTCGGATTTAAGGCCAAAAGCCTGCCATCGCAGGTGGTGGTTGAATCAACTGGCATGCAATGTGCATATCGGGTTGACCGTCCGGCCACCAATCTAGGCCGCAAAGCAGAAAACCAGAGGAAAGTCTGATGGCAGGTGAACTTAATTCAGTCCAGGAAAGTATCAAACTTGCATTGGACGCTGCGGATGCAGCAACCGATGTAACCTCGGAATATAGTCAGGTAAAACGCGAACATAAGAAGTTGGAAAGCAAAGTGTCACAGATTCACCGTTACACCACCATAACCTTTGTAAGCGCCATTTCAGCAGCGGCTATTGCGCTGGCCTTTTCGGCGACCTTGTATTTTAAATCAATTTCTGAGCTGAAATTAATGACATCAACCAACCGCGAAGGGTTGATTGTGTTTTCTGAGAATATTGAAAGGCTGAATACGGTTCTTGCCGAATTGCAGGTGTCATTGTCAAAACAAGAAGAACTGGTCAAACTGAACCGCGAATCAACATCGCAAATTAGCGAGTTGAAAAAAGTCATGGCGGATGGCAGTGCTAGCATTGTGGCGCAATTGCAAAAGACCAGTGATGGATTAGGTGGATCAACAATCGCGCTTGGTGATGATTTGAAGACAGCGGTGGCAGCCCAGAACAAACTGGTAACAAACAGCTTTAAAGTCAGCTTGAGCAGCCTAGAATCATCCGTGATGAAATCAATAGCTGCCATTGATAAAAAGACCGCCGACAAAACAGCTTTGCAGAGTGTCGCTTCCTCACAAGCCAAAACAAAAAAAGAAATTGAAGCTTTGAAGTTGCAGACTAAGGAAATTCGAAAACTCCTTGAGACTCAGCAAAATCGTATTACATTTCCCTAAAAAGGTCGCCGCTAATGCGACAGAACTTAAAGGACAATGTTTAGAAAACGGAGATCAAGGTGGCCGAATTTGATCAAGATCACGCAGCCGCAAAAAGGGCTGAAACCGCAGGAGCTGAAAATCAAGATGCAGCGCACCCGCTTTTCATCAAGATCAAAACATTATCGCGCGTCTCGCATGGACGCGATCTTCGGCTTCGTGATGGTGATATCATCATTGCGATTGATGGTGAGTTAAATACCAATGATATTAAAGAGTTTCTGACGCTTTGTGATCAGGCCAAACTCAATGAAGAAAAGCTGCTGCTGACCATCTGTCGTGGCGAGGTTGTTTATGATGTGTTTGCCGAGGGCAGGCTTGGTGCTAATCTTGATCACGCTGATGCAGAGGCATCGAGCGCGGCGGCGGCGCTATTTGCCAAACATCATATGGGGCCAAAAGACCATTATCAAACCTATGAAGCGCTTCGCGATGTCCAGCGTCATGTTGTCCTGTATGATACCCGCTATTCTTCCATTGCTACTATTGTGCCGCCGGTCTGGCTTCTTCAGCACCGCGCTTGGGAACCATTGGCGGCGGTTATTGCTGCCTATGCAACGTCTCTTGTGATACACTGGGGTGTATTTGCCGCGACGGCAATATTGATGGCTATCTATTTTCACCGGATCCAGTTTCGCCTTATTCGAAATTACAGCCTGTTTACCGAGCATTATTTCTGGCATGTCTGCGCAGCGCGGACGTCAGCCGAAGCCCAGCTGGTTTGCCGCCAGATTGATCCAAAATGCCAGTTCGATTTCTCGCATGTTGGCCCGCCCGAAACAGGCTTGGCTAAAACGCCTTCACACCAACAGGCAGCCTAGCTTTTCCTGATAGGCCAACCCCTTTTATCAATGTCAATCTGATGCTGCCCTATCCTATGGGGCGGCTTTTCGCTGTTTGATTGAGGCCGTTTGCCGATATATGCGGCTTTTTAGGGGGCTACGGCATCTGAGCCTCGGCGGCACTGTGGTGCGATGGAAAGAAAGGGGCGCGGCGGTGAAGGGGGGGTGATCTTTTGGACGGCGGCTGGGCGATGCGCCAAGATTAATAGACCCAAGACCGGCAACACCAAGACCAGCAAGCCCGAGACTGGCTGCACAAAGAGGCAGCACCAAATTAGTCAGGCAAACCGCCTTATGATTGTTTCACGGGCAGGGGCTGTTCAAGATTGGGGTGCAAGACAGACACGCCAATTGAGGGGCGAGGCTGCACCGCCAAAACCCCAACAATGTTTTTAAAACCATCAGGGCGTTTCTGCGTGCCCTCTGAGGTACCACTGCTGACACCAACAAGTCACTAATAGTTGATTTCGATTTCGATCCGGCGGTTTTTCGCGCGTCCATCGGCCGTGTCATTTGGCTCAACTGGGCGTGACTCGCCATAGCTAATCGCCTCAAGGCGATCTTCGGAAATTGTGCCATTGGCGGCAAATGCCTGAACCACACTTGCTGAACGCGCCGCGGCAAGATCCCAATTGTCGCGATAGTTAGAGCCAAAGATCAAAGGCACATCATCGGTATGGCCGGACACTTTGATTTCACTTTTGCCTGCTGCATTCACTTCAGCAATACGATTCATGATGTCGATCGCCGCAGGGGTTAGTTCGGCAGATCCCGAGGCAAAGGCACCGCCAGCCCCAACCGTGATGATCACCTTATCATCCTCACGCTGAACATCGGCAAGTCCCTGTCCAATTTCCTGACGCAAGGCGACTTTCAATTCATCTTCGGCAATTTGCGCCTTTTTATTTGACTCAGCCTTTGCTTCGGCTTGTTCTTTTGTGCTTTTTGCAGCAGCGCTGGCCGCTGCGGCCAGTTCGGCTAATTGGCCTTCAATGCCGCCAAACAGAACATCCTGCTCCGATTTACCAGTGGCAGCCTTGGCCTTTTCAATGGCGTTCAGGGTTTGCTGAAGCAATTGCGGCAGGTCTTTTTGTTCGGCCTCGGTCGGGGTGAAGTTCACCACAACATTTTCGCCGAGTGTTTCGACTTGAATATCACCACGCGCAACCGCTTCTTGAAGGGCTTTGACAAGATCTTCAGCATCGCTTTGTTTCTCGCCGCTGCCATCACTGTCTTTGGTTTTGGTTTGCGACTCAAGATCGGGCTTTGTTGTCTCGGTTGTCTGCTGAGTCATTTCATTGGTGACTGACTTTGCCGGTGATGGGCTGAAATTCAATGACAAGACGGTTGTGCCTTTTGGTTGTTCAACAATCGGCACGATCTTTTGTACACCAAAGGCGTTTTTCAACGAACCTGAAATCTGTTTGAATTTTGGTACGTTGAATTCGGCAAATGACAGAATCAAAACAAAGAAAGCCATCAACAAAGTTGCCATATCGGCGAAGGTTGCCATCCATGCCGGTGCGCCAACAGGCGGGCATTTGGGACATTCTTCTTCTTCTTCTTCGATAACTTCGTTTTCTTCTTGTTCAGCCATTCTTCATGTCCTTACAGAGAGATAATGCGTTTTGGGGGCAATCTCTCATATATTATGCGGCCTCTAATTTAGCCTGCATTTTAGGAGGGAGGGCGGAAACCATTTGATCTTGAATGTTGCGCGGCGACTCGCCTCTGGCGATATTACGAAGACCGACAACGACTAACCCTCGGTAGATGACTTCATATGCTGTATAGCCCTCGAGCTTGACGAGCATGGGCATGAAAATAATATTCGCAATAATCGCACCATACATCGTTGTCAGCAAAGCCACCGCCATGGCAGGGCCGATGGCTTTCGGGTCAGCCATATTGCCAAGCATCAAAACAAGACCAATCAATGTGCCGATCATGCCCATAGCTGGACCAATGTCAATCCAGCCTTTGACGACATTTTGGTTTGTTTCATGTCGGGCTTTCATTGCCTTAATCTCGCCATTCAATTGCGTTACGAGCTTTCCCTCATCCGCGCCATCAACAAGCATTTGCAAGCCTTTTTGAAAGAATTTGTCAGGCACGTCCTGGCCTTCAAGCGCCATCATACCGTCTTTACGGGCAATTGCTGCCAGCTCAGCCATACGCTCAACCAACTGATCCATTTTTTTGACTGGTGGAAGGAATGCCTTCGCCATCGCGCCAAAGCTTCCAAGGAAAACAGGCAATGGGCAGGTGTACATCACTGAAAAAAAGGTGCCGCCAATCACAATCAAGAGCGATGGAACGTCAATAAATGGACCAACGCCACCACCTGAGATCATGGCTCCCAATATCATGCCCATAGCGCCTATGAATCCAATAAGGGATGCTATATCCATAGTAATACCACTCTTTTCTCGACTTGTTTCTAAGGTCTGACCGTCTTCCTAAGCAAAAACGATACCAACCCAATAATGCGGCAAGATTTTTACGGGGAAAATAAAAATATTAGCATCTGGTCATATTAATAGGCTGACTTGGCGCAAGATATGCTTAAATCCTGATATAGGAGCTTTGTAGCAGCAACGGTTAACGGATGGAGATTATTATGCGGCAGATGCAGATATTTGCGTTTTTCCAAGTGATTGTCTTGTGCCGTACTCTTGCTGCAATCTTGGTTGTACTGACCGGCATGGGGTCGGCGATGGCGCAAACCCAAGCAATCGACACCACCAATCCGGCAAATGAGGTGATCATCAAATCGGGTCATTTCATGGTTCGCGACCATTTGGTGATTGATCTTCAACATGGTGTTGAATGGTTGCGTTGTTCGGTTGGTCAGATCTGGAATGGTACTGATTGCGAGGGTGTAGCTGTGCAATTGACGCAAGAAGATGTGGCAAAGGCGATCGTCATTGCGAATGCGCAATTGGGGCCGGGCTGGCGTTTGCCAAGCCGTGCCGAACTTGAAGGTCTGGTTTGTAAAGCCTGCGCGCCAGTGAAGATTGAGCTTGATAGTTTTCCAAATACGCTTGGCGAGCCTTATTGGACTGGCGAGGTCAACGGATTTGCCCCACGGCATATCTGGACAGTCAATTTTATGACTGGCCACACCTATGGGCGGTTTTTCCCAACACAGCAAGTTTTGGTTCGGTTGGTTCGCGACCGCTAGATAATTTTATCAAAAAGCTTCCAGCTGACCAGCTTGATCAGAAACCCGCATAGCCCAAGCGCGATAATGGCTGTTGCAAACCAGGCGGGGGTGAGAAAATTAAGCACTTCAAGTCGTGTGCCGCCGACAATTGCCAAGATCACCAGCATGAATGTGAACATGATGAATGACCGGATAATCCGGCATCGTTCGCATGGGCCTGATTTCGCATCGGTTCGTGTTTGAAGCATGAAATCCTAAAGTGATGTTTGTTTATGGGTAGAACCGGCAAAGCATAGGGCGGATTTTTGTTATGATCAATTGTGTTATTCGCTGTTTTTACCCGTCTGAATTCTGACATGGGGCAAAAGTAAAAATCTTGCCAAAATAATAAGCCACTGAAATAAATGCGATTATCTGTCGTTTTCTTGACGAAACTTCTCGTCAAATAGATAATTTGCAAATTGCATGCCGGAACCTCAAAGTTTTTTCAGGAGGACGGGATTATGCAACTTTCTCAGTCAGTAAAACTAAAACAAAAACAGTCATTGGTAATGACACCGCAATTGCAGCAAGCCATCAAATTACTGCAATTGTCCAATCTGGAACTCAGCCAACATCTGCAAGAGCAGGTTGATGAGAACCCGTTTTTGGAACTTGGTGAGAGTGAAGATTCAGGCGAGCTAACAGCCGATAATAGTTTTGATACCGTCGCATCAGCTGATGAAACCGACCTTACCGATCTGAAAGAGAGCGCAGCACTGGCCGAAGACCCGACCGAACACAGTGATTTTGAAAATCGTTTTGACCAGTCAATTGTCGACGCGCCGCGTAAAAGCACCGCCAATGCGCCGTTTGAGGGTGATTATGATGCCATTAGTAATGTGTCATCAAAAGAAGGGTTTTATCCCGGCCTGTTCCGCCAGCTAAATCTGGCAATGGACGACCCAAAACAGCGTTTAATTGCCGGACATTTTGTCAATGCGCTCGAGCCAAGCGGATGGATTGGTATGCAGGTACAAGATGTTGCCGACGCCAGTGGTTGTAGTCTTGATGAGGCCGAAAATGTATTGGCTGTTTTGCAAACTTTTGAGCCCACAGGTTTGTTTGCGCGCAATCTTGAAGATTGTTTACGTCTACAATTGATCGAACTTGGCATCATGACCGAAGCATTTTCCATATTGCTGAAAAATCTTGATCTTCTTGGCCGCGGTGAGGTTAAACGCCTTGCGCGTCTCATCAAAGGTACTTCTGACGATGTCATGGAAATGTTGACGATTATCCGCACATTGAATCCAAAACCGGGTGAGTTTTTGGGGATTGATCATCTTGAAATGCCAAGTCCTGATGTGATTGTAAAGCGGCGTTCGGATGGCTGGGCAGTTGAATTGAACCGGTCAACGCTGCCGGCGATGGTGATCAATGAAGATTATGCCGCAATGGTAACTAACAAAAAAATGGATGATGAGGCGCAAAACTATTCGGCAAATGCTTTGAATAATGCGCGCTGGCTCAAACGAGCGGTTGAACAGCGCAATTCGACAACCTTGAAAATCAGTGCCGAAATTATCCACCAGCAAACCGATTTTCTGGAAAAGGGGCTGGATTATTTAAGGCCTTTATCGCTTCGCGATGTGGCGCAGGCGGTTGGCATGCATGAAAGCACAGTTAGCCGTGTAACAACCGGGCTGCTGATCTCAACTCCGCGTGGCGGCATGCCGTTGAAATCTTTCTTTAGTGTTAATATTGCATCGCGTGCGCCATCAGGTGATACCTCGGCTGCCGCTGTTCGTAATATGGTTAAGCGTCTGATTAGTCAGGAAATCCCCGGCAGGCCGCTTAGTGATGAAGCGATTTGTAAAATGATTGCTGATGAGGGAATTGATCTTGCCCGCCGGACTGTCGCTAAATATCGCGAAATGATGAATATCCCATCATCGTCACAACGCCGCATGCAGGCGCGCCTTGCCAATATTCGCTAGCGCGTTTCTGACTTGGTTCTTTTTCTCCCTGTGCTTGATCACCATCCGGTTTCCGGTTGGCGGTCTTGTCACATGTGGTACGAGTCACAGGCCGGAAGTCTGCTGATGCCAAGATGGGGAACGGCTTTGATTATTTTCTGGCTTGCGCCGCCACTAAAGACCGCGTGATCAGATATTCTTCACTGGTTAACGGCTGGTCGCTGTTGAAATTGCCAAGCGGGATGATGTGCTGGCTTACGGGTTTGTCGTCTTGGTCAAAATGAACAAATTCAATGCCAAGGTCCTTTGCTTCGCCGCCGGTCTGTTTGGCAAATTCGGTTTCGGAATCAATGGTAAAAACTGGTTTTGTCTGACGGCTCATTCCGGCTCTCCTCTTGGTAACAAGCACCAAAATTTTTTGACATTTTTGGCTGTTTCCCGATTAATGCATTTCGCATGCCATAAGCTTGTGTGGATAAGTCAAAAAAGGGAAAATCTGCACGTGATGGGCGCTATTCAACAAGGCTGGATTGCTGTAATTCACCAGCAACGCTGATTTCACGGCCAACGGTCATGAACTTAACCGGATCGATAGATTTGTCATTGACCCGCACTTCATAATGTAAATGTGCGCCTGCCGATCTGCCGGTATTGCCCATTTTGCCAATAACGTGATTTTCGCCAATATAATCGCCAAGTCTGACGGTGATACGCGCTAGATGAGCATAGGTTGTGACAATCCCAAAATCATGCTTTACGCGCACAACTTTGCCAAATGAGCCTTCCGTGCCGGCGTAAATCACGGTTCCTGGTGCGGTCGCGCGCACATTTTCTTGCCATGTTCCTGCCAGATCAACCCCGTGATGGAATGATACCTTGCCAGTTTTCGGATGTTTTCGGTTGCCATAATCGCTTGAAATATAGAAATAAAGCATTGGTGGCTTAAACGGAATTTTACGAAGCACCGCGCGATGTTCGGCAAGGTTCACCATCATAGTTTTGAAATCATCATCCTTTGCAGCGGTGACAAGTTGGATTTGGCTTGGCAGTGCCTCAGCCGAAATGCCAAGGCCGGTAACAGTTGTGCGGATATATTCGATTTCCTGTTCCAGTGCCAAAAGCATTTTTTTGGTTCTTGCGGCCTCGGTTACAAGCGGTAGGACTGGTCCTTGGCGCTGCGTAAAAAAGCCGGTAAGCAATCCGTCAGCTTGGGGCATGTCAGGTGCGGCTAGCAATGCAGTAGCTGTAGCAGCTGGTTGTTCAAGCAGTTTTGGCGATAGCGAGGAAAAGCGCGCCTCATCAACTGCATTACCATTATTCTTATCTTGCTGAATTTGGGGTGGTTTCTGGTCTTTGGGTGCAGATGCAAAATTAGGCAAAAGCGCAATGGTGAATTCTTGGGCGCGCGGAGCAATATCGGCAGGTTTGGCATCATTCCCGATGTTTGGATTTGAGGCTGCTGTCACCAGATTTTGATCAGGCCCTGTATATTTTATATCCGTCTGTTTGTTATCAATCTTGGTAATGAGACCCTCTTTGCTATCTTTTATTTTGATCATCTTTTGGGTTTGTTTGATTAACTTTTGGTTTGCAAGACTGGGTTCAGCGGTAATTGGCGTAATCTCGGGTGACGGGGGATCATTCGCCTTTGGCTTGCTTTCTATGTTATTCGCTTCATCAACAATCTGCGGGTTAGCGGATGCGGCATTGCTGGCCAGGGTGACACGCTTGCCGCCCTGGATGATCATCGGCATGGTATCATCTTCTGCCATTTTGGCATCTGGCAAAATTTGCCGTGTTTGCGGTGTGGTTACCGCAGGCTGGGCTGTAATCCGGCCAATGATTAGGCTTGGCATTTGCGCTGTTTTTCCGGCAATCGCCTGTGGGTACGAGTCTTCAAGGCTGGTTGGATTGTGATCGAACCATTTTAGCGTGCCAGTGGCAGTATAATTTCTATTGAAAGCAGCATCGCCTTTTGGGTTTGTGCTGGCTTGTGCGGTTTTGATGGTTTCTTCATGCATCACCTCAATGGCGCTATAGCTGGCAATGATCGTCGAATAGAAAATGGCGGCCACACCAGCCATACAAATCAGGATCGCCGTCAAAACCAGCGATGGTTTCAGCGTTACCTCAACGGGGCCGCCGCGGGTTAAAACCAAAAACCTGTTTTCGCGCAGAAACCAAATTTTGTTGGTTGTGACAATTGGCATATCAGGCTGGCTGCCGCGTCGGACTTTGGGCGCAAAGCGCGCGTAAAGACCGGCAACTCCCAAAGCGCTTAGAACTCTAACAACGTTTGATGTGACTGCTTTTTGCTCTTCATTCATCATCTGGTCATTATCCTAATTTGATCCAGACCATTAAAATCAGCAGAATATTGGTCAGTAGTTGGATACCGATCACCATCAGCAATAAAGTGTTGGAGGTTTGGTTGCGCACATTCAATTGAAAAGAAGGCATTTTCAGGGCGGTTTCAATGCCCTTATGCACATCGATCATATCATCTGAAACCAGCGCATTGGGGGATGATGATGTGGTGACGCTTACTGGGCTATTGCTATTATTTGATGCGCGCGCTGGCGGTTCGACTGTCTCTGTGCTAAGTGAAATATCAGCATTTTGACCAGCAGCATAGGTTGCGTTTCCTAGCTGTTGGCGCGAGATAATGGCGGCTGAAACCTCGTTTCGCATTTCTTCTATTCTTTTTCGAATATCAACAACGTCATCAGCCATAATTTGCTCTAATCGCATTAATAATTTGGTAAATATGTCGTTTTAATTAATATGTCATCTTTCGTTTAAGCAAACGACGTGCCATCAAGTTTTCCCTGCGCCATCCAAAACATAAAGCTATCCTAGAATGGCTTTTTTGATGAGCCAAAAGACGAAAAAAAAGCTGTTTGAAAATAATTTTTTGTGGAATCAGCGATATAAGATGTATGGAAAAAATAATGTCAGCCCGGTAGCACCGCTAATTTACTCGCAGATAAACGAAGATGTGCGAATCAGGGGTGCGATTGCTGTATCCGAACCGCTTGTTGTGGCCGGACAGCTTGACGGTGATATTAATGCCGATACGCTTCACATCGCGTCAACGGCAATTATTAACGGAGATGGTACCGCGGAGAGCGTAGCGATTGACGGCAGAGTTCTTGGAGGTATTGTCGCTGATGGGGTGTATTTATCGGCAACGACCTATTTTGAAGGGCAACTGCAATGAAAAGGCGTTGCAATTGATAATGGCGCATATGTTGATGCAAAATTAACTAAGGAGCCTGTGAAAAATGGATAAGTTTGACAGCAAAACAATCATTGGTAATGGAGCAACCTTTATCGGTAAGATTGGCAATGCACGCGTCATCGAAGTTCATGGCAAAGTGAATGCCGATTTAACCGCGGAAAAAGTCATTATCAGCGAATCTGGACATTTCGATGGTGCGATCCGAGCTGGCCTTGTTGTGGTGTCTGGCCATTATGACGGCAAAATGAAGGCTGGCAGCGTTTGGGCCACAGCAACAGCGTCCATTTCTGGCAAATTGCATTACAAAACAATACAGATGGATCGTGGCGCGGCGCTGAATTGTCATATCGTTCATAACTGGACAGCAAAAAATGCTGCTGCGGCGCGAAGTGCCAATGAGGATACGGATTCGCCCTTGACAAAAGCATCGAATAAGGAAAAAGCCGGCGCGGAACCAACATCTCCTAAAGAAGGCGCGTAAACAATGTCGATGAAACCATATAAGAAAATGAACAGCCTTCACGAAGATACAACCTACATTCTAGGTGATGTGATCATGGAAGGCGCGCTTGATGGCGGTGATCATCCGGTTGTGATTAATGGCCAATTCAACGGTGATATTACCGCAACTGATATCATCATCCGTGATCAGGGTAAAGTGACCGGCACCGTGAAGGCAAAGACGGTGGTCATTAACGGTTATTTCAATGGTAATTTGATCTGTGAAAGTCTGAATGTTGCCGCCACCGGCATTGTTGAGGGCGAGGTTCAGACCAATGCATTGTCAATTGATCTTGGTGCCGAGGTGATCGGATCAATCAGCCGCGTTAATGCAAAATCAAAATAGATCGCCCAAAATCATAAAAGTCAAAAATCAACCAATTTATAAGGAGTCAGTCACATAGTATTGAAAAAGATAGCATGTTTTGCAACTTTTTAATTAGGCATCCTCGTCCAAATGCTGCATTAAATCATCACATAGCTCGGCCGTGACAACACATTGATCCATAAAGGCCATTGTTTCGGCACGGCCTTGTAGTTTAAACATGCGCATTGCAGCGTAGCGACCAGCGGCCATTGCCACGGTTAAAGGCATGTTTTCCAACTTTGCCACTTTTTCAAGCGCCGTTTCAATCGAATCTCGGATATGTTCGACCTTGTGAACATCGTTTTTTGATAGTGCTATTCTATCATTGGTTACAGTTTCTAATCCGGTGCGGTACTGATTGAATTGAATGACTTCGCCCATTGCTCAGTTTCCTCGCGCTAGTTTCAGCGGACATTTCATCATCCTTGCTTCAATTTTAGTTTTTTGAGAAGCTGTAGTGTTGACGTCACCCTGTTTTGATTGCATTGGAACAAGTGTATTTGCGTTTAGCCTGAAGGCCTCGTTTTTCAGAATGATGATTGTTTCATCCATGGTTCCCGCGTGCTCAACCTCAATAATCCCGAAAGCACTACACGCTGCCAATTGGCTGTTGGTTTGGCTGCTGAACTGAATTTCTTGAGATCCTTCAATTGGAATGATTTTCACCGGTTCGGTTTCATTATCAACTGCTAGAGAATGACTTTGGCGAAGTTCTTCCCAATCGTGGAGGGGTACTACAACAACAGCTGAATTTCCAGTGTTACGTTTGTCGAGCAGTAGTTGACAACCAGTCGTCAGCAGGCTGATGGCAGCAATCAAAACGAAGGTGTGTAGATTTTTTCGCATTCACCTAAACCACTCAATTTCAGTTTTATTCAAGTGAGTTAACGACTGAAATACAAAAATATTTAAAAAAGATTGAACCGATAGACAGTTATAGAATTTTCATGATAATTTTTTTGTGGAGTGCGTCTCAGGCGGGGTTACATTTAATGCAGAGGTCTCCCAGTTTCTTGTCGGCAACGAGGGTTTTTGTTGGCTTTTCGCAATTTAAATGTAGTGTAGCAACATGATTTTGTTTGTGATTTGTTTAAATGGATTTAAACAAAGGCTCTCATGTTTGCTCTATTTTTCCGTTAGTGCCACCGCAGTCGTCTCCAGGACTGGCTTCATTAAGTATTCTAGCACGGTACGTTTTTCTCCGGTGATTTCGACCTGACCAACCATGCCAGGCATGATTTCAGGCCTCACGTCGCTTTTGGTGAATTTTAAACCCTTGGTTTTTACCCACACTTCATAATAGACGTTGCCGCTTTCGTCTGTTGTGGTGTTCTGTGCGATTTTGTCTATGTAACTTGGAATAGTTCCGTAGGTTGTAAAGTCGTATGAGTCCAGTGATACCCTGCTGCTTTGCCCCGTTTTGATTGACTTTACGTCTTTTGTCGGCAGCTTAGCCAATATAGAAATATCTTCCGAAATAGGTACGATCTCTATGAGGTCTGATCCTGCGCTAACGACTGTCCCAGTTCCTGATGGGTGAACTTTCGTAATGATACCATCAATAGGAGATATGAGTCGGTTATCTGAAAGTCTTTTTTGCAATGCGATAGTCTCCGCGTTTGTTATTTCAAACTCAACTCGTTTCGGAGCCAGAGTATCAAAAGCTGACGATCGATGTGTTGCAATTATTTCTTTCTCGCGCTCTACTAAAGTCTGGATTTCAATCTTAATTCCATCAAGTTGAATTCTATTATTGGCTATGCTGTTTTCTATCTCTTGAATTTGTTGATCTATGGTAACAATTCTCATTGCTGGCTCAGCACCCTGATCAACCAGCGGCTGGTAAATTTGTTTTTCCTTTTTTTTGAGGGCAAGCATAGAATTTTGGCCATCAACAAGTTGCTTTTTTTCAAGAAAATTATTCTCAAGCTTACTTAGCTCTTCTGCTAACACTTTCCGTTGTTGAATCAGTTTAGTCATCCTAATGTCAAACAAACGGCTTTGAGTATCTCGGGCCCTTTCTGGGACGTTTGAAGGCCAATCAATATTGGGAAAATTTGATAAGTTTGTCACAGAGCTGGAAATAGCTACTTCTGCACTGAGTCGGATAATTTCTGCCAACAAATTATCGAGGGTTATTTGATTCTTGGCAACGCTTGCTGCGGCCTCTTCATCGTCCAGTTGGATTAACACTTGACCTTTTGAGACTTTGTCACCAACCACAACGTCTATAACAGAAATTTTCCCAGCAGTTCGCGATTGAACCTTTTGAACCTGACCCTTTGGCTCTACTACCCCAGGAGCCCTGATTACTTCATCGATCTCGGCATAATAGACCCAAACAGACGATAAGCCCATTAGGAGTATTATAAGCAGGAATACCACATTTGGGAACCGAGCTTGTGCCATTACTTCGCCTCGACAGATTGTTGTGCTTTTTGCGCAGCTGCTTGTCTTGCAAAAAATTCTTCTTTTGTCGTGTCTGCAACTATCCTTCCAGCATCCATAACTATGATCCTGTCAACTAAATTTAGAAGGCTGCCTCGATGGGTAACTGCAATAAATGTTTTGTCACCTAGCCAAGAGTTGAGGTTAGACAGAAAAAGCTGTTCGCTTTGGGAGTCCATTGCGCTTGAGGGCTCATCCATCAAAACGACAGCCGGCTTTCCAATAATTGATCTTGCAATGCACACTGCTTGTCTTTGCCCACCAGATAACTCAAAGCCTTGCTCTTTCAACACACTCTCAAAACCGTCAGGAAGCTCAGATGCAATCCTATCCACACCAGAAATTGACGCCGCTTCTAAAAGCTCCTCGTCGGATGCGTTTGGTTCGCCAAGGAGAAGATTTTCCTTCAAAGACCCAGAGAACAAAATGGAATTTTGGAGCACTATGCCAAAATGCGCCCTCACATCCTCTGGATGTAAGTGCTGAACGTCAATGCCGTCAAGTTGAACAAAGCCGGTTGTTGGCAACGTTAACCCTCCCAAAATTTTCAACAGACTTGTTTTACCTGATCCAACCTTTCCAATTATTCCAATCTTTTCACCAGCGCTAATCCGAATGTTACATGGTGATACGGCAGGCCGGTTGGAGCGTGGGTAAGTCAGTGACAAATTTGAAGCAGTAATATCGCCACTGACTGATTTGATTCTCACATGACGGGTTTTAGTTGTTTCAATTGTTTTGGTTTGAAAGAGCTCTTTTAAGTTGTTGAAGGCTACAACGACGTGGCTATACCTTCCCAGCAAGGAGCTGATTTGTCCAAGGGGAGCAAGCGTTCTGCCTGAGAGTATCACACAAGCAATCAGGGAACCCATGCTCATTTCTGCCTGCATGATGAGTATGACGCCGTAAACGACAATACCGACTTGTGAAATCTGTTGGCCTGTTTGGGCGAGGTTTGATGTCAATTGTGACCAAAATCGAGTGCTTGCTTGGTGGAGCCCCTGTTGTGTGACACTGTCCATCCAACGTGTTTTAAAGAGTGTTATGCCTTTCAGTGTTTTAAGAGTTTCTAGTCCATTTAAAACTTCAATTAAAACACTCTGTTTAGATTGTCCCTCAACCTGCGCGTTGTGCGATCTGGCTTTGATTATAGGTTGGACGAGCAAGCCTACAATCAAAACAGTGATGACAATAACTGCGGGGACGGCTGCTATTGGCCCGCCCAGCGAGTACAAAACAAACAAAAACAAGAACACAAATGGCAAATCAGCAAATGCAACGAGTGTTGCAGACGCCATAAAGTCCTTCAGGGAGTCGAACTCTTTCACCGTGGTAGCGATCGCGCCGGTAGGTTGACCACCTATGAAATTTTCATTTCGGCTGATGTGATCAAAAAGTGTTTCTCCAACCTCCTCGTCTATGTTGGCACTGGCTCGGTCAGTGACGGCGCTGCGCACTGCCTTCATTACAAAATCAAAAACAATCACAACTGAAACGCCGACTGTAAGCACATATAAAGTGGGCAGTGTCTCGTTAGGTATCACTCGGTCGTACACCGTCATAACGTAAAATGCGCTAACCAACGCGAAAAGGTTAACACAAATTGAGGCAATAATAACCTGCGTGTACAACATTTTTTGCTTAAGCACTGGTCCAAAGAACCAGTGCTGATCAATAGTTTTACGAGTTTTGCTCATCTGGCCGCTACCTGGCTAGCCTTCAAAGATGTAATAAGGGTTTCATTGAGCATGGACAATTTGACCCGGACCGATTTGTTTTCCCACTTTACATCTTCAACTGCACGCTCAATTTCTTTTATTTCCTTTAGTGTCTTTGCAGCCTGAAAGGTGTTTGCCGAAATGGATTTTGATTTTATTTCTAATTCATCAAGCGTGTCTTGTAGATTCTTGATCGTTATCGTCTTGTCATTTAGTTGCTCTAAGTTTTTTTCCAGCAAAGCGTATGCTTCAACGATTTGAGTTTTGATCAAACTGTCCTGTTTTTTCTTTCTGCTCGAGATGATTTGGCGTTCTACTTCAAGTGATTTGATCTCTGAATTCGCGGCGCCTGCATCAAAAAGTGGCAAAGACAAATTTACACCGCCATAGATTTCTCGATCAGCGATAAATCGTTTTGAAAGGTTGTAAAAAGCTGCAGACAAGGTCAGGTCAATTTTTGGATATTGCTCGAGCTGTGTCGCTTGAATCCTTTTATTGACTGCTTGTTTGTCTAAATCGAACTTCTTTAGCTTTGAAAGTTGCGCGTTGAGGTCTGGTCCAAGCAATGGTGTGTTTGCTAATGCAAGTATATCGTCCATAAACGCATCGGGTCCGGTTCCATATTTGTCTTCAAAAGTTCTTTCAGATATCTCTAAATCTAGCGAACGAAGTTTAAACTGTGTCTGAAGTTCAAGAACCATCAGCTCTAATTCACGAATGGTTGTTAGCGTTCCAGTCCCTCCTTTATACCTCAGCTTTTCAATTGTTTGACGTTTCTGTATTTCTTTGATGTCTTCAACAATTGACTTTGTGAATAGCCTATTCTTTTGAATGGAAATGCCAATTTCAATTATCTCAAAAAGCATCTCCTCCTCTTTGAGAAGAAGGCTCACAAGGCTGGAATTTTTGGCGAAACCCTCTGCCTCGATTTTTGATTTTCGTGCCCCAAAGTCAGAGATTGGAATGTCAAGGGAGAATGTTCCGTCGACATATCGATCTCCAGAGTTCGATCGGGCATTATCCCTACCGCTGGAAGTGATTGGATATTTTCCTGAACTTTTGAACGATAGTGTTGGCTTGCCACCAGCTTTTATAGTGGCGATCGCCCAATCGCTCATGGCGACCTTTGACCTTGCCTCGAGATATTCTGGTTGTGAGTTGACTAGTACGATTAACCGCTCAATTGGGGATGCTGAACTAGAGGTAGAGCTAGCTAGGACAATTAAAGCAGCCCAAAAACCCTTAAAGTTTATGCTGCTGAGGAAGGATTTAAGACGGCTCATGGACAATTTTCTTTCTTTGAGTTTAGTGCCGGCAGAAAAATTTAATCGGTAGTTACTACACTGAGCTTGAAGGTGCAACCAATTCGGGCAATGTTCACCGCGTTCTGTTTTAACCCTTTATCCGTAACGACCTAAAACTCTTTTTTTAAGATAATGTCTGGCTTTTGGGCTTGCTCGAATTGCGCTTGCTGACCGATAAGTCATTTGTATTTTGACATCTGCTTTTTGAGAGCATGCTGTTTAGAGCGCTTTATTTTTGGTTTTTGCTGAACAGAGAGCCAACATTCATTGTGTGGGAATTGGAGAGTTGTTTATGATCAATCGTCTGCCGTGTTCGCTTTGGAGCGGGGCAGATTTGGGTTAGTTTCTTTAAAATTTATTGGGTTTGCGCACTTCAAAAATTCGTACAGTTACTTGGTTGATTTACTCGAAAAAAGCTGTAGAGTAATTTGTCGCTAAGACTATTTCGATGGTCGAGACAACTAACTATTTGATAAACCATACATTCGCTGAGGCCATCAATTATGAAAATCAAGTCAGAATTCAAACCGTTCCAAAGTAAGGCAACTTACTTTTCTCCTCTGGCGCTGATAACGTTGGCGGCTTGTGGCGGCGGCAGCGGTGGTGTCGCGGTATCTGGTGGTGCTGCTGGTGCTGGCGGTGCGGTTATCAAAGGGCCCTTGGAAAATGCTTTAGTATTTATTGACTACGATCAGGATGGAACGCAGGATGCTGGCGAACCGAGCGTTCGGACAAATGCTGATGGAAGTTACTTTATTGAGCATGCGGCGGGCAAGGACGATACCGACCCCTATGATGTCGTTGCCGTAGCGGATGCTGGGACGGTAGACGCTTCGACTGGTGCTTCTGCTTCGGGGTTCACGCTCTCCGCTCCAAAAGACGCGACCGTTGTCACTCCAACCACAACCATGGTCACGAAATCAGGGGGCGCTTTGACAGCCGCTGATGTTGCGACGGCGCTTGGACTTCCTGCAGGGGTCGATCCTTTGACCTTCAACCCATACGCATCAGGGGTGAATGCTGCTGATGCGCTAGCGGTAGAAAAGGTGGCGCAGCAGGTTATGGGTGCCGTTACGGCTTTTGGGGCGTCGTTAGAAGGAGCGGGTGCAAGTGCGGATGACGCCTTTTCGTTGGCGTTGGATTCCATAGTGGCAGTTGTAGAAGATAATAAAGCTGCTAGCACGACTTTAGATTTGACTGATGCGGCTGACATTGCGTCGATCGCAACCAAGGCAGATACTTTGATTGGGACTGCAGATTACGCATCTACATCAGGCGGCGGTTGGGGTGGTGCGGCCTGGACAGCGCTGAAGTCCAATACAACTGATGCGATTAAAGCTGTGGCCGACAATATCGCCGCGGTTGATTCGCTTACCTCTGATGCCGCAAAGGGTTCATTCGGTAACGTTGAGGTGTTGAAGGCGCAGGTAAAGAGTGCGGCTGTGGCTGAAAAAGCGCAAGCTGGTGATGGTGTTGGTGTAATTGAATTTATGAACGCAGCCAACGTGGCATCGTCAGCGAGCAATCTGGCGCCAACCGCAATAGCGCTGGGCACTACAAGTATCTCGGAGGCTGCAGACAGCTTGGTAGTTGGCACCGTGACAACGACAGATCCGGATCAGCCAGACGATACCCCTTTCAAATACTCATTAGCACAAGTTGCCGGTGAGGATTTCGCCAAATTCAGTATTAATGAATCCACTGGAGTTTTGACATTACTTGAGCAGCCGGATTTTGAGACAAAAGCATCCTACAAGGTGTCCGTCAAGTCCGAAGACAGTGGGGGCAAGACGCTTGTTGAGGCCATCACTGTCAGCGTTGTTGATGCGAATGATCCGCCAACGTTAGATGGTGTTACTGGGTTAGCCTCAGTCGAAAACGCTGCTGATGCGACAGGTACATTCACTGCTGTTGACTCCAATGGTGATACATTGACTTACTTAATCCCCGGTGTTAGCGCAACTAACGGCGTCTACACTGTTGACGGGACATATGGAACCCTAACGCTCACAGAGGCTACTGGCGCTTACACCTACGCACTTAATAACAGCAACTCGACTGTCAACGATCTGTTGGAATACGCAGAAACCAATCAGGTCGAAAAAATCACTTCTCCTACTGCTCCTACAATAGCGGTAGGGGACAAATTTAAGGTTTCCATAAATAGCATAGATATTGAAACAGCCGCGGCTGTGGGAACGGAATCCGGGTTAGCTGGCATAGTGGATCTGCTTAACACTGCAAATGCCGCGCCCCTTGTGGCTGGCACTTTTGCCGTTGATGGAAGCGATATTACGTTTACCTACACTGCAACTGGCAAGCAGGCAGGAACGATAAGCAAGCTTCTCTTCATGGATTCGAGCGCGGGCACCGCTTACGACTCGGGGACAGGGACTGGGGCAGAGCTGACTGCGGGTGCATCTAACTTTTTAACTGAGACATTCAACATTCAAGTTCATGATACCAATTACTATGTAACCAAGGCTGTGAGTTTTAACATCCAAGGTAAAAATGACATTGCAACGCTGAATATTCCCACTGATGGCCTGGTGACTGAAGTTACGAACGATAGTGTTGTGACCGCGACTGGGGTCATTACCGCTGCAGATTTGGACAGTGACACCCCAACTGTGACCCTGACTGGTGTGTCGACAGTAACTGACGTATCTGGCACAGACACGTATCAAAAGGTTGGGACGTACGGTACCTTAGTAATGAATAAGGATCCCAACGTTGGAACGTTTACTCATCAGTATACCTACACGCTGAACAACGCTGACGCAGATACGCTGGCGCTGTCAGGTGCAGACCTTATGACGGAAAGTTTTGGCATTACTGTCACGGATGAGGATGGTGGAGTTGGCACTAGTACTTTGGACATAAAAGTGCAGGGTTATGGTGTGACGATGAATTCAGTTTCTGGCGATGAAAAAATCAATCTAGCCGAGGCGACAGAAGGCTTTGCGATCAGTGGCCGTGGTAATGTCGGAAAGGTTGTAACTTTATCATTCTCAGACAGCTCGGTTACACTTGCTGGCGGCAATACTGCTACTGTTGACGCCAATGGTGATTGGACAGTCGCTGTTACGGCGGCAGATGTGACTGCGATGGGACAAGGCAGTGAGAGTGTAACGGCCACATTGGCGTTGGACGACAGTACAAATGTCGCAACAGATCCGAAGGCTCTTACTATCGATACAGTGGCGCCGACTGTAGCCATTACCGGTTTTGCTTTTGACGTAAGTGCAAAAACAATTACTGCGTCGGGTAGCGGCTTTCTGACCGTTGGCTCTGCAGACGCTACCGTCACTGATCGGATAGATCTATCAAAGATCGCCTGGGACATTGATGGTACCGGCACTAACCTTGAGTATTTAGCTGCGGGTGATGCCACTGCGGTGGTCACCAGCGACTCGGCACTTGTCTTAACGCTTTCTGACGCTAAATACGCCGCCCTTGTGGCTAAAGCAGGCTTTGCTGCTGATGGTGTCGGGGCAACCAACACTCCGGATAAAATCGTCGTCCTTGATGGCGCCTTCTCAGACGCTTCGGGCAATACCCAAACGACTGGAGCAGCGAATCTTGCGCCAACATATAGCGATACCACTAAAGCTTTGTTAGCAGAGTTCACAAGTACTTCTGTTGAGGCAGCTGCGACTGGAAGCTTTGCTCTTGGAGCTGAAATTAATATCACTGCAACGATGAATGAAGCAGTTTTGGGCGGATCTACTATCACCGCTACGCTCTCAACGGCTAACGACGTCGTCCTTACTGCTGCCTCGAATGGAACCACGTTGACAGGCACCTATGCTGTTCCCACTGGAAAGTCTTCCAGTGGTTTATCTGTGCAAAGCTTTACTTACACATCGGTTACAGATGTATACGGGAATACGCATACTGCTGACGCAGCGGGTAGT
>JAOEVD010000014.1 GCA_028383305.1 Candidatus Puniceispirillum sp.
GTCATCACGCGCCAGAATGGGGGTTATCTTGCCCGTGGCGCGCAATTGGCTTGCCAGTTCACGCGCCGCCGCCAAGGTGATGTTTTTTTCCGCTGTTCCCGCTTTGCCAAGCGCGCCCGGATCTTTGCCACCATGCCCAGCATCAATAAAGACAACCCATTTTCGCGGCCGCGGCTTTGGCACGGCAAGTGCCACCGTAGCTGGCTTATTCGCATGGCGCGCCGGTTTCGATTTTGGCAATGGCATGGTCAACGGCTTGACCGTTTTCACGCGATCAGCATCTTTCACCATCGCGCGATCAGGAACAGCATCGCTTAGATCAATGTTTGGGGTTTTTTCTAGCGCTGAAGATGCCACCAGAAACGCCGTTTTACCGCGATCAAGAAGATCAATCACAAAACGGTTGCCGGCCCCTGCCGGCGGAAGAGCAAAGACCCGCACGGGCGCTGCCGGTTTTTCAAGTTCGATCACCAACCGGCCAATTTCCGGCTTTGGATTCCCAAAACGATAGGCCGAACCTGGCGCGACCTGCAATTTTCCACGCCGTGCCAGCTTGTCAACATTCCAGCTGGTGTTGGGCATATCAATCACCAAACGATAAGGTGATTGCAACAGCAAAAGGCTGGCTTTTAACGGGGCTTTGGTTTCGATCACAAGCCGCAAACCGGTGCGGTCATCAATTTGCACCGCGCCAACACGCATTCCGGTGATGGCATTTTCGGCAAAAGCCTGACCTGTTGCTGTTAGCACCAAGCCCATTGCCAGAAACAGGATAGAGCGGCCCATTGCGGCGAGCATTGCCTTAACACTTATCATCATCGATATTTTAACCAAGTCTGGCCTTCTTTGCTATCGCCGATCACGATTACCGAAACCTAGCCCATGCCTCGCTCGCGACAAAGATAAATCATGCTAATTATCAAAACGGCATTACTTTGTTGGCAAAAAAGCTTTAGCAGGTATATAAGGGAATTAAGTTCGAGGTAAAAATTTGGTTTTTCTGACATGAGTGGCGCCAAAGCGCCAACAGCAGAAAGTAAACAAACCGATATTTTTACCGCTGAACGGCAATTGAATTATTCACCTGATGGTGTTCATCTCGACGATCTTTGTTATGCCGTAATTATGAGTGATCTTAATTTTTGTGCCGTGACACTGACCGCCAGCGAGCCTTATCATCAGGACACACAACGCGATTTGAAACCACCGGACTAATCTAAATGACTCAGCCAAACCGATCACATGACAAAAGCAGCCATTATGGCCACCGCTTTATGGTCGGTACTGCGCGTGGATTTGGTCTGGATTCACAACACCTGCCATGCCTGATTAACACACTGTCTGAATTTGACAGCCGAACATGTTTGGCCGGGGAAAGACAAGTACATGACAAAACGCCTATTAATCGATGCACGCCAGGCCGAAGAAACCCGGGTGGTGCTGCTGAGCGGAACACGCATTGAAGATTTTGACTATGAAACAGAAAACCGGAAACAACTAAAAGGAAATGTCTATTTGGCACGGGTCACTCGCGTTGAACCGTCTTTGCAGGCAGCTTTTGTTGAATATGGCGGAAACCGTCAGGGCTTTCTGGCTTTTAGTGAAATCCACCCCGATTACTACCGCATCCCAATTGAAGACCGTGAAGCCCTGATTGAGGCCGATAGTGTCGAGGGCGATGATGACAGTGATGTAACTGGTTCTGATGGCGCGCCTGAAACCATTGGTGGCGAAGAGGCGGATGAAGAAGATATCCGCCCAAAACGTCAGGTAAAACGCTATAAAATCCAAGAAGTGATCTCGCGCAAACAAATCATGCTTGTGCAGGTTGTAAAAGAAGAGCGCGGGAATAAAGGTGCGGCTTTGACAACTTATCTTTCACTTGCCGGACGCTATTGCGTATTGATGCCAAATAATAATCGCGGCGGCGGCGTTAGCCGGAAAATCACTAATATTGCTGATCGTAAGCGGCTGAAAACAGTCGTTGGCGGGTTGGATATCCAGGCCGGAATGGCCGTGATCGTTCGTACCGCCGGTGCCAAACGCACCAAAACCGAAATTGCGCGTGATTTTACCTATCTGTCAAAATTATGGGATGATATCCGCGCGCGCACGCTTGAATCACAAGCCCCCTGCCTGATCCATGAAGAAGGCGATTTGATCAAACGGTCAATTCGTGATCTCTACACAAGCGAAGTTGACGAAGTGCTTGTCGAAGGCGAAGAGGCCTATAAGATTGCACGCAACCAGATGAAGATGCTGATCCCAAGCCATCTGAAAAAGGTCCAGAAATACGAAGGCACACATCCGATTTTCCAGCATTTCAATATTGAAAATCAGATGGACACCATCCACAGCCCGCAGGTGACGTTAAAATCTGGCGGTTATCTGGTGATTAACCAAACCGAAGCGCTTGTCGCCATTGACGTGAATTCAGGCAAATCAACGCGCGAACGCAACATCGAAGAAACCGCGCTGAAAACCAACCTTGAAGCCGCCGAAGAATTAGGACGCCAGCTTCGGCTTCGTGATCTGTCGGGGCTTATTGTTGTCGACTTCATTGATATGGAAGAAAACCGCAATCAACATGCGGTTGAACGCCGGATGAAAGATGCAATGCGCAATGACCGCGCACGGATTCAAATTGGTTCAATTAGCCATTTTGGCCTTCTTGAAATGTCGCGCCAGCGGCTGCGGCTAAGCATCAATGAATCAATCAGCAATCTTTGCCCGCATTGTGAAGGCACGGGCCGCGTCCGGTCGATTGATACCGCCGCCCTGCAATTGCTGCGGTCAATCGAAGAAGAAGTGCAAAAAGGCAAAATGGATGAATTGCATATCACCGCCCATCGGGATGTGGTGCTGTTTATCTTGAACCATAAACGAAGCGCAATTGCCGATATTGAAGCACGGTTTGGCCTTATGGTAATTTTGCTGTCTGATGACAGTCTGATTGCCCCAGAATATAAGGTTGATCGTGTTGGCTGGCAGGGTAAAGCTCAAGCCCAGCCTCAATCACACCAGCCGCAGCAGCCACGTCATGCCAATAATAATGTCAAACCGGATACAAGCGATCCAGATCAAGATGAGGTGACTGAAACGGAAGCAAATGCAGCGCCACATCGGGAAAATGAAGAAACCGGCAGCGAAGATGGTGGTGCAAAACGGCGGCGGCGCGGACGGCGCGGCGGTCGGCGTCGGCGTCGGCGCAATGGTGAAGACGGCCAAACTGGTGACAATCAGACTGGTGATAATCAGGCAGCATCAGCGTCAAATGACGAAGATCAGGCCGCAGCCAACACCGACACCGAAAACGGTGGCGTTGTAGCCAGTAACGATGCTGCGCCAAAGGCCAAAACCGGTCGCGGTCGTGGTCGAGGACGGCGCGTTGCCAAGGCTGATCCAAGCGCAGCAGATAATGTCGCAAAAGATACTGCAACTGACGACAGCAAAGCACCAGAAGCAGCGGCCGAACCGACCAGCGATGGTTCGGTAAATATTGCCGCAGCAGACGATAATGGCGACGCGGCAGCGGCAAAAAAACCGCCACGGAGACGCAAAAAATCAGAAAACGCCGTAAAAGCAGATGTGGCCAAAGCAGGTGATGCCACAGCCGAAGATAACAAAGCTGAAGCCCCTGCTGAAGCCGACGATAGCAAAGCTGAGGCTGCTAGCGGTGCTCAGAAGCCTGCTAAAAAACCTACCCGCGCACGCAAGCCAAAAGCCAAAGCCGATGCTGGTGATAAGCCAGAACAAGATGCAGCTGCGGCCAAACCAGCAGCGAAAAAACCGGCACGAAAAGCCGCAAAAAAAGCACCAGCAAAAGCCGCTGATGCAAATAATGCTGAAACCGGTGCCGATAATGAGGCACCTACCAATACGCCAGCAGCAAGAGAGGCGAGCAGTTCAGCCCCGCAAAATGTTGTCGAAATTGGCAGTAGCGCGCCAAAATCACGGCGCAGCGGTTGGTGGTCAAAAAGCTAGGTAAGTATCGCCTTTGTGAATGAAATTGAAAGCTGGCGGCCGGTTTTACCTGGCCGCTAGAGATACTGACCGGCAAGCCAATCATTCAGGCGTTGAACCGCCTTTTTCATATCTTGCGTGCTGCCCGCATAAGATAGCCGCATATGTGACCGCCCATCGACAGCATCGAAATCAACACCCGGCGTTATCGCCACGCCGGTATCGGTCAAAATGCGATCGGCAAAAGCAATCGAGTCATTAGTAAAAGCGCTAACATCTGCATAGAGATAAAAAGCCCCATCTGACGGCGCGTGATTGCCCAGAAATTCGGCTGGCAAGCCACGATAAAGAAGGTCGCGATTTTCTTCATAGCGCGGGACATGCGCATCCAGTTCATCATAACAATCAAAGGCGGCAATTGCGCCAAGCTGGTTAATCGTTGCCGCTGAAATATACATATTCTGCGCCAACATTTCGGCGGTTGGCACCAAATCTTCGGGAAGCACCATCCAACCAAGACGCCAGCCGGTCATACAGAAATATTTCGAAAAAGAATTGATGATGATGGCATTGTCAGTATGGGCAAGCGCGCTTTTGATTCGTCTGCCAAAGGTCAGGCCATGATAGATTTCATCCATGATTAGACGCACACCATGCTTATCACACCAGCGGCAGACGGATTCAAGCTCGTCATCGCGCATCACAACGCCGGTCGGATTTGCCGGACTTGCCAACAACAGCCCATCGGGAATGTTATCGGTTGCAACCAATGAGTTGAGATCGGGCATCCAGTTTTGCGCGGCACGGGCAGGCAGTAATTGCGGCTTGATCCCAAGCGCAAGCATCAGATTGAAATAGGCCGGATATCCAGGCGTGGCGATGGCAATACGATCGCCCTTGTCAAAGGCCGATAAAAAGGCAATCGCAAAGCCAAGCGATGATCCAGGCGTGACAGCGATCCGTTGCCAATCCAATGGCAGTTGATACCAATCTTGATAATGCTGTCCGATCCGTTGCCGCAATTCAGGCAATCCCAAAGCAACCGAATAACCATGCGACGCAACATGTTTCAAGGACACTTGCAATGCGTTCGAGACGGCGGTTGGCGGTGGAGTTGATGGCTGTCCAACCTCAAGGTGAACAAGGTCACTTCCGGCGGCCTGCATCTCTTTTGCACGTTTCATTACCTGCATGGCAAGAAAGGCCGGGATTTCGCTTGCTTGACTAACTTTTAAGGCCATTGTTCATTCCAGTGAATTCATGCCATGATCAGATCAATATGGCAGGGGGATTGTATTCCATAGCCTGCAAACACACGCTACGGGCTCATGGCTATAGCAGAGCTGTCTTAAACAGGCCATAAATTTGTGGGAAAAACATTCCATGCGATATTCATTTTTACGAAAGCTCACTTTGATATCGCTGTTCTCGATAACCATTACCCAATCGGCATTAGCCGGATTGATAAGAGATACCGAGCTGGAAACCGGCCTGCAAATCTTGGCAGCGCCTTTGATGCGCGCTGCTAGCTATGCGCCGGACGCAATCAGCATCAGGATCATTATTGACAGCAGCTATAATGCTTTTGTCGCTGGCGAACGCGTTATCTATATCCATTCGGGTCTTTTGCTCAACGCTCAATCAGCCGAAGAAATTTTAGGCGTGATCGCGCATGAGCTTGGCCATTTAAAAGCCGGTCATGTGCCGCGCCGCGATGAGGCTTTGCGCGATGCCGGTACAGCAGGCACCCTTGCCGCGATTGCCGCACTTGCGCTTGCTGCTGGTGGGGCACCAGGTGATGCAGCTGTCGGGGTTATGGTTGGCGGTACCGATCAGGCCAAGCGCGAGATGCTTCGTTCATTCCGCTATGATGAGGCTGTTGCTGACGAATTGGGGCTTGATTATCTTGATAAGGCTGGCATCAGCTCGGCTGGTCTCGAACAGATGATGCTCCGCATGGCAGCGCAGCGCGCCCTTCCCGAAAGCCAGCAAAGCCAATATTATCAAACGCATCCCGATTCAGCCCAGCGCCTTGCCGTCTATCAAGATCACGCGCGTCAAGACGGCCATAAATCAGCCCCGCTTTCAGCTGATGACACAAATTTGATGAACCGGCTTGTGGCCAAACTTCGCGCCTATAGTGAACCAGTGCAAAACGTTTTATGGCAAGCTGCCAAATCAGATAGCGCAGATGCAATCTACAGCCAAGCGATTGCGCAATATCGGCGCGGCGATTTAGCAGCAGCAATAACCATAATGGATCAACTATCCGCAGCGTATCCCGCCGATCCATTCTATCATGAATTTCGCGGCGATATCTTGCTGTCAATGGCCAAGGCTGAGGCGGCAGCGGCAGCTTATGAAACAGCACTGAACTTCCGACCAAACAGCCCGCAAATTCTGGTTAATCTTGGACGAGCACTGGTTGCGACAAATGACAAAAAGCGTCTGTTACGCGCGATCGAAGCCATTTCAGCGGCACAAAAAACCGAACCGAAATGGGCCTTCATCCGCCGGCAATTAGCGATTGCCTATGGACGAAATGGCGATATTGCGGCGGCTGATCTAGCGCTTGCCGAAGAAGCGCTTTTGCTTGGCGATGACCAACAGGCGGTGCGAATGGCCAAACGGGTTTTGAGCGGTGACCAGCTAAAAGATAATCTTCGTAACCGCGCCAATGACATTCTTTTCCGCTTTGGCAAACTCGCGCCGTGATGGCTTTGCAATAGCGGCATTAATCCGTTATAAGGTAAGGCTAGTGAAGGGTGTTTCTGCCGGATTATTCGTCTCCAGCGGCGGTTTGCCCGAGATGAAAAAGGACTCAAAATCAAAAGAATTCAAAGATCAAAAGGATAATGTGAATGTCACGCTTTTTTGCCTCTATGATTGCATTGCCTTTGATGTTGGTTGGTCTCGCCACAACACCGGTAAAGGCCGATATTGATCAAAAAGACCGCGCAGAAATGCAGCAGGTGATCGAACAATATATCAAGAACAATCCCGAAGTGCTTCGCGATGCGTTGGTATCTTTGGCCGCACGCGAAGAAGCCGAGCGTTTGCAAGCTGGCATCATGCTCGTTCGCAATGATGATGGCGATCCGGTTATGGGCAACCCAAATGGTGGCCTGACTGTTTATGAATTTTCGGACTATAATTGCGGCTATTGCAAACGCATGTTTGCCCCGATCATGCAAATGCTTGTGGCAAATGGCGATGTTCGTATGGTGATCAAGGAATTTCCAATCCTTAGCCAATCATCTGTCATCGCCGCCAAGGCTGGAATCGCCGCCCAGAAACAAGGAAAATTCAAATCATTCCACACTGAAATGATGACCTATCGTGGGCAGGTTAATGACGCCTCGATCATGCAAGCGGCGGGTGCGGCAGGTCTTGATCTTGACCAATTGAAGCAAGATATGGACAGCCCCGAAACAGCAGCTATTATCACACGGACACGAAGCGCGGCAACGGCCTTGAATATCAATGGCACGCCGGGGCTTGTGATTGGCGATACGGTGATCCCCGGTGCGATTGGCATGGAGGAATTGCAAACTGTGATTGATAAGGAGCGCACCAAACAGGGCTAGGCTGTTTGCATGGCTTGCGAAGTGAGTGTACTGTAACTAAACAATGGCAAAACCAATGAATATTCTTGTTATGAACGGCCCAAATCTCAACATGCTTGGCATGCGTGAGCCCGATATCTATGGCCATGAAACGCTTGGCGATATTGAGGCGAAATGCCGTCAATTGGCCGCCGGACATGATATGGAACTGAATTGGTTCCAATCAAATTTGGAAGGTGAATTGATTGAAAAAATCCAGCAAGCAGTTGGCAAAATGGATTGGATCATTATCAATGCTGCTGGACTGACCCACACATCCGTTGTGCTTCGCGACGCGCTGTCGCTATTTCCGGGCGGGGTCATCGAAGTGCATCTCTCAAATGTTCATAGCCGTGAATCTTTCCGGCATGTATCGCTGATTTCAGCGATTGCCAAAGGCGTCATTGCCGGTTTTGGCGCATCATCCTATTACATGGCCATTAATGCCATTCCCAATATGCATTCGGAGACATGAATCAAAATGGCAACGACACCAAAAAAATCAGCGGCAAAAACCGCCGCCGCAAGCAATGAAGCTAGTTTTGTAAAAGAACTTGCCGATATCCTTGATCAAACGGGGCTTGCCGAGCTTGAATATGAAACCAAAGCTGTTGCGATCCGGTTATCACGCGTTACCACTGCCGCGCCCGTTGCCGCTGCCGAGCAGGTTGCTGCTGCGCCTGTTGCCGCCGCCGCACCTGCCGCCATTGCCGAGTCTGTGGCCGAACTGCCGGCAAACCCGGCCGATCACCCGGGCGCCGTCAAATCGCCAATGGTTGGCACGGTCTATACAGCCCCTGAACCCGATGCGCCTGCCTTTATCACCGAAGGCGCAACCGTTACCGCTGGTCAAACCCTCTTCATCGTCGAAGCGATGAAGGTGATGAACCCGATTACCGCGCCAAAGGCTGGCACGGTTGTGAAAATTTTCGTGCAAAACGCCCAGCCAATCGAATTTGGCGAAGCGCTTGTGATTGTAGAATAGTCGCCATGTTTAAAAAAATCCTGATAACCAATCGTGGTGATGTTGCCTTGCGGGTGCTTCGTGCCTGTAAAGAGCTCAACATTCCATCGGTGGTGGTTCATTCGACCGCTGATGCCGATTCAATGCCAGTTCGCCTTGCCGATGAGTCGGTTTGTATTGGCCCACCAAGCAGCGCCGAATCCTATCTGAATATTCCGGCTATTTTATCAGCAGTTGCCATCACTGGTGCCGATGCGGTGCATCCAGGGGTTGGTTTCCTGTCTGAAAATGCCGATTTTGCCGAAATTGTTGCCGCCCATGGACTGACCTTTATCGGCCCTGAGCCGCGCCATATTCGCGCAATGGGTGACAAGGTCGAGGCCAAGATTACCGCCGCCGACGCCGGCTTGCCAATTGTTCCGGGCTCACCCGGTGCCGTTCACACCCTTGCCGAGGCGCAACGTATTGGCAAGGATGTCGGCTATCCGCTTTTGGTCAAGGCCGCTTCTGGTGGCGGAGGCCGCGGTATGAAAGTGGCCGAAACCGCTGATCACCTTGGCGAAGCCTTTTCGTCTGCACGCGCCGAAGCCAAAGCCGCCTTTGGTGATGATACGGTTTATCTTGAGCGTTATCTTGGCCAGCCGCGCCATATCGAAGTGCAGGTTATTGCCGACTCGCATGGCAATGTTGTGCATCTTGGCGAACGCGAATGTTCGGTTCAGCGCCGTCACCAAAAGCTATTTGAAGAAGCCCCATCGCCAGCCCTTTCCGCCGAACAGCGCGCGCGCATCGGTGGCATTGCCGCCGAAGCCACCCGCAAGATGGGATATCTTGGCGTTGGCACGATGGAATTTCTTTATGAAGATGGCGAATTTTTCTTTATCGAAATGAACACCCGCCTTCAAGTTGAACACCCAATCACCGAAGAAATCACTGGCGTTGATCTGGTGCGCGAACAAATTCGCATTGCAGCTGGCATGCCGCTGTCATTTACCCAAGACGATGTGACCTTTACCGGTCATGCGATTGAATGCCGTATCAATGCCGAACATCCCGAGACCTTTATGCCAACACCCGGCAAAGTGACCGCCTTTCACGCCGCTGGCGGGCCAGGTGTTCGCGTTGAGTCCTGTTTATATTCCGGCTATTCAGTGCCGCCCTACTATGACAGTCTGATTGCCAAGCTGATCATTCATGGCGATGATCGAGATCATTGTCTGGCACGGTTGCGGCGGGCGTTGCAAGAATTTATTGTTGAGCCTATTCCGACAACGCTGACGCTTCATAAACGTCTTGTTGATGCTGATGCGATCAAAGATGGCAGCTATAATATCCGCTGGCTTGAAGAAGTGTTTTTGAAAAAAGACTAAGCTTCGCGCCCCTTTGGTTAGAGGCATTGCATGGCTGATCACTATATCTATTCGCCCGAGACAATTATCAAAGCCTATTCGCTTGGGCTGTTTCCGATGGCTGACAGCCATGACAGTCTGGACATAAAATTCTATGACCCTGACCGGCGAGCGCTGATTCCGATTGATCATTCGCTTGGCCGCGGCGTTCATATTCCGCGGCGGTTGCAACGCCGTGTTCGGCAAGCACCATATAACGTGACGCTGGATCAGGATTTTACTGCAGTCATTGACGCCTGCGCAGCACCAAGTGGTCAACGCACCGACACATGGATCAATAAAGATATCCGCCAGCTTTATATCGCGCTTCACAAGATGGGCTTTGCCCATTCGATTGAGGTATGGTCAGATGGTGCGCTCATTGGCGGACTGTACGGCGTGGCGATGCGGGCGGCTTTTTTTGGCGAGTCGATGTTTTCGCGCAAAAGCGATGCCTCGAAAATCGCACTTGTTCATTTAATGGCGCGGCTTCGCCACGGCAATTTCCTATTGCTTGATGCGCAATTCACCAATGATCATTTACAACAATTCGGCGTAACCGAAATTGACCGGTCAGATTTTCAAGGCCGCCTTGCCGAGGCGCTTGCCAGTGATGGTGATCTGCATTTTGACACGCCAAGCGCCGCCTTGGTTATGCCCTATCTCGATCAATTGGCAAAACACCAAGCTTAATCATTAAAACAGGCAAGAAGCGTCAAATCATAAACTGGATGTTCAAGCGCCGATACCGCCGGGCTGGAGGAAAAAAACCAGCCTGAAAAAACCTGCTTTGGGGCAAGCCCGTCATATCCACGATCGCGAACCGTGATAAAAGCGGCATTTTCTGGCGGTTCTTCGGGTGGATGAAAGGCGCAGCGATTGATGGTGATTTCCAGCGTGCCATAAAACCGCGGCGCACCAACAGGCGCTTCAACGGTTGAAATGCGGGCGGTAATTTTATCAAGCGCCTGCAATCGCGCCTTGTTCCCATCAATCCATGTCGTCGCGCCAGCAGCGCCTACCAAGAATGAGCTTGCCAAGAATGGCCAGAGACAAGCAATGGCCACCAACATGGCACAGCGCCACCCCGCGCCGATATGCCCGTATTTTGCATGAATGGCAGACCAGATGGTCGCTGGTTGGCGCATCACCTGAGGCATATTAATTCGCCGTATTATTGGATGAGAATACAGCCTTGCCAAGAAGATCACTAAGGCTAATCGGGTCACGGGTATCATAAATCACCGCACCAGCACCAAGCATGTCAGTGGCAGCCCCTGGCATTAATTCAAGATAATTGCCGCCAAGAAGCGAGGCGGCGGTGATGCGCGCGCTGCTGTCGCTTGGAATTTTAATCGTTGGTTCAATCGCCATCGACACTTTGGCAACATAGGTAATGGGATCAAGCTGTTGCGCCGTGATCTGCCCCACTTTAATGCCCGAAATACGGACATCATCACCAACCGACAGGCCGCCTGTGCTACCAAATTCGGCGGCAATCTCATAGCCGCCACTGCCTTTCACATCTGCCGCTTCATAGGCAAGCGCGACAAATCCAGCCGCCGCCAACAAAACGATGGCGCCCATAACGGTTTCCAAAGTATTGCGATGCATGGCTGTTATCTCCTAGTTACTTGATCCGAAAGGCGTGATGCGGCGATACAACAATATCACCCAACAATGATCACATGATTCAGGCTGGGTTCCAAGGCTCATAGTCACCGGTTGCTGGCTTGCGTTTTCCGCCTTTGAGCATATGCCCATCTGGGCGATAGGCGTGGGTGGTGCCAGTTACATTCGGTTGATGTTCCTGCTGCCACACATGCTTGTCATAACCACCAACCGGCGGTGGTGTTGCTTCTGTATGATGCAGCCAGCCATGCCAATCGGCAGGCACTTTTGACGCTTCGGCAATACCGTTGTAACGGACATAACGGCGCGGCGGCTTGCCAGCGCGGGCGCGGCGCTCTTCATAATAGCGGTTGCCAAACTGGTCAGTGCCAATCTCGTTCGCCGTTAGCTTTAGCGTCATCAAAGTTACGAAATCCATCGAACGCCTGCCCTCTATGCTTTGCTGCTTTGAGTTTGTCTTTTCGGTACCTCACTATAGGCGCAAGCAACCCAGCGCGTCCAGCCATCAACCAACCCATGACCTAAAATATTTTCATCCCTCAAGGCGATGACCATCACCTGCCTCCCATATCAGCCCGCCGCGTTTACAGCCGATTGCGATATGCGTTTTTTTTGCCGCATTTTTTAAGCCTGATTTTCACATTACTGAGTTTATGAAAATAACTTTTCATCAGAGACTTACTCTCAGAAGTGACACTTGATAGCTAAGAGTAGAACCCTACATCAGGGCTTTTTTATGGCATTTTTTTGTCCTTTGACGCGTTTTGGCTATTGTCCATATCCCGCTATATAATGTAGTTTAATCTTCAGGCGCACGCTACATGTTGTGACTAAATCCATATCAAACATCGGTAAGATCAAGAAATTAAACAAAATTCTCAGCTATATGAGTTGTGATTAAAAACGTAATAAAGGAAAAGATAAATGCATTTTGAAAGACGGTTCACGACATCTGGTCAAGACGCGTACGCAAATATTGAATTTAGGTCAGCGACAAGTGAGATTCGCAACCCAGATGGTACGATCGTGTTTCGGGCTGAGAACATTGAAGTTCCAGCCCAGTTTTCACAGGTAGCGACCGATATTCTAGCGCAGAAATATTTTCGCAAAGCTGGTGTTCCTGCAGCCCTAAAGCGGATTGAGGAAACATCAATCCCATCATGGCTATGGCGCAGCGAGGCTGATTCGGCAGCGCTTGCCAAACTTCCTGAAGATCAGCGCTATTTCGGCGAAATGTCAGCCAAGCAGGTTTTTGACCGGCTTGCCGGCACATGGACCTACTGGGGCTGGAAGGGTGGCTATTTCACCAGCGAAGAAGATGCGCAAACCTATTTTGACGAAATGCGCCATATGCTGGCAACCCAGATGGCCGCACCAAATTCGCCACAATGGTTCAACACCGGCATGCATTGGGCCTATGGCATCGATGGCCCAAGCCAAGGCCATTTTTATGTTGATTACAAATCTGGCAAGCTAACCCGTTCGGCAAGCGCATATGAGCATCCGCAGCCACATGCCTGTTTCATTCAATCGGTCAACGATGATTTAGTGAATGAAGGCGGCATCATGGATTTGTGGGTTCGTGAAGCGCGCCTGTTTAAATATGGGTCGGGTACCGGTTCAAACTTTAGCCGTCTTCGTGGCGAAGGCGAAAGCCTGTCAGGTGGCGGCAAATCATCTGGCCTGATGAGCTTTTTGCGCATTGGTGACCGTGCAGCGGGTGCCATTAAATCAGGCGGCACAACCCGCCGCGCGGCCAAAATGGTAACTGTTGATGTCGATCACCCGGATATTGAAGCCTATGTTGATTGGAAAGTTGTCGAAGAACAAAAGGTAGCCGCGCTTGTTGCTGGCTCGAAGCTGGCGCAAAAACACATGACCGAGGTGATGGAAGCTTGCCATATCACTGAAGGGCTTGTTGATGACGAGCGTTTTGATCCGAAAGCGAACAAGGCGCTGAAAAAGGCGATCCTGTCTGCCCGTAAATCAATGATCCCTGAAAATTATGTCCAGCGGGTTATCCAGTTTGCCCAGCAAGGCTACAGCGACATCGAATTTAAAACCTATGACACTGATTGGGACTCAGAAGCCTATCTGACGGTCGCGGGTCAGAATTCAAACAATTCGGTTCGCGTTAGCAATGAATATTTGCAGGCCGTTCTGGATAAGGGCGATTGGGAATTGATCAGGCGGCGCGATGGTGGCGTGGCAAAACGTATCAAAGCAGCCGATCTATGGGAAAAAATTGCCCATGCAGCATGGGCTTGTGCTGATCCAGGTCTACAATATGACACCACCATCAATGAATGGCATACCTGCCCTGAAGGCGGCCGCATAAATGCGTCGAACCCATGTTCAGAATATATGTTCCTTGATGATACAGCCTGTAATTTGGCATCACTGAATTTGATGCAATTCCGCAAGGAGGATGGCAGTTTTGACATTCCAGCGTTTGAACATGGAGTTCGGTTCTGGACATTGACGCTTGAAATTTCGGTCTTGATGGCGCAGTTCCCGTCAAAGGAAATTGCCCAACTATCTTATGAGTACCGCACCCTTGGTCTTGGCTTTGCCAATATTGGTGGCTTGCTGATGGCAGAAGGTCACTCATATGACAGTGATGAAGGCCGCGCGATCTGCGGATCAATCTCGGCAATCATGACCGGCGTTGCCTATGCCACTTCAGCTGAAATTGCCAGCGAAGTTGGCGCGTTCCCGGATTACAAGAGAAACGCCAAACACATGTTGCGGGTGATGAATAATCACCGTCTGGCAGCGCATGGCAAAAGCGCTGGCTATGAAGGGCTGGAAATCCTGCCTGTGCCGCTAGACATCAAATCCTGCCCCGATCAAACACTTCCCGAAGCGGCGAAAGCAGCATGGGATCTGGCAGTTGATCTTGGTAAAAAGCATGGCTATCGCAATGCACAAGCAACAGTGATTGCGCCAACCGGCACCATCGGCTTGGTCATGGATTGCGATACCACCGGCATTGAGCCTGATTTTGCAATCGTCAAATTCAAAAAGCTGGCCGGTGGTGGTTATTTCAAGATCATCAACCGCGTTGTTCCAGAGGCCTTGCAGCGTCTTGGCTATGCACAAAACCAGATCGACGATATCATCACCTATGCGGTTGGATCAGGCAGCCTGAAAAACTGTCAGTCAGTCTCGATCAACGCACTGAAGGACAAAGGATTTGGCGATAAGGAGCTTGCCAAAATCGAAAGCAACCTTGGCAGTGCCTTTGATGTGAAATTCGTCTTTAACCAATTTACCCTTGGTGTTGATTTCTGCAAAAGCAAGCTTGGTTTGACCAACGCGCAGCTAAATGATTTTGATTTCAACCTGCTTGACCATCTTGGCTTTAGCAAGGACGAGATCGAAGCGGCGAATATCCATGTTTGTGGTGCGATGACCCTTGAAGGGGCACCGCATCTGCAAGACGCGCATTTGCCAATCTTTGATTGCGCCAATGTCTGTGGCCGTATTGGCAAGCGTTTCTTGTCAGTCGAAAGCCACATCACCATGATGGCCGCCGCCCAGCCATTCATCTCAGGTGCCATTTCAAAAACCATCAATATGCCAAATTTGGCCACGGTTCAGGAATGTGGTGAGGCCTACATGCAGTCATGGCGTCTTGGCCTGAAAGCCAACGCGCTTTACCGCGATGGATCAAAGCTTAGCCAGCCTTTGTCATCGGGTCTGGTTGACGATATTGACGAGGAAGAAGAAGCCCTTGAGACACCAATGGCCGCCGCGGCGCCGCAGGTCATTGAAAAAGTGGTCGAGCGGGTCATCCGCGCCGAGCGTGCACGCCTGCCGCATCGCCGTAAAGGATATACACAAAAGGCAACTGTTGGTGGGCATAAGGTCTATCTGCGAACTGGCGAATATGAAAATGGCCGGATTGGTGAAGTGTTCATAGATATGCATAAAGAAGGCGCTGCCTTCCGCTCATTGATGAATAATTTTGCCATCGCTGTATCGATTGGCCTTCAATATGGCGTGCCATTGGAAGAGTTTGTCGAGGCCTATACATTCACCCGCTTTGAGCCGCAGGGCATTGTCACGGGTAATGATGCCATCAAGATGTCGACCTCAATCCTTGATTACACATTCCGCGAATTGGCGATTTCCTATCTTGACCGAAGCGACCTTGGCCATGTGAATGTCGATGATCTTGATGTGACAACAACCGGAACTGGCGATAGTCAGTCTGAGTTGATGAATCGCGTCACCAGCCATGGCTTTATTCGTCGCCAAGGGCTTGTCGTCTATTCCAATGATCGCGGTGCGGCCGTTGCCGCCACGCAAAATGTGGCCACTGAAACAATGCGGGCGCAAGAGCCAAGCCCATCGACAACAAGCGAAATCGGGCTTGCCAGCGATACGGCAAGTGAAGTAGCCAGCAGTGCCAATCGCACAAAGGGCGGCCAAAAAGCAGCCGACCTTGTGCAACAGGCCCGCATGCAGGGCTATGAAGGTGAAGCCTGCCCTGAGTGCCAGAACTTTACCCTTGTCCGCAATGGTACTTGTTTGAAATGCAACACCTGTGGCGGAACCACAGGCTGCAGTTAAGCTCTCCCTGCAGTGCAACCTGCAGACCTGGCCCCACGCTCTATCGTGGGGCCTTTTTCTTGTGTAAAACGGTATCTAATCATCTGAACCGGCTTGCTATCCAGCAATGATTATGCAAGCTTCGCAATCAGAATATGGACTATGATGGGATCGGTTTCAGACCATCAACCATCGAGCCTCTTCACCAGTTTAAAGGAGTATGACCATGACAAGCAAAGTAGAACAGCGTTTGCAAGAGATCGGCGTTAGCATCCCCGATGCCCCAACCCCAGCGGCGAATTATTTACCATTTACCCGCACTGGCAATCTTGTTTTCGTGTCAGGACAGGTTCCTTTTGTTGATGGCAAGCTAACCGTTACCGGAACCGTTGCCAAAGATGCCAGCATCGAAGACGCACAAGGTCAGGCAAAGGTTTGCGCGATCAATCTTTTGGCGCAGCTAAAAGTGGCCTGTGATGGCGATCTTGACCGTGTTGTTCAGGTGGTCAAGCTTGGCGCCTTTGTCGCGTCAGCCGATGATTTCCATAGCCAACCGGTTGTCGTCAATGCCGCATCAGATTTGATGGTTGCAGCTTTTGGTGATGCTGGTCGGCATGCACGGTTTGCCGTTGGCAGCAACGCATTACCGTTAAATTGTCTTGTTGAAATTGATGGTGTGTTTGAAATCGCTTAACCCCCCATCTTTATTTCAATTCTGTCAAAAAATGAACCGGTCAGCCCGTAACGGGCTTATCCGTCAAAGGGCGATTTGCAAGCCTTATGGATGGTAGTGCGCTAAATCTTCATATCGGCACCGAAATGGCGGCAATCGAGGCCGCCGAATGGGACGCGCTTGCCGGATCGGCAAATCCCTTTATCACCCATGCCTTTTTGCAGGCACTGGAAAAAGGCGGGGCGGTTGGCGGTGACAGCGGCTGGGATCCGATGCATCTGCTATTGCGAAGCGATGACGGCCAGCTTCTTGGCGCCATGCCAAATTATCTAAAGCATCATTCCTATGGTGAATATATTTTCGATCATGGTTGGGCCAATGCCTTTGAACGCGCTGGCGGTGCTTATTACCCAAAATTGCTTGCCGCGGTTCCATTTACGCCAGCAACCGGTCCCCGCTTTCTGGTTCGTGATAACCGCACCGATTTAAAAACTGCCCTTGCCAAGGGCATGGAAACGCTGGTGGAAAAATATCAGCTATCGTCAGCGCATATTAATTTTCTGCCATCTGATGATGCGCATCAGCTTGCCGCCGCAGGCTGGCTTGACCGAACCAGCATCCAGTTTCATTGGCATAATCAGAACTATGCTGATTTCGATGATTTTCTGGATCATCTGTCATCACGCAAGCGCAAAAATATCCGTAAAGAGCGTGCCTCGATTACCAAGGCAGGCGTTACCATGCTTCGGCTGACCGGTGCGGCAATCACCCAAGATCATATTGACGCTTTTTTCCGGTTTTATATGTCTACCATCGACCGAAAATGGGGCGGTGCCTATCTGACGCATGAAGTATTTACCCAGCTAGGCAAAACCATGGCCGACCGCATGCTTTTGGTAATGGCCGAATATGATGGCAACATTATCGGCGGCGCACTTAATTTCATTGGTGATGATGCGCTTTATGGCCGCAATTGGGGTACCGATATCGATATTCCCAATCTGCATTTCGAGGCATGTTATTATCAGGCGATTGATTTTGCCATCGAACATGGCCTGGCGCGGGTCGAAGCGGGGGCGCAGGGCTTTCACAAAGTCCAGCGCGGCTATCTGCCCGTTACCACCCATTCGGTGCATTGGATAGCGCATGACGGGTTTCGTGACGCTGTTGCGCGGTTCCTAGACGCGGAAAAGCGCGGCGTCGAGGCCGAGAAAAACCACATCACCATGACCAGCCCCTTTAAAGCCAGCTAGCCCCATCTTGGGTGATATCTGGGCGGGTGATATCTGCGCGGGTGATATCTGATCCGGCTGATCTGGTGATCTGGCTTGATTAACTATCGTGCGGTGCGGGCAATGCGGCGCGTTTATTTCCACCCGAGATCGCTTTTTGCGGTGGGGCTTTGACCGTAACCGTCAAATCATCATCAGCAACATCGACAAAAACAAATCCGCCACCGACAAGCCCGCCAAACAGCATTTCATCGGCAAGCGGCTTTTTGATATGTTCCTGCACAACCCGCGCCAGTGGCCGCGCGCCATATTTGGCGTCATAGCCACGTTCGGCAAGCCAATCCATCGCCACTTCGCTCAATTCGATTTCGACATTACGATCGGCAAGCTGGGCATCAAGCTGCATGATAAATTTATCAACAACCAACCGGATGACATCTTTGCCAAGCGGCGCAAACGGAATAATCGCATCAAGCCGGTTACGGAATTCAGGCGTAAACATTTTTTCGATAGCTTCAATATCGGCGCCTTCATTATGCGTACGGTTAAAGCCGATTGCCGATTTTGACAATTCCTGCGCTCCGGCATTTGTTGTCATAATCAAAATGACATTTCTGAAATCAACAATCTTGCCATTATTGTCGGTCAATTTTCCATGATCCATGACCTGCAGCAGAATATTGAACAAATCAGGATGCGCTTTTTCGATCTCGTCAAGAAGCAGAACGGCATGCGGCGTCTGATCAACCGCATCGGTCAACAGCCCGCCTTGGTCAAACCCGACATAGCCTGGAGGCGCACCAATCAGGCGCGATACCGTATGGCGTTCCATATATTCGGACATATCAAACCGCATCAGCTTGATGCCAAGCGTTTCGGCAAGCTGGCGCGCAACCTCGGTTTTACCAACGCCTGTTGGGCCGGAAAACAGATAATTGCCAACCGGCTTTTCTGCATCACGAAGGCCAGCACGCGATAGCTTAATCGCTGATGCCAAGGCGGTAATGGCCGGATCTTGGCCAAACACCATACGTTTCAAATCAGTCTCAAGCGATGCCAACACAGCCTTGTCATCACGGCTAACATGCTTTGACGGAATCCGCGCCATTGTCGCCACCGTGGCTTCGATTTCTTTCTGGCCAATTGTTTGGCGGCGGCGTGATGGTGGCAGCAGATTTTGTGCCGCCGCAGCTTCGTCAATCACATCAATCGCTTTATCGGGCAATTTGCGATCATTGATATAGCGAGCAGACAGATCAACCGCGGTTTTCAAGGCAGCACCGGTAAAGCGCACTTTGTGATGATCTTCATAGCGGCTTTTCAGGCCGTTCAGAATTTTGATCGTATCGGGGATGGTCGGCTCGGCAACATCAATCTTCTGGAACCGGCGCACCAATGCGCGATCCTTTTCAAAATGGCCGCGATATTCTTTATAGGTTGTCGACCCAATACAGCGAAGCGTGCCTTCCTGCAACGCAGGCTTTAGCAGATTTGACGCATCCATCGCTCCGCCAGAGGTCGCCCCTGCGCCAATCACCGTGTGGATTTCATCAATGAACAGAATGGCATTTTCGTCGTCTGCCACCGCTTTCATCACGGCTTTCAACCGTTCTTCAAAATCACCGCGATAGCGGGTTCCAGCCAGCAATTGTCCCATATCAAGCGAATAAATCACCGCTGTTGCCAGAACATCGGGAACATTGCCGTCATAAATTCGCAAGGCAAGCCCTTCGGCGATGGCGGTTTTGCCAACACCCGGATCACCAACATAAAGCGGATTGTTTTTCGTGCGGCGGCATAAAACCTGAATCGTGCGGTCTAATTCACGGCTGCGGCCAATCAGTGGATCAATCCTACCAGCTGCGGCCTTGGCGATCAAATTGACAGCAAACTGGCTAAGCGGGTCTTTGCCATCCTCGCCAATGGTTTCGCCAGCCTGATCTTCGCTCTGGCTTTTGGCGATACTGCTGTCGGCGCCATGGCTGATAAAGGACACCGCATCAAGCCGTGTCATATTCAATGATTTCAAAAACCAGACAGCATGGCTTTCGCGCTCGGAGAAAATCGACACCAGAACATTGGCACCGGTGGCCACTTCCCGCCCTGATGATTGTGTATGGATGATGGCGCGCTGTATCACGCGCTGGAAACTTGCCGTTGGCTGCACATCAACATTGCCTTCGGGGTCAACAATCGATGCCAGTTCAATTTCGATGAATTCACCTAGCTTTTTGACCAGCTCATCAATATCAACATTGCAGGCATGCAGGACTTCAAGCGCGTCACTATCTTCGGTTAGTGCCAACAGCAAATGTTCTAAAGTGGCAAATTCATGCGAACATGATGCCGCATTCGACATGGCGCGGCGCAATGTTTCTTCGAGTTCGCGTGACAGCATTTTGCCTATTCCTTTTCCAGTTGTAATTGCAGCGGATGATCATTCTTCCGCGCATAATCAATGGTTTTTTGCGCTTTGCTTTCGGCGATTTCAAAACTATAGACACCGCAAACACCAACCCCGCGCTGATGCACATTCAACATGATCTGGGTGGCTTCATCTGCCGAACGACCGAAAAATTTCTGCAAGACATGCACGACAAACTCCATCGGTGTATAGTCGTCATTAAGCATAATGACTTTATACATTGATGGCTTTTTCGTTTTGGTACGGCTGTCGAGGACTAACTGACCATTGCCGTTTTTATCGTCTTCATTTGCCATAAATTCTCTTTTAAACCTTCGTAATTCAATCATCCGTACAGGGCGTTGAATATAGCACAGAAACAAAACACCCGCCGCATCCTTTTGATATTGGTATCGCATCCATCAAGGAAAAGGGGTGCGGCAAAAAAACTTTTGCAAATACATGATGCGACCATATTGCAGTTTATTGTCCAAATTTTGGCAAGATTCTTGAATAGAATCCTAATTGCGTTATGCTTTGCCGCGCAGTGTTACAAGATAGTCATAATCTCGGAATGGGGCAGGCCTTAATGGCACGATCAAATGTAGCCAAGACGCTACTGAACAAGCAACATGCACCCTTTCGGTCACTCAATCGGCGTGGTGAAAAATGTCTATTTTCGATAAAATCCGGCCTTTTGGCTTTGTCACGGCTTGGGGGTTTCCGCCCCGGTAAATCTCTTTTGACAATGATGATCATTTTTATGGTTGGGTTTGGGCTGTCTGCAACACAAGCTAAAGCCAGCAAATATGCGTCAATCGTCATTGAAGAAGCCACTGGCAAAGTGCTGTTTTCGCGCAATGCCGATAATCTGCGCTATCCGGCATCCTTGACCAAAATCATGACGCTTTATCTTTTGTTTGAAGATATCGAAGCGGGGCGCATGACACTGAAAAGCAGGATTCCGGTTTCCAAAACAGCCGCTGGCCGTTCGCCATCCAAATTATATTTGAAACCAGGTCAATCAATCAGCGCCGAACAAGCCATCTACGCGCTGGTGACAAAATCGGCCAATGATGTGGCAACAGCAATTGCCGAAAAACTGTCGGGCACGGAACGAAAATTTGCCAAACGCATGACCCGCAAGGCCAAGGCTCTGGGCATGCGGCGTACGGTTTTCAAGAACGCGTCAGGCCTGCCAAATCGCCGGCAGAAATCGACAGCGCGTGATATGGCCGTTCTGGCCGTTGCCATGCGGCGCGATTTTCCGCAATTTTATAAATATTTCAGCACCCAAAGCTTTAACTGGAAAGGCCGGAAATACGGCAATCATAACAAGCTATTGGCAAAATATAGCGGCACAGATGGCATCAAAACAGGCTATATTAATGCATCGGGATTCAATCTTGTTGCCACGGTCGAACGCAATGGTGTTCGGCTGATTGGTGTTGTGTTTGGCGGGAAAACGTCGCGCAGCCGCGACCGCCATATGATGCAAATTCTGGATAATCAGTTTAAACGCGTCAAAACCATCACGGTTCGGCGTGCCGCGCTTGCCATGCCAACAACCTTGCCAGTGGCACCACCCGAACGCGGCGACAAATTGCCCAAAAGCCTGCCAGTCAGCAAAAGCCTGCCAGTCAACAAAACCAAGACACGGCCAGCTGCAGCACCGAAAAAGACCGAATTTATCCAGCTTGATATTGCAAGTGCCGCCAACCCTGCCACTGATGAAAACCCAAGCTGGAGCGTGCAAATTGGTAATTTTGCCCAGCGTGTTAACGCACATCGCGCGGCGATTGTGGCACGGCGCGCGGCCGATGATGTGCTTGGCATGACACCGGCAAATTTGCATCTTGTCACGCGTGGCGCGATTCCATTATGGCGGGTTCGATTTAATGATCTTGAAGAAGATCAGGCGCGCGCAGCCTGTGCAGCGCTGTTTTCCGCTGGACGGCCCTGCATTGCCATTGCCGTGTCGCCAACATCACGCGGCTAAGATATCTTAGGATTTTTTACCCCGAAACTGATCATCAAGATGCGGCAAATCATGGGGGCGCAGCCGATCCCAATGCGGGTGGCTATTGGCAAAAATCTGGCCAGCAATCACGAGATCATTGGCATCATCAAGCATGCCAATGGCAACTGACGTTCGGGAGATGCCATTTAGGCGATAAAACAACGACGCACCGCAATTTCGGCAAAATCCGCGTTTGGCCCAGGCCGAACTGTCATACCAGCCAAGCGTTTGCTGGGCGTTCAGCTCAAAGCTGTCATCCGGAACCGAGGTCGAACCCAGCTAAGACCGGCAATCTGAAAACAATCACGGCAATGGCAAATCAACGCCTGACGCAATGGAACGGTTAGGCAAAACCGGACCCCCCTGCAATGGCAACCACCTAGGTAAGTTTTACCTTTGGTGATGGCGATATCTTTGACATGAGCCATAGCTTCCTCCCACAATCATCATTTGCTTTATCATGTTCAAAATTAATCTTTAATGAAAATCTCTGCTTTTCATCCGAACGGCATTTTTGCTGCCGCTGCTGGCATCGATATGACGCAAAAACCCGTTCAGGTTAAACAGAGATTCGGCAATGATATGTATCACCGCCTGCTGGCGTTGGACGCGGCCAACCAGCCCTAAAACCTGCGCCCGCAACAATGCCTCGCGATAGGTTTCGGTTAATTTTGGCCAAATAATCACATTCGCCGTGCCCTGCCCATCTTCAAGCGTTATGAAAACCGTACCGCTGGCGGTGCCGGGTCGTTGACGCATCGTCACCAGACCAGCAATGCGAAGCCGTTTCCCGTCAGGTGCATTTTGGACATGGCTGCAAAGCTGCCAGCCAGCCAGACCAAGCGGCTTTGCCAGCAAATCGAGGGGATGCGCTTTTAATGACAGGCCAAGATTGCGGTAATCTTCAGCCACGTTTTCACCAAGTTCGGCTTGCGGCAATTCGATCACCGGTTCATTCCCCGCAAGCCGTTCATGTCGGCGACCAGCATGGGCAAATAATGGCATATCATGCAGCCGGTGCCGCGCCAGTCCGCGTGCTGCCCATAATGCCTGTCGCCGGTCAATCGCAAGGCTGGCAAAACCATCCGCATCGGCAATGGCCTGTAATGATTTTGCCGATACATCGGCTTTTCGCATGACATCATCAAGGCTGGAAAAGCTTAATCCTGTCTGTTTTCCGCCATTGGTTATTTGGCTGGCGGCTATTTGGCTGGCGGCTATTTGGCTGGCGGCAATCCGTTCACCTTCACCGCGCGCCAGCCCTTTGACAAGCCGCAAACCCAACCGTAACGCATGATAACCCTTTCGATTGTCAGGGTCGGTTTCAAGACGGTGATCCCAGCCTGAAAAATTCACATCAACGGGGCGGATGGTAATGTTGTTTTGTTTGGCTTCGGCAATTAATTGCGCTGGTGCATAAAACCCCATCGGCTGGGCATTCAGCAAGGCACAGATAAACACATCTGGATAATGGCATTTCAGCCATGCCGACACATAGACCAACAGCGCAAAGCTTGCCGCATGTGATTCAGGAAAGCCATACATGCCAAAGCCTTCGATCTGGCGAAAACAGCGAATGGCAAAGGCTTCATCATAGCCGCGCTCGATCATGCCATTGATCATTTTATTGCGGAAATGGCTTATGTTTCCCTGCTTTTTGAACGTCGCCATCGTTCGGCGCAGCTGGTCGGCCTCAGCGCCCGAAAACCCCGCCCCAACAATGGCAATCTGCATTGCCTGTTCTTGAAATAGCGGCATACCAAGCGTGCGTTCGAGAACATCACGCAAGGCATCTGACGGGTAATCCACCTTTTCCAAACCGGCACGCCGCCGCAAATAAGGGTGAACCATGTCGCCCTGAATAGGGCCCGGGCGGACAATCGCTACCTGCACAACAAGATCGTGAAAACAGCGCGGTTGCAGGCGCGGCAACATCGCCATCTGCGCCCGCGATTCAACCTGAAAAACCCCAACCGACTGCCCCCGACATAGCATGTCATAGGTTTTCATATCTTCAGGCGGTAATGATGCCAGCGTTAAATGCCGGTTATAATGCGTGCGAAGCAAATCAAAACTGCGCCTAATACAGCTTAGCATGCCAAGCGCAAGCACATCGACTTTTAACAAGCCAAGCGCATCAAGATCATCCTTATCCCATTCAATCACAGTACGGCCAGCCATCGCCGCAGGGCTGATCGGGCATAGATGATCAAGCCGCCCACGGGTGATCACAAACCCGCCAACATGTTGTGACAAATGCCGTGGAAACCGGCTGATATCGGCCACTAATTGTAAAACCAACCGCAGTCGCCGGTCATTGGCATCCAGTCCCGCTGCAGCCAGTGCCGCAGCATCAAGGCCGGTTTTTTCACGCCCCCATACCTCGCCAGCCAAGGCCGCCTGAACATCACGGCTAAGACCAAACACCTTTGCCACTTCGCGAAATGCGCTGCGGCGACGATAGGTAATCACACTGGCGGTAAGGCCAGCACGATTCCGGCCATATTTTGCATAGATATGCTGGATCACTTCTTCGCGGCGTTCATGTTCGAAATCGACATCAATATCTGGCGGCTCACCACGCGCCTCACTGACAAAACGTTCAAATAAGGGTTGCGATCGTTCAGGATCAACCGCGGTAATGCCCAAACAATAGCAAACCGCCGAATTCGCCGCCGAACCGCGCCCCTGACATAAAATACCGCGCCCCCGCGCAAAGCAAACAATATCAAAGACGGTCAGAAAATAAGGCGCAATATTCAAACGCTCGATCAAGATCAATTCATGTTTCAGATAGGCACTTACCTTATCAGGGATCGCATCAGAATAGCGTTTTTCAGCGCCGCGCCATGTCTGGAAGGCCAGTTCCTGCATGGCGGTTCGTCCACTCGGCTTTAGCTCGTCAGGATATTCATAAGACAAATCATCCATTGAAAAATGGCATAAATCTGCAAGCGCTTTTGCCCCATCAAGCGCATCTGGCACATGCCGCCAACGCCGTTCAGCCTCGGCACAATCAATCAAATGGCGTTCGGCATTGCGCGAAATAAGATAGCCAGCATCATCAAGCTGTTGCTTTTCACGGATGCACGCCAGAACATCGGCAAGCGGGCGGCGATCAGGAATGTGATAAAGCGCATCTGCCGCTGCCGCCACCCGCAGCCCCAGCGCCGCTGCCGCTGCCGCTAACATCTGGCATCGTGCCTCATCAGCCCCATCACGATATAGGCAAATCCCTGCAAATAATTGCCCTTTGGCAATTTGGCGAATGGTCTGCAAATGCGTTTGGTAATGCGCATCTGGATGACGCGGCGGCATGACCAGCAATGCGGTGCTTGCTGGCAGGCGGGCAAGATCGGCAAGATAGAGAATTGGCGCGGCTTTGCTGCCTCGCATATTGGCCTCGCTTAGCAGCATTGATAAAGCTTCATAACCAACGCGGTCACACGGATGAACAATAATATCAGGACCATCGGCAGGGCGTAATCTGGCACCAACAACAAGCCTGATCTGGTGATCACGCGCCGCCACATGCGCCCGCACAATACCGGCCAGCGAATTCACATCGGCAATGCCAACCGCCGCCCACCCAAGCGCGGCCGCCTGTGCCACCATTTCATCAGGATGCGATGCGCCTTTTAAAAAGGTGAAATTACTATAACAGCCAAGCAACGCATTTGATGCGGCTTGGCCTTGTTTACGCAATAGGGCCATCAGGCGAAAAACCCATGCAAAAACCAAGATGGGGTTTCGTGACGTTCTGGCAAACCTTCACGATATAGCCAGAACCCTGCCCCCTGATCATCGCGTAACCGAAAATAATCGCGGGTGCGACTGCCAGCGGGTGCCTGCCACCATGCAGGGGCAATCCGTTCTGGCCCTGTGGCATGAATGATTTTATGAATTCGCCGCCGCCAGATAAATTGCGCTGGCGGGTGATCGGGAAGAAGCGCGACAACATCAACAGGGTGCGGATAGGCCAAAAGGCGAATGGGGCGTGGTGGCGCAGTGCCTGATGCCGGATCACCAAGCCAACCTGATTTTTCGTCCGTTTTGGTAAACATCTGGCTTGGATCAGGCAGTTCAAACGATTGCGCCGCTTCGGGCTGCCAGCAGGCTTGCGGTGCCAATCTGACCACGGCACCATAGCCAAGACGTGCCACCAACCGGTCAACAAGGCTGGCATAGGATTCGCCTGCAACCCCATCATGGCGCTGCAACATCATATGCGGCAAAGCCGTATCAAGTGGCGCAAGGGGGCTGCAATCAAGCGATTCCATCCAGCCCATTTCAAGACCAAATTCAGGGTTGATCTTGTCGCTGGCATTGGCCAGCAAGCGGTGAAATAAAGTCACATCACGGCTTGGCCGCGAAAGATGCACATCATGTGCAAAAACCAGCCCATCAACCAATTGCCAGCCAAGCCGCAAACGGCGTGTTGCCAATCCGGCCTGTTGAAGCAAAGTGGCTGTTTCACTTGCCAATTGCTGAATCATCGCCTTGATATCATCAGCTGCGCCAATGGGTTCGGCAAATTGACGGCATATATAAAGCGGTTTTGGCGGGCTAACAGCTGTAAAGCTTTCATCCTGATCGCCAAGCGCCTGATCAAGCCGAAGAAGCACATCCTGACCAAAACGCGCGGCCAATGGCGCACGCGCCAATCCAATAATATCCCCAATCACCCGCAAGCCTGCGCGCCGCATATGATCAGCGATTGCCGTATCGATTCGCAATGCAGCAAGCGGCAATGCTGCCAGATGGCGTCGCAAGCGGGCGCGGCTGAAAATATATCTTACCGTGTCCGGCTGTCCATCTGCCGGTTTCGGTGCGGTCATTAACCGCTCTGACGGCTTTCCATAATGCGCAAAGGCCCACGCCGCGCCGCAATTTGGTGCCGCCGCCAGCACCGCCCGAAAGTGACTTCGATGAAGGCGTTTGGCGCAATCGGCTAATAGCGAACGCACCCCGCCAAACAGATGTTCGGCACCAGCAATATCAATCCAGATTCCGCAATGCTGATCATCAACCGCGGTAAGCGGGCTATAACGACGCGCCCATAAAGCCAGATGATGAAGATCGGCATGATCGGCTAGCGGGTCATATGCTTCGGTTCTGAGTTGTGGGCATAAGGCGCGGGCATCGGCAAGCCGCATACCAGCGGCAAGACCATGCGCTGCCGCTTTGGTACAACCCGCCAGAATAATATCAGCACCGTTGACTTTCCAGATTATAACAAGCGGCAGATCAGCTCCAGATTCCCTTTGCCCAGATTCCTTTTGCCCAGATGCTCTCTGGATCCGCGATGCGGCCAGATAGGGAAAATGGATATAGATAATATGACGATAGGAAACGGGCATGATCACATGCCTATCGGGCAAGAGCTTGCGCTGGCCAGTGATTGGCTGACAAGTGACTCGCTGGCAAGTGATTGGCTGACAGGTGATTGGCTGACAGGTCAGCGATGGGCAATTCGGCCTGAACCGGTTTGCCATTAGCCATGATGTTATGATCACAGGCCTGCAATTGACCAAGACCCGCCTGCCAGCCAACCCTGCATTTATGCGGCCTGCCACCACGCGCGCGCTGCAATGTCAAATCCCAGACACTGCGTTGAACCAAGGCAGAATGTGACCATCTGTCAAGATCGGCCGCCGGTTTGATCTGCCAAGCTGTTTCAAATCCAGCAACGCTGATTGGCGCGCCAAGCAGAAAAGCTGTTGTGCCGCTATCTTCGGCGGCAAGCTGTGCACGTCGTGCCAGCCGCATCCAGTAATCAGACGATTTCTGCACCCCATCATATTCCATCACAACCGCGGCCAGGCCTTCGGTTCGCAAAATATCATCAAGCGCGGCCAAACGCCGTGACGGGTTTGGTGTATCAACAATCAGCAATCGCGCCGGATCCAGCCCAGCCGCGGCAAGCCCATGCCCATATAACATACCAGCACCATTTCGCTGGCTTGCCGGACACCAGACAATCAGACCAGCATCATTTATGGCCGCTGTCGGCCGGTTGCTGGCTTGCTTGGGCTTTATCTGCTGCGCGTGATGTTGCAGCAAATCAAGAAGCGCCATAGCAAAGCCGCTTACCGCCCCATGCGCCTGCATCGCACCCATTAAAAGATGCACCCGCCCAAGCGTCAGCCCACCAGCCAATGCCTGATCCAGCGAATCGACACCAAGCGGCATATAAAGACGCTTATCATAACCATCAGCCACGGCAATTTCTTGTCGAAGGCGGGCAAGGTCATATGTCTTTTTTTCGTTTATAATCTGATCATTAGATGCCCTAAAATCAGATGATTTTGCGATTGATATAGGCTGGTTCATCCTTTGCATTTTGCCTGATTCCTATCATATATATCTGCCTTTTGTTCATGTTTTGTTCTATTTTAGACCTATGCCAAAGTCAAGATTTTCCATCTTTTAAGATCGCTAGAATATCGGGCAAAATCGATAGGATATTGGGCGGATCACCCCGCAACACCCGCTGGCAAAAGATAAATTAACGGATTATTTCGGCAATTCGCTTTCAACCAGCCGCGCCCAATAGCTGGCACCGGTGGCAAGAACATCATCGTTAAAATCATAACGATCATTATGCAGCATCGCCCCATTCTTGGCAGGCCCTGCCCCAAGCCAGATATAGGATCCCGGCCTTTCGGCAAGCATATAGGCAAAATCTTCAGCCCCCATTGATGGCTGCAGATCGGTGATGATATTGTCTGCACCAAGGATATTGGCGGCAACAGCAACAGCACGCGCCGATTCTTCGGCATGATTGACCGTTGGCGGATAGCCTGGCTGCCAGTCAATTTCAATCTCACAATCATAGGCCTTGGCTGTTGCTATAGCGATTTCATGGATCGAATCTTCAAGCAATTTGCGAACATCAGGCGAAAATGACCGCGCTGTACCCCCAAGCCGCGCCGAGCCCGGAATCACATTAAAGGCACTTCCCGACTCGAAAATCGTCACCGAAACAACCGCCGGTTCAAGCGCCGCAACACGGCGTGAAACGATCGATTGCAATGATTGCACAATCGCCGCCCCACACGGAATCGGATCAATGGCAAGATCAGGGATCGCCGCATGCCCCCCAGATCCGGTGATGCGCATTTCAAACATATCCGCCGCTGCCATACAGGCACCGCTATGAACGCCAATTTTCCCAACATCCATGCCGGGCCAATTATGCATCCCCCAAACGGTTTTCATGTCAAACTGATCAAACAGCCCATCCTTGATCATCGCTTCGCCGCCCTTGCCGCCTTCTTCGGCTGGCTGAAAGATGAAATAGACAGTGCCATCAAAATTACGCGTTTCCGCAAGATATTGCGCCGCGCCGAGAAGCATCGTGCTATGCCCGTCATGCCCACAAGCATGCATCCGCCCGGGTGTTTTGGACGCATGGGCAAATTCGTTCATTTCCTGCATTGGCAGCGCGTCCATATCGGCCCGCAATCCGATTGCCGACGTGCCATTGCCAGTGCCGCGCAAAACCCCGACAACGCCAGTTTTTCCCATACCGCGATGAATCTCGATGCCAAATGACTGCAATTTTGCGGCGATGAAATTGGATGTCCAAACTTCTTCATAGCTTGTTTCAGGATGCTGGTGCAGCAGATGCCGCCATGCCTTCATATCCTGTTCACGATCTGCAATCGAATTTATCACCGCCATGATGATTTTCCTATCCTGTCATATCCATGCAAAAACAACCCGATCTGAATATTTATTTCGAACCGGAGATCATGCCGGTAACAGTGCCGCAATTCAGCCCCCAAGGTCAAGTAATGCACATGGCTAATCACGCGCAAATCACGGCGGTGGTTGGCGGCATAATGCCTCAATTGACATTCGGCGCATTAACAGCCTAAAACCGATCTTATCATGTCGATTAAAACATACCCAATGTCGTTGATAGGCTAGGGATTTTTCGGCAAATGCGCAGCATGTCACGGCAGAGCCGATTGCAGCATTTACGCTATCGCTATGATGGCTTTTACAAAGTTTGAAGGGTGGGTTAGATGGCACAAAATCATCCAGACCGCGGTCAACGCGGATTGCCGGGCGGCGCCCCGCGCTATTCAGCATTTGCGCTTGCCAAAAAGGCGATGAATTATCATCAGGACTGGCAACGCGCATGGCGCGACCCCGAACCAAAGGCCGAATATGACGCGGTGATTATCGGCGGTGGCGGGCATGGGCTTGCCACGGCTTATTATCTTGCTGCGGTTCATGGCCTGACCAATATTGCGGTGATTGAAAAAGGCTGGATTGGCGGCGGCAATACCGGCCGTAACACCACCATCATCCGGTCAAATTATCTTTGGGACGAATCTGCTGCCATTTACGAACATTCGATGAAGCTGTGGGAAGGCATGTCGCAGGATTTGAATTTCAACGTCATGTTCAGCCAGCGCGGCGTTTTGACCATTGCGCACAGCGAACATGAATTACGCGAAATGTCACGGCGCGTTCATGCGATCCGGCTAAACGGCATTGATTCAGAAATTCTTGGCCCCGCAGAAATCAAAAAATTCGTTCCAACAATCAATATCGATCAGTCAATCCGCTATCCGGTTATGGGCGGCTTTTTGCAGCGGCGCGGCGGCACAGCACGCCACGACGCGGTGGCCTGGGGCTATGCGCGCGCGGCCGATGATTTAGGGGTCGATATCATTCAGAAATGTGAAGTCACTGGATTGCGCCGCCAAGGCCGCAAAATCATTGGCGTTGAAACCAGTCGCGGTTTTATCAAAACCAAAAAAGTTGGTTGCGTTGTGGCCGGTCATTCAAGCGTCGTTGCGGCAATGGCCGGTATCCGTTTGCCAATTGCCAGCCGCCCATTACAGGCACTGGTGTCGGAACCGATCAAACCGATTCTTGATACGGTGATCATGTCGAATGCGGTTCATATGTATATCAGCCAATCTGACAAGGGCGAGATGGTTCTTGGTGCCGGTGTCGATAAATATAATTCCTACGCACAACGAGGCTCATTTCCAGTGCCCGAACATATGCTTGCCGCCGCGGTTGAGCTATTTCCGGTTTTATCGCGCTTGCGGATGCTTCGCCATTGGGGCGGCATTGTTGACACCTGTCCCGACGCATCACCAATCATTTCCAAAACCGATATTGAAGGCCTGTATTTTGATTGCGGTTGGGGCACTGGCGGCTTTAAAGCAACACCCGGATCAGGGCATGTTTTTGCCGATCTTATCGCCAATGACCGGCCCAATAAAATTGCCGCGCCCTATAGTTTGGATCGGTTCCGTACCGGCCTGCTGATTGATGAACATGGCGCCGCTGGCGTGGCGCATTAAGACGGGTTCTAGGAGAGTATTATGTTGATCATCACTTGCCCATTTTGTGGCCCCCGTGACGAAGTTGAATTTGCCTGTGGCGGCGAAGCTCATATTGCGCGCCCCCTTGCCGATCATAAAATTTCGGATGCTGATTTTGCCGATTATCTATTCATGCGCGACAATCCAAAAGGCCTGTTTCTTGAACGATGGCGGCACAGCGCCGGATGCCGGCGCTGGTTTAATGTGGCACGCGACACGGTAAGCAATGAAATTGTCGAGATTTACCCAATGGGAAGCCTGCCGGTAAAAACCGCCGCAAAAACCACCTATAAAACAAGCTGGCGGCGCGACACAGCGGCCGAAAAAGCCGCCACGCCATCACGCAGCAAAGCCGGAGGATCAAAATAATGGTATCTCGTTCCGCCGCATCCGGCAGCCCACAAACCAAGCCCCAGCGCGCAGTCGCAAGAATCGACCAAAACGCGCCTGTCAACTTCACCTTTGATGGCCGCAGCTATCGTGGCTTTGCTGGTGACACGCTGGCATCGGCATTGCTTGCCAATAATGTTCATCTTGTTGGTCGTTCATTCAAATATCACCGGCCACGCGGCATCATGGCAGCGGGTTCCGAAGAACCGAACGCGCTGATCCGGCTTGGCAAAGGCGCTTATGCCGAACCCAATTTACGCGCCACTCAGATTGAAATTTTTGAAGGGCTTTATGCCGAAAGCCAGAACCGCACCCCGTCTTTAAAATTTGACATTGGCGCCATTAATTCGGTTCTCGACCGGTTTTTCCCAGCAGGGTTTTATTACAAGACCTTTATGTGGCCAGCATCAATGTGGATGCGCTACGAACATGTCATTCGGCACGCTGCCGGTCTTGGCAAGGTTGCTGATGATCATAATGACCCTGACCGCTATGAAAAAACCCACGCGCATTGCGATATTCTTGTTGCTGGCGGTGGCGCAACTGGCCTGATGGCGGCACTGCAAGCGGCAAAAAGCGGGACCCGCGTGATTCTGGCTGACGAGCAGAATGAATTTGGCGGCTGGTTGCTTGGCGAAGCCGATATCATGATTGGCGATTGTCCAGCGTTCAATTGGATCAGCGATATTGTGGCCGAATTAGCCGCCATGCCGAATGTCACCTTGCTTCCCCGAACCACGGTTTTTGGCTATCTGGATCATAATTACCTGACCTTGAATGAGCGCGCAACCGATCACCTACCATCACGCCCAGCGCATCTGCCACGCCAACGTTTGTGGAAAATCCGCGCAAAACAGGTGATCATCGCGCAAGGCGCCCATGAACGGCCATTGGTTTTTGCAGGCAATGATCTTCCCGGTGTTATGCTTGCTGGCGCAGTTCGCACCTATATCAACCGCTATGGCGTTTGTCCGGGACAACGCGCCATCGTTGTTTGCAATAATGATGATGCCTATCGCACCGCGCTTGATCTTCATCATGCTGGCGCGCATGTCGTGGTTGCCGATCTTCGGGCAAAGGCAACCGGCCCGCTAATGCGTGCGGTTCGTGATGCTGGCATCGAAATTCTGCAAGGCCATGCCGTCATTGCCGCCTATGGCAATCACCGCGTTGCGCGGGTCGAGATTGCGCCGGTTAATGACGCTGTTACCGAAATCAGTGGCGATATTGATCATCGTGATTGTGACCTGATTGCCATGTCGGGCGGCTTGTCGCCTGCGGTTCATCTTCATTCACAAGCCCGCGGCAAATTACAATGGGACGATGCAAAATTATGTTTCCGTCCATCAGCGACACATGAGCCGAGCTTTAACATTGGTGCCTGTAATGGCAGTTTTGATCTTAGCGCTGGTTTGAAAGAGGCGGTTCGCGCTGGCACCAAAGCCGCAAGCGCAACTGGCCATAAAACAACCGCGCTTGATACGCCTATTGTGCAAAGCCATAAGCAAAGCTGGTGTCCGCTTGCTGCATGGAAAATTCCAAATGGTCATGCCGCCGGACGCGGGCCAAAAGCCTTTGTCGATTTCCAGAATGACGTCACCGCAAGTGATGTGTCGCTTGCGGCGCGCGAAGGATATCAGTCGGTTGAACATCTCAAACGCTATACCACCACCGGCATGGGAACCGATCAGGGCAAAACATCCAATATCAATGCCTTGGCCATTCTTGCCGATGCGCTTGGCAATGAAATTCCGGCCGTTGGCACAACCACTTTCCGGATGCCCTATACCCCATCAAATATTGGTGCCATCGCTGGCCGCGATATTGGCGATCTTTTTGATCCGGTTCGCCTGACCCGCATGGATGATTGGCATCGTGCGCATGGTGCGACCTTTGAACATGTCGGGCAATGGATGCGCGCTTGGTATTACCCACAAAATGGCGAAACCATGCAACAAGCGGTCAATCGTGAAGTCAAGGCAGCGCGGACAACGGCCGGACTGCTTGACGCCTCAACGCTTGGCAAAATTGATATTCGCGGGCGGGATGCGGCCGAATTTCTTAACCGCCTTTATACAAATGCCTGGCGCAAGCTTGGTATCGGCAAATGCCGCTATGGCCTGATGCTGAAAGACGATGGCATGGTCATGGATGATGGTGTGACCACCCGCATTGGCGAAAATCATTTCCACATGACCACAACCACTGGCGGTGCTGCTGGTGTTCTGGATTGGATGGAAGAATGGCTGCAAACCGAATGGCCTGATCTTGAGGTTTATCTGACATCGGTAACCGAACAATGGGCGGTTGCCACATTATCAGGGCCGAATGCTGGCAAGATTCTGCAAGATGCCGGTATCGATTTTGACCTGTCACCAGCCGAATTTCCGTTCATGTCGATGAAGGAAGGTCATATTGGCGGGCTGGCAGCGCGCATTTTCCGCATTTCATTTACCGGCGAGTTGTCTTACGAAATCAATGTGGCGGCGCGTCATGGATTGGCATTATGGACCCGCCTGATGGCCGCAGGCAAAGCGCATGGCATCACCCCTTATGGTACCGAGGCCATGCATGTTCTTCGCGCCGAAAAGGGCTTTATCATTGTCGGACAGGAAACCGATGGATCAGTAACGCCGCATGATCTTTGCATGAATTGGATTGTCTCAAAAACCAAACCTGATTTTATTGGCAAGCGGGCGCTGGCGCGTCACACCATGGAATATGATGATCGCAAACAGCTTGTTGGATTGCTGTGCAGCGACCCGTCAACAGTAATCCCTGAGGGCGCGCATGCGGTTCTTGATCCAGACCAGCCTTTGCCAATGAAGATGCTTGGACAGGTTACATCATCCTATTTTTCACCAAATTGTGGACGCTCGATTGCGATGGCCATGTTAAAAGGCGGCCATGCGCTAAAGGGGCAAACGGTTTTCTTCCCCATGCTTGATGGTTCGATTTTGAAAGCCGAAATCGTCGATACGGCATTTTTTGATCCAAAGGGAGCGCGCATAAATGGCTAATTTATCAAGCAATAAACCAGATTTTTCTGGCCAGACCGCCCTTGCTGGCATTGCTGGCAGCACAAGCGCCAACCCCGATGGTGGTGCGATTGGGCTTGTTTTTGGTGAGATGGCGCATCTTGGCAAACTGAATCTGCGTGGCCAAAACGGCCTTGCCAAATCGGTAAAGGCGGTCACCGGCTGCACATTTCCGCCAAAGGCCAACCGGTTTCAATCGGCAGGCGAACGCCATGTGGTTTGGCTTGGCCCCGATGAATATCTGTTATTATGCGAGGCTGGGAAAGAACAAGAGCTGCAAGACAGCCTGAATAGCATGATCACATCATCGCATTTCGCCATCACCGATGTAAGTGACAGCCTCTGTGCGCTATCGCTTCGCGGGCCTGCGGTTCGTGCTGTTCTAGCCAAAGGTTGCGGGCTTGATCTGCATCCAAAGCAATTCGCCGCTGGCCAATCGGCGCAAAGCTTGCTGGCACTCTCTGCGGTAACATTGATGGCTGTAGCAGATGATGCCTTTATTCTGATTTGCCGCACCAGCTTTGCCCCGTATGTTCAACGCTGGCTTGCCGATGCTGCTTTAGAATATGGCTATCAATATGTTGCCTAGGCTGCGGTCATATCAGTGACCGCAAACCCAAGCTTCATGACGTTACCGGACGCATGAAACGCCCCAAAAAACGCAACAATAAGATTTTACCAAGAAGCGTTTAATAATCAGTATCAGGCAATTCTTCCATGCGTTTGTCGATAAAGGCACGCAAGGCTTCGTCAATCGCCGGATCGATTGCTGGCGCTTCATAAGCAGCCAGCATCTCACCAGCGCGTTTGCGCGCGCGGGTGCCGCTCTCAACACTGCCCTCAGACGACCATTGCTCATATGTTGTGTTATCGGCCATTTGTGACCGCCAAAACGCATGTTCAAAGTTAGCCTGCGTATGCGCCGACCCCAGAAAATGCTGACCGGGCCCAGTTTCGCGAAGCGCGTCCATTGCCTGACCATTTTCCGACAGATCAATGCCATTGACTAGTTTTGGCATCATTGTTAATTGATCGGCATCAAGCAGCAATTTGGCGTAATCGGCAACCAAACCGCCTTCCATCCAGCCAGCCGCATGAAGCACAAAATTCGTGCCACCCATGATTGTTGGCAAAATCGTATGCGTCGACTCATAAGCTGCCTGCGCATCAGCCGTTTTGGAACCGGTCAATGATCCGCCTGACCGGAACGGCACGCCTAAACGACGCGCCAGCTTGGCACAGCCATAAAGCACCTTTGCCGGCTCCGGCGTACCAAAGGTCGGCGCGCCTGTCTGCATCGACATCGAGCTTGCAAAACTGCCAAAAATAACCGGCGCTCCCAGATTGACCGCCTGTGCAAAGGCAATGCCGCTCATCGCTTCGGCAAGCGTTTGTGCCAAGGTACCGGCAACCGATACTGGCGACATCGCACCGGCAAGGATAAAGGGCGAAATAACCGTTGCCTGATTGTTGCGAGCATAAACTTTTAACGCCCCAAGCATGGTGTCATCCCATGTCATTGGCGAATTGGCATTGATCAGGCTTGTCAGCACCGTGTTATTGGCAACAAATTCATCGCCAAACAGGATCTTCGACATATCAATCGTGTCTTGCGCACGGCTTGGCGCGGTGACTGACCCCATATAGGGCTTGTCGGAAAAACGCTGATGCGCATAGACCATTTCAAGGTGACGTTTGGTCACTGGCAAATCAACTGGCTCGCAGATCGTGCCGCCCGAATGATGCAAGCCCGGATGCATATAGGCCAGCTTTACCAGATTGCGGAAATCTTCCATCGTCGCATAGCGGCGCTCATTATCGAGATCGCGCACAAAGGGTGGGCCATAGACTGGCGCAAAAACCGTATTCATCCCGCCAATTTCAACGGAACGTTCGGGATTGCGGGCATGCTGAGTATATTCAGGTGGCGCAGTCGAACAAAGCTGGCGGGCAAGACCACGCGGGAAATGCACACGTTCGCCTTGAACATCGCAACCAACATCACGCAAAATGCTTAAGGCTTCGGGATCATCACGAAAATCAATGCCAATTTCCTCAAGAATCGTTTCGGCATTGTTTTCAATAATTTCAGCGCCTTCATCACTTAGAATATCAACCGGGGATATCTGGCGCGTAATGAACGGTGCGGCGGCCTGATGATTGCCTGAAGATCTTGCGCTGCGGCGCGCATCGCGTCCGCCACCACGGCGATTCCGGCGATCTGATGTGTTTGTGTCAGTCATTTAACAAATCCTCATAAACAGTCAATTCGGCGGCTAGGCGCAAAGGCGGGCATTGTCAGGATCAAATGGCGAATCCTCGAGAACGGTCACTGGCAATCGCTGATCCAGAATATCAATCATCAATTTAGTACCAGGTGTCGCTAAATCTGGACGAACCATTGCCAATGCCAGCGATTTACCCAGCCGGAACCCATAACCACCGCTTGTGGCGCGGCCAATCACTGTTCCATCTTCGGTCATGATCGGGTTGCCACCAATGGCATCAGCATCGGTTGTGTCATGCACCTCTAACGTTACCATGGCATTGGCAAAGCCGCGTTCTTGCCATTCGGCCAATTGACGCTGGCCTTTGAAATCGCCCTTATTGAGATGTACAAACCGGTGCAAACCGCTTTCCAATGCCGCATATTCGATTGATAGTTCGGTGCCAACAAGACGATATGATTTTTCCAGCCGCATTGCATCCATGGCCCGAATGCCAAATGGCTTTAGCCCGAATTCCGCACCTGCCGCCATCAACGCATCAAAAATATGGTTTTGATATTCGATCGGGTGATGCAATTCCCAGCCAAGCTCGCCAACAAAATTCACCCGAATGGCCATTGCTGGTGCCAAATTTACATCAATCATCTGTCCAGAAAGCCATGGGAAGGCCGCATTCGACAGATCGGCGCGGGTGATTTTGTCAAGAATGTCGCGTGATTTTGGCCCTGCCAAAACCAGAACACCAATTGAATTGGTTAGATTATCCATCCGCACCGAGCCATCAGTCGGCATATGTTTTTTGATCCAGTCATGGTCAAGGCGTTGCCCCGCCCCTGCTGAAACAAGGTAAAAACTTGTTGCGCTTTCCCGCTGAATTGTGAATTCGGAATGCACGCCGCCACGTTCGGTCAAGGCATGGCATAATGCCACCCGCCCCACTTTCTTGGGTAATTTATTGGCAACAAGATGATTTAAGAACGCTTCGGCACCCGGCCCAGATATCCGCGCTTTGGCAAAGGCAGACATATCAAGCAATCCAGCATTTTCATTAACGTTACGAACCTCATTACCGATATGCTCAAAATAATTTGACCGGCGGAATGACCAATGATCTTCTTGCGGCACGCCCTCAGGGGCAAACCAATTGGCTCGTTCCCAACCAAATTTCTGTCCAAAAACCGCACCAAGCGCTTTTAACCGATCATAACAAGGCGCGGTTCGAAGCGGGCGGGCTTCGGTGCGTTCTTCATCGGGGAAATGCGTGACAAAAACATTGGCATAGGCTTCTTCGTTTTTGACCTTCAGATAAGATTTTGTGGCATAGCTGCCATAACGCCGCGGATCGACCCCCAACATATCAATTGTTGGCTCGCCGTCGACAATCCATTCAGCAAGCTGCCATCCGGCACCGCCAGCCGCGGTAATGCCAAAACTATGGCCTTCATTCAGCCAAAAATTTGGCAGATTCCATGCCGGTCCAACAATCGGGTTGCCATCAGGCGTATAGGCAATTGCACCATTATAAACCCGCTTTACCCCAGACTCGCCAAAGGCAGGAACACGGTTCATCGCCGACTCGATATGCGGCTCAAGCCGTTCTAAATCTTCTTGGAATAACTCATATTCGGAATCATCGCTTGGTCCATCCAGATAACAAACCGGCGCGCCTTTTTCATAAGGGCCTAGGATCAAACCTCCAGCCTCTTCACGCATATACCATTGTCCTTCGGATTCTCGAAGAACGCCCATTTCAGGCTTGCCATCACGGTGACGCGCCTGAATATCAGGATGCGCTTCAGTTACGATATATTGATGCTCAACCGGAATGACCGGAATATTCAGCCCAACCATTTCGCCGGTTTTCCGCGCAAAATTGCCGGTCGCACTGACCACATGTTCACAGGTGATGTCGCCCTTGTCGGTGGAAACAATCCAAAGACCATCATCACTTCGGCTAATCGCTGTCACCGCAGTATTGCGATAGATTTCCGCGCCACGGTCACGCGCACCGCGTGCCAGCGCTTGGGTTAAATCAGCCGGCTGGATATAGCCATCTTGCGGGTGACGAATGGCACCAACAAGCCCCTCGATATTCGCCATTGGCCAATAATCCAGAACCTGCTCAGGTGTTAGGAAATCAACCTGCACGCCAATCGTGCTGGCAACACCGGCATATTGCCGAAACTCATCCATCCGGTCTTGATTGCTGGCAAGCCGGATATTGGACACATTGCGGAACCCGACATCCATGCCGGTCTCTTCTTGCAATTCTTGATAAAATTTCACTGAATATTTGTGAATTTGTCCAACCGAATAGGACATGTTGAATAATGGCAACAGACCTGCCGCATGCCATGTCGAACCCGAGGTTAGCTCCTTACGTTCGACAAGTACTACATCACTCCAGCCCTTCTTTGCCAGATGATACAAAGTACTAACACCAACGACGCCACCGCCAATTACAACAACACGCGCATGCGACTTCATGCCAAGTCTCCCGCAAAAATAAAGCTAACCCGCGATATCACCAATAAGGGGCATATCGCATGACAGGGCTATGGTACGAAGAAAATTTGGCAAAAAGCGTCTAGCAAACGACTGTATTTTGACAAAATTGGGCGATGCGTGCCGCAAACAGACAAAAACGCAAATCTTACGGCAAGCCCAAGCCCGAATTATGATTGGCGATCTATGGATTCAGCCGTTGAATATCCCAGCCACCATCAGCCTGTAACAGGAACCGAAACCGGTCATGCAGCCGGTGTTCACCATCATGCCAAAATTCGATTTCCTGCGGCTTTAAACAGAACCCACCCCAATGCGGCGGACGCTCAACAGCGGCGGGAAATTGTGTTTCAACGGCTTTAACCTCGGCTTCGAGTGCGGCGCGGCTGGCAAGCGGGCGTGATTGCGCTGATGCCCAAGCACCGATCTGGCTTCCACGTCCACGGCTGTGGAAATATTCATCGGATTGCGCGGCTGTTGCCTTGGTGATATCGCCGACAACCCGCACCTGACGACGCTGGCTTTTCCAATGCATGCAAAAAGCCGCTTTGCCCGTGGCCAGCAATTCATCCGACTTTCGGCTTTCATAATTGGTGAAAAACAAAAACCCATCAGGCGACCAGCGCCGTAACAAGACCATCCGCACCGACGGCATACCGCTGGCATCAACCGAGGCCAATGCAATCGCATCAGGATCATTGATTTCGGTTTTTACCGCCTCATCGAACCAATTTTGTAAAAGGGCAAAAGGGTCGGTTCCGGCAGTGATTTCCATAGGAATTTGTCTCCATTGATATCGCCCATAATCAGGCAGGCGTAAAAGGGGCTGATCCCAATGTAGGGGCTTGGATGACTTGGCGCAACGCGGCCAAGATACAAATTTTAATTTCGGTGCTGTTTCTTGCCGATTTACCGGTTTTACCCGCGATCGAATATATGTAAAAAATCATGCAAAACATCATAGAATTGCCATATTCACCGCAGATGATAAAAATGCTAGGATTGAACATAAGCAATTTGTTGGCTGTTATCGTTTCGCCGCGTGGCCAGATAACGCCGCAAATCACAAAAGTGACAAACCAAAACCTAAAGGTGTAACATGACCCAAATGACAGTGAATACGCCGCTTTGCCGCCTTCTCGCCCCAGTTGCCGCCGTGATCATGTCTGGATCACTGGTGATTGGCAGCGCCGTTGCAGAAACGCGCATTGAAACGGTTGTTGGCACAGTGGTAGACACCATCACCCTAACATCAACCTATATTCGCAAAACGCCAACAGATCAGCGCAATTGCCGCACCGAAGATGTGCCGATTTACGCCGAGAGCAAGGGCAATTCCGAACTTGGGTCAATGATTATTGGTGGCCTGATCGGATCGGCGGTCGGTAATAAATTTTCCGACAATAATGGGGCTGGCGCCGCCGGAACTGTTGCTGGTGCCATTCTTGGCCGCGAACATACGAAAAACCAGAAAAACAGCCGCATTGTCGGCTATAAACAGCAGGAATCCTGCACCGTAACAACCGTGATGCTGGAAGAAAATGTCAGCGAAATCACCGGTTATCGAAACCATATCGAACTTAAAGGCAAAATCATCAAGCTTGAAAGCAAAAGCCCCTTGGCGGTTGGTTCACGCGTTGAAGTGGTGCGCCGGATCAGCTATTCGCTTCGTTAAGATCAATAGCCACCCTTTCCCAATCTAGACCATCCAATTGATGATCCGTGATTTTCACGGCATCACTTGTATGTTTGGCCTGTGTTGGAGTAAACTCCAGCCATCAGACCATTACAGTATCTTGTAAAACTATCTTTCGATGAAAAGGGCAGTGATTCATGTCAAATACAGCATCATCATCTGGCGTCATGGCGGGCAAAAAAGGCCTTATCATGGGCGTTGCCAATGACCGGTCAATCGCGTGGGGCATTGCTGCCAAACTTGCTGAACAGGGCGCCGAGCTTGCATTTACCTTTCAAGGTGAGGCTTTGCAAAAGCGGGTTGAACCGCTTGCAGCCTCGGTTGGCAGCGATCTTGTCATACCATGCGATGTCACCGACGAGGCCAGCATGGATGCCACTTTTGATGTGCTGAAGGAAAAATGGGGCAGTTTGGATTTTGTGCTTCACGCCATTGCCTATTCTGACAAGGAAGAATTGAAAGGCGGCTATGTCGACACAAGCCGCGATAATTTCGCGCGGACGATGGATATTTCGGTTTATTCCTTTACTGACGTTGCGCGCCGCGCCGCTGCAATGATGAATGATGGTGGCTCGATGCTGACCCTGACCTATTATGGTGCCGAGCGCGTCATGCCACATTACAATGTCATGGGGGTTGCAAAAGCAGCCCTTGAAGCCTCAATCCGTTATCTTGCTGTTGATCTTGGCGGACGCAATATCCGCGTCAATTGTCTGTCGGCTGGCCCCATGAAAACCTTGGCCGCATCTGGCATTGGCGATTTTCGGTATATTCTGAAATGGAACCAGTATAATTCGCCGCTCAAGCGCAATGTGACGCTTGCCGATGTTGGCGGGGCTGGCATGTATCTTTTGTCTGATCTGGCATCGGGCGTGACTGGCGAAACCCATCATGTCGATTGTGGCTATCATGTTGTTGGCATGAAAGCCGTTGACGCGCCTGATATTTCAGTTGTCTAGCATGGCAGATAATAGTTTCGGCACCCTATTCAATGTAACGAGCTTTGGCGAAAGTCATGGGTCAGCAATTGGTTGTGTTGTTGATGGCGTTCCGCCAAATCTGCCGCTTAGCGAAGCCTTGATCCAGCCTTATCTTGATCGCCGCCGCCCGGGAACCAGCAAATTTGTAACCCAACGACAAGAAGATGATCAGGTGGAAATCTTGTCGGGCATTTTCGAGGGCAAAACCACCGGCACGCCAATTGGCCTGTTGATCCGCAATAAAGATCAACGGTCAAAAGATTATGGCGAGATTGCCAATCAATTCCGCCCGGGCCATGCCGATTACACCTATCAGATAAAATATGGCAATCGTGATTATCGCGGTGGTGGGCGGTCATCGGCGCGCGAAACCGCTGTTCGGGTTGCCGCTGGTGCAATCGCCGACATGTTTTTGAAAAAGGTTCTTGGTAGTGATTATCAAATCCGCGGTGCCGTTGTGCAAATCGGGCCACATGCCATTGACCGCACAAACATGGATTGGGACGAACGTCACAATAACCCGTTTTTCTGTCCAGATGCAGCGATGGCAAAACAATGGGAAAGCTATCTTGACGGGGTTCGGAAAGCCGGATCATCAGCAGGTGCCATTCTCGAAATCATTGCCGATGGTATTCCAGTGGGCCTTGGCCAGCCGATCTATGGCAAGCTTGACGGTGAACTTGCCGCGGCCATGATAAGCATAAACGCTGCCAAAGGCGTTGAAATTGGCGGTGGCTTTGCGCTTTCCAGCATTGACGGCAATCTTGCTAGTGACGAAATGCGGGCTGGCAACAGCCTTGAAACCCCAACCTTCCTTAGCAACCAGGCGGGCGGTGTTCTTGGTGGTATTTCAACCGGCCAGCAAATTGTCGTTCGCGTTGCAATCAAGCCAACATCATCAATCTTGACCCCGCGCCAATCAATCGACCGTGACAATCAAAATGTCGATGTTGTTACCAAAGGGCGGCACGACCCTTGTGTTGGCATTCGCGGCGTTCCAGTCGCCGAAGCGATGATGTCGCTGGTGCTTGCCGATCTATTGATGCGGCACAAAGCCCAATGTGGTTTTGATCTGTCGTAAACGGATAGGCTAGCCTGCCTTGGCAGGCTTTTTGCCAGCAAGCAGAAATTCGCAGTTTCCATCGGGTCCATCAATCGGCGATGCGGCGGTACCAAGATGCTGCCAGCCCATTTCAGTGACCAGCCAGTTTTCAATATCGGCAATCACCATTTCATGCAGATGGCGGTCGCGAACAATGCCGCCTTTGCCAACAAGCCCTTTGCCAACCTCAAATTGCGGTTTGATCAAAGCCAAAAGACCAGCTCCAGCAGCGGCCATTTCCAACGCTGGCACAAGCACTTTTTTCAGTGAAATAAACGACGCATCACAAACCACAAGCTGTGGCGCCTCGGCAAGCATATCCAGCTTTAGATAGCGGGCATTGGTGGCATCCATCACCGTCACCCGCGGGTCGGTTGCCAAATGGTCTGCCAATTGCCCATTGCCAACATCAATGGCAACAACATGCGCGGCATCATGCGCTAATAACACTTCGGTAAAACCACCCGTGCTGGCACCAATATCAATCGCGTAACGGCCAGCCACTTCAATCATCTGAAATTCGGCCAGCCCACCAGCCAATTTCATGCCAGCGCGGCTGACCCAAGGATTACCAGCCGACGTCACCGTAATCTCACAATCAATTGCCAGCATTTTCGAGGCTTTACGCACGATCTCACCAGCCGCCAGAACCGCACCTTCGGCAATCAGATCACGCGCCCGATCACGCGAACGCGCAAGCCCACGCGTCAATAACAATGCATCGGCACGCAGTTTTTGGTCAGCCGCATCAATGGTCGCGCCGTTATCTTGCTTTGTTTTTCGTGATTTGGCCAAACCCGATGATCCTATCGTGATTAATGCCACGCATAGCCGCGCAATCTGGCAGATTTATGATTTGCCAGCCGAGGTTTTCTCGGACTTTGGCGCAGCAGTTTTCACCGTTGGTTTCGGCATCACCTTGCACGCCGCCGCATAAATCCCATCACAATCCACACCGGCAAATGCCAATTGGCCTTGCTGGCTGTCATGGTCAACAAAGACATCAGGCAAGCAAAGCGTACGGGCTTTCAACCCGCCATCAAGATGGCCAGCATTGCCAAGATAGGTCATGACATGGGCGGCAAAACCACCCGGGCTGCCTTCTTCGACAATCAATAATGCTTTATGGTTTGTCGCCAGCTGATCAATCAAAGCCATATCAAGCGGCTTGGCAAACCGCGCATCAGCAACGGTAACCGAAATGCCATCGCCTTCAAGCCGGTCAGCCGCTTCACTTGCCGCCCCAAGGCGGGTTCCCAATGACAGGATCGCAACATCACGGCCTTCGCGTAGAATTTTCCCCTTGCCAATCTCAAGCACCTCTCCTGCGTCAGGGATAGCACAGCCAACCCCCTCGCCACGCGGATAGCGAAGCGCACTCGGCCCATCATCATAAGCCGCAGCGGTTGCCACCATATGAACAAGTTCAGCCTCATCCGATGGACACATAATGACCATGTTCGGCAAACAGGACAGATAGGCAAGATCATAAACACCCGCATGCGTTGCCCCATCAGCACCAACCAGCCCTGCCCGGTCAATGGCGAAACGTACTGGCAGATTCTGCACGGCGACATCATGCACAAGCTGATCATAACCACGCTGAAGAAAGGTCGAATATAGCGCACAAAACGGCTTCATCCCCTCACAGGCAAGCCCCGCCGCAAAAGTCACCGCATGCTGTTCGGCAATGCCAACATCGAAAACCCGACTTGGAAAGCGCGCTTTGACCTTATCAAGACCAGTACCCGATGGCATCGCCGCCGTAATTGCCACAATCTTTGGATCAATTTCAGCAGCGGCAATCAAACTATTGGCAAAAACCGATGTATAGCTTGGCAGATTGCCGCCCGATTTTTGCTGCGTGCCGGTGATAATATCGAATTTGGGAACAGCATGATATTTTTCTGCCGATGGCCCAGCAAAAGGATGCCCATGACCTTTTTCTGTGACAACATGAACCAGAACCGGCCCATGCGAGCGCGAATCACGAAGATTTTTCAGAACCGGCAGCAAATGCGCCAAATCATGCCCGTCAATTGGCCCTATATGGGTAAAGCCAAGCTGGCTGAAAACCGAATTTGCGCCCATCAGGTCACGCGCCGCATCTTTGGCTCGCCGCGCCGTCCGTTCAATTTCTGCCGGAAAATGGCTGGCAACTTCGCGCATCAGATCGCGGATCGAATGATAAGGCTGCGAGGTGATGAGCCGTGACAAATAGCTGCTCATCGCACCAACCGGCTGTGAAATCGACATGTCATTATCGTTCAAAATCACAATCAACCGATTGTTGCTTGTGCCAGCATTATTCATCGCTTCATAGGCCATGCCAGCGCTCATTGCGCCATCACCAATCACCGCAATCACATTGCGCGGAATGCCCTGCATTTCGCTGGCAACTGCCATGCCAAGCCCTGCCGAGATTGATGTTGAGGAATGGCCAGCACCGAAAGGATCAAAGGCTGATTCGCTTCGCTTGGTAAAGCCCGATAGCCCGCCTTTTTGTCGCAGGCTTTCAATCCGGTCACGGCGACCAGTCAGAATTTTATGCGGATAGGCTTGATGCCCGACATCCCAGATTAGGCGATCTTCTGGCGTGGAAAACACATAATGCAAGGCAACGGTCAGCTCAATAACGCCAAGCCCCGCGCCAAGATGGCCGCCGGTTTTCGAGACAGCGGAAATGGTTGCCGTACGCAATTCATTGGCAAGCTGCGGCAAATCAGCTTCGGAAAGCCGCCGGACATCATCAATCTCTTTTATGTGATCAAGCAACGGTGTGCGCATTAACCCTATCGTCCCCTACTCTTACCACCGGCAAACCGGCAACTGGATTCTAGCAGCCATCGCGGCCAATCATTGACCCTGTTTTGTCAATCACCGCCGCAGCTTCAAAAAACCGAAGATCGCAAATCTATCATGTTTTGCGCGTAATGGCGAATATCGCCAATTCTTGCATATATTCACCAGTACCCTGCCATGGGGCAAGCGCATTATTCGCCTCATCAATAAGCCGTTTGGCTTTGGCCGCTGCCGCATCACCGCCCATCAGCGCTACAAAACCTGCCTTGCCGCGCGCCGCATCCTGTCCAGCCGGTTTCCCAAGAAGCGCCGAATCACCATCATAATCAAGCAAATCATCAGCAATCTGAAACGCCAACCCAAGATGTTTGGCATAGGCTGCCTGCGCTGCCAGCAGCCGGTTATCCGCACCGCCAACAATACCGCCGGAAATCACCGCACATGAAATCAGCGCGCCGGTTTTCATCATTTGCATTTCGCTGGTTTCAGCAAGATTAAAAGAGCGGGTTTCGGCTTCAAGATCAAGCATCTGCCCACCAGCCATGCCTTCAAGGCCGGACGCGCCTGCCAATTGCGCAACAAGGCGAATACGAATGGCCGCATCGTCATGCGTTGTCGCGCCTGCCAGAATCTCAAACGCCATTGTTTGCAATGCATCACCTGCCAGAATCGCCGTTGCATCACCAAAAACCTTATGACAGCTTGGTTTTCCACGGCGCATATCAGCGTCATCCATGGCAGGCAGATCATCATGAACCAATGAATAGGCATGAAGACATTCAATCGCCGCGGCGGTACGAAGCGCGCCTTTGATAGCAACTGCATCATCGTCATCGCCCCGCGCCATCCGCGAAGCGCCAAGAACCAATGCCGCCCGCATGCGTTTACCGCCATTGAAAACAGCATATCGCATGGCCTCAAGAAGGCGGTTTGCCGGCCCTATTGTTTCGGCAATTAATTGATGCAAAACAGCATCACAGGCCGCAGCGTCACGCTGCAATTGCTCCGCGAAACCGGCCATGTCTTGGGCTAGGCCTCACCCATATCAAAATCACTGGCTTGATCAGGCGCACCAGCCGAAGATGGCACTTTGATTTTTTCGACTTTCATGCGAGCTTCTTCAAGACGCGCCTGACAATGCGACTTTAATTCAGTGCCCCGCTCAAAAGCTGAAATCGCATCATCAAGTGCCACTTCGCCACGCTCAAGCGATGCGACAATACCTTCAAGTTCCTTTAGCGCATCTTCGAAGCTTAGCTTTTCCAGCGATGCGGATTTGGCGGCATTATCGGTCATTTTTTTCATCCCATTATGTGTAATGGGATTAGATTATTCGCCAGCAAGCGTTGTGGCAATTGATTTCACTATTTCGGCAATCGCTTGCGCACTGCTGGCTTTTCGATGGTGTAATATGTTCGCACCAATTCCAGCGTTTCACGCCGCGCCATTGGGTCTTTTATTTGCTCGCCATTCAACACGTCTGCATTATCGCCACGGCTGATCCAGCGCGGAGAGCTACGCATTGTGCCTTCCGACATATCATCGAAAAAATAGCTGATCGGCACATCAAGAATTTAACTGATATCACACAGCCGTGATGCGCTGATCCGGTTTGCGCCACGCTCATATTTCTGCACTTGCCGAAAGGTAACATTAAGCTCGACACCAAGCTGTTTTTGGCTCATGCCAAAAAGTGTACGGCGCAGGCGCACACGCTTGCCAACATGCATATCAATTGCATTATTATTGGTAATACGGAAGTTTCGTTCGACGATATCATCCTTCGAGATAGCCATAAAAGGTCACCTCTATTCCAAAAAGGCAAAAACCACCAACGCAAACCAGCCATTTTGGTTAGGCCTTATTGCCCTCGGCGGTATCATATGCCGCTTTAATGAAATTGTGGCAGTATCGACAACAGGAATTTAGCTAGATTTCTTCAAGCGCCGCCATAAGCGCATGCGCAATGCCGCTTTCAAAGGTCGAATGACCCGCAGCATCAATAATTTCCAATTTAGCTTTGCGACCCCATTTCGCCGCCAGACGGCTTGCCGTAATCGGAGGGCAAATAACATCATGCCGTCCTTGAACGATGGTTGCTGGCAAATGCGCAATCCGCCCGACATTATCGATGATGTGATTATCAGGCATAAAGCAGTCATTCATAAAATAATGTGCCTCGATCCGCGCCATCGTCAAAGCACCCACCCCGCCCATATGGCGGTTTCCGGCGCGCAAGGTTGAACAGGAGGTTTCATAAGAAGCCCAAAATTCAGCCGCTTTTTGATGAATGGTCGGATCAGGATCAATCAAACGTTTGAAATAATTTGTCAGCAAATCACCGCGTTCAGCCGCATCAAGATAACCGGTAAACCGATCATGTGCTTCGGGGAAAAACCGCCCCATATCATTTAAGAACCAATCAACTTCAGCGCGCGTACCAAGAAAGATACCACGCAGAATAAGCCCTGCGACATGTTCAGGATAGGCAATCGCATAAGCAAGCGCCAAGGTGCTTCCCCATGAGCCACCAAATAAAATAAATTTGTCGATATTCAGCGATTTACGAAGCCCCTCGATATCGCCAATCAGCGCATCGGTCTGATTATCGACAAGGCTGGCATGTGGACGGGATTGCCCACAGCCTCTTTGGTCAAACAGCACCACATGAAACCGCTTTGGGTCAAATAGCCGCCGATGCGCCGGTGCAATTCCTGCGCCCGGCCCACCATGCAAAAACAGCAAAGGCTGGCCATCTAAATTGCCACATTGCTCATAATAGATTTCATGCTTGTCACGTTGCAAAAAGCCACTTCGAAACGGCATTGCCGGGGGAAATAATTCACGTTCCTGAATAAACGCATTTACCATGACAAGACCCCATTCAAAGCAATCACAACCCAACGCGGCAAAACGGGCAGCCAAGCTGCCCGTATGCAACATTGACCGACCGGCACAACCCGATTGGCAGAGATGACATCATGCCGGATAGAGATACTAGGCAGCGTCCATAAGATCTTCAAGACGAAGCGCCGCCGCATCCTGATCAATTTTTTCAATCGCCGCAAATTCACGGGCCAAACGCTCGAGCGCGGCCTGATACATCTGCCGCTCGGAATAGGATTGCTCAGATTGGTTGGTGCGGCGGTGAAGATCGCGCACAACCTCGGCAATTGATACCGGATCGCCTGATTTGATTTTTGTCTCATATTCTTGCGCACGGCGCGACCACATGGTGCGGCGCACTTTGGCTTTGCCCTGCAATGTGGTGATGGCCTGTTCCATTTGTTTTTTCGAACTCAAAGTTCGCAAACCAAGGCCACGCGCTTTTTCCATTGGCACCCGCAATGTCATGCGATCATGTTCGAAGCGCACAACCAGCATTTCGAGCTTCATACCGGCGACTTCACGTTCTTCAGTACCCAAAATTCGGCCAACACCATGTGTTGGATAAACAACAAAATCGCCCTCTTCGAACGAACTCTCACTTTTTCGTGCCATATTTTCCCTCAGCGCCGCAGCCAACAAAATTTGTTTACTTGCCACCAGCCTTTAAAAAACAATTCGTGACAAAGATGATGCGTTGGCTAAAGCCTGTATTCACAAACAACAGTGTTATAACGCAGGCCGACTTGACGCTACGAAACAAGCTTCATCTCTGATTTCTGATGTCACCTTAGCTTATTTTTGCGGCAAAATCAATCAGCTGGCCATAGTCACGCTCAGGCCGCGGCTTGCCACCAAAATTTAGGCGCCCTTGCCTGGTGCCTTGCTGAAATATTTGTCGAATTTGCCAGTCTGATCCTGCATTTTTTCAGCTTCGGGCATGGCATCGATCTTTTGTCCAATATTTGGCCAGATTTCTGACATTTCACGATTCAGCTCAAGCCATTTTTCAGCTTCAGGTTCTGAATCAGGCAGGATTGCTTCAGGCGGGCATTCTGGCTCGCACACGCCGCAGTCAATGCACTCATCGGGATGGATAACCAGCATATTCTCGCCCTCATAAAAACAATCGACAGGGCATACCTCAACACAATCAGTATATTTGCAGTTGATACAGTTATCATTGACGATATAGGTCATTCGCGGCCTAGCTCCTCTAAATAATTTTGTGAAAAGCCAGAATGAAACCCAGTCAAACCCGCTTTTTTATCTGTCTATCGCAGATGCGGCTAATCAGCAAGACCAAGACGGCTTTGTGCGCGTTTTGCCGCCATTCCCGATTGCACATCGTCAATATATAACAATCCGGCAAGCCGCCGCATCAATTGTGACTCATGCGAATCCAACTGCTTGTCGGCAAGCACCACCATCCAGATCATTTCCAGAATGATAATCCGGTCATCCATTTCGGTTTCGGTACGGATCTGGCGAACAAGGCTGTGAATTTCAATGCGCGAATCATGCGCTGCAATCGCCTCATCAAGAAGGCTCTTTGCCTTATCATCCGCAAGCTCAAGCTGCTCGATCAATAAATGCAGAATGCCGCCGCGTTCGGCATCGTCAAGATCGCCATCGGCCATACCTGCCTCGACAAGAAGCGCCGTAATCGTGGTTACAAAGGCCTCATCCTCACATGGCACGGCAGTGCCGCCATCTGAAAACCCTTTAACCCATTCAGAAAATTGATTTAACATTTAAACCTCGTCACTTTCTAATCCTGTTTTCAGCCGATCAGTTTCCCGACGCTGACGTTTTGTTGGTCGTCCACTGCCTTTGCCACGCGCCTCAAATTCAGGCGATTTGGTTTTTGCAGCCTTGCCGGGCGTTGCCTCAACCGGCGCCAGATCTTCAAACAGCAATGCCGCTTCGGGCGCTGGCCCGCGGCGGGTGCCAATCGCCACAACTTTAATCACCCGCACCCGGTCGCCCTGAACAAAGGTCAAGACCTGCCCGCACAAAGCTTGGCGGTGCGGTTTTGTCATCACCTGACCATCCAGCCGGAAACGTCCTGCCGAAATGACCTTGCTGGCGGCGCTTCGGGTTTTGAAAAAACGCGCATACCACAGCCATTTATCCAGCCTTATGACTGTTTCTGGCGCGCCAGCATTCATTGGCCTAGGCTTTTGTTTTCAAAGCCGCCAAAACAGCAAAAGGTGAATTGGGATCAGGCTGTTTTTCGGCTTGGCGGCGCTGGCCGGATTGCGGCTTTCCGCCTGTCGGTTTTGGCTTGCGGTTTTGCGCTTTGCGATCATCTTTTGACTTGTCCCCGCGGCGCTGGTTTGGTGCTGGCGCTTTATCGCTGCGCGGTGGACGTGCCTTACGCTTGCGCTCAAAAATCTGCAATGGCGGCTTTTCTGGATCTTCAACCGCTTCTTCACCAACGATCACACAGCCAAGATCAAGCAGCATCTGCGCCATTTGTTCGCGCGTTGCCCCTGCCAAAGACAGCATATCTTCAGCGATTTTAAAGTGGCCTTGGCGTGCTGCAACACGAACCAGCATCGCAACACGTTCAACCATATCAACCCGCATCACGCGCTGACCAAGCCGCCGGTACCCAACCGCCAACCAATAGGCATCAGGAACATCGGCAATCGCATCAATGGCAACACGCCCTGCCGGTGGCGGCGCACCTTCATAAAAGGCACCATTGGCGAGGCTGAAAAGCAAGCTTCGCAATTCAATCTGTGCCGGCTTTAACAATTCGGGCATATAAACGGTTTCAACGCCAAACCGAAGCCCCAAACGCGCCAAACGCGGCTTGTCGCTTTCCTGCATGGCACGGATCAAATGGCCAATCTCGGCAGTCGGAACCGATCCAAGACGTTCATATAGAAAAAAGGCAATGCCCTTGGCAGCACCGCTAAGGCTGATTGGCGCTGTATCTTGTGGCGCATCAGCAACAGGCGGCACATCAGCAGCAGGCGCATAAGCAACAGGCGCATCGGCAACGGGCGCATCGGTTGACACTGCCGCTGATTTTGGTTCTGTTTTGGGTTTATGATCACCAATAGGCGCGGCATCAGGTGTTTCCAGAACAATCAACCGGCCTAAAATCGTGTCGACATGTGCTGCGGTGAAACTCACCAAACGCTGCGCCATTCGCTGGGTCTGATCGATTGACAACAGATCACTGGACACAAGTTCGGGGCGCGGCACATAAATACCGTCACCTTTGACAAGCCGCGCAACCTCGGCTTCACGCCATTTCACAACGCCATCAGCGCCAAGCCGGAATGCCGGATCAGCCGATACCACAAAGGCACGAACCCGACGTTCAATCTCGTCGGGGAGGCCGCGCCGTGCAGCCGCTAAAATAGGAGCTTTATCTTCGCCATCGGCAAGTGTCGGATGAAAGGTAAAACCGTCAAGCCGTCCAACCTCCTCACCTTCAACAAGAACCGTGCCATCATCTTTTACAGAGGCAATCAAATTTTTCGTTTCCTTCAATCTTCTACTCAAATGCGCGGCACGTTTATCCACAAATCGTTCAGACAGCCTGCCATGCAGACAATCTGACAGCCGATCTTCAATTGACCGGGCACGATCCTGCCACTCGATAGGGCTGTCTGTCCAGTCAGAACGGTGCGTGATGTATGTCCAAGTCCGAATATAGGCAAGTCGCGTCATTAATGTATCAATATCGCCATCAATCCGGTCAAGCTGCACCATCGCTTTCGCAACCATATCATTGCCAAGCACGCCTTTGGCCACAAGCGTCAGAAAAATATTGGCAAGCATGTCATAATGGTTTTCATGAAGGCTTTGCCGGAAATCAGGAATCGACGCAACCGCCCACAACAGGCGTACATCACGCGCACCCGACACTGCACTCCGAATGTCATCGCGGCTGGCAAGCGCGGTTAGCGCCTGATGGTCAAGCGCATCACCTTTGCGAAACAGAAATGGCAATGGTGGCGGCGCCTCAAGTGAGCCAAGCAACTGATCAATGGATGAAAAGGCAAGATCACGGCTTCGCCAGTAAAAAGCCCGAAGCGGGGCAAAACGATGCTGTTCAATCGCATCAATCATCTCAGGTTCGAGCGCGTGACATCCATCCGTAACGCCAAAACTGCCATCATTCATATGACGACCTGCCCTACCGGCGATTTGCGCCATTTCCGATGGCAATAGCTTGCGCATTTGCCGTCCGTCAAATTTCATATCAGCCGACAAGGCCACATGCCCAAGATCGAGATTTAGGCCCATACCAATTGCATCGGTGGCAATCAGAAAATCAACATCACCATTTTGATATAACTCGACCTGAGCATTACGTGTGCGCGGGCTTAGCCGCCCCATCACCACCGCCGCCCCGCCGCGCTGACGTTTCACAAATTCGGCAATCTGGTAAACATCGGCCGCGCTAAAGGCCACAATCGCACTTCGGCGCGGAAGACGGGTTAGTTTTTTCGGGCCAGCATAGACAAGCCTTGACATGCGATCACGAAATTCAAATTTCGCGTCAGGCAATAATGCCTTCAGCAAGGGCGCAGCCGTTTCCGCCCCCATGAACATGGTTTCAAATGCCCCTCTTGCATGCAAAATCCTGTCGGTGAAAACATGACCACGTTCACGGTCACCGGCAAGCTGCACCTCGTCAACGGCGACAAAATCAAACCGGCGATTGGCAAATTCGGCATCGGCATTGGCCTCAAGCGGCATCGATTCAACCGTACAGCAAAGATAGCGCGCACCGGCTGGCAAGATACGTTCTTCACCTGTCAGCAGCCCAACCTTGCCAACGCCAAGCTTGCGAACAAGCCGGTCATAATTTTCCCGAGCCAAAAGCCGCAGCGGAAAGCCAATCATGCCACTGGCATAGCCGGTCATGCGTTCAAGCGCCAAATGGGTTTTACCGGTGTTGGTAGGCCCAAGAACCAGTGTCAGGTTTTGCGAAGAATGAATCGACATATGAAACTGGTTTTTCTGTATCGCCGGAGAAAATTAGTGCCTGTCAGTATAGGCAGCCCCAGCCGCGGAAATCCAGCCAAATAGCCCGCCTTTTTTGTGATAAGCCGAACCCATTATGAAAAACCGCCGCCAGAGATGATCATGGCGAGGGTTTTAAGACATAACAGGCAAGGATGTATTAACCCTTACCTGTTTGATTTGATGCTAATCGAAACCAGCTAGCTATGCTGCAAGCTGGCGAAGCACATATTGAAGAATGCCACCATTTTTGAAATAGGTTGCCTCACCATCCGTGTCGATCCGCGCCAACAGGTCAATTGTTTCGCTTCGCCCATCGGCAAAGGTAAAGACCGCTTTGACCGCCATGCCGGGTGTTACCCCATTGGCAAGACCGGTCAGGCTGATTTCTTCATCGCCAGTCAAGCCCAAGGTTTCACGGCTAACACCGGCTGGGAATTGCAATGGCAAAACCCCCATACCAATCAGGTTAGACCGGTGGATCCGCTCAAAGCTTTCAACAATAACCGCCTTGATACCAAGCAAACAGGTGCCTTTTGCGGCCCAGTCACGGCTTGAACCAGTGCCATATTCCTTGCCACCAACAATGATCAGCGGAGTGCCTTCATCAGCATAGCGTGACGCCACATCATAAAGCGGTGCAACCTCGCCCGATGGCACATGACGGGCAAATCCACCCGTCGTTCCAGCAGCCGCCATGTTTTTCAACCGAATATTGGCAAAGGTACCGCGCATCATCACTTGATGATTGCCACGGCGTGCGCCAAATGAGTTGAAATCAACCGGACGAACCTGATGGTCGGTCAAGAAATCGGCAGCCGGTGTATCGCGGGCAATGCCACCAGCTGGCGAAATATGATCTGTTGTGATCGAATCACCAAGAAGCGCCAGAATACGCGCGCCGGTAATGTCCCTTGCTGTTTCCGGAATTTCGCGGGTCATCCCTTCGAAATAAGGTGGGTTCTGAACATAGGTTGAGCCGTCATTCCAATCATAGGTAAGACCGCCAGATGTGTTGATTGCCTGCCATTCCTTGGTGCCTTCAAACACATTGGCATAGCGTGACCGGAACATTTCGGCTGAAATAACCTGATCAACAACTTTGCGGATATCCTCATTGCTTGGCCACAGATCTTTTAGATAGACGTCATTGCCGCCCTGATCCGTACCAAGGGGCTCGTCACTCAATACTTTGGTAACCGATCCGGCAAGCGCATAGGCCACAACCAATGGCGGTGATGCCAGATAATTGGCCGCCGCATGTGGGCTGACCCGGCCTTCAAAATTTCGGTTGCCTGACAGAACCGCGCTGACAACAAGCTCATTTTGGTCAATGGCATTGACAATCGCTTCGTCAAGCGGGCCCGAGTTACCGATACAAGTTGTGCATCCATAACCAACTGTATTAAAGCCAAGCGCGTCAAGATGTTCGGTCAAACCAGCCGCATCAAGATAGGCTGATACAACCTGACTTCCCGGTGCAAGCGATGTTTTCACCCACGACTTGACGGTAAGTCCCTTTTCATGTGCTGCCTTGGCAACAAGCCCAGCCGCCACCAAAACCGATGGGTTTGAGGTATTGGTGCATGATGTAATCGCGGCAATCATCACATCACCATCAGCGATTTCATAATTGGCATCGGCAACCGCAACTGATTTTGGCGCTGACCGGCCGGTGCTGTCGGCCAATGTGCTGGCGAATGAAGCGGCAACATCTGGCAGGGCGACACGGTCTTGGGGGCGCTTTGGCCCGGCAAGTGATGGCACAACAGTGCCAAGATCAAGTGACAATGTATCGGTAAATTGCGGATCAGCTGCATTTGATTCGCGCCACATGCCTTGGGCTTTTGCATAGGCTTCAACAAGCGCAACACGATCATCATCACGGCCGGTCAGACGAAGGTAATTGATCGCTTCTTCGTCAATCGGGAAAAAGCCACAGGTCGCGCCATATTCAGGTGCCATATTGGCGATTGTGGCGCGGTCAGCCAAAGATAGCTGGTCAAGTCCCGGGCCAAAAAATTCAACAAATTTGCCAACAACACCGCGTTTGCGAAGCGATTCGACAATCATCAGCACCAAATCAGTAGCCGTTGCCCCTTCGGGCAATTTGCCGTCAAGGCGGAAGCCAATGACATCTGGTACTAGCATCGAGATTGGCTGACCAAGCATCGCTGCTTCGGCTTCAATACCGCCAACACCCCAGCCAAGAACGGCAAGACCATTGACCATTGTTGTGTGACTGTCAGTGCCGACAACTGAGTCAGGATAAGCAAAGGTTTTGCCATCTTCGTCGCGCGTCCAAACGGTTTGCGACAAAAATTCAAGATTGACCTGATGGCAAATGCCAGTTCCTGGTGGCACGACGCGGAAATTATCAAACGCGCCTGCACCCCAGCGCAAAAATTCATAACGTTCCTTATTGCGCGAAAATTCTAACGCAACATTTTTCGCCGCAGCGTCTTTGCCGCCAGCATGATCAACCATGACCGAATGGTCAATCACCAGGTCAACCGGTGACAATGGATTGATTTTTTCAGGGTTACCGCCAATCGTCTGCATGGCATCACGCATCGCCGCCAAATCAACAACAGCAGGAACACCGGTAAAATCTTGCAAAAGAATACGCGACGGACGAAACGCAATCTCGCCCTTCTGGCCGTTATCTGCCCAATTTGCCAATGCTTCAATATCGGCCTTGGTAACTGAACCACCATCTTCATTGCGAAGCAGGTTTTCCAGCAGAACTTTCAACGAATAAGGCAGCTTTTCCAGCGCCGGATAGGTCTTTGCCAACGCGGCAAGCGAATAATAGTGATATGTTTTTCCGGCTGCATCTAGGCTGGCACGGCATGCATCGCGCAATGTCTCTGACATGGCGTTCTCCTTTTCAAGGTCGAACCCTACAATAAAATGAAACGGCCAACTTGAGGGGTGCCTCAAAGTGGTCATCACTTCTTATAGCCAAAATAACGCGACGTTTCCAGAGGGTATTTGCGCCTTTTGAAGCGGCGGTTCACGGGGCTATTCACGGGGCGAAAACAACATTGCGACACCAAAGCCCCTAGACCCAAAGGGGCAAGCACGGCTAGATAGTGACTATGACAATTAATAACCACACGAAAACGACACGCAAAACAGCGCCAAGCACGGCAGATAATCTTCTGCATATCAATCAGCTAAGCGTGCTTCGCGGTATGGTTCTGGTTATTCGCAATTTGTCACATCAACAAAATGCTGGCGATATTTGCTGTTTAACCGGTCCGAACGGGGCTGGGAAATCAACCTTGCTTCGCACGATCGCTGGCCGCCTTCCCGCGGCGGCTGGTGACATCAGCTGCGCGGTGCCAATTATTTATGTTGGTCATACTGATGGTTTGTCAGGCGCCATTAGCGGGCGTAAAAATCTGGCTGGCTGGGCGAAAATCAACGGGTTTTCGACAACCGAAACTGCCATTGATACAGCACTATCCAGCTTTGCCACCAAACGGTTTGCCGATCTGCCGGTGCGGGTTTTATCACGCGGCCAGCGCCGCCGGTTGGCAATTGCCCGATTGGCGTTGGCACCGGCTGACAGCCTTTGGCTTTTGGACGAACCCAATGCTGGCCTTGATCAGGCATCAAGCCGTATTCTTGACGACATTGTGCAAAAACATGCAACGGCTGGTGGCATGGTGCTGGCAGCAACGCATCTTGATTTTGCCGCAGCGGCAAAGCCGCGATCATTGCATTTGCCCGGGCTGGTGACATGAAACCGTTTTTTGCACAAATCGAACGTGATCTCCTGATCGCATGGCAAAACCGGCAAGATCTTGGGGTGATGCTGGTCTTTTTTGTAATCATCATTGCGCTTTTCCCGCTGGCTATTGGCGCTAACGCCACGGTTCTTGATCCGCTTGGCGTGCCGGTGATTTGGATTGCGGCACTGCTGGCCATTCTTGCCGGATTCGACCGGCTATTTGCCCAAGATGTTCGCGATGGCTGGCTTGATCAAATTGCCCTTAGCCAGCTGGGGCTGGGCTGGTATGCGCTTGCAAAGGCCGTTTCGCATTGGCTTACCGCCGGATTACCGCTTTTGATCATGACCCCGTTAATGGCAATGATGCTGAATATTCCGTTGCAGCAATGGCCGCCCCTTTTGGTCGCTCTGTTGATTGGCAGCATGGGATTGACCCTTCTAGGCGTGATTGGCGCAGCCCTTGCCGAAGGGGCGCGGCGCGGCACCGCATTGATGGCTTTATTGATCCTGCCGCTGGCGGTGCCATTGCTTATTTTCGGCACGCTTGCCTCGCAAAGTGATCGCGGCATCATCAGCCCGCATCTGATGCTTTTAGGTGCCGTTTTTGCGTTGCTTTTGGCCTTGGCACCGCTGGTCGCGGCAAGCGCCTTGGAAATTGGCGAAACCGAGACCGGTCTCTGACATTAATGGACGCCATCATTCAGCAATTGAGCATCTTTTCACCACCGGAAAAACAGGATATATCTTGCCATTATGTTTGATTATTTTGCCAATCCGTCGCGTTTCATGCGCATTGCCAACCGGTTACTTATACCGCTTGTGATCCTTAGCGTAATCACCGGTATAATCGGTCTATATCTTGGTCTGTTTGTTGCGCCTGCCGATTATCAGCAAGGCGATACGGTTCGCATCATCTATATTCATGTCCCATCAGCATGGCTGGCCTTGTTCGGCTATGTCGGGCTGGGGCTTTGCGGGCTTTTTTACGTTGTTTGGCGGCACCCGCTTGCCGATATTGCGGCGCGGGCAATTGCCCCGGTTGGGGCGGTTTTTGCCCTTTTGACGCTGGTGACAGGCGCGTTATGGGGAAAACCGATGTGGGGTGCATGGTGGGTTTGGGATGCCCGCCTAACCTCAATGTTAATCCTGTTCTTTTTCTATCTTGGCTTTATCGCCTTGGCCAACGGGTTTGACCGCGCCGAACGCGGCAGTCGCCCAGCCGCCCTATTGGCGCTTGTTGGCATGATCAATGTTCCGATAGTCAAATTTTCGGTTGATTGGTGGAATACGCTTCACCAACCGGCAAGCCTGCTTCGCAGTGGTGGTCCGGCAATTGATTCATCAATGCTGACACCGCTGGTTCTGACGCTTATTGCCGCCCATACCTATTTTGCCATTCTGGTGATTTTGCGGATGCGCGCGCTTTTGACCGAACGCCGCCTTGCCACGCTGACGCTGCGCCCGGGAGGCGACTAATGGCTGAATTTTTCGATATGGGCGGTTTTGAAAACTATATCTGGAGCAGTTATGGCTTTGCCGTCATTTGCCTTGGCTGGCTGAATTATGCGAGCTGGCGCAAGGCCAAAACCACCGCAGAACAGCTTGCCATATTACAAGCTGGCAAGCCTACAAGCCCAAAGACACCAGAATAGAAACATCCGGAATGGAAAATTCCTAGCGCCGCCGTCCACCGCGACGCCTGCCACCCGCCAGCGCCGGTGCATCTTCATCGGTTAAAATCCGTATGGGCAAATCAACTGCCGCTGCCAGATTGGCATAGGGATCGCTTTTATGCGGAATCGCCATTGCCTTGACAAAATGGTCTTGAAATGACGCTTCGACCGCTGTTTCAATTTTTTCAATCTGCCTGACAACCGCTTCAATATCGTGGCGCGCCGCCTGATTCAACAAGGCCATCCGCGCGCCCGCACCAGCTGAATTGCCTGCCGCCCGCACATTGGCCAGCAAACAATCAGGTATCATGCCCAAAACCATCGCATATTTCGGGTCAATGTGCGTGCCAAACGCCCCAGCCAAAACAACACGGTCAACCTTCCGGATATTGATTTTATCCATCAACAGGCGGAACCCTGCATAAAGAGCGGCCTTGGCAAGCTGGATTGCCCGAACATCATTTTGCGTCACGCTAACCGTATCTGTAATGCGATAGGAAAACGTGCGGTCATCGGCTTCAATTCGGCTATTTTGCGCGGCCTTGCTGCCATCAATCACCCCATCCATCGTGATGATTCCAGCAAGATACATCTCGCCAAGCACCTCGATGATTCCCGATCCGCAAATGCCGGTAACACCGGTTTTTTCAACCGCCGCATCAAACCCATCTTCAGCCGACCAAAGATCAACACCAATAACGCGGAATTTTGGCTCAAGCGTGTCCTTGTCAATGCGAATCCGTTCAATCGCCCCCGGCGCGGCGCGCTGTCCTGATGAAATTTGCGCCCCCTCAAAGGCAGGGCCGGTTGGCGATGATGCCGCTAACAAACGATGCTTGTTGCCAACAACAATTTCGGCATTGGTGCCAACATCAACAATCAGGGTCATTTCATCGGCCTTTTGCGGCGCTTCGGCAAGCACGACAGCCGCCGCATCAGCCCCAACATGGCCAGCAATGCAAGGCAGGATATAAACCCGGCCACCCGGATTAATGGCAAGGCCTAATTCAGCCGCCCGAACATCCATCGCCGCATCAACCGCCAAGGCAAAAGGCGCGCCACCCAGTTCAACCGGATCAATGCCAAGAAGAAGGTGATGCATCACCGGATTGCCAACCAAAACCAGCTCGACAATATCTTCACCACTCAGGCCAGCCTGTTTTGCCGCACCATCAATCAGCGTTTGCAAACCAGCAATCACCGCCTTGGTCATTTCGGCTGCACCGCCCGGATTCATGATGCCGTATGATACGCGGCTCATCAAATCCTCACCAAATCTGATTTGCGGATTCATCGCCCCGGTTGAGGCCAGCACCGTACCAGTGACCATATCGCACAGATGCGCCGACATGGTGGTCGATCCCACATCAATGGCAACACCAGCAATCTGGTCTTTCAGGCCGGGCCAAATGGCCACGATCTGATGCCCGTCACGAAGCGCCAATGTTACATGCCATTTACCTTGACGTAAAACTGGCTGTAAGCGCTGGATAACATGTAGATCACAAGTGATGTCGCCAGTAACACGATCTGGCCATTGGCCTTCCAAGGCTTCGATCAGGCGGCGTAAATCGCCTGATGGTTCATGCATGTCGGGTTCTCGCACCTCGACAAAACACAAACGCACAATCGGGTCCATTGCGATTGAACGGCCATCGGCCTCTTTACGAACAAGTTGATTATGAACCTGACTTTCAGGGGGAACATCAATCACCGCATCATTTAGTAATTTTGCCTGACAGGACAATCGCCGCCCATCAATCATGCCGCGCTTGTCGGCATATCGCATTTCAACAGCTGTTACCGCAGCCAGATGATCGGCACCCGATTTCAAACCATGTTTGGCAAATTCACCAATACCAACATCGACCTGACAGCGACCGCACATGGCGCGTCCGCCACATACCGAGTCAACATCCACACCAAGTTGGCGTGCCGCGGTCAAAACCGCCGTTCCAACGGGAACATACCCTTGCCGGCCAGATGGGGTAAATACTACTTTCACCTGATCAGTGGCTGCCTTATCGGATGTTGTGGCAGCTTCATCTTTGCTTTTGCTCATCACCTTGCCACCAATTTGCGACGGTTAAGCGTTGCGGCGGCGGCGAGTCTGGCGACGTTCGCGCCCACCTTCACCCGGCACAACAGGTTCGCGAAATTTTTGAATCCAACGACGACATTCTGGATCATTTCCGTTCATCACATTCGCGCCCATGATGCCGGTCATTTCTTCAGCATGCAGCGGGTTCATAATTGCCGAGGTCATACCGGCCCCCGCTGCCATTGACAGAAACGCGGCATTCATCCCGTGGCGGTTTGGCAGGCCAAAAGAAATATTTGACGCGCCACAAGTTGTATTCACCTTCAATTCATTGCGAAGACGGATGATCAGATCAAGCGCTGACCGGCCAGCCATATTGATGGCACCAACCGGCATGATCAATGGATCAACAACAACATCTTCGCGCGGGATGCCGTAATCAGCGGCACGTTCGACAATTTTCTTGGCAACTTCATAACGCACATTTGGATCTTCGGAAATGCCGGTTTCATCATTTGAAATCGCCACAACAGCCGCGCCATATTTTTTGACAAGCGGCAAAACAACTTCCAGACGTTCTTCTTCGCCGGTTACCGAATTGACCAGCGGCTTGCCTTTATAAACAGACAAGCCAGCCTCAAGTGCGGCAACGATTGAGCTGTCAATCGCCAGCGGCACATCAACCACCTCTTGAACAAGCTGAATGGCCTTGGCAAGAATGGCCGGCTCATCCGCCATCGGAATGCCAGCATTCACATCAAGCATCGTGGCACCCGCCTCGACTTGTGCCAATGCATCAGACAGAACGCGCGAATAATCATCAGCGGCCATTTCGGCGGCAAGAAGCTTGCGTCCGGTTGGGTTGATGCGCTCACCAATGACACAAAATGGCGAGTCAAAGCCAATGGTGATTTCCTGT
>JAOEVD010000015.1 GCA_028383305.1 Candidatus Puniceispirillum sp.
TTGCCGTATATGACGACAATAGGGGCAAAATGGGCCTTTTGTCGCCCTAAAAGTGACCAAAGAGTGACCAAAAGTGTTGCCTGTACTCAAAGGCTGATCTGATTTTTATCTGTGTTGACCATGGTTTCTTTTAAACAAAGATTGGGTCTTAGCGGTCAACACTATTTGCGCATGTGCGCACGTTGCGCATGAGTTTCTATGGAAGTTTCTGTGATATGCAATATTGCGCATGAGTACAAACACTCTACAATTCATACTAAACAATATATACATTACATATACTTAACTATAAGTCTCAAGACTCCTAAGAAAACTCATGCGCATCATGCGCAATCTTAATTGTCAGAAGCAATCACGCTCATGCGCATTGTCTCCCTCAAACGCCTCCGCAGCATCCTTAACAAACCTAGCCTGATTACGCTGGGGACCTGAGTTAAACCTACCGTCTTTCCTCCAGCCCGCCATTTGAAGACAATGTGACATACGGCGGGTCATCATAGTCGTAATGTGCTGATCCTGGAGGTCCTGAAAACACACTTTACAGGCTTCTTTTAGCGATATCTCTTTGCGGGTCCTAAGCATCGTTTGAACCACTTCAACCCACGGATCTTCTTCAATACGCTCCTTCGTCTGCTCATTGGCATAGACCACAAGATCCTCAGATAACCAGTATTGCTCGCCTTGATTATAGTAGTAGACAGCCTCGGCCCAAAGCATGTCCCGGCGAGCTCTCAGTCCCTCAAAGTCAACTTTAGTCGTCCTAATCGGCAAGAACCGACGGTTACCGGTGTCATCCTTAATATAATCGGTTCTGTTGGTTGTCCCCCAGAAGACACAGCGTCTTGGATATAAGATTTCTTCACGTCCATAGGCTGGTCTAAAACGCTCTTCTCGCCGCGAGATAAAAGCCTTTTGAACTTCAATCTCAGCCTTCCTTTGAAACGATAACTCAGCAAGTTCAATGCCCCACAGTCCTCTGAGGTAGTCTGAGGCGTCCTTAGTCCCCATTGGTGGCAAAGCGTCACCAAACCACTCAGCACCATGGAGAACCCTGATTGCTGTTGATTTACCAATGCCCTGGCCGCCCTCTAAGATAGGTACACTGTCAGCCTTGCAACCAGGATTTAGTGCCCTTGCGACAGCCTGTATCAAAGACAGCCTCGATACCGCTTCTATATATTGTCTCTCCTCAGACGACCCTGGTTTTGCGCCAAGATATCTCTCCATCCAATGAGACAATTGAGGCTCATGATGAGCAGGGGCGAACCTAAGCCCCTCAAGATAATGTCTGACTGGGGAGATGATATTTTCCTCACATATCTCCTGCACACAGTCGATGATGACATTCTTGTTTACTGTCGGAAGGCCGTTCTGGTTGCACCATTTTGCCAGCCTGGAATAATCACTATCCTTTACCTCACGTGGCTTAAAGAAGCTTGGATTACCGCGTTCACCTGGAGGCTTTGCCAGCACCATCTTTGTGCCGGCCAGCTCATTAAACGCAAACACTTGTCCCCAGGCACTATCGCGAAGAGTGACATAAACATTGTGGTGGTTATTGATAACATCGCCCCGGCTAGACTTGATAAGCTCTGAAGAGGGTTCACGAGTTAACTCAGTGCCAAAGCCTTTGGCTCTAGCTCCATCGATCATCCTTTGAACCTCAGCCCTTGTGTCTTCTAAAGTGTAACCCTGGAGCGTTAGCCCATCAGTAAAATGGTGGATAGCATCATCATCCCCGCCCCTGGCGACCAATGATGCCACTAGTTTGAGCACAGTACCGTGCCAGCCTTCGTTCTCAATCACATCAATTAACTGCTGATATTCTAGCGACGTTAGCCATGAGGTAGGCATTAGAGGCTCAATGGCCTTTGGCGACTTCTTGGCTAACCAATCTGGGGCTTTGGTAGGCTCAAGATCATTCTGCCATTCATATGACCTCCCATTGAAACTCGAGGGGGATAATAGAATGTAGCCGTTATACTTGATGTCGACCCCTTTACATAAAGTGCCAGGGTAGCTGTCCCCCGGGTAAGCTTTGAATATGTAATGGGTCCCCCCTGATGCAGACTTCTGTGTCAGGGTCTGAGGCAGATGTTTGTCTTTTATGAAATCGTCAAACCCGCAGTCTGGTTTGTAGCTGTCAACATCGATGCAAACTAAGCCAGAGGCTTCTAGGTTAATTCCTATGTTAGCGTTAGGAGCCTCAGTCCACCATTCAATGATCTGGTCAGCGGATGTCGTTGCGTTGAGATGCCCCCTGGGTGCAAGTGAGCCATATGGGTTCTTTTCATTGGGAATAACTGGGAATATGTGCCAGCCCTTAGACGCATAGGCCAGGGCCGCATTAAGAAGTCTTATGTCAGTCATCATTGTTAACTCTTTTTATAGTTATCGATGACTATCTATTTAGGGTAGCTACCTCGGCCTCACTTAATACAAACTGGTACGTATTTTTATTCCGCTATTTGTATTAACGCTTACGCTTCTTCGCAGCCTTATGCGCAGGTTGTCTCCAGTTAGTGATATAGGTCTTTGTGCTATAGTGCTTGTCTGTCATCTCTGTCACTTCCAGCCGCTTATTATCGCAGATATCAAGGACTTCTCTAACCTTTCTCCCGAAGTCTGTTGTCGGCTCACCTTCGAAATGCCCAAAGGTTACCGATCTGCCAGTCTCCTCAAAGATAACAGCAACAAACTCTGCTAGCCTATCTGCTCTTGCGTCTTGGCCGCCAAAGGATGGATTACGGTCTATCACTGATTGACGGTGTTCCAGAAGCTCGTGAAGTTCTGATCGCAAATCCTTTATCTTTTGGATCAGCTGGCCGCCCTCAATATGAAGCCGATCCTTTTCGTTGTCAGGCAGGCCATCCACTTTTGCGCTTATGCGGTCTGTGGACTGCACCAAGGATCGGCATTGTTTTACAATAGCCTTCAGCTCAATCAGCTCATTAGGGTCTTCATTTATATCTATATGGAGCCGTTGCCAAACTTGTTGAACAAGCGATGGAGAGCAGCCCAAAGTAGTCGTCAATCGTTTTGCTCTGATACTACTATATGTCATGTCTTAAGCCTTCGCGCTTTATGCTTTTGGCTAAAATAAGGTTACCTATTTAAAGTCTAAAAGAAAGCTAAAATAAGTGGAAACAGAGGTTAACCCATTTTACGCCAAACACTCATTTCTGCGACGCTATGTTGAAATTTACGAGCCGTCTCTCGGATCACAAAGGGAATGTCCTGCGGCTGGCCAACCAGATCAAACTCTGGTGACAGATTGTCCATCAAGCCTTCAAGCGTTGTATAGCTCTCACCGGTTTGTGCTTTGAATCCGCCCAACCAATTTTCCTTGGGTGTGAAGTCTTCCAGCCACGTGTAGGGAGACGTGATGACCAGCAAGCCACCCCTACGAATGCGACCCTTGATAGAGGTCAAAAAGTCGGTTGGTTTATAAAGCCGGTCGATCAGGTTTCCCGCAAACACGAGATCATAATCAGTGTATTTGTCAGTCAGGTTACATGCATCGCCTTGCATGAATGAGATTTTGTTTTTGATCTCCTCATAAGCTTCAAAGTCGGCCAGCTTCACCTCTTTAAAATCAACAAGATCACCTTGGGTCTTGATGACGTACCGCTGTGAACCCGTCTTCTGAAGATTGGATGGCGCTTCGACAAAACGGGCGGAGAAGTCCAATGCATCGACGTGGTCAAAAGCTTTTGCCAGCTCGAATGACGAGCGGCCCGTAGCGCAGCCCAAATCCAACGCCCGCTCAGTCGTCATGTCCTTTGTGTGCGGCAGCAGGGCCTCAATACAGGCCACAGGGAAGTTTTTCACACCATAGTGTTCTTCGCCGTAATGAAATTCGATGTACTGCGAAATCTGTTCGTCGGTTTCATAGATGTTCATAATTGGGTTCTCGATCTCTTTGGCTTCGATATATCGCAGGCCTGAGTATTGGAAAAAGTGACGACGGAATGCGTAGCGGGAATCTTTGATTGAGTAGTTACCCGTTGAGATCCAGCACCCACCCTTAAAGACATTGTGTTTACCATCGAATGTTGGTGATGAGAAATCATCGTAGATCGGGTGGACGTTGTAGCCCTCAAGGCCATCAATGGGCGTCTCCGTCCACTGCCACACGTTCCCGATAATATCAAAGAACCCGCCCTTAAATTCATGGCGGTCCACTGGGCACGGGGACATCTCGTATTCGAGATTGATGTTGCCTGGCGCTTTCGCCCAATAGGGTTGATCTGTGTCGGTGGTCTGGCCACGCAAATGGTACCATTCGGCTTCTGTTGGCATACGAATACTCTTGCCAGTCTTCGCAGACTTCCAATTACAAAACGCTTTAGCCTCCAGATAGTTCAAGTCGGCTGGCCAATTCCATGGCATGTCGATTTCTTCAAGCATTGAGCGGTATTTGTAACCGTTGCCGTCCTTCATCCAATAGACTGGATGTTCTGCTTTCGCATATTGAACCCAATGCCAACCTTCATCGTCCCAGTTACTGCGGGTTTGATAGCCATCGTCCTCAACAAATTCTAGGAATTCCGTGTTCGAGACAAGATATTTTGACGCTTTGAACGTTTTGATCACGGCTTCAGCACGACCAAACTCGTTATCCCAACCATACAGTGGATTTGACTTGTCTTTGCCATAGGCGACCGCACCGCCGCGTACTTCAATTAGCTCATTCAGGGGGGCGGCACCTGTTTCTGTGCAAATGTTACTCCAGATTTTGTGGGGTTTCACTTTGTCCAAAGGCAGTTCACGAACTAACACAGCGGAGGTCTCAAGATGAATTCGCTCATGCTCGATCCCCATAATGATGATCCACATCGGATCATCAAATGTGATGGGCAATTTAAAATCGTAGGTTCTGATAAAGGTGTCGACGATATCGCGAGTTTTGTCGCGATAGGCTTTCACAATGGCGGGCGTCGGCCAATCATAATGCGCCTCGTTCAGGTCATCCCAAGACATTTCGTCGACACCAATGGCCAATGTCGACTCGAGATGTGGGTCAATCCGCTCGTTGATCAGCTTGGCCACGTTTAACTTGTTGATAAAGAAAACTGCTGTGTGGCCATAATAAAATATCAGCGGGTGGCGCAGCATGTTGGCGCGAGCGTAGTAAGCGTCATCGTCTACCAAACAATCAAAGATACTCTCGTACAAAGAAAATGTTTTATGGAAATACTCTAAAATCTCATCCCGCTTTGACTCCACCGTACCCTCGTTTAATAGTGGCGTCTTCGTCACAACAGGCGTCGAATTGGACAGTTCAAAACCGATTGGAATCACGTTCATGGGTCTGCTTTCTGATTGGGGCGTGGATAAAAAACTTAGAGCTACATCTAGCGTTATCAAGACTGGGCGGATGTGGTTTCAGGTTGTTCGATGCTAAGGCATGACGCGGGTTGTTATTTTAATATTAGACCTCAATACTTATTTCGATAATATTTGACTTATTGACGCAGGCACGTTGAACAACTGACAATAAAAGAGTTTTAATTTGGATAAAGAAGCAGAGAAATTGGTGTGCGAGGCACGTTCTGAAGAAGCTCAAAAAGCTGATGAAAAACAAATCACAGCAACAAACAACAGCCGGCCTTTTAGCCACTCTTTTGAAAACGGCTATTTACCAAAAACACTGGCGACTGGTAGGGTCCCATTTCAACTGATGTGGCAGTGAAATATTCAGGCGAACAGATTGCTCTTGCCTTAGCACACCGCGCCGCTGGAGAGAGTACTGCTAACATTTATAAGATGTTAAGCTTGGCCCTGTCAGTGCTTAGGTAATAGAATTTTATGGGTGATGTGATGAGGAGTGAATTGATATGAGCCCAACCGCGCCAGCAAAACTAGTCTTCATTATGCTCGGAGTGTTTCTGGCAATCACTATATTTGCAAAACCTCTAACGGCAAAAAACGTTTTAAGCAATTGTGACGCACCAGCGCCAGTTTGCGCATGGATACAAAACACGGTGGGCATAAAAACGCCGAGCATGGTTGCGTCCGGCACAATGATCGCGCCACATTTAATTCTGACCAATCGCCATGTTGTTGAAGATCACGACCTAATCATTGTGCGCACGACATCTGGCGACATCATGCGCGCCAGACCGGTTCCACATGATGTGCCGGTTGATTTGGTTATCCTCCAGCTGGAAGATGCCGAAGAAACAAATGTAATTCCTGAAGCATTAACGCTGGATATGGCAACTGGCACCAAACAAAATCTTCACGTTGTTGCCTTTGATCAGGGTCGAAACCAAACGCGGGCCTATGCTCCCAGCAGCTATGCCGTTTTTCCCAATCTCGGGGTCAATCCCAGGGCGCGGATACATTCGGATGCGAAGGCATTGCCCGGCAATAGTGGTGGTGCGGTTGTAGATAAGGCGGGCAAGCTAGTTGGTATTCTGGCGGCGGGTGATGGCAATATCAGCGAGATCATTCCAATTTCCCATCTCCCGGCGTTATTGAAAAGCAGCAGCAATGAAGCGGGTACGAATCACGCTGAAGCTTTCTTTGCACAGGGCAAAGCGATAAGGGATTGCGCTGATTTGCTATATGATGCGAGGCTGATAGTGCGCGAACCATCGGCTGATCTGCTGCAGACCTTAGAGGTGGCGTGCCTTACTGCTAAAAATAAGATGCTGTTTGATCAGGCTGGACAAAAATATGGTCAATGGTGGATGTTTGCAAAATCTGAGATGTTTCTGCTTAAAAGTCTGAACCTCGACCCCAACAGCCCAAACACCCTTATGTCCTTGGCAGTGACCTATCATCTGAACCGCGAGATGGAAAAGGAAAAACCGATTCTAGCGCGATATCTGGATATTAATCCGCAAGATTCACAGGCGTTGCGTCTTGCTGTGCAGGTGGCTGGCTTTTTAAAAGACAAGGCTTTTGCTGAGCGTGCACTGGGGTTGATGGCGATTCATAATCCGGCCGCTGTGCCAATGGCGAAAAGCTACATCGATAGCGCGTTTGCTGCAGAATAGAAATCAATAGCTAAAACCCAAAATCATCGCTTGGATCAGGTATCCAACCAAATCTCGACAGCGGCTCAGAGGTCGCAATTGCGCGCTTGCGCAAGAGGTCAATCATTTGAATAGGCGTTGCGTCAGGCTTTTTTGCCAGATATCGAGCTAAGAGCGCGGTAACGCGCGGTGCGGCATAGCTCGTACCGCCAGTTTTGGCCCTGGCTCCTCGATGATCGAGGATACTCACCTGCTCCGCTGGCACAAGAATATCCACAGTTTGCGGGCCATAGTTTGATCCCGCACCGAGTATTCCAAAATTGTCACTCGAGGAAACAACAACCATGTTTTCTAACGCCATTGAAGCTGGATAAACTGGTTGCTCGTCAATGTTGCGCCCATTATTTCCGGCTGACGCAACGAACAGTACATGTGGCATGGCCTTAGCAGCAACAGCAAAACAATGCCAATCATTAGGGTCATTCGATCCCATTGACAGATTAACCAGCCGCACATCTGTTTTTGCAATATGTGCCAAAAGCTCTTTGAAACGGCACATTTCCAGCGCAGGAAATCGGTAAAGCGAGATTGTAGACTCCGGCGCCTCATCCACCAAAACACTGAACACCGTGGAGCCGTGATGCGTCGGATAGAAAGCAGTGCGCCGTGGGTCAGAATCGAAGGGCCACGGATCATCATCCCAGAAATCATAGCCAACAAGTCTTCCCGATTTATCCACCGCAACATTTGGCCAAAAGGCGGGCAGAGTATAGTTCACACCAGTATCAACCAGCGCAATCCGAGGATTGCCGGGCATGGCGTCATTTGGTTTTAAAGTGAATTTCTGTTCTGGATTTATAATGGTCTCTTGGATGATAGTCTCAAGGTCAGGCCCCAGATCATGAATGGCAGTTTTGTTGCCATCTTCATCCCAGATGAGTTGGCGGCTTTGCATAACCATGCACCTCTTGTTGAGCCGTATTTCAGCGTGTGGGCGGGCTTGTGCATCGTTGATCGTCACCACAGCAATGCGCCAATCATGGTTGGCCGGGCGGAGGGCAATGGTTGCCGTCATCCCGCGTTCATCTACTATTGGCGCGTTGATGATCTGGGAAATATCCGAATTGATTTTCAGATTGGCGCAGACATTGTTTACGATACCAGCAAGAGAGGCGTTGGCAGCATTGGCAAAATTAAAGCTGACAATCATTGACAACAAAATAGTCACTGGGAAATGAAACATTTGTCCAATCCTGTTAAATATCGTGGTGCTAAACGACATTTAGTTGATCAAGTTTAGCATCTAAGAATCTGCAGATTTCATCAGATGAATACAGCCACCTGACGTCCTTGTTATTTTCTTCAATACGTAGGCAAGGCACTTTGTGCTTTCCGCCTTCCCTGACTAATTCCTCTTTAATTGCCAAATCTGATTTGGCATCCTTCAACTCTATTTTGATCGATCTTCGCCTCATGTGCCTTCGAACCTTTACGCAGAAAGGGCAGGCTTTGAATTGATAGAGGGAAAGCCCGGATACAGCTGCATCAACACTATCCTGATCTTCGCGACTTCTGACAACCGGACTTGGCCTTGTGAGAAAATCCAACAAGAGTATTATTCGGCCAACTATAAATCTTATTAACTTCATTCTTCATCCCGTTTGATCATTTAAATAACTTTGTAACTCATAATTGCGAGGGCATGCTCCAAGACGCGCTCCAAGGCCATGGCGGCTGACATTGATCAATAGCGCAAATAAACTGTTACAAAAGCAATAACAACAACAAACAACAATCAGCCCTTTAGCCACTCTTTTGAAAGCCGCTATTTATCACAGGCACCGGGGTTCAGTTTGTTGGCTTATGGGACCCTTTTTACGCCAAAGAAAAGCCCCTCTGACGGGGGAGGTGCCAGAGGGGTAAGGTACTCTTGATAGTGCGAACAAGTCGTCAACTTGGAGGAAGAAAGCTTGTATTTAAGGCTTAGCGTCTGATTCCGCTGCGTGATAGGTTTATAAAAGCTCTACTGCAGTGCATTTATTGCATCATCTTTAGTCGGGCTTTAACTGGATCCTGCAACCAGCTAATAGTCCTATCAAAACTGGCTCGAGAAAAGCCCCCACTGGCATAACCAGCAAGGGCAAGTCTCAAGGGAGCAACACCTTTGCGAAGGTGTCATTTGTTTGGCGTTTAGATTCTTGCACTCTCTCAAAAGAGTCACATCATTTAAGTATTCTTTTCGAAGCTCCCTGAAGCTAAAATCACTCCTACTGCAACCAAAAAGATACCCATTACACCTCCAGTGGTAATCGTTTCGTTCAGGAAGACTACCCCACCAAAAAGTGCAAGGATTGGAGTTAAAGCCCCAAACGCTGCAGTTTGAGCTGCGCCCAAACATCGAATTGCAATCGAGTATAGTATCATTGCAAGGACACCGATGAGCACGCCTTGCAAGAGGCAAACCCAAACAATTTCTTGGATGCTGACATTGCTGAAACTGACTTCTCCAGTCATAAAAAGAACCGGAACCAAGAAAAGAGTGCCCCAAAACAACCCAACAACTAATCCTTGAACCGGTCTAAGGCCAGCTTGTTTAAAATAGATTGTGTAGATGGCCCAAAGACATGCGCCTAAAAGAAATAGTAGGTGACCTTTCCATGTTTCTGAGTATGAGCCATCAAGCATTTGCGTCAACCCAACTGATATTGCTCCTATGAAGATTGCTAACAATCCAACCAAACGGAGTTTACTTGGTTTTTCTCCAATCAGTAAAAAGGAGAATAACGCCGCCCAGAATGGCAACGTTCCGGGTGCAAGGGCACCTGAGTCAGATGCCGAAGCGTAAAAAAGCCCTGATGAAATGATGTAAGGAGCAACTGCACTAGGCATAAGGGCTATCATCACCGTACTTACAAAACTCTGTCCACGAAGGATGACACCTAATTTGATCATAAATGGCAAGGTAACAATGCTAGCTGTGACTAACCTGAGTGTCATAACCTCCTCAACAGAAAAGTTGCTGCTTATAGCGAACCGTGTGTTCACCAGAAAAACCGCCCATATCGTGACGGCGGCCAAAGCAGTTGATACGCCAAGGGTACGCGCTTTAACCGCATTCATCGTTTATCCAATCTGGGCTCTGTAACACCGCATAAGGCTATTTAATTGAGACACCTTTGAGGGAATTGAAGGGAAAGAAAAACAAAATAGAAGATGCGCTTTTCATATGCGTCTGGAATGTAATTATGCACACAACACTAGAGCTTGCGGCATCGGATTAAACAACTTTTAATTGATCAAGTTCATCATATAAGTATTTGCAGATTTTATCCTTTACCAAAGAAAAACCCCGCTGACGGGGGAGGTGCCAGAGGGGTAAGGTAGTCCTGATAGTGAAAACAAGTCATCAACTTGGAGGAAGAAAGCTTGTATTTAAGGCTTAGCGTCTACTGCCACTGAGTAATAGGGTTGTTAACGCTCTGCTACAGTGCATTTATTGCATCATCTCCTACCTTACTTTAACTAGATCAGGGTGTGCATACCGCAATTAGCTAATCGCCTGTTCAAAACTGGCTAACGAGACAGACCAGAGCGCTATGATTGATGACGAGCTAGGGCATGAATAACTTTGATATAACGTGATTTCGGTAAAGTTTTCTGTCGTTAATTGAGAGGGTAAAAATCTTTGCTAAATGTATGTGTTTGATATAGGAAATTTAGAAAATGTTTCTATATCTTTCCTCAATGGACGAGGAGAGATTTATGCCTATTACCTACGCGAATGCCCATGTGAATGAAGTGCCGGCGGTTTATATAATTCATGAAAATGCCGATTGGACTGGGCCGTTATTCGCGGCGTTGGATGTAATAGGTGTAGCATATCAAGATTGGAACCTGGCCAACGTAAACATTGATTTATCAAAGAACGCGCCGGCGGGTGTGTTTTATAATCGTATGAGCGCATCTTCCCATACCAGAGGCAATCGATTTGCACCTGAGATGACAGCTGGCGTTTTGGCGTGGTTGGAGGGGCAGGGGAGATTCGTGATCAATGGACGTCAAGCCTTACATCTGGAAATCTCTAAGATGATACAATATGCGGCGTTACGACATGCCGGTTTGAATGTCCCCCAGACTGTGGCGGCGATTACGGCTGAGGATATCATTGAAGCGTTTTCTTCTTTTGGAGGGAAGCCTATTATCACAAAACATAATCGTGCAGGTAAAGGATTGGGGGTTGCGTTGTTCCGTTCAAAACCAACACTGATAGAGTATGTGAATGGCGAGGACTTTGATCCATCTGTTGATGGTATTACCCTCGTTCAGCGTTATATTGCCTCGCCGGAACAGCTGATTACCCGAGTGGAATTTGTGGGGCGTAAATTTGTCTATGCAGTCCGTGTGGATACTTCAAACGGATTTGAGTTATGCCCTGCAGATGTTTGCGCTCTAGATGCGAGCACCTGTATGGCAGACGCTGATCAACGATTTGCTTTTGACATTGATGGCAGTTTTTCTAAAAGCGCGCTTGGCCAATTGCTTATCCCAAAGATGCAAGATGTAATGGCGCGCGAAGGGCTAGATGTGGCAGCCTTTGAGTTTATCACAGATGAAGATGGTGTGCCCTATGTCTATGATATCAATACCAACACTAATTATAACAGCGATGCCGAACAGCGCGCAGGCATATCAGCAATGGCGGTATTGGCATCATACCTTGGGAGCAAACTGGCCAACATAGAAGTAAAGGCAGCCGCATAATTACCTAATTGCCTATCAAACATTCAACAACATGTTCTTCAATGTTTTCTAAATTAAATTCATATGTTTAGCTGTGCTTCTGAAATGGAGTTAACAATGATGTCGGGTTTCCCGGGAAGGTTATCCCATGCCACTCCAGTTCGATTGACCCAAATGGTTTTAAAGCCAAATGCTCCAGCTCCGGAGACATCCCAATTGTTTGATGAGAAGAACGTCACATCGCTTGGCTTGCAATCAAACCGCTCCGGGATGAGTTGGTACACTGCAGGTGTGGGCTTATAGCATTTTAAGACATCGACACTGAGCAATTCATCAAACCACTCAGAAATCCCGGCTGCGTCCAACGCTTTTACCAACATACTGGGAGAAGCATTTGAGAGCACTGCAAGCCTGTGACCAGCCGCTTTGAGATTGGCGAGCACTTCTGGTACTTCCTGATAAGCCGAAAGCTCGCTGTACAATGACAAAAGTCTTGCTCTTACCTTGTCATTTGAGGCAAGGGCGTGTTCCTCAAGTGTCGTATCAAGCGCACGTATTGTGAGCTCCCAGAAGTCATCATACTTGCCCATCATCGAGCACAGCCAGCTATATCTCAGTTGTCGTTCTCGCCAGCCTTTCGCTATGGGAAGCCAATTCTCCTTTAGAGCCTCCATGCCTGGTTCAGCTGCTGCCTCTCTGGCTGCAGCATCCACATCCAACAATGTCCCATACGCATCAAAGACAAACATCTGTTTGACCCTCTTGCAAAATTACAATCTATTTAAATTAGCCACACCAAAACCAGAACCTATAATTCAGGCTTTGGCTAATTGTTTCAAAGCGGCTGATAGAGTTATACCAACTTTAATTGATCAAGTTTAGCATCTAAGAATCTGCAGATTTCATCAGATGAGTACAGCCACTGAACTTCCTTGTTATCCTCTGCAATGCGAAGGCAAGGCACTTTGTGTTTTCCACCTTCCCTGATCAATTCTTCTTTGATTAACAGATCAGTTTTAGCATCCTTTAACTCTATCTTGATTGATCGTCGCCTCATGTGCCTTCGAACCTTTACGCAGAAAGGGCAGGCTTTAAATTGATAGAGTGAGAGCCCAGTTACCGCTGCATCAACGCTATCCTGATCTTTACGACTTCTAATAACCGGACTCGGCCTGGTGAGAAAATCCAACAAGAGTATTATACGGCCAACTATAAATCTTATTAATTTCATTCTTTATACCATTTGATCAGTTAAATAACTTTGTAACTCATAGTTGCCAGAACGTACCTAAAGGCCATTGTGACTGACATCCATCAATAGCGCAATTAAACTGTTATAAAAGAAATAAGAATAATAAAAACAGTAACCTTTACCACTATTTTGAAAGTGATAGTTAACTTGGGAAGGAGGGAGCAGTTTGTTGGTGGATGGGACTCTTTTGACGTCTGATGGAAGTTATGGCGTTTAAATCGTAAAAAGATCATAGTCTTTTTAGGGGAGCACTTGCTCCTGACAAAACTCGACTAGATGAGACACAAATGACCAAACCCTTGATTGACTTACCCTGCAATTCGCCAAGTCCTTTACATGTCCATATCAATAGAAATGGCTTCAAAGAGAGCTTACATGAGGTCGATATCGCCGTATGCGATGCTGATGGATCAGTTATATTGGGCATGGGTGATGTCGAAAGTGTTATCTTTCCGCGGTCGGCAATGAAACCACTTCAGTCGATTGCACTTATTGAACTGCTAAAAACCCAAGAGGATATTCCCGAGTTTTCAGATGCTGAGGTCGCACTGATTTGTGCAAGTCACAACGGTGAGACGCTGCACACGGAAGCCGTGCAAGGTTTGCTCAGCAAGTTCGACATATCCATTGATGAGCTTATTTGCGGTGCGCACTGGTCAATGCATCAGGAGACGATGGTGTCACAAGTCAGAACCATGGACGAGCCACACAAGGTCCACAATAACTGCAGTGGCAAACATGCTGGCATGTTGATCTTATTCAAACTTATGAGCGGTAAAACATTCGGTTATGCGAACCTAACGAATGCGGCTCAGCAGCAAATCCTTGGTACTTTGGAGTTTATGACCGGTTTGGACTTAATGCAGTATCCTCATGGTATTGACGGCTGCGGCGCGCCAGTGTTCTCTGCACCACTGGGTAATTGGGCAAGAGCGTTTGCTCTATTTGCTGGTGGTGGCGATCTGCCAGATGCGAAACATAAGGCTTGTCAGAGGATACGCAAAAGTATCGCTGTGGAGCCTTTACTCATTGCTGGCCATGGGAGGGCATGTAGTGCAATCAACGCGGCTTATGGCGAAGCTATAACGGTTAAAACAGGTGCTGAGGGCGTTTACTCTGCCGCGTTTCATGACCTTGGCCTTGGTGCGGTCGTTAAAGCAAGAGATGGCAATAAAAGAGGGGCTGAAGTTGCGATTGGTGCCGTTATCAGGGCTTTAGGCTACCCCATCGAAGATTCTGTAAAAGGCTTCTTTCAACCCAAGCTGGTAAACTGGGCGGGTGATGAGGTCGGTGATATTACGACGCCCGACTTCGTATTAACTGGCTAACTTTAGAGCTTGGGGAGTTCATTATGCCAAATCAACCTATGATCGTAGACGCAAAGCAGCCATGGTCGGGATTGGTCAAAAGGGGGCAGGTGCTCACTATTAAAGACACGCATGGCCAGCAAGCAGTCGACTTCCTTTGTTATAACGCAGACAACACCGCAGATCGATATTCTGCAACGAATACCGTAAAGGTTCAGGGCAATGTCTATGTTGGTAACGGAACAGTATTATACGCAGATAGCGGCAAACCACTTTTAACCGTCATTGAAGATACTGCTGGGAGACACGACACAATCTATGGATGTTGTAGCAATCCCAATAACAAGCTTCGTTACGATGTTGAGACAACCGAATCTTGTTATACGAACTTTACCCAAGAGCTTCAAAAGTATGGCATGGACGTCACCTCAATCGTCCCAAATGTAAACTGGTTTATGAGTGTTCCAGTTTTAGGTGATGGATCAGCTGGTGTCGCTGAGGCTGCATTAAAGCCCGGCAGTTACGTAAAGCTTCGGGCTGAATGTAATGTTCTAGCTGTCTTGTCGAATTGTCCACAAATGCATAATCCATGTAACGGCTATGACCCCACGCCAATTGAAGTTTGGATTGATTAACCACAACAAACAACAACTGACCCTTCAGACACCCTTTTGAAAACCGCTATTTAAGGAAGGTACTGAAGGTCTGTTTGTTGGCCTATGGGACCCTTTTACCAAAGAAAAGCCCTCACCAGAGTTAACCAGCAAGGGCAAGTCTCAAGGGAGTGACACCTTTGCGAAGGTGTCATTTGTTTGGCGTTTAGGTTCTTACATCCTCTATAGGCAAGAGTCGTGCCATGAAACTCCTCAACCGAGTTTAGCGATTATATTGCCTGCCCTCAGGTGCGTATAACGAAAAAGCATCTTTGCATCCTTATGACCTGATATCAGGGCGACCTCTGGGATACTTAAGCCCAATTCAAAGAACCTACTTATTGCTTCATGTCGAAGGTCATGAAACCTTAGGTCACATAAGCCAGCACGTTTCCTTAGCTGCTCCCACGCTAGTCTGAAGGCGTTAGCATTGACTGGGAATGGAGTTGAAGTGTCTTGACGTGCCCTCTGGCCTCTGAGGACATCTGCTGCTTTTGTCGATAAAGGAACTTCTCTGTTTGTCCATTCTTGGTCAATGGGAGTTAAGCAAGCTGTCGTTCCAGGTTTGTGTTATCCCACGTTAGACCAAGGATTTCACTTCGCCTCATGCCTGTTTCAATGGCAAAGACAATGGTGGGCCATGTGTGAGGGTTGAGAGTTAGATGAGAGGCTTGCTCCAAACGCTCATATTCACCTTTATTTAACCTTCGCTGTCTTGGCCTAGATGTTGGTGGCATCTTTATGAAGTCGACAGGATTAGAAGACAGCATTAGACCCCACTCATGAATGGCTATCTTTAGGCAGTGTCGAATCAAGGTAAGGTCATAATGTGCGGTTCTAGCTCCGTCAGGGAGCCTTCGGTCACGAAAGGCCGCTATAACTGATGATGACAGCTTATCGAGGGTGAGGGCGCTTATGGGGTTTTTGATGAGACGATTTAGACGTCGTTCTTCGGTGTTTGCACTACGCTTACCCTGGGTAATCTCTTTGCAGTAACGTGACAGAATCTCGCCCAGTAAAACACTGTCAGGCTTAAGCAATCCATAATGTCCAGCTTCAATTATGTTCTCTTGCTCATGCACCCATTTAATAGCGTGGCTCTTGTACTTAAATGATCTGGTTACCGTTCCAATATTCTTATGCCTGATTATTGCCTGCCGTTTACTGTTTCGTTTTCTGTATGTAGTCACTTCTGCCTCCATCAGTGACACAGGAGTTACCAATCATAAGGAGTAGGGCGTAACATAATGTAAAACATAGATAAACCTGGATAGAGCAGCTGACTTCTAATTAGCAGATTGGGGGTTCGAGTCCTCCCGAAATCGCCATTTTGTTCGTTTCCATGGAAAATCTCAAAAAAAATTATTTAAAGGATTCACAAGCCTCGTCTTCTGTGATTCACTCAATAGACGTTAAAGCCATCGTTAAAAAATAGTGGTTTTGCCGTTTCGTTTTGATCATTTTTTTTGAGGATCCCCAATGTTTTTAGCGACAAATGCCATTTGCGAAACACGTCACACACATCAGGCTCGCCAATCGACAACCACGCAACTGCTGGATAAAGCCTTACGGGCAATTTTGCTGATTGCGTTCATGTCGGTGGTTGCTGCCTGCAGCGTCGCTCCACTTATCCCAGGAATCTAAATATTTTCTAACCTTTTCATCGGATTGTCCTGCGATAGGATGGCCTTGCCATTTGATTGCCTTGGCATATGATTATGGGAATGATCTCGTCCAATGGAGTTCGTGATGATCGATGAGCGCGCACCATGGCAAAGGCTAGGTTTCAAGCTTAAACTCGGCTTGCGGGCTCGCTCTGAAGCGGAATGGCTGCCGTCAAATGATCTATTTGGCAATCAGGCTGCCCGTGCTGATCAGATTGCTCTAAAGACACAATTACTGGCCAAACATCACCAAGATGTATTTTCCGCAATGCCCAATTCAAATGCGGCTGGCGATGAAGTTCTGGCAATGGTTCGCCAGCATTTAGCAGCATATCACCATGGTCACCCGCATGATGATCACCCGCATGATGATCACATGACACCGGCAGATGCTGGTCTTCATCCGCTGGATAGGGCGGCGCGGCTGGTTCCTGAAGATTTATTATTGCTGGCACCTTTCGCCCAAGCTGCGACGGATGGCGCGACTACGGTAAAATGGCACCTCGTGGCGGCGTCGCTTTGTTTTCCGGCGCATTGGGTTTTGGCCGAAAAGATGGGCAAGCCCTTGGCCGCGATTCATAATCCAGTTCCGCATTATGATGAAAGGCTGGCCGGTCCGGTTGACCGATTTTTCAATAAAATGACAATTGGCCCAATCAGTGCCCGCATGAATTGGTCTTTGCAGGTTGGTGCCGATTTATTCACCCCGCATCGCGCGCAAAGACAGGCCGTAACAGGTGACCTTGATAATCACCAGCTATGTTTGCGTCTTGAAAACCAGACCTTGCGCAAATTACCACACAGCGGTTCTGTGCTGTTTACGATCCGAACCCATATCGAACCGGTTTCACGCTGGAAACACACCCCAAATGCGATTGACGATTTGGCAAAGATGCTGAATGACATGTCGCGCGAGTCCAAATCTTATAAAGGCGCATCGCTTTATGCTGGCGCGCTTGCAAAACCAACCCAAAAATAATGTCGAAATCGGCGCAACTTGCGCGGCGTGCAGGGTGGGGGGCGTGATGGCGGCATTGAACAAAACATTGTGATCAAAAATCCAAACAACCATAATTCTTTGCAATAACCTAGCAAACCCAAGATTAAAAGTGAGCGAGGCCGATCCATAAACGCGGCCACCCCAAAAAATCGCGTTATCTTTGTCGTTCAAGCCTTGACTTTGGTCCCCAATTTATGACCCAATTGGGTTCTAAATTTTATCTTTATTAGGGGTTAATTATGAAGAAAACAGCAGTGACGATTGTTCTTTTGGCAAGCTGTCTCGCCTTTGGCGCATGTTCAAGCTATCCAACTTGGGTTCCAGAATGGGCGCAGGTCGGCGCCGAGTAACGTATTAACCCCAACCCGTGCCAGCAAGGTGCCGCTGTTACCAAACGCGGCAGTTATGGCAGGTGGCGTTAAAAATGATCTCAATAGCACAGCATTATGTCTGTGCTATTGTTGATTCAGGCTGCCATTGACTGGCCGCAAAGGCTTGCTTCACAAGGAAAACACCATGTCAAAACAAACGATCTCGGTATTTGGGCTAGGCTCTATGGGCTTTGGCGTTGCGTGTTCGGCGGTTACCGCAGGCCATCATGTCTATGGTTTTGATGTGAATATCGCCAGTCAAGACCGGTTTCTGGCCAAAGGTGGCGACAGGGCGGAGATTGCCGAGGCTGGTGCCGTGTCGGATGTGGTGATTTCGGTGGTGCTAAACGGTGCGCAAACCAACGATATTCTGTTTGGCGAGATGGGCATTGTGCCGCATATGCGCCCGGGAAGTGTGGTTATTTCCTGCGCCACGGTTGCGCCTGATCTGGCGCGCGAATTGGCGGTGAAATGCAATGCGTATCAGGTACTGTATCTTGATGCCCCCATTTCGGGTGGGTCAGTCAAGGCGGCCGAGGGCGCGTTAACGATGATGGCATCGGGAAGCGCAGATGCCTTTGCCGCAGCCAAGCCAGCGCTTGATTCGATCACTCAAACGGTTTACCAGCTTGGTGACACGGCGGGGCCAGGTTCGGCGATGAAGGCGGTTAATCAGCTATTGGCTGGGGTGCATATCGCCGCGATGGGTGAGGCGCTGACTTTCGGTATCAGTCAGGGCGTCGATGCGGCACGCATTGTCGAGGTGATTTCCAAATGTGCCGGCACAAGCTGGATGTTTGAAAATCGCGCCCCGCATGTTGTCGGTGGTGATTACACGCCGCATTCGGCAATCAATATCTGGCTAAAAGATCTCGGCATTGTTCTTGACGTCGCCAAGGGATCAAATTTTTCAGCGCCGCTTGCCGCCGCTGCCCTTCAGCAATTTGTTACCGCTGTAGGCCAAGGGCTTGGCGGCGAAGATGATGCAGCTGTTGCCAAGGTTTATGCAAAAAATGCAGGCCTAACTCTGCCAAAGGCAAAATAGGTAGGGTCAGCGCCAAAATAGATCGGTGTTTCGTTAACCTGATTAGGCAGGTGAGGGCGTGCCGGTTTCGATGGGCGCGTCCGAGCCACCCCATTCGCTCCATGATCCGTCATAGACAAACACATTCTCATTGCCAAGAAGCGCCAATCCAAGCGCAAGGCCGCATGCCGTAACGCCCGAACCGCATGTGGTGATCACGGGTCGGTCAGTCTTGATACCGCCAGCGGCAAAGGCCGCTGCAATTTCGTTAAGCGATCGCAGCCCGCCATCTTGATTGATGAGGCTGGCAATCGGTACATTTAACGCGTCAGGCATATGTCCGCCACGCAATCCTGCTCTTGGTTCGGGGTCGATACCGGCAAACCGGCCAGCCGACCGCGCATCGGCAATCTGTCCGGCAACGCCAAGCTCGACAAGCTGGCGAAGGCTGTCCATCGGAATCATTTGTGCTCCAACCGGCGCACGAATGGTAAAGCCGCCTTTTGGCGCATCAATAATGGGACCGCTGTCAGTCGCACCTGAACCTGCAAGCCATGATTTCAACCCGCCATCAAGAACGCTGACCTTTTCATGGCCGAATAAACGAAGCATCCACCATGCGCGGGCTGAACTCAAAAACACTGAATCACAATAGACAATCACATGATCATCATTCTCAAGACCAAGATCTTGCATTTGTGATTGAAATTGATCAGCCGCAGGCAGCGTATGCGGCAGGGGTGATGATTTATCGGCAATCTTATCAATGTCAAACCGCAATGATCCGACGATGCGGCAGGCCAGATGTTCGGCATTGGCATCGCGCCCAAATGTTGGTAAATGCGATGTGGCATCAAAAACTTTAAGCCCCGGTTTGCCTAAATTGATGGCAAGCCATTCGGCGTTAACAATAAGCGGTGTTGATGGTGCGGTGGATGACATTGAAACCTCGGATCTTTGGTCATGCTTGGACAAAAGGGAAATAGCTTAAAGCCAGCTTGGCACTGGCAGGTTTTTTGAGCGTAAAAATTCTGGATTCCAGACCTTGGATTGATAGCGTTGACCCGAATCACATAAGATCGTCACAATGCTATGACCCGGCCCCATTTCACGCGCCATTGCGACCGCGCCTGCCACATTGATGGCGGTCGATCCCCCAAGATAAAGCCCTTCATTCTGCATTAGGTCATAAATTAATGGTAACGCGTCACTGTCGGTCAGGCAGAACGCCATATCAACTGGCGCTTCGGCCAGATTGGCGGTAATGCGGCCTTGGCCGATGCCTTCGGAAATGGAATTGCCCTCCGATTGCAATTCGCCATGGCGGTAATAATTGAAAAGCGCAGATCCTTCGGGATCAGCAAGGCCGATTTTAACGTCTTTATTTTGCTCTTTTAAAAATTGACCTACGCCAGCAAGCGTTCCCCCCGATCCGACAGCGCAAATAAACCCGTCAATTTGTCCATTTGCCTGATTCCAGATTTCAGGGCCCGTGGTTTGGTAATGGCCTTTCATATTGGCCGTATTGTCAAATTGGTTTGCCCAGATCACACCGCCATTATGTGCTGATGCCAGCTCTTTTGCCAAAGCTTCAGAATAGCGAACATAATTATTCGGGTTTTTATAGGGGGCAGCAGGCACAAGGCGTAAATCAGCACCGCAAACCCGCAAAACGTCTTTTTTCTCTTCGCTTTGCGTTTCAGGCATCACGATGACCGATTTATAGCCTTTGGCATTACCAACCATGGTCAGGCCAATACCGGTATTGCCAGCAGTGCCCTCTACAATAATACCACCAGGGCCAATCAAACCACGCGCTTCGGCATCTTCGATAATCGCCTTGGCTGCACGATCTTTGACTGATCCCCCAGGATTCATAAATTCTGCCTTGCCGTAGATCTCGCATCCGGTCAATTCAGAAACGGCTTTGAGGCGGATTAGCGGCGTGTTGCCAATGGCAGCGAGAAATCCGGGAACATTGTTTTGCGGCATGAGTTCACCCTGTGAATTTGAAATTAACACCCTCAAGCTTGGCAACATCAAATTATGTTTGTCGAAGAAAGGCGGCGCAAACCCAATGTAAAAGCCTAGTATAATTTGTAAATCGAAAACTTCATTGGCTAGCTCCTATCAAAGACGGGGGGTGCAACATAAATTCCATTCTTGGCAAGGGGCGTAGTTCATGGCAGGGTTTTTGGGCAGCGTAAAGCAAACACAATGATTTGGGATATCCGGTTTAACCGGCATAAAGGTTATAATGGCGCGCGTGATTCTCATTCGGCACGGCAAGGCTGAAACATCCAAGCTTGGGGTGCAGGATTTTGACCGCCCCCTGATTTCAAGAGGACAGATCAACGCGTCGGCGGTTGGCGCATTTTTGGCCACGCACCGCATGCTGCCCCAGCTTGTTCTGGTGTCGCCTTCGGCACGAACCCGCGAAACCTATGAATTTATCAAACCGCACTGGCCTGACGAAATTGTGGTTCAATTTGTTGATCAACTCTATGAGGCCTCAGCAAGCACGCTTTTACAGGCAATCATTGATTATGGTGGTGATCTCTCGGATATTGCCGTTATCGGCCATAATCCTAGCCTTGTTGTGTTATTGAATCATATGGTTGCTGATGGTCATGCCGAACAGAATCTTGGCTATTTCCCAACCTGCTGCATGGCTGATATTGGGTTTGTTGCGCCAAAAATCTGCGATTTGGTCTCCGATGGAGGAAAATTGCTGTCGATCAAACGCGCGCGTGATCTCTAGGCAATTAAGCCCGGCATTTTATGATCCAATTTTACCTATAAAAAACTGATTTTCCGGCTAATCGTTTATCTTTGACACTTGACAGTTTTGTTTTAGCGTATTAAACAGATATCACATTATAACGGGACTGCAAAAGAGGTAAACAGCCTTTGAAACGTGACCAGATAGACACAACGCATGAAGATGATCTCTTCGACGCCGTTTTGGCGTTAGACAACCCAAGTGAGGCGCGCAATTTTTTTTATGATCTTTGCACGCCAGCCGAGCTTGAAGGGCTGGTTGACCGTTGGCGCGTTGCACAAATGCTGGTGAAAAAAGTGCCGTACCGCAAAATTGCCGAAGAAACCAATGTTAGCACGGCAACCATCGTTCGCGTTGCACGGTTTTTGAATAATGGATTTGATGGCTATAAAACAATCATGCAAAGACAGGGTAAGTTATGAATGAAGAAAAGCGGCTAAAAATAGCCATCCAGAAATCTGGCAGGCTTGCCGATATGTCGATTCAATTGCTGGAAAAATGCGGTGTTTCGCTGGCGAAAAGTCGTGATCAGCTTTTATGTCGTGCGCAAAATTTCCCGCTTGATATCTTTTTGGTTCGTGATGACGATATTCCTGCTTTTCTGGCGACGGATGTTTGCCAGCTTGGCATTCTTGGCCAGAACGGCCTCCTTGAAAAACAGGCACTTGGCAATGGCAAATTTGCCGGGCTTCGACAGCTATTACCGCTTGGCTATGGCAGATGCCGCCTATCGATCGCCGTACCGCATGATTTTGATTATCAATCAATCGACTCGTTAAATGGCAAGGTCATCGCAACATCTTACAAGGGCTTGCTGGCAGAATATCTTGCTGATCGCAAAATTGATGCTGATATCGTCACGATGGAAGGCGCGGTCGAGGTTGCGCCAAGAACGCATCTTGCTGATGTGATTTGCGATCTCGTCTCGACTGGCAGCACGCTTGTGTCAAACGGGCTTGTGGAAAAAGATATTATTTTGCAATCACAGGCGGTTCTGGTTACCAACCAGATTGATGACCCAGAAATTGCCGCTTTGGCAGACAAGGTGACATCACGCATCAAAGCGGTTTTGCGCGCTGAAAACAGCCGCTATATCATGCTGAACAGCCCAATTGATAGTCTGGCGGCAATCAAGGCCGTTTTGCCCGGTTCGCAATCACCAACCGTTATGCCGCTTCAGGGGCGTGATGATATGGTTGCCGTTCATGCGGTTTGCGAAGAAGGCGTATTTTGGGACACGATGGAAGATCTAAAAGCCAACGGTGCCAATTCAATTCTTGTTGTTCCCATCGAAAAAATGCTGGATTAAAGCCATGGCTTCATCTTCATCATCTGACATGACAGCGATCTGTCAACGTGCGCGTCCTGAAATTCTGGTAATGGCAGGGTATGTTTCGGCGCGGTCGCTACAGTTACCCGGCAGTGAGACGGTTTTTCTTGACGCCAATGAATGCGCCTTTGAGCCTTTTGTTGGTGCCAGTGGTTTGTCGCGCTATCCAGCCCAGCAGCCAGCCCAGCTTGTCGATGCTTTTTGTCGCTGGCTTGATGTGTCATCGCGTAATCTGACAATCACCCGCGGCGCGGATGAGGCGATTGATTGCCTGATGCGAGCCTTTTGCATTCCAGCGGTTGATAATGTTGTCATTTGCCCGCCAACATTCGCCATGTATTCGCAATCGGCCATGTTGCAAGGGGTGGCAGTGCGTTCAGCAATGCTGGACAGCAATTTCGGGCTGGATCTTGCCGCCATTGAAAAAGCGGTTGATGCCAACACAAAAATGATCTTTGTCTGTTCGCCGAACAATCCAACAGCCAATATTATGGATGCTGGCGCGATTCAAAAGCTATGTGAAACCTATGCTGATACCGCACTTATCATTGTTGATGAGACCTATATCGAATTTAGCGATCAACTAAGTTCGATCGCCAAGCTTGATCAATTTGCCAATCTGGTGGTTTTGCGGACATTGTCTAAATCACATGCTGCGGCGGGCTTGCGATGTGGGGCGGCGGTGGCACGCGGTGACGTTACCAGCCTTTTGCAAAAAGTCTTGGCACCTTATCCGTTGGCAGCGCCTGTTATGCAGGCAGCTTTGACCATTCTCAAACCGGAAAATACGGCCAAGCTTGCCGAAAAACGCGCCGATATCGTGACGCGCCGCAAAGGCTATGCCAAAGAATTTGCCAAACTTGACGGTGTTCAATCGGTTCTGCCATCAGATGCTAATTACCTGCTTTTGCTGGTTCATGATGCCGCAGACCTATGCGAAAAAGCTCGAAAATCAGGCATTATCCTTCGTGATCAATCACATCAGCCCAGGCTTGAAAATGCAGTTCGCATTGCCATTGGCAGTGCCGAGGAGATGCAGCAATTACTGGCGGTGATGGCGGGAGAAAACTCACCCGCGCTGCCAGCACAACGCCGCTTTAGCGTGACGCGCAGAACCAGTGAAACTGCCATTTCAGTCACCGTCAATCTTGATAAAACAGCACCGGTTAAAATCAATACAGGTGTTGGCTTTTATGATCATATGCTGGATCAGATTGCCAAACATGGCGGTTTTTCGCTCGAGCTTGAATGTGATGGTGATTTGCATATTGATCCGCATCATTCGGTTGAGGATTGCGCGATTGTGCTTGGACAGGCTATTCGGGGTGCGCTTGGTGAAAAGCGCGGCATTGGCCGCTATGGATTTTTCCTGCCAATGGATGAATCACTGGTTCAGGTGGCGCTTGATTTTGGTGGCCGGTTTTACCTTGATTTCAAGGCTGATTTTCCGGAAAGCCATGTTGGTGACTTGCCATGTGATATGGTGCCGCATGTGTTTTATTCGCTTGCTGAACATATGCAGGCCAATCTTCACATCGCGGTAACGGGTGAAAATACGCATCACATGGTCGAGGCTTGTTTCAAAGGATTTGGCCGCGCCTTGCGTCAAGCCATTCGGATTGAAGGCACTGAAATGCCAAGCACAAAGGGAATGCTATGATCGCCATTATTGATAGCGGCGGTGCCAATATAGCCTCGGTTCAATTTGCCTTGGAACGTCTTGGCGCGGAATCGGTTTTGACCAAAGATGTCAAAATAATTCAATCTGCCGAAAAAGTTTTGCTTCCGGGGGTTGGTACCGCGCCTGTAGCCATGCAAAATTTGGCTGAATATGGGCTGATTGACTGCATTCGCGGTTTGACCCAGCCAGTGATGGGCATTTGCCTTGGTATGCAGCTATTATTTGCAGCTTCGCCCGAGGGCAATACCCCACTTTTGGGCATTTTTGATGCTGATTGCGAAACCTTCACCCCAGCGCAAGGCAGGTCAGTGCCGCATATGGGATGGAACCGCCTGTCAAAACTGCAAGGCCACCCGTTATTGGCTGGGGTTGACGAGGGGGCGCATGTCTATTTTGTGCATAGCTATTTTGCCCCCGTAACAGCGCAAACAATCGCCGCAACAAACTATGGTGATGATTTCACCGCGATTGTTGCCGAAAATAATTTCATGGGCTGCCAGTTTCACCCCGAAAAATCGGGGCTGGTTGGCGGGCAAATTCTACGCAATTTTCTGGAGATGCCATCGTGATCATTTATCCGGCGATTGACCTTATTGGTGGCGCTGTTGTGCGGTTGCATAAAGGTGATTTTGATCAATTGACGACCTATGGCGATGATCCGGTTTTGGTCGCGCAATCCTATGCTGATGCCGGCGCAACATGGCTTCATCTGGTTGATCTTGATGGTGCCAAAAATCCAGATAACCGCCAGATTGAGTTGATTGCCAAAATCATCAGTAGCACCGGCCTAAAGGTTCAAACAGGCGGCGGTATTCGCTCATTTGCCGATGTTCAGGCCTTGGTTGATGCTGGCGCAAGCCGGATTGTCATTGGCAGTCTTGCAGTTCGTGATCCCGAGGCAACCAAAGCAATTTTCCAAGCCTTTGGGCCAGAAAAAATCTGTCTTGCGGCTGATGTGATATGGCAAAATGACGGATTTTACATTGCGGTTTCTGGATGGCAGGAAGCAAGCAGCCTGTCACTTTTCGATTTTATCGAAACCTATCAGCAAGATGGGCTTTTGCACGCGCTTTGTACCGATATTGATCGCGACGGCACCCTAATCGGCTGTAACCGTGATCTGTATCAGGAGGTGAAACAGACATATCCGAAACTGCAATTGCAAGCCTCTGGCGGGGTCAGCATGCTTGCCGATCTTGACGGATTGACCGCCGATGGCGTGATCATTGGCAAAGCATTATATGAAGGGCGCTTTACCGTTGCACAGGCCTTGGAGGCGGTCGCATGCTAACCAAACGGATTATCGCCTGTCTTGATGTCAGAGATGGCCGTGTTGTCAAAGGCGTTCAATTTCGCAATCATGTCGATATGGGCGATATTCTTGAGCTTAGCGAGCGTTATGCCGATGAAGGCGTCGACGAGCTGGTGTTTTATGACATAACCGCCAGCAGCGATGGCCGTGTTGTTGATAAAAGCTGGGTTAGTCAGATTGCACGCCGGATCAATATTCCGTTTTGCGTTGCTGGCGGCATTCGCACCATTGCTGATGCCAAGGCAATTTTGAATTATGGCGCGGATAAAATTTCGGTGAATTCGCCTGCTTTGGAACGGCCTGAATTTATTTCCGAACTTGCCGCGACATTCGGCACCCAATGTGTTGTTGCTGGTATTGATAGCCGCCGTGAAGGCGATAAATTAGAGGTTTATCAATACACTGGAGATGAAGCCAAAACCATTAAATCAAAGCGCGATACCGTGTCTTGGGTGCGTGAAGTCACCCGCCTTGGTGCTGGTGAAATCGTTCTGAACTGCATGAACAATGATGGCGTTCGCCAGGGCTATGATATCGACCAGCTTGCTGCGGTTCGCGCTGCTGTCACGGTGCCAGTCATCGCATCAGGCGGGGCAGGTGATTATGTGCATTTTGCAGATTTATTTCGGCAAACCGATATTGATGGTGCCTTGGCAGCATCGGTGTTTCACAGCGGAAAAATTCCAATCCCCAAATTAAAAGCCTATCTGAATTCTAAATCAATCGAAGTGCGAGTATAGCTATGCCAGATATCAATCTTGATGAAATTGACTGGGATAAAGGCGAGGGGCTAGCGCCTGCCGTCGTTCAAAACAGTGATAACGGCCAGATTCTAATGCTTGCCTATATGGATCGTGCGGCCTTGGCGCAAACGATCAGCACCAAAAAAGTGACTTTTTTCAGCCGGTCGAAAAACCGGCTTTGGACCAAGGGCGCAACATCGGGCAATTGGCTTGATTACATTAGCGGCGAAATGGATTGCGACGCTGACACGCTTTTGATCCAAGCCCGCCCGCAAGGCCCATCTTGCCATACGGGTAGCTTGACCTGCTTTAATGATCAGACGCCAAGCAATATCGGCTTTCTTGATCAGCTCGGCACGCTGATTGCCGAACGCCACAAAACCATGCCCGAAGGCAGCTATACAACGAGCCTATTTGCCGAAGGCAAGGCCCGCATCGCGCAAAAGGTTGGCGAAGAGGGGGTCGAGTTGGCCTTGGCGCGGATGAAGGATGACAGCGCAGAAATGGTGAGTGAAGCCGCGGATTTGCTGTTTCACATGATGGTTCTTCTGGAAGATGCCGGGCTAAGCTTGGCAGATGCCATCAACGTTCTGCAAGACCGCCATAAATAGCTGCGCATATCGCCATAGGGCATGAACCAAAAGCCATAGTACCCATTTTTTGGGCACAAACCTGTTTGATTAGATGCTTGATATGGCGCTGCCTAAAGGCTGAAATAGGCCAAAATCCCAACCGCTACCGCAGCGAAAGACGCTGTTTTAAGCGGGAATTTTGTGCGCTGTTTACGGGAATGTCTGCGTGAAATCGCATTTGTTACTAAAAAATTCATTACATGGCCTTTTTTTATGAGGGCTCGTGACCGACCTCAATTTCATTAGGTAAAACCTAATCACATTATCGCGTAAAGAACTAATATAATCGCCGTATTGGGCGTTGATTGTTGGTTTTGGGCGACAAAAACATGTAATTGAAAGATATCGGCGCCAAAGGCGCGGTGGCAAATAGATGTGATGAGAGGAAATGGCTCCCCGGGACGGATTCGAACCGCCGGCCAGACGATTAACAGTCGTCTGCTCTACCGCTGAGCTACCGGGGAATAGTTCCTTGCAAAGCGTTATACAGAACAAAAATTGATATGCAAGCCCGTTTTCGAGCAAAATCACTCATTGCCAGCGAAAATGGAAACCCAGCTAGTGAATCCGGCTTTGCGCGTGGGTATTACTGATCAAGAGCCCCAAGAGCCTTGGCAAGCCGGCCAATATCATCATCATCAAGCGTTGTTGCGCGAAGCGTTTGTATCTCGATCAAAGGGCGCGACGCGCTTGATCGCGCATAAGCGGGGTCATAATGCGTTTCCAGCAGATTGTGAACAAAGCCGCGCCAGTCACCTGCCTTGATTGTCGATTCCCATAGATCAAATGTGGCGGTGCTATAACGCTGGCGAAGCCCTTCCAGCAATTTGATAAGATGTTCAGGCTGTTCGATGATATGGCGATAATCACGTTGCAAAAAAGCAATGCGGGCGTCAATTGGGGCGGTCAGGCTCACGCGGCTTGCCTGTCGCATTGATGCCCACAGTGCCGAGGGAACATGGATTTGCCCGATTTTATTGCTCTCAGCCTCGATAAAGATCGGGCGGTCAGGGCGGAAATTCTGCAAAGCGGCGCATAGGCGGGATTCAAACAAACGCTGGGCGGGTTGGGGTGATCCGGTTTCACTGCCAAGAAGCGAGCCTCGATGGTTTGCCAGACCTTCAAGATCAAGCACCTGAAGCCCGTTTTCCGCCGCCGCACGCAAAATATGCGTCTTTGCCGTACCGGTTGGCCCAGATAAGACGATCAGTCGAAATTTGGCAGGCAGATGATCAAGGTCATCAAGAACTGCCTTTCGATAGGATTTGTACCCGCCTTCAATCACGGCGCTATGCCAACCGATATCGCTAAATATCTTTGCCATCGCGCCGCTTCGCTGGCCACCACGCCAGCAATAGATCAGCGGCCGCCAATCGCGATCTTTTTTGGCAAGATCAGTTTGAAGATGACCAGCTATATTCTGCGCCACCAACGCCGCACCTGACCGTTTTGCCTCAAATGGATTGATTTGCTTGTAGATTGTGCCAATTTCGGCGCGCTGCGCATCATCCAAAACCGGTAGATTAATCGCCCCTGGCATATGGTCATCCAGAAATTCGGATGGCGAGCGCACATCAATAATGCTGTCAAATCTGGTTTTCTTGAGCAAAGCAAAATCAGGCGCAATGCGGGTGATTGGTGCCGTCATTTGCTGCGCCATTCTGCGGCACCTATTGCCGCATAAATTGCCATTTTTGGTGAATTTGTGATCATCACGGTATTTTTACATATGTCCGGTTAGATGAACACCGGCATTGGTGAAACCAATCGTGCCGATGATTGACGCCACCTGCCCATCTTTACGCAGAATTGTGACAAGCCGGTTGGCTACATCTCGCGGGAATGCGCCAAGCAAGCCGCCACTGGTCTGCGGATCAAACAGGGCTTCTATATGCGCATCAAATTGCGTGCCAGCATCACCCTTTAGACCGCTTGCATCAATTTGTACAGCAGCGCGATTCTGATCATGAAGGCTTGATCTTATACCCGATGATAACAGCGCCAAAGCGCCATCAAGCAATCGCAGTGATGACAGATCAAGGCGGCAACCGCTGCCACCAAGGCGAATGCTTAAATTCTGGGCATGCCGCGCCAAACCGAAACCAGTAATATCGGTGGCACCCAAAACGCCTTTTTTCAAAAAATGCTTTGCCGCTTGCTGGTTTGATACGGCCATTTGCCGGATGGCGTCATCGACCCATTGCGCTTTGGCAACAAGCTGCATATGGCCTGCCATGATCACGCCGGTGCCAAGCGGTTTGGTGAGAACAAGAACAAGATCATCGCCAGAAACAGTGGTCACAGGCGTAGCTGCCGGCTTTTGCTTGCTATGACCAGTGACCGAAAACCCAACCGACAAGGCGCCGCCCTCGCTTGTATGGCCGCCAGTGAGCTTTACACCGGCCTCGCTAAGCGCAAATAGCCCGCCAGCTAGAATCTGCGTTAATTGGTTGGTTTGGATTGATAGATTAGCCTCGGGAAGATTGATAATGGCCAAGGCTGATGTGGGGGTGGCTAGGGCGGCGTAAAGATCGCTTAGCGCATGAACCGCGGCAATACGGCCAAGCATAAAGGGATCTGAAACAATTTCAGATAGAACATCGACCGATTGAACGAGTTGATGGCCGGCTGGTGGCGACACCATGATCGCCGCGTCAGTTTCAATGCCCGCCTCAGGCATTAAGGCTGGGTCAGCACCATTTGAGACAGCAAGACCAATCGCATCTTCAAGCGAATTTGCCAAAACGTTATGGCTGGCCTTGGCGGCGCAACCAAGACAGCGCATTGTTGCAAAAACAGGGTCGCGGTGACGCTGAGTTGAACCGCCGTTAGGGCCCGAACCAAGACCGACATCAAGACCGGCATCAAGACCGGCAAAAGGCTGGGGCGCTGGCGGGGTTGGCATGGTCAATTGTTGATATTTCGCCATGAACCGGCGATCAATCCAGTATTTGAGGGCTAAAAGCCCATTAGCCTTAACGCCAAATTGTCCCCAAGACGCAATGGCTCCATTATCTGCCGTGCCAATAATCGCAAGATAGCGCCTTTGCGCCGACCAACGTTTCAACGCATGACCATGCAGATATTTGCGAAGGTTTTTGGCCAGAACAGGCCCAGCGCGAACCGCAAAGACACCCGCCCTTGGCCTTGGGCTGCCGCTGATTGTGGCAACATCGCCTGCGGCAAAGATATTGTCATGGCTTTTTGATTGAAGCGTTGGGTGAACAGCGATAAATCCTTGATCATCCAGCGCTATGCCGGTTGTGCTTAGCCAGCGCGGTGGGCGCACGGCTGAAACCAGAAAACAGGCATCAAACGCTTCACTGGTATTGTCACCAAACCGGATTGTGCCAGCGTTAATCTTATCAACGGCGCGGCCAAGCTGAAGCTTTATCCCGGCATCAAGAAGCGCACCAAACATCAAATGACTGGCACGCGGAGCCATTTGCGGCATCAGCCTTGTTGACCGGCTGTAGAGCGTCATTTCCGGTGACGCTCCATGATTGCGCCAGCGTTTGTTGAGCGCCAAGACCAATTCGCATCCCGCCGCACCGCCGCCAATAACGGCAAGCTTTTTTGGCAAACCAGCGGCAAGAAGATCATCAAAGGCTTTTTGAAATTCGGCGATTGGTTTAACCGGAATCACCTGATCAGCCGCGCCTTCGATAGCACCAAGGTCGGGCTGGCCACCAATATTGATCGACAAGATATCGAAATGCAGCGGTGGCCGATCATCAAACAGCAATTTATGCCCATCCGCATCAATGCCGGTACAAGGCGCAATGATCAGGCGCGCCCCGGCAAATTGGGCAAGATGCGCCAGATCAATGTGAAGATCATCATCATCCCAGACGCCTTCAACATAGGCGGGAAGCATGCCGGAATAGGGGGTACGAATATTTGCGGTGACAATCGTGAGGCGCAATCCGGGAACTGGATTCATCGCAAAGCTTTTAATTGCCGCAATTTGGGCATGGCCGCCACCAAGAAAAACCAGATCGGCCAGAATTGGGGGTACACGTTTCATCAGCAATTTGCTTTTGACCCGATGGGGCGCGCTTGTTGTTTGCCGTTATTGATCGCCATATTGGCCAAGTTTCCCTTTGAAAAAGGCAGCTGCATTGCCATCAGCCTTGGTAATTGACATAACCTCAGCAACAAAAATCGTATGATCACCGCCATCATATTCGGCCCATGGCCGACATTCCATACTGGCAAGTGAATTGGCCAAAAGTGGCTGTCCATAGCTGCCAAAATGCCAATCACATTTGGCAAAGCGATCATTTTCAGCCGCAGCAAATGTCTGGCAAATGCCAAGCTGGTCAGCCGCCATGATATTGACCGCAAACCCATGGCAGCTTTGAAACAATGATAATTTATCATTTCGGTTGTCAAGTGACCATAAAATCAATGGCGGTGACAAAGATACCGAATTGAAGGAGTTTACCGTCAAACCATAAGGAATGTTATCAGGCCCGGTAACCGTTACAATGGTAACGCCGGTCAAATATTGGCCCATGACAGCACGCAAGGCAGCGCTTGCAACAGGTTGGTCATCAAAGATGGCAGAATTTGTCATGAAGGCCTCGAGAAAGAAAATGATCAATTGATCTTGTCTATGCTGTTCATTCCAAAACATCAGAATTCAAGCACAGCCTGATTATCACAGGTTTTTTAGGTCTAGCACGGTCGGACTAGTGCCGTCATCACGGCTTGTGAAAGATTTTTACGATTGTCTTTATTTGGCGTTCCGAAACCACTTCGGCAAGGATCACCGCGATGAAAATCAGAACACAACCAATAATAGCCATAAAAACAAGCCCTTCACTAAGCAACCACCAGCCAAAAAAGGCTGCAAAGACCGATTCAAGCGACAGAATCAACGCTGCGGCCGGTGCCGTTGTATAGCGCTGCGCCACAAGTTGAATGGTGAAACCCAGCCCTACCGCAACAATACCGGCAAAGGCAAGCTGGGGCAGCATCGGCACAAAATCACCAGGCGACGGCGACTCAAGTGGCAGCATGATGATCCCTGCAATCACGGCTGTCACAATCGATTGCAACGCCGATAGCTGAAACGGCGCATTAATCTGTGTCATTATTTTTTGGATAAGCAAAATATGAGCCGCCCAGAAAAAGGCTCCGCCAACAATCAATAAATCGCCAAATTGCGCTTCAAGACTTGATGTTCCCGACAGCAAAAAACTGCCAAGCAAGGAAATGACAACCGCCGGCCAAATATTTAGCGCAACGTGACGGCGCAAAAACAAAGCGGCAATCAACGGCACCAAAGGCACATAAAGCGCGGTTAAAAACGCCGCATTAGCAACATTGGTATAAACAAGCGCGGTTTGCTGAAGCCCGATCCCGCCAAACATAAAAACACCAAGCCCAAATGCCCCAGTGCATATTTGCCGGTTATGGCGCATGGCGGTAAACAGATTGACCTTTTTCATTTCAAAAATGGCAAGCGGCAATAATATCGCCGCGCCAATGACATAACGGCCAAAGGTAAAGCCCATCGGCCCGATAGTTTCCATGCCAGTCTTTTGTGCAATGAAGGTCGCGCCCCAAAAAAGCGCAGCGCAACACATCAGAAAATTTGCCATTGTCCGTGACATGATGTCTCCAACTCACCCAAAAAGCGCAAGCAAAATTGCGCCATTCACAACGATCACCGGTTTTTACCGATTTGACGTGCCGCAAAGGTGCCTAACAAATGCCGTAATAAGCAAATGGAAACGTGTTCACAAGATGTAATGATGGAGGCCCGGACCGGAATTGAACCGATGTACACGGTTTTGCAAACCGCTGCATAACCACTCTGCCACCGGGCCGCAAGAAGCTATTTGCCGGTGATATACGATGATTTTGATAAGGTCAACGATCTAAACCGACTGCGTCACGCAATTCCTTTTAAAATTAGAAGTCTCTAATGTAAAAGTTAATGCTAGCAATTTCAGGGCGTCTATCAGCACTCACCAAATGCGAGATAGAATATCGTGACAAGAAAATTAGCCAAGCCGAGCTAACCAGCCAATCTCAAAGTTCAGATTGGCATGGTGAAATCTGAAAAAGCGAACCCCCTCTATTCGAGAGTTTCTGACATTGCGGCCTTTCGGCGCAAAGCCAATGTCTGGGTAAATAATAGCCAAAAATTCCCCTAAACGAATTTTTCCCTTGGACTTGAGGGGCGAGCTGATTGCTATAACCAAAACGGACATAAAAATTGCCAGCCATGGCAAACCCCCAAAAACACGCGTATCGCCGCTTATGGTGGGCCAGGGCAAGGGTTATGGTTTACCGTGATGGGATAATCTTCATTTATGCAGAGGCCCCCAGATTGATAGTATTTGCGGTCATTATGTTGAGTGGGGCGGGCGGTCATCTGACCCCGCGGTTGCACTTGCCCACCGATCTCAAATTGATATCGGCAAACATCGTGAATATTGTCAGCTTGAATAGCTGTCATTCTAGGATTATAAGAAACGATGAGCGCAGAGGTTCACAAGTAGAACGTCGCGGAAACCGCATGACCTATCACAAATATAAAGAGTAACCACACATGAACCAAAGCCCGTTTGAAATTGCCCGCAAAACGATGGTGGATTGCCAAATTCGTCCGTCAAAGGTCACTGATCAGAATGTTCTTGATGCGTTTTTGACGGTTCCGCGCGAAGCTTTTGTCAGCAAACATCAGCAAGCTGTTGCCTATATCGACGAAGATCTTCCGCTGTCAAACGGGCGCAATCTGATGGAACCCATGGTTCTGGCACGGCTTGTCCAGGCGCTTGAAATCCGTACTGGTGACAATGTTCTTGTTATTGGCGCGGCCAGCGGCTACGGCAGCGCCATCATCGCGAGTTTGGCCGGATCGGTCATTGCGGTTGAAACCCGCGCGCAAACAGTCGAAAAAGCCCAGGAAATCCTTGTTGCACATGGCATTGACAATGCGGCTGTCGTCAAATCGCGTCTTGTTGACGGCTATGCAGATGAGGGTCCTTATGATCAGGTTTTGGTTGAAGGCGGCGTTGAAGCAATGCCCGAATCACTACTACAACAATTGGCGCCAAAGGGACGCTTGGCAGCGGTTTACCGGCCACACGGCGCGCCGATTGGCGTTGCCAGCCTATGGACACGGTCAGGAAAGGATTTCACCCGTAAATCACTCTTTGATGCCTGCGTTCCAAATCTGGATGAATTTAACAAAAAACCAGAATTCACCTTTTAAGTGATTGGTAAAAAAGACATGTTTATGCTGAAAATTCACCGCACCGTCAAAGCAGCGGTTCTCATTGGGTGCATCGAGATAACTTCATCACCAGCATTAGCCATATCGCTTGACGAGGCGCTGCGCGCCAGTCTGGAAAATTCTTCAGCGATTGCTGCGGCACGGCAAAGCTGGCTTGCAACGCGTGAAGCCATTGGCACGAATACATCAACAACTGATCTAACAGCGCGGTTAAACGCCACCGGTTCGGTTGGTCAAATCGACAGCAAGGCTGGTCAAGGCTTTACCAAATCGCAATATGTATCAACTGGCGTGACCTTGTCAAAAAACCTTTATGATGGCGGTCAGACCAAAGAAAAGACGCGTCTTGCCAAAATCAATCTTCAGCAAGCGTCAGCAATCTACGCCAAAACCGAGCAGGGGGTTATTCTTGGCACGATCGAAGCCTATCTCAATGTTTTGAAGGCAGGACGTGAGGTCAAGCTGCACGCTCGTAATCTTACCCGGCTTGAGGCGCATGTAAATGCAGCCAAAATTCGAGTTGATGCAGGCGCTGCCACACCAACAAGGCTGGCTGAAGCCCGCGCCAGATACGCCCGCGCCCAATCAGACTCAATCCTTGCCGAAACAAGATTGACCAATGCCGAAGACAGCTTTCGGTCACTAACGGGCAAAGATGCAAGCGACTTCATCGAACCGTCAGTCACGGGTAATTTGCCGATTGATCTTCTTGATGCCGAAACAAAAGCGCAAGAGGCCCATCCAGATATTTTGGCCGCGATTGCAGCTGAACGCGCTGCCGATCAGGCCTTCAACACATTACAAGCCGCGGTTCGCCCGACTTTGGAAGTTAGCCTTTCTGCCAATACAAAAGCCGGAACGGGCACAACACTCGACCACGATGAAGTTGCCGCGCAATTGGTGTTTTCATCTCCGCTCATATCAACCAATGCCACCAGTTCAACATCGCGCCGGATCGCCGCCAGTTTCAAACAAGCAAAATTGAACCGTGTCGAGGCAACGCGAAAAACCGAAGTTGCTGCACGCGAAGCCTTTCGTAATTGGCAATCAACCGGCATTCGTGTTGATGCGGTCACGAGCGAGATTGAGGCATTTCGCCTTGTAGCCAAAGGAATCGCCAGCGAAGCGCAATTCGGTCAAAAGACCACGCTTGACCTGCTTGATGCCGAAAAAGATGTCAATGACGCCGAATTAAGTCTTGTTTCGGCTGAACATAACCAGCTTCTTGCCGCCTTTCGCCTTAAAGCAGCGATAGGCAGCCTAACCGCCGAACAGATGGGGCTTGGCGATGTTTTGGGGCAACTATCCGATATGCCGCCGACACGATCGCCGTTTTACAGCGCATTCCCATTTGGTCGCAAGCCGATTACCGACTAGATGGACATTTTTAGCGGCCTATCTGGAATGATTGAAACCGCAAGGGCCAAAGCCGCACCAGATGGTGCGTTGTCGTCATCCCGCAAATTGATCCCGCTTGAAAATGTGGTAGGGAGCTCACCTGATCTGTCACTTGCTGCGACTGATCCTTTGCTCCGTCACCGTCAAAATGGTGATAATATTGGCTATCTTACTGATATTATTGACATTAGCGAAGTTGTGATGAGTCCAAGCGCGGTGCCTTCTAAAATGTATTTGCAAGATGCTGACCGGTCAGATCAGGCTGAAAAATCCGCCAAAACACCAGCATCACCGCAACAATCACCGCAGCCAAAGCCAAGCGGTGAAGCGGGTCAATCAAACCAAAATCAGCCATCTTCGCAATCGCATGATGATCTTAAATCCAGCCTTCGCCAGCGGCTTTATGCCAAGATTGATCACTGGCTTGACGAGAATATGGCTGATTTTGGTGAAGATGCGTTGCAAGCCACCCCACAAAGTCGTACAAAACCTGTCGATAAACCGGAATAAACCTGTCATCAGACGTTGATGGCAAACGCCTTTTAATATGACGATTGTGGGCAAGCCTGATATTTTATCGTCCAACCACTGATAATGACCAATCTGGAACCATGACCGAGCCAACTTTAGCCAAAACCTACGATCCTAAATCCATTGAAACAAACTGGTATGAAACATGGCTAGATAGCGGTCATTTCGCCTGTGCGCATGAATCATCGGCAACGCCTTATACCATTATGATGCCGCCACCAAATGTGACTGGCAGCCTGCATATGGGGCATGCGCTGACCTTCACTTTGCAAGATTTGCTGATCCGCTATCATCGCATGGCTGGACGCGATGCCTTATGGCAGCCCGGAACCGATCATGCTGGCATTGCAACGCAAATGGTTGTTGAACGTCAACTTGCCGAAAAGAACATTAACCGCCGTGATCTGGGGCGGGAGGGTTTTGTCGAAAAAATTTGGGAATGGAAGACCGAATCTGGCGGCATGATCCATAAACAGCTTCGCCGCCTTGGGGCGTCGGCTGACTGGCAGCGCGAACGTTTTACCATGGATGACGGGCTGTCGGCGGCGGTGATAAAAACCTTTGTGCAAATGCATCGTGAAGGGTTGATTTACCGTGACAAGCGTTTGGTGAATTGGGATCCAAAGCTAATGACGGCCATTTCTGACCTTGAGGTTGAACAGATTGAACAGAAAAGTTCAATGTGGCACATTAGGTATCGCATTGAAGGCACTGAAAATACATATATTTCTATTGCCACAACACGTCCCGAAACAATGCTTGGCGATGGCGCTGTTGCGGTTAATCCCGAAGATGAGCGCTATCAGCATTTGATCGGCAAAATGGCCATTCTGCCATTATCAAACCGGCCAATCCCAATCATTGCTGATGAATATGCCAAAATGGATAAGGGCTCAGGAGCGGTGAAAATCACACCAGCGCATGATTTCAACGATTTTGAGGTTGGCCGCCGGCATGATTTGCCGTTAATCAATCTGATGACCGCAACCGCCGCGATGGAAACGATCCCAGAAATTCCTTCAAAATATCAAGGGCTCGACCGGTATGATGCGCGGCGTCTGATTTTGGCGGATCTTGAGGCTGAGGGCATGTTGGTTCAAGAAGAAATTCTCGATAATGTGGTACCGCATGGTGACCGTTCGGGCGTTGTGATCGAACCATGGCTGATGGATCAATGGTATGTGAATGCCGAAAAGCTGGCGCAACCAGCGATCAAAGCCGTTGAGGATGGGCGCACCAAATTTGTGCCAGAGCGTTGGAACAAGACCTATTTTGAATGGATGCGCAATATCCAGCCTTGGTGTATTTCGCGCCAGCTTTGGTGGGGTCACCGGATTCCAGCATGGTATGGGCCAGACGGGCAGGTTTTTGTCGAAGCGAATGAAGATGACGCTTTGGCTTCGGCAACCAAACATTATGGCAAGGCGGTTGAACTGACCCGCGATAATGATGTTTTGGACACATGGTTTTCAAGCGGGTTATGGCCGTTTTCAACGCTTGGCTGGCCAGATAACACGGCTGAATTAAAACGCTATTATCCAGGCGATGTTCTGGTAACCGGTTTTGATATTATCTTTTTCTGGGTTGCCCGCATGATGATGATGGGCATGCATTTCATGGATGGCGAAGTGCCGTTCCGTGAGGTCTATATTCATGCGCTGGTTCGTGACGAAAAAGGCCAAAAAATGTCGAAATCCAAAGGCAATGTTCTCGATCCTTTGGAACTTATCGATCAATATGGCGCTGACTCTTTGCGGTTCACCTTGGCGGCGATGGCAGCGCAAGGACGAGACATCAAAATGTCGACAACACGGCTTGAGGGTTATCGGAATTTTACCACCAAAATCTGGAATGCCTGTCGCTTTTTGCAGATGAATGGCTGTACCGGATCGGCGGCAATCGACCTGTCGAATGTAAAAGAGCCAATCAATAAATGGATCGTGTCTGAATATAGTGATGCGATTGAAAAAACCACCAAGGCGATCGAGCTTTACCGGTTTAACGAAGCTGCTGACGCGCTTTATCACTTTATCTGGAGTTCCTATTGCAATTGGTATGTCGAGCTTATCAAACCAAGCCTGAACGATGATGATGCCGATGCCGCGGCTGAAACACGCGCCACTGCCAGCACTATTTTGGAAGGTACGTTGCGCCTGCTTCATCCCTTCATGCCGTTCCTGACTGAGGAACTGAACCGTGAAATCTTTGCAAGCGATGATCTGTTGATTGCCGCAAGCTGGCCTGAGCCGGTGACGGCAGATGAGGGAAGTGCGGTTATTGAATTGCGGTTCTTGATCCAGCTTATCACCGAAATCCGCTATATTCGCGCTGAAATGAATGTTCCTTTATCGGCCAAGCCGACCTTGCATTTGCGCGGGACAAGCGATCTTCAGCAACGCGCGATCGACAACCAGCAGGCCGCCTTGTTACGTTTGGCGCGGCTTGACGGCATTGCCCCTGTCGACAGCTTTGCCAAAGGCAGCGCACGCGGCAGTGTTGATGGCATGGAAATTGGTCTTCCGCTTGCCGATATTCTGGATTTGACCGCCGAGGCCGCGCGCCTAAATAAGGAAATTGGGGGCGTTACCGCCGAAATTGAAAAAATTTCAAAAAAGCTCGATAATCCAGGCTTTATTGCCAAAGCCCCCGAAGATGTTGTGGCTGAAAACCGCCGCCGTCTTGATGAAGAAAATACACGCCTAAATGGCCTAACCGCTGCCTTGAACCGGCTTGGTTAAGCCAAAGACAGCCATTTGATCGGGTCGTTTACGATCCGTGACGTTAAAGGAGAGTTTAAAATGCCTGATAGCATCAAGCCAATTGATAAAAGCAATTTGCCAAGCCGCCATGTTTCGGTCGGTCCTGAAAAGGCACCACACCGGTCATATTACTATGCGATGGGCATGACCGAAGAAGAAATCAACCAGCCGCTTGTTGGCGTTGTTTCCACTTGGAATGAGGCCGCACCGTGTAACATTGCGCTTGCGCGTCAGGCACAGGCTGCCAAACGCGGTGTTCGCGAACATGCTGGCACCCCACGCGAATTTACCACCATTACTGTTACCGATGGAATCGCCATGGGTCATGCAGGGATGAAATCATCGCTTGTCAGCCGTGAAGTGATCGCCGATTCGATTGAATTGACCGTTCGTGGCCATTGCTATGATGCTGTTGTTGGTCTTGCTGGCTGTGACAAATCACTTCCTGGTGTGATGATGGCGATGGCGCGGTTGAATGTCCCATCAGTCTTTATGTATGGCGGTTCAATCCTGCCTGGCCGGTTCAAAGACAAAGACGTCACTGTTCAGGATGTTTTCGAAGCTGTTGGCGCACATGCCGCCGGCAATATGTCTGATGAAGATTTGCACGAGCTGGAATGCGTTGCCTGCCCAAGCGCAGGGTCATGTGGCGGCCAGTTTACCGCCAATACAATGGCGTGTGTATCCGAGGCGATTGGCCTTGCCATCCCGGGTTCAGCAGGCGCACCAGCACCGTATGAATCGCGTGATGAATATGCCTATCATTCAGGCCGCATCGTGATGGATCTTGTGCGTGCCAATCTTCGGCCGCGTGATATTCTGACCCGCAAAGCCTTTGAAAATGCCGCAACTGTTGTTGCAGCCTCAGGCGGATCAACCAATGCCGGTTTGCATTTGCCTGCACTGGCATCGGAATGCGGTATTGATTTCGACCTTCATGATGTTGCCGAAATCTTCAAGAAAACCCCCTATATCGCCGATCTGAAACCGGGTGGGCGTTATGTGGCGCGTGACATGTTTGAAATTGGCGGCGTTCCGGTTTTGATGAAGACCCTTCTTGATGGTGGGTTCCTGCATGGTGATTGCATCACTGTTACCGGCAAAACCATTGCCGAAAATCTGGCCGATGTGACATTCCCGACAAACCAGGACGTGGTTCGGACAACCGATGCACCATTGTCACCGACAGGCGGCGTTGTTGGACTTCGCGGCAATCTTGCCCCTGAAGGTGCCATCGTTAAGGTTGCTGGCATGAAAAACCTGAAATTCACCGGCAAAGCCCGCTGTTTTGATTGTGAAGAAGACGCTTTTGCTGCGGTTGAACGCCGTGACTATCAAGAAGGCGATGTTTTAGTGATTCGCTATGAAGGGCCAAAAGGCGGTCCGGGCATGCGCGAAATGCTGGCCACCACCGCGGCGCTTTATGGACAGGGCGCTGGTGATACGGTTGCTTTGATCACTGATGGTCGTTTCTCTGGTGCAACGCGGGGCTTTTGTGTTGGCCATGTTGGGCCTGAGGCGGCCGTAGGCGGACCGATCGGCCTGTTGCAAGATGGCGACATCATCATTATCGACGCAGAAACAGGAACAATTGAAGTTGATCTTGATGAGGTCGAATTGGCAAAAAGACGCGAAGCATGGAAACCGCGTGGAACCGATTACAATGCTGGTGCCATCTGGAAATATGCACAAACCGTTGGGTCAGCCGAGAAGGGTGCTTTAACCCATCCGGGCGGCAAGGCAGAGACCCATATGTATGCTGATATCTAAAACCAAACCAGAAATGCGAAAAGCCGGATCAGTTTGATCCAGCTTTTTTGTTTGGGACGATTGAAAATTTCGTGGCTAGGCGCGAAGCTGGCACCAAATCGGGGTATGGTCAGATGGTTTTTCCAACCCGCGTGGTGCCCGATCAATTCCAACATCTTCGAGCCGGTCAAGCGCTTCGGGCGACAGCAATAAATGATCAATCCGCACGCCATGATCGCGCTGCCACGCACCAGCTTGATAATCCCAATAACTATAAAAAACGCCCGTTGGATTCAGGCTGCGAAGCGCATCGGCATAGCCTTTGTGAAGAAGGCTGCGAAACGCGCCTCGGCTTTCGGGTCTTGTTAGGGCATCACCAGCCCAGCCTGCGGGATCATAGCAATCGATATCATCGGGAATGACGTTAAAATCACCACCAAGAATTACCGGCTTTTCATCATTTAGCAAAGCGAGGGCGCGGGCTTGAAGACGCGCCATCCAGCCAAGTTTATAGTCAAATTTGGGGCCGGGTGCTGGATTGCCATTCGGCAGATAAATTGTTGCCACCCGAAAGCCATTAATGGTGGCTTCCATATAGCGTGCCTGTTCATCTTCGGCGTCGCCTTCCAGCCCCATAACAATATCGTCGATCGGAAACCGGCTTACAATCGCCACCCCATTGTAACTTTTCTGGCCATGAAAGGCGACATGCCATCCCATCGCCTGAAACGCATCAATTGGGAAATTCACATCTTGCGATTTTGTTTCTTGAATTAACAAGACATCGCACGGATCAGTCGCAAGCCAACCGGTTACAATATCCAGCCGTGCCTTGATTGAATTCACATTCCAGCTGGCAACCCGCATGATGGTTAAACAGAAAAAGACGTGCCGCAGCCGCAAGATGCGGTTGCGTTCGGATTGGTCACGGCAAAATATGATCCCATCAAATCCTGCACATAATCCAGTTCGGCATGGTCAATTAACTCGATCGACATATCATCAACGACTACATCCACCCCATGCGCGGTGAATACGATGTCATCATCATTACGCTTTTGATCGATGCTGAAATCATATTGAAAGCCCGAACAGCCGCCGCCAAGCACCGCAACGCGGAAAAAGCTGCCCTCAGGCTCGCCACTCAGCATATGCTGAATGCGTTCAGCGGCTGACAAGCTTAGGCCGAATACGCCAGCATTTGGCTGTATCGCGGCGGGTGCGCTGGTTTCCATATTGCTTTGTTCGCTCATTTGACGGCCTTTTGCTGATTGCTTTTCGCTTATTTGAATATGGCTCCAGATTGCCTGCAAATCAAGGTTAACAGACAAGCCAAGGCAAAAAGCCAATTGATTGCCCTGCGCAACGATTGCGGTTTTTTGCCGCAACGCCTACATTGATTTGAAATCTGGGCAATATTACCCAAGAATTGCATCACCAGCCATTAGTTTTGGTGGGGTTGCCAAGACGCATGAATGAACAGGTGCAATGTGACTGAAAATATCGAACATCGTACCCTAGCGGTCTATGCCAGTCATGGACCGGCAAGCCGCGGCCGTTTTTTGGATGAGCAGGAACATCAATCCCCAACCAGCCGCACACCATTTCAGCGTGACCGTGACCGCATCATCCATTCAGGCGCATTTCGGCGGCTAAAACATAAAACACAGGTCTTTGTCTATCATGAGGGCGATTATTTCCGGACGCGCCTTACTCATTCACTCGAGGTTGCGCAGGTCGCACGATCAATGGCGCGGGCGCTTAAGCTGAATGATGATTTGGCCGAAGCCGTGGCGCTTGCGCATGATCTGGGTCATACGCCTTTTGGCCATGCTGGTGAAGACGCACTTAACCGGCTGATGACTGAGCATGGCGGTTTTGACCATAATGAACAAACGGTTCGGGTGCTAACCCAGCTTGAACAGCGCTATGCCGGTTTTGACGGGCTGAACCTGTCATGGGAAACGCTTGAAGGTGTTGTAAAACATCATGGTGCCATCAAAGATCGCACCACGCTTCGCCCAGCCATTATCGCCATTGATAAAAATATGGATTTGCAACTCGAGCGCCATTCATCAGCCGAGGCGCAACTGGCGAATCTGGCCGATGATATTGCCTATCTTTCGCATGATTTTGACGATGCGCTTCGTGCTGGCCTATTCAGCATCGACGATATACGACCATTGCCACAGGTGGGAAAGGCGCTGTTAGATATCGAAAAAAATCACGGCAATTTAGAATTGAGCCGGATCACCCATGAATTGGTGCGGCGGTTAATTTCGGTTTTTGTCGAGGATATGCTTGGCGTATCGGCTGGCAATCTAACGGCATTGCAGGCCAAGCATGCAGATGATATCCGCAATCACAAAATGCCAGTGATCGGCTTTTCATCGGGCATGGCAGCTGATCTGGAAACCTTGCGCGGGTTTCTGTTCAAAAACATGTGGCGGCATTATAAAGTGAACCGTATGACAAGTAAGGCAAAACGGGTGGTGACAGATCTGTTTGATTTGTTTATGTCCGAACCCAACACATTGCCAAGTGACTGGCAATTTAGTGGTGGAAAAGCCCTGAGCGACATGACAAATAGCGATCGGGCACGTATTATCGCCGACTATATTGCCTCAATGACCGACCGCTATGCCATTATCGAACATGAACGCCTTTTCGATCTTGGCCCCATTTTACGATAGATCCTGTTTGCGGATAGAGAAAAGACCCGATTACATGAATATTTTTTCATTCTTTGAAGTTGAATTTCAAGCCATTATCAACCAGCTTGTTTTCGCCGATTTACTATCTGGCGATATTGATACAAGCCGTGTTGTCTTTGAGTTGCCGCGCGATGAAAGCCATGGCGATCTTGCCACAAATGCGGCGATGGTTTTGGCCAAACAGGCGGGTAAATCACCGCGTGATCTTGCTGCCTTGTTTGCTACTGAGCTGGCAAAAATTGATGGGGTGAACAGCGTTGATATTGCTGGTCCGGGATTTTTGAACCTCACGATTGAATCACGTCTATGGACACGCGAAATTGCCGATATTCTTGCTGCAAATTTAACCTATGGCAAAAGCGATATTGGGGCAGGCGAGCCGGTGAATGTCGAATTTGTGTCGGCAAACCCAACCGGCCCTTTACATGCTGCCCATGCCCGCGGTGCGGTGATTGGAGATGCGCTTGCCGGGTTGATGGAGTTTTGTGGCTGGAACGTCACGCGGGAATATTACATTAATGACGCTGGTGGGCAGGTCGATGTTTTGGCGCGGTCAACCTATCTTCGCTATTGCGAGGCGCTTGACCAGGACATCGGTGCTATTCCGTCTGGTCTATATCCAGGGCTTTATCTCAAAGATGTGGGGCAAGCATTGGCCGCCCGTGATGGCGAACTCTATCTTGATAAGCCCGAAGCCGAGTGGCTTGAGACTGTGCGCGGCTTTGCCATTGACGCTATCATGCAAGGAATCAAAACCGATCTTTTGGCTCTTGGCATCAAAATGGATCAGTTTTCATCAGAACGCGCCATTGTGAATTCGGGGGCGGTTGGGCGTGCAATTGATAAATTGCAGCAAGACGGCCATCTCTACCACGGTGTTTTGCAGCCACCAAAAGGCAAAGAGCCAGAAGATTGGGAACCGCGCGAACAATTGCTGTTCAAAGCCAGCGAATTTGGCGATGACACGGATCGGCCTTTGCAAAAATCTGACGGGACATGGACCTATTTTGCTGCTGATGTTGCCTATCATCTTGACAAGTTAGAGCGAACTGGCGGCGCCTTAATCAATATTTTTGGCGCTGATCATGGCGGCTATGTGAAACGCATGACCGCGGCGGTTGCCGCCTTATCGGGTATACAGAACATGCTTGATATCAAATTATGCCAGCTGGTGAATTTGCTGGATAACGGACAGCCAGTCAAAATGTCAAAACGCGCTGGTACTTTTGTTACAGTTGAAGATGTGATCGAGGCGGTTGGCGCTGATGTGATTCGTTTTATCATGCTCACAAGGCGCAATGATCAAACGTTGGATTTTGATTTTGCAAAAGTAACCGAACAATCACGCGATAATCCGGTTTTCTATGTCCAATATGCGCATGCCCGCGCCTGTTCGGTTATTCGGCAATTTGAAAAAGACCGGACAATCCCCAAAACGGCAGATCTTGGCCTGATTGCCGACCCTGCTGAACTGGCTGTCGTTAAAATGCTGGTTGGCTGGCCAAAGCTGGTTGAATCAGCTGCCAGCGCGCATGAACCGCACCGGATTGCCTTTTATCTTGTCGATCTTGCAAGCCGGTTCCATTCATTATGGAATGCGGGTCGGGAAAATCCATCATTGCGCTTTATCCTCAACGATGATGCGGCAACGACAGCTGCCCGAATGCAACTTGTTCAAGCAACAAGTTTCGTTATTCGAACCGGCTTAAATGTGTTATCAATTAACGCCTTAGAAGAAATGTAGAGTACAAAATGAGCGATGAAGACCAACAGGTTAGCGGCGTCAATTGGGGATGGTTTGCCATCCTTGCCAGCATCATCGCCATTGTTGGAGGCACAACTTACTTTCTGTTGCCAAGCCTGATTTCAAAAACCGTTACAGATATTACGGTGGTCAAAGCGATTGGCGAGCCGATCAAGGTAAAGCCTTTGGATCCGGGCGGTGAGGCGGTCGATCACCAAGATTTGCTTGTTGTTGATATCCTGAAAGGCGGCAACAAAGCCGATGATCAAACCGAAACGCTGCGCCCGACATCACCAAGCCCGGAACCACCGCCGGTTACCGAAGTCAAAACCGCAGCAAAATCAGTTTTGGAAACACTCGTAGCAACCAGTGAAAACCAGTCCAACACTGGCAATAAGGCAATGGTTACTAGCGGTGATGTAGCGGCCCAGGAACCAGCCAAGGAAATAGCCAAAAAACCTCTGCCAAAAGCAAAGCCTGTGGCAAAAAATGCAACTGTGGCAGACACCAAAACAGCGGCCAATGCCAAGACCAGTGCCAAGCCAATAAAACCGGCTAAGGAAAAGCCTGCTGCGGCCAAAGCAGATAAAGACACCACTTCAAAGATCAAAAAGCGGGTGATCGTGATTGAAGGTGATGAGCCACTTTATATGATTCAGCTTGCCGCGTTTCGTAATACAGAAAAAGCCACTGAAATGGCAAAAATTTTGGCACAGAAACACAAATCGCGCCTACAAGATGTCAATCTTGAAACGATGTCGGTTGATACCGGCAGTAATGGTATTTTCTATCGCATTGTCAGTGCCCCGTTACCGCGCCCTGATGCCGATAAGATTTGTGGCGTTTTGCGGCGGTCGGGTCAGGATTGTTTTTTGCGGAAATATACCGCACCAAGCCCGTAAATCAGGGGCAATCCCGAAAACTTCACACCAAATTAGAACTGGCGTTATTACAGCGATTATGACTGACCTCCAAGACACATTCACCGCCGATGAAAGCCCCACAGACCGGCCAAAGCAGCTGGCACTTTTTGTCAATCTTGACGGGTTTGAGGGGCCGATTGATCTATTGCTGAAACTGGCACGTGATCAAAAGGTTGATTTGACCAAAATCGCTATTTTGCCATTGGCCGAACAATATCTCAGCTTTGTGAATAATGTTCGTGAACTCGATCTGGAAATCGCTGCCGATTATCTGGTGATGGCGGCGTGGCTTGCCTATCTGAAATCGCGGCTTTTATTGCCTGACCCTGAGCCTGAGCAAGCTGAAGAAATGGTCGATATGGCGGATGCGTTGCGCTATCAGCTTTTGCGGCTCGAAGCCATGCAGCAAGCTGCCAAACGCCTGTCATCACTGCCCAAACTGGGGCAACAACGATTTGCTCGTGGCGCACCCGAACAATTTGCCAATACCAACCAAGCGATCTGGACAGCATCACTTTATGATTTGCTATCATGCTATGGTGATATTCGCTCAACCGAAGATGCCGAAACGCTGACCATTGCCTCGACCCGGCTTTATTCGGTTGAAGAGGCGGCAAAACGGTTGCGCAACCTGATTGGGTCAAGCCCGAATTGGACGGTTTTGCAGCATTTTCTGCCAGCCGGCCTGCAATCACCGATGGATTTGCGATCGGCAACGGCGTCGCATTTCGTCGCATCACTGGAATTGGCACGCGAAGGCGTGCTAAGACTGCGCCAAGACAATCATTTTGCGCCGCTATATATGAAGGTTAGAGACTAAGATGACGATGCTGTCACCGCTGCAAGATTGCGCCGCCACAATTGAAGCCCTGATTTTTGCCTCAGATCGGCCAATTCGCGAACGCGAGCTGATTTTGCATTTGCCTGAAAATATTAATCTTGCCGAAGTGATTGCCGCCGTTTCTTTGCGTTATGATGCAACAAGCGGCATTGAACTATGCCAGGTCGGTGATGGCTGGGCGTTTCGCACCAAAGCCGAAATTGCCGAAAGATTAAGCCAACATAAACAGGTTGAACGGCCACTTTCCCGCGCTGCGCTGGAAGTTTTGGCGATCATTGCCTATCACCAGCCCATCACACGCGCCGAAATTGAAGAAATTCGCGGGATCAGCCTGTCAAAAGGCACTATGGATATTTTGCTTGAACTTGGCTGGATCAAACCACGCGGCCGCCGCCGGACGCCGGGCCGCCCGTTAACATGGGGAACCACTCCAGCCTTTCTTGATCATTTTGGCCTTGCCGATGTTAGTGATTTACCAGGAATGGATGATTTGAAAGCCGCAGGCCTGCTTCGCAAAGGCCAAATTCTTGGCGCTTTGATGGATCATCCACCGCAAAGTGATGATCTTGATGATGAAGATGACAGTGACGCCGATTTTCTGGAAGATGGATTGTTAGAAGCCGGTTATGACGGAGATGAACATGCTTGAATTTGAACATATCAGGCATGCCTATAACGGCAGCCTGTCGGTTCGTGATGTCAGTTTCAAGGTTCAGCCAGGCGAGGTTATATCTCTGCTTGGACCGTCTGGGTGCGGTAAAACGACCTTGCTGCGATTGGCAGCAGGGCTTGAACAACCCCAACATGGCAGCATTCGCCTTCACGGCGATGTTATTTCGTCTTCTGATTACATCCAGCCGCCCGAACGGCGCGGCATTGGTTACATGTTTCAGGATTACGCGCTATTTCCACATATGACCGTATTGCAAAATGTGGTCTTTGGTCTTACCGAAAAAGGCAGTGCAGCGACACGGCGCGGGCTTGATGTGCTTGGTGAGGTTGGCATTGACGATCTTAGCGATATGTATCCGCATGAATTGTCGGGGGGCCAGCAACAACGCGTTGCGCTGGCGCGGGCGCTTGCCCCAAAACCTGCGGTTATCCTTCTTGATGAGCCTTATGCCGGTCTAGATAGCCGCCTTCGCGAGCGTATCCGTGACCAGATGTTGCATGTACTAAAAGCATCAAATGCCGCAGCGCTGATGGTGACACATGATGCCGAAGAGGCGATGTTCATGTCGGACCGGATTGTTGTTTTGCGCGATGGCCATGTCGTTCAAACCGGCCGTCCAGTGAATCTATATTGCCAACCAAGCAGTGCCTTTGTTGCTGAATTTTTTGGCGAAGTGAACCGTATTGAAGGCATTGTTGCCAAGGATAAGGTGATTACCGCGCTTGGCGAATTTAGCGCGCCGAAAACCTTAAGCGATGGCAGCGCTGCCAGTGTTGTGATCCGGCATGAAGCGCTTTTGATTGATGCTGGCAATGATGGCGTCATTGGCGAGGTGATGGAGTCACGCTTGCTAGGCCGTGCATCACTAATCCATTTATCGGTGCCAACGGGACGGGATGTTCTTCATCTTCACGCGCGCATACCCGGTTTGAACTCGATTGAAGTTGGAAGTCAGGTTCGGGTTCGCGTTGATCCGGCACAGGCATTTGTTTTTGCTGCCGGAAATGGGGCTGAATAAGCCAAGAGTAAAACCATAATCGCCAAAACATTTGGTTTTTTCACAGATTTGTCACTTTTCTGTACCGGTTTTGCCAAGGACTTCTTGTAGACAGCCAAAGCCCTGTCTATAGTGCGAGGGAAAAAGGCCGTTGGTTTTTCCGGTGGCTGAAATGAATTTTAAATGAGGACCTAAACTATGTTTGGTGGTACGTTCAGTATTTTACATTGGATTGTTGTTCTAGCCGTTGTTCTGCTGCTTTTTGGTGGCCGAGGAAAAGTTTCAGCGATCATGGGTGATTTCGGCAAAGGCTTGCGTAACTTTAAAACAGGTCTGAAGGGGCCTGAAGAAGACGCGGGCGAAGAGGCCGAAGCCATCGAAGAGGCGCCAAAGGCAGCGAAAAAGCCAGCAGCAAAAAAAGCGGCAGCCAAAAAAGCCACAGCCAAAAAAGCATCTGCTAAAAAAGCCGCCAAGAAATAGGCGCTAGGAGCAGATAATGCTTGATATTGGCGGCTGGGAATTCTTGGTTGTTGCCTTTGTGCTGATCATGGTGGTTGGCCCAAAGGAACTTCCCAAGATGCTACGTGGTTTTACCCGCGTAATGCGTCAGGTGCGTTCAATGGCGGCCGACTTTTCGCGCAGCATGCAGAATATGGCCGATGACGCCGAACTTGGCGATCTAAAAGGCACGCTGAAAGACGTCAAGCGCGGCAATCTGGCCGGCGTCGCCGATGCGATTGATCCTGCAGGAAACCTGAAAGACTCGGTTGAAGATTTGAGAAAGTCGGCAACTGAAACAGGTTTGCAGGATGATGTTGGCGAAATTCGCAATCTTGCAGGAACAACTGGCGACGGTTTTGCCGAGGTAATCAATCAAGCGCCGGAAGATGATGCCAAAGCCGCCGTATCTTCTGACACAAAAACGAAAACCGGGAGCTAGGCCAAAATGGCAGAGCAAGACGCAGATAATTCAGGGTTGGCTGAAGGCCGTATGACACTGATCGGCCATTTGACCGAGCTGCGAAACCGGCTTGGAGTTGCGCTTGGCGTTTTTTTGGTTTTATTCCTGGTCAGCGTTGCCCCTTTACCCGGCACAACAAGCAACAGCATTTCCTATCAGGTGTTTGTCTTTTTGCAGGCGCCACTGGCTGAAATTTTGAATGCCAAAGGTGGCGGACGGATGATTTTCACCGCTCTCCATGAAGGGTTTTTCACACAAATCAAAGTTGGCTTTTTCACCGCGCTTTGCATCACCTTTCCAATTATCAGCATGCAGCTGTGGAAATTCGTGGCCCCCGGGCTTTATAAAAACGAGCGCAAGGCCTTTTTACCGTTTTTGATTGCCACACCAGTGCTGTTTACCCTTGGTGCGGCGATGGTTTATTATGTTGTCACCCCAATGGCATGGGCATTCTTCGTGTCATTTGAGATGGTTGGCGATAACAGCGCGCTGGCAATCGAACTTGAGCCGCGTATCAGTGAATATCTATCGTTGATGATGCGGTTGATCTTTGCTTTTGGACTTGCTTTTGAGCTGCCGGTTATTTTGCTTTTGTTGGCACGCGCAGGACTGGTCACGCATCAAGGGCTAGCTGAAAAGCGCAAAATCGCAATTGTCATTAGCTTTGTTGTTGCTGCAATTCTAACGCCGCCCGATGTGATTTCACAGTTGCTATTGGCCGTTCCCATCATCCTGCTTTACGAATTATCCATTTTTGGGGCAAGGCTGATGAGCCCACCTGAAAATAATGAATTCGATAATAGTTGATACAAAGGTTATGCGCCGCAGGTCAACTTTGACGGTCGGCATACAAATTGCGACTAGCTATCCTGATCCGCAACTGACCAATAAACCGAGTTAAAAATGCATGATATCCGTTTTATCCGTGAAAACCCTGATGCCTTTGATGCGGCTTTAAAGCGGCGCAAGCTTGCCCCTATGGCGGGTGAGATTTTAAAAACCGACAGTGATCGCCGCGCATTGCAGGCGCAAATTCAAGAACTGCAATCGCGCCGCAATCAAGCATCAAAGGAAATTGGCGCGCTTAAGGCCAAAGGCGGCGATGCCGATGCCTTGATCGCCGAGGTCAATGATATCAAAACCAAAATGCCAGACCTTGAAACTGAAGAAGCCAGCCTTGCCGAAAGTCTGGAATCACGGCTTATTGAGCTGCCGAACCTTCTCGATGAATCGGTGCCTGATGGCGATGATGAAGATCAAAACCAATTAATCCGCACCATTGGTGATATTCCCAGCTTTCGCTTTACGCCAAAGGATCATGTGGCTTTGGGCGAGGGGCTTGGGCTTATGGATTTTGCGCTTGGTGCCAAATTGGCGGGCGCAAGATTTGTTGTACTGTCTGGCCAGCTAGCCAGGTTGGAACGTGCCTTGGCGGCCTTTATGCTAGACACACATACAGGCGAATTTGGCTATGTAGAGACCTTGCCGCCAGCCTTGGTCAACAGCCAAACAATGACCGGCACTGGCCAATTGCCAAAATTTGCCGAAGATCTCTATCGCACTGACGATAAATGGCTAATTCCGACCGCCGAAGTGCCACTAACCAATATTGTGGCTGATGAGATTACTGACAGTGCGGTTCTGCCATTGCGCATGACCGCCTATACCCAATGTTTCCGGTCAGAAGCTGGCTCGGCTGGCCGTGACACGAGAGGCATGATCCGCCAGCACCAATTTTCCAAAGTGGAAATGGTGTCAATTACGCATCCCGATCAATCGGCAGATGAACTTGAGCGGATGACATCTTGCGCCGAAACGATCTTGCAAAAACTGGAATTACCATATCGTGTGCTCAAACTTTGCAGTGGTGACACCGGCTTTTCCGCCCAACAAACCTATGATTTGGAAGTATGGTTGCCCGGTCAGGACGAAGGCCGCGGCATGTATCGCGAAATCTCATCCTGTTCGAATTGTGGGCCATTTCAGGCACGCCGTATGAAAGCGCGTTTCCGCGATGTTGAAACCGGCGAGACCCGCTTTTTACACACCTTGAATGGCTCCGGATTAGCGGTTGGCCGTACCTTGATTGCCATTCTGGAAAATGGCCAGCAGGAAGATGGCATCATTCTTCTGCCACAAGCCCTGCATAGCTATATGGGAACCGACCGGTTGGTGGCAAGCGCCTGATGGCAGCCATATCTAACAAGCCTGTCGGCCGCATCCTAATTAGCAATGATGACGGTGTTGATTCGATTGGCATCACAATCCTTCGTGAAATTGCGACAGCTTTGAGTGACGATATATGGATCATTGCGCCAAGTGAAAACAGGTCAGGGGCGTCGCGCTCAATCACGCTTCGGCGCGATGTTGTGATCGAAGAAATTGCGCCAAAAACCTTTCGATGTTCAGGAACACCAAGCGACTGCATCATTTTCGGCATGGCTGAAATCCTTGATCACGCGCCAAATCTGGTACTTACCGGCATCAATCACGGCATGAATGTTGCTGATGATATTCTTTATTCGGGAACCGTTGCCGGTGCGATGGAGGCCTCATTACTTGGCGTGCCAGCAATTGCGCTATCACAACGACATGGCCGCGAGGACCCGGTTGATTACGCCGCAAGCCGCCTTTATGGCGAGCAGGTGATCCGCCATATTCTGGATTTAGGCATCCCGCCGCGTACGGTGATGAATGTCAATTTCCCCAAAACCGATCCGGCCAGCATCAAAGGGGTGAAACCGGCGCATATTGACCGGCACAAGCTTGGCGATGTCGTTATCAATGGTGGCGCGCCCAATCACTACCGGCTTGGTCCTTTGCATAGTGATCCGGAAACAAGCGATGGAAGCGACCGCGCCGTGCTGAATGATGGCTGGATTTCGCTAACGCCGCTGATGATGGATGTCACCGCGCATCACTTGCTTGATCAATTGCCGATATTAGATATAGCGGCGGCAAAATAGGCATTTTATGACAGGTCATTTCCAACCCCAGAAAGCGCAGTTAATCATGACATTGCGCGGTATGGGCATTCTAGATTCGCGGGTGTTGGCAGCATTGGAATCGGTACCGCGCGAATTATTCGTGCCACCAGCATTGCGCCATCATTCCTATGAAAACTCATCGCTTCCCATTGCCTATGATCAAACCATAAGCCAGCCCTATGTTGTGGCGCGAATGACCGAAGCTTTGAAACTTGGCGGGCGTGAACTGGTTCTTGAAATCGGATGCGGCAGTGGCTACCAGTCAGCGATCCTGTCGCATTTATGTCGGCGCGTCTATTCGATGGAACGCGTTCGTCCATTACTTGTTGATGCTGAAAACCGGCTTCGTGACCTTCGCATATCGAATATCAGCTTTCGTTTTGGTGATGGATCAAAGGGTTGGCCCGAGGCTGCGCCATATGATCGGATCATTTTGACATGCGGATGTGATAAAATTCCTGACATTTTGTTGCAGCAGCTTAAAATTGGCGGCATCATGGTGGCGCCAGAGGGTCATGGCAAAGCGCAATCGCTTGTTGTGGTGACACGGCATGAAACTGGGTTTGAACGCGTCGCCTTGATGCCGATAACCTTTGTGCCACTGATTGAGGGTGAATAAATGCCGCAAAAACGCAAAACCGGATTTGAGTCCTGCGCTTGGACCTTTGGGTTTGTTGCAATATCCAGTTTGCTTGCAGCCTGTCAGGCACCAAATTTATCCTTGAACCGTTCGACACCGGCCAAATTGGTTGTTGCGCCATTGCGCGAACCGGTTGAACCCATTCCGCCAAGTCAAATGGTCAAGGTGCGTGCCAATGATACATTATATGCCGTGGCAACGCGCTATCAGGTAACGCCGCAATCTGTAATCGAGGCAAATGGCCTGCAGCCGCCCTATAATCTTCGTAAAGGGCAGGCGCTAAAGCTGGTGCCGCGCCGCACCCATAATGTGGTCCCGGGTGACTCGGTCTATGTCATCTCGCAACGCTATGCTGTCAGCCAGTATCAACTGGCCCAGCTCAATAATCTGGCACCGCCATTTGAACTGAAAATCGGGCAAAAGCTGCAATTACCGAACAGCCTTGATTTTTCAGTTCTTGATGTTGGTTTGCCAGATGGGGTCAGCGGCACCAATATTGCCCAGCCAAGGCCAACAAAAACCAGCGTTCCAGCCGCCCCGCGCAAACGTTTTGTTGCGCCATCACTTGCTGGCAGTTCTGGCTTTACATGGCCGGTGCAGGGCGAAATCATAGCTGAATTTGGCCCGTCACAACGCGGCGTTCATAATGATGGCGTGAATATCGCCGCCAGCGAAGGCGTATCGGTCGGCGCCGCTGCGAAAGGCCGCGTGGCCTTTGTTGGCACCAATATCAAAAGCTTTGGCAAGTTGGTGCTGGTCAAGCATGATGGTGGCATCATCACCGCCTATGCCCACCTTGGTGATATCAGCGTCAAAGAAGGCGACATTGTTAACGCTGGTCAATCTATTGGTACAATTGGCAGGTCAGGGCGCGTCGATAGCCCGCAATTGCATTTTGAAATCAGAAAATCGCGTCAACCTGTTGATCCGCGAAATCTGATTTCCTAACCGCAAAAATCATTATCACATCTAACGCCGCAATGATGTTTTGGTGCGTGCGGCAAGGTCGGTAATGAATTGCCATGCAACCCGACCCGATCGTGAACCACGACCAACTGACCATGCTAGTGCTTCATGGCGTATATCAATACCATCTGCTTTAATATTGTAAAACTTGACATATTCATCAATCATTTCAAGATATGTATCTTGATCAACTGAATGGAATCCGATCCATAAACCAAACCGGTCAGACAGCGAGACGGTTTCTTCGGTTGTTTCAGACGGATTAATTGCGGTTGATCGTTCATTTTCCATCATTTGCCGCGGCATCAGATGCCGCCGGTTGGAAGTGGCATAGAAAACGATATTGTCAGGGCGGCCTTCGATGCCGCCCTCAAGCGCTGCCTTTAGCGATTTATAGGTGCTTTCGCCGCCTTCAAAGGCAAGATCATCCGAGAAAATGATGAAATGGCGGTCAATTTGCGCCAAAAACGCCATCAAAAATGGTAAATCGGCAATATCTTCACGATGAATTTCAACAAGCCCAAGATCATGCCCGCGCGCAATCACCGTTCCATGAACCGCCTTGACCAATGATGATTTGCCGGTACCGCGCGCGCCCCATAACAGCGCGTTATTCGCCGGAAAGCCCTGCACAAAGCCCATTGTGTTCGACAATAGATCATCACGCTGTTCATTGATTCCCTTTAAAAGACCAATATCAAGCCGGTTTACCTTAGCAACGGGAACAAGCTGGCGAATATCGGATTGCCAGACATAGGCATCAGCCTGTGGCAGGGCGTCAGGTGCCAAATCGATTGGATGTTTGCGCTCAAGCGCGTCTGCAATGCGGGTTAATTGGCCAAGAAGAAGGGCTGTATGGTCAGACTTGTTCATTTTTTGCTCGGTTCAGTCACTATTGTTGTGGAAACTGTATAAAAAGGGAATATGGGTCATTGCAGCAAAGCGCAAGGGCGTTTATGTTCCCCCATAGTATTTTCAAAGAAAATTGGAGACATTCAGAGATGTTTATTACCCCAGCATTTGCGCAGTCAGGTGGCTTTGCAGAAGGCGGATTTGGCTTGCTGCCAATCGTTTTCGTCATGGTTATTTTCTATTTCCTGTTGATCCGGCCACAACAAAAGCGCGCCAAGCAGCATCGTGAGTTATTGGCCTCGATCCGCCGTGGCGACAAGATTGTCACAACCGGCGGCCTGACAGGTACAGTGGTCAAGGTCACTGATGACGTTGATACGGTTGATGTCGAAATTGCCACAGGCGTAAAGGTTCAAATTGTGCGGGCAATGATTGCCGATGTAAGAGGCAAAAACGAGCCAGTCAAAGCTGAGCCAGTCAAAGCCAAGCCAGCAAAGTAAATCGCTGGATAAACAGCCCCATCACTTAAGGCAGATTCGGTGATTGCCGGAAAAGCCTAAAGGGTAAAGCTGTTTTTCCTTATCTCTAGCCAAGAGTATTATCGTCATGTTGCAATTCCAGCTTTGGAAAAAACTGCTTGTTGTGATGGTTGCCGTTTTGGGAATTATCTTTGCGCTGCCAAATCTTATTGGCGGTGATGACGGTGCTGGTGTAGATTTTTTACCTGGCAAACAGATTAATCTTGGTTTGGATCTTCAAGGCGGGTCGCATCTTCTACTTCGCGTCGATGTTGATGCGGTCAAGCAGGAACGGCTCGAAAATACTGGCGAAACATTGCGGCGTGATTTCCGCGCCGAAAAAATTCGCTTTAGCGGGCTTGCCGTTGCCAATGAAACCGTTTCGTTGCAAATTCGCAATCCAGAAGATGCCGCCAAGACAAATCAGATCTTTACCGATCTTGGCAATGAATACACGGTTAGCAATGATGGGTTAACCTACCACCTAGCCTTCAATGAGGCCGGACTTACCGCGATGCAAACACGCACGGTTGAACAATCGATCGAGATCATTCGCCGGCGGCTTGACCCTGAAGGCACCAAAGAACCGGTTATCCAGCGACAGGGGCTTGATCGGATTCTGGTTCAATTGCCGGGCGTTGATGATCCAGAAGCGGTAAAACGGCTTCTTGGCCGTACGGCAAAACTGACATTCCAGCTTGTTGATATGCGAATTAGCGCCACCGAAGCCATCCAGCGTGGCCGCACGCCACCGGGAAGCGTTTTGATGGAAAGCGCCAGTAATGGTGGTCGAAGCTATGTCATCGAGAAACGCGTTATGGTCAGCGGTGAAATGCTTGATGGGGCAACGGCAACTTTTGACCAGAATAACCGCCCAGCGGTCAGCTTTACCCTAAACGCAGCCGGTGCGCGCCGGTTTGGCAAGGTAACTGGCGAAAATATTGGCCGTCCTTTTGCGATTATTCTTGATGGCAAGGTCGTATCAGCCCCCACCATTCAGTCGCAGATTTTTGGCAGCGGGCAAATCACTGGCGATTTCAGCGTTGCCGAAACAAACGAATTGGCGCTTGTCCTGCGGGCAGGGGCTTTGCCAGCCCCGTTGATCATTCTTGAAGAACGTTCGATTGGCCCCGGCCTTGGCGCAGACTCAATTGCCGCTGGTGAAATTGCGGCGGTCATTGGCATTATCCTTGTCGCCATTTATATGGTTGCCAGCTATGGCTTTTTTGGCGGGCTTGCCGTTGTTGCGCTAACCGTGAACATCATTTTGATTGTGGCGGCGCTATCGGCCTTGCAGGCCACCTTAACGCTTCCAGGCATTGCCGGTATTGTCTTGACAATGGGTATGGCGGTTGATGCCAATGTTCTGGTGTTTGAGCGTATCCGCGAAGAATTATCAAAGGGTAGGTTGGCCATTGCGGCGATTGACAGCGGCTATCAGCGTGCCATTTCAACAATCATCGACTCGAACCTAACCACCTTATTTGCCGCGCTGTTTCTGTATATTTTCGGGTCAGGGCCAATTAAGGGCTTTGCTGTCACGCTTGGCATTGGCATTGCCACATCCATGTTTACTGCGGTTATGGTGACACGTTTGTTCATTGTTTTCTGGGTTGAACGTAAACGCCCCACCAGACTTGTTCTCTAAGAAGGGTTCTAACCGATGCGTCTAAAACTTGTTCCTGAAAACACGTCGATCAATTTTCTGAAACTCTATCGGCTTACCTTTATTTTATCGTCATTGCTTGTCGCCGGATCGATTGGGCTTTTTGCCATTATCGGGCTGAATCTTGGCATTGATTTCAAAGGCGGTATTCTGATCGAAGCGCGCCATAACACAGACCCTGCCAATATTTCAGGTCTTCGTGGCGATCTTAAAGTTTTGGGTCTTGGCGATATCAGCCTTCAAGGCTTTGGTACCGAAACCGATATCCTGATCCGAATTCAACGCCAAGATGGTGACGAAAAGGCGCAAATCGCTGCAATCCAGCTTGTTGGCAACACGCTTGGCAGCGATTATGACATCCGCCGAACCGAATTTGTCGGGCCAACGGTTGGTGCTGAACTGGCCGAAAAAGGCATTTTGGCGGTTGTTTGTGCGCTTTTGGCCATCATGGTATATATCTGGTTCCGGTTTGAGTGGCAGTTTTCCATCGCTGCGATTCTGGCGCTTACCCATGATGTGTTATCAACGATTGGGCTTTTCGCGCTGACAAATTTTGAATTTAATCTGGCAACCGTGGCAGCGATTTTGACCATCGCTGGCTATTCGATCAATGATACGGTTGTGGTGTTTGACCGTGTTCGTGAAAATCTACGCCGCTATAAATCCTATAGCCTCAGGGATATTTTGAATAAATCCTTGAACGAAACCCTATCACGAACCGTTATGACCTCGGTCACAACCTTGCTTGCTTTGGCGGCAATTGTGATTTTTGGCGGTGCGGTGCTTCGTGATTTTGCCATTGCGATGATCTGGGGTGTTTTGATTGGCACCTATTCATCAGTGTTTGTCGCTGTTGGTCTCTTGTCACGTTTTGACATTAAACGCGGCGATGACGATGACGAAAACGGCGTTGAAAAGCCTGAATATGAACGAACCTAAAACACCCAGCCCAAAACAACCTAGCCTCAAGTCACCGCGTGACGCCTCAAGCGACCTTGTTGATATCCGCAGCTTTGACGGTGGCAGTGATCTGCAATTGATCCATGGCTATGGCAGCAATATTTTTCGCATTTCCGGTGAACGCTACAGCGGTTCGGTATTGGTGCATCCGCGCCAAACGGCAAGCTGGACACCTCCAGCTAAACCCGAAACATTGGTGATTGATGATCTTTTGCCGCATTTCGGCGATGATTTTCCGCCTTTGTTTATTCTTGGGGTTGGCGGCGCACCAATGGATCCAATGAACAAATTATCAGCGGCACTTCGCTTTCATGGGATTGCGCTTGAGGTTATGTCAACGCCGGCGGCTTGCCGCACCTGGAATGTGCTGATGAGCGAGGGGCGCAATGCCGTTACCGGCCTTTATGACATTGCCTAAACAATTTTTCGCACGGTTTGGTTTGCATGACCGTTAACGCCAAAACCGCCTTAGCTGCATTGCGTGATAGCGATCATCCGTTTGGCCGTCCTTTGGCGCTTTGTTTGATGTTTGAACCTGCCAATGACCAATCTCTTGCCGCCTCGATATTTGATCTTGCGATTGCGCTTGATTCGGCGCTTCACATCCCAAGCGAGTCACTTCTTGCCGCAATCCGCGTTCAATGGTGGGTTGATGCCTTATCTGACAGCACCGCCCAAACAGCCCCGCTTGTCACACAATTGCATGCGCAATTTCACACCCATGATGGGTTACAGTCAGACATTATTGATTTAATCGGCCATTGGCAAACCGCCTGCCATGATGAAAATCGCGACAATAGTGACGGCTGGGCGGCGGTTTGTCCGCTTGTCGCCAAACATATGGGGCAGGCGGCGCAATCGGCAATTGCCACCAATATTGGCCATCAATTGCATCACGCGATCCGCGGGTATGAACCGCATACAACAGCGCCCTTGAACAGGCAAAAAATTATCTCACTTCGCCACGATGATACTGGGCAAAAACGGTCGTTTCTGTATCTGGCGGCTTGTTGGCTTCGCTATATGCAACGCCCCAATGCAGATGCCAATCATCCGGCGCTGGTGTGGAAAATGCTGGCATGGCAGCTATTTGGACCACCAAAGTAATTCCGCTTATCAAAGTAATTTGAATCTTAAAAGCGGGAGATTTTCGCAATCGGGCTTATGGCGCCGCTGTCGCACTGCCCCATGCGGCCAATTTGGTCAAGGCGCGTTCGGCATAAGCAGCTTTGCGATCACGCCCACGCGGTCGCCGCCCGCGCTCATTAACCGGCAATTCAGGAAACAGGCCGAAATTGACATTCATTGGCTGGAAACTATCAGCCATGGCACCGCCGGTAATATGCGCAAGAAGCGCGCCGTGCGCGGTATCAGCTGGCGGGGCAATCCATTCACTGCCAAGCATCTCAGCTGCGGCCATTCGGCCAGCAAGCAAACCAATCGCGGCCGATTCAACATAGCCTTCAACGCCAGTAATCTGCCCAGCAAAGCGCAATTTCGGTTTCGCCTTCAACCGCAATTGCGGGTCAAGCAGACGCGGCGAATTGATAAAGGTATTACGGTGTAATCCGCCAAGCCTTGCAAATTGTGCATTTTCAAGACCCGGAATCGTTTGGAACACGCGCACCTGTTCGCCATGTTTCAGCTTTGTCTGAAACCCGACCATATTATACAGCGTGCCAAGCGCGTTATCCTGACGAAGCTGAATAACCGCATGGGGGCGAGACCCGTCATGTGCATTGGTAAGGCCAACCGGTTTCATTGGCCCCCAACGCAGCGTTTCGCGCCCGCGTGACGCCATGATTTCAATTGGCATACAGCCATCAAAATAGGGGGTGCTTTCTTCCCATTCCTTGAATGACATTTTTTCACCGGTTAACAGCGCGTCAATAAAGGCTTCATATTGCGGCTGTGT